>NZ_QQRU01000001.1 GCF_003428885.1 Streptococcus sp. LQJ-218
TTATCCCAAATTTATTTGAAAGCTTCTCTATACTATATCCTTGCTTTCTAAGTTTATAGATCTGAACTTTATCCTCATAAGTTAATTTCATAATAAAAACACCCCAAAAATTAGATTTTTTCTGTCTAACTTTTGGGGTGCAGTACACTTTTTGCCAAGTGGCGGAAAAAAGTAAAAGAAAAAGCTTCATTTTAGGTGTTATTACTTGTAAGAAAATAGGAGATGTGCTATACTTGAAGAGTTGACTATGCACGTTCCTGTGCAACCGCACGAACATCGTTGCTCGTGGTATAACAAATTTAAACTTTGTTATATTTAGAGCTCTTCTTTTAAGTGGTTCGTCCCACGATGCTAGGCGAGTCTTCACAAATATTCGGGGAAACCCATAAAAATCATAGGAGGTGCATAATGAGCACATACGCAATTATCAAAACTGGCGGAAAACAAGTTAAAGTTGAAGTTGGTCAAGCAGTTTACGTTGAAAAATTGAACGTTGAAGCTGGTCAAGAAGTTACTTTTAACGAAGTTGTTCTTGTTGGTGGTGAAAACACTGTTGTTGGAACTCCACTTGTTGCTGGAGCTACTGTAGTTGGAACTGTTGAAAAACAAGGAAAACAAAAGAAAGTTGTTACTTACAAGTACAAACCTAAAAAAGGTAGCCACCGTAAACAAGGTCACCGTCAACCATATACAAAAGTTGTCATCAACGCAATCAACGCTTAATTTTAAGGAGAACACATGATACAGGCAGTCTTTGAGAGAGCCGAAGATGGCGAGCTGAGGAGTGCGGAAATTACTGGACACGCCGAGAGTGGCGAATACGGCTTAGATGTCGTGTGTGCATCGGTTTCTACGCTTGCCATTAACTTTATCAATTCCATTGAGAAATTTGCAGGCTATGAACCAATCCTAGAATTAAACGAAGATGAAGGTGGTTATCTGATGGTTGAAATACCAAAAGATCTTCCTTCACACCAGAGAGAAATGACTCAGTTATTCTTTGAATCATTTTTCTTAGGTATGGCAAACTTATCGGAGAACTCTTCTGAGTTCGTCCAAACCAGAGTTATCACAGAAAACTAACACGGAGGAAAACATTATGTTAAAAATGACTCTTAACAACTTGCAACTTTTCGCCCACAAAAAAGGTGGAGGTTCTACATCAAACGGACGTGATTCACAAGCGAAACGTCTTGGAGCTAAAGCAGCTGACGGACAAACTGTAACAGGTGGATCAATCCTTTACCGTCAACGTGGTACACACATCTACCCAGGTGTAAACGTTGGACGTGGTGGAGACGATACTTTGTTCGCTAAAGTTGAAGGCGTAGTACGCTTTGAACGTAAAGGTCGCGATAAGAAACAAGTTTCTGTTTACCCAATCGCAAAATAATCGCTCTAAGTAGCATTAAATAAGGCTTTCCGAGTTTTCGGAGAGCCTATTTTTTTGTTTTGATACCCACGCTGATACCCATATTTTAAAAACCAATGTAAGAAGCGAACTTGTCAGCCACTTCATCCTTTGCTTTTTGAGTGACATGAGCATAGATGTCCATAGTGGTTTGAATATTCTCATGACCGAGTCTTTCCTGGACTTCCTTGATAGTAGCACCAGCTTCGAAGAGTAGTGAGCAGTGTGTATGCCTAAAGCCATGTGGTGTGATTCGTTTGAAATCAGGGTGCTTTCTCCAGATTCTGTTCAACATATTGTTGACATGGACAACACTCTTAGGTTCTCCATTCTCATTTTTAAAAAGAAGTCCTTTTGTACTATACTTGTGCCAATCCTTTAAAACCTTAATTGTTTTTGAATCGAGAGTAATTGTTCGGGCACTCTTTTTTGTCTTTGGAGTCTGAAAGATAAGTTTATTATCTTCCCCCTTGGCCAAGGTTTGATTGACAGTAATCTGTCCTTTTTTTAAATCAATATCAGACCATCTTAGAGCGCTAATTTCATTTTTTCGCATTCCGGTAAAAGCTAGTAATCTAAAATATGTCAGCATTTCAGCATCATCGAAGCCTTTTACGATTTTGAAAAATTCTTTCAGTTCTTCTTTATTGTAGAACTTTTCAAGTTCATCTGTATTATTTTTTTGTCGTTTAGGCTTCAGTGTCTTTCTCATCGGATTCGTTTCAATCAACTCCATTGAAATAGCGTAGTCAAAGATTTGATTTGCTATGCTGATGATTCCAAAAAATCTTTTGTATTCGTCTGCCCACTTATTAACTTGAGTTTGACACATGGTCATAGTAATCTTGTTTATAGCTTTATCTCCAAAAATCGGCAAGATATGACGGTCCGCAATGCTAGTCTGGCTTACGTAGGTTGACTCTTTAACAGTATTTTTATAATGGTCCTTCCAAATCTCATAGACTTGTAGAAAGGTGGTTGTAGTGGTGTTTTTTGCTCTGAATGTCTTTTTTTCATAGTCAGTCAGGCACTTTGCTTCAGCAAGTCTTGCCTCACGTTCTGTTTTAAAGCCACGACGGAAGGTTTGAATCTTCTTGCCAGTCAACGGATCTAATCCGTGATAAGCCTTAAAATAGTAAGCAGTGATTCCGTTTTTTTGGTATTTTCCAATCATTGATTTTACCTCACTTTTTTGATAAAATAGGTATAAGAAAACGACCTTTTTAATGGTTGTTTCTTATAATGGATATTCAAAACCTTTTCTAATTGCTTGCCTGCTAGTAGATATTGGTTAAAAATATCTCCATTTGCTTTAGTCGCTTGCCTGGGTCGCCAAACTTTTAGCAAGTGACTTTTTTTGTTGTCTTTTTTTATTCAAGTCCTGTTGCTACTTTGGTAGTCAATAAGAAAGTGCCGTCATCTTGTTTTGCAAACGATAAAACAACACTCTTGTATTTAGTACCTAGTGAAGTGTAAGAGATTGTTTTGCTTTCATGATCATTCACTGAACTTGTGTTAGTATCGCTTGGTTCACCATGCTCTTTTATGATGTCGTCATATTTAGAACCGCCTGCACCGTTATTCATGATATCGCCAGTCACTAGCGCATCAAACTGTTCTTTTGTCCAGTTAAATTTAGCATCTTCTTCTTTTTGTGAAGATTCAATTGAAGAACTTGCTGAACTAACTGCTTGTTCCACATCTTTACCAACTTTATCAAGCGATGTAGCATACATAGCTTGAGTTGCAAGCACGATAGCAATCGAAACAACCGATAAAACAGTCCCAATAATAGCTAGTGTTTTTGGTCTTTTTCGATTTACTGCAAAACCAATTAAACCGAAAATAAGAGCTAAAATAGCCAAAACGAATGAAAAATTATTGATAATAGGCATCCATGAGCCAATTAGAGCCATCGCTCCAAAAATAATAGCCAAAATGCCTAAAACTTTGCGTTCTTGTTTCATAATGAAACCTCTCTATCAGCTTTTAGTGTGAATCAGTTGTTGCACATATATTTAATTTACTAATGATAAATATTCTTCCTTGACCATCGTTTCATCAGCGATGGTTTTTAGGTTATATTTTTCCATAAAGACCAAGTAATTAAATACGGTCTTATCTTCAGCGATATCCAATTCAGCTTTCATGAGGTGATGAATCATATTACGATTTGCTTCCAGCTCACATTTCTCCCTAAAAAGATGATAAGTTTCTGGAGTGTGACCTCTATGGCCTATCTCATGTAAAGCGACTTGTACCCTTTTTTCATCAGATATAGAATCGCTCAAAAACATAGTTTTGAGAGCTGGAATGTAAAAAGCTTCATCTGGAAATAGACCATCTTCAAAAATCTCTATATCTATACCTAGATTTTGAGAAAATTCTTTTTCAGTCATAAACAATCCGACCTTTATTATTGTTTTCTGAGATAAATCTCTATTATGTTTTGAATTGCTTTTTTGTCTTCTTCAGTTAGTGGTTTACCATTGAAGCGCATAGCAGTAGAGGCGAGCTCTTCAACATCTACCTCTTTGCCCTCAAAAAAGAATTGTTCTTTTGTGTTAGCAATAGCAGGGTTATCTGTTCGTCCGAGCAGGTAGTCAGTTGAGACATTGAAGTAGTCTGCGATTTCTTGTAGGCGGTCAGATTTAGGAGTCTTTTCTTTTAAAGTATAGAGGTAATTTATACTATAGCCTAAATCTTCGGCAACTTTTTGAAGACTTATTCCTTGTTTTTGGGCAAGTTCCTTAATCTTTTCAAGTGTGGAAAACATTGTCATATTACCTTTTCTAAAACATGACAAAAAATATTTTATAAAAAAGTGTTATTTTCTATTGACAAAAATAATACTAAAGTGTAAAATGGTTTTTGTAAGTTAATAAGTTAGTAAAAAACAGAGTTAAAACTTATCTAAAAATAAATAGCTTTGGCGAGCAAGAAAATTGATAGATACATGGTTTTATCAAGGTTTTTAATTATGCTTTCATTTTACACTATGGTGTAAAAGTTGTCAAGCGTTTTTATAAAATAATTTACTAACTCTTTAACTTAACTAATTAAAAGGAGGAGGTCACATGAGCCAACAACATCTTAAATGGATTGAGCTTGTAAAAGAGCGAATTGAAAAACGTGGGTGGTCACAGACGGACTTGGCCATTGTTGTAGGTGTTAGTCCATCAGCCATCACACAGTTACTGAAAGATGGAAAAGGGAGTGATGACTTGAAACTTCGCATTAACAAGAAGTTGCGAATCAACGAGTCATGGGAAAAATTTGAGGAGTAGAAAAATGAGACCTAAACGATATCCGTATAGTGGTGGAAAAGAGTCCACCTTTGTAAAGACAGGCACTGAGTTAGTAAAAACATTAAACCTCTATACTAATAATATGAATCCACAATTATTATATGTTGACACAATAACGTGGGGCGATATCTTGACGTGGCTTGTTTTATAGATAAAAAAACACCTGACGGAAATCAGGCGCATAGAAAAATAACCAATAAAATTATAACACATTAGGAGGCTCTTGTGAACATACTTAGCGAAGAATGTGAAAATGGTATCCGATCAGTAGTAAGAACTCAAGTCAAAGAATCATTCAAAGAATTTTTAGAGCATGAAACAACAGAAAAACGATGGCTGTCCATCGAAAGTGCAGCTAATTATGCTGATTGTAGTGCTAACACCATCAGAAAATGGTTAAGAATGGGTTTGAATCTATACAAGATTGACGGAACAAAAAGAATTGATAGAAATGAATTGGATAACTTTGTGCAGTCGCACTTAGTGATTTAGAAGGAGAAGGATGAAAAAATGACAGAACCAACTTTATCAAGCCAATTACTTGGCTTAGTAACGATCTTTATTGGGATCTTTATCCTGATGCTGCTAACAGCTAAAAACGAAGAAGAAGCTGAACAAAAAACAGTAATCATCATCGAAGAAGCTGAAGACTTCAGAGAAATTGTTCGAAGAAACTTGAAAAATAGCGATAGGAAATCCACTTATGATACCCAGCCACCTGTCGGACTACCTTCATCGATTGAGGACGTACCACAAGTTTTTAGAGAATGCATCGAAGATTATGACAGGCTCGCTCAGGACTACCAGGAAGAAGCAAGAATTAATGACCTTCTAAGAAGTCAAAATACGAATCTCTTAGAAGAAAATGGGCGTTTGCTTTATCAGGAAATGACCATGGATTTCCGTCAGAATCCAAGAAAATGGAGGGCAAAGACATGACTGTTAGCCGTGACATGAGCGAGATGGAAATACGTGTGTTAAACATGATCATGAATTGCGCTACTTTCGATTTGCCTATTCAAGCGAGTGAAATCCGCTTAGAAACCGGACTGTCGAAGCGTAAGCTGGAAGAGACTATCGAAAGCTTACGTGTCAATTTTGACCACCCTATCGTGGCTAAGAAGATGAAGCCAAATGGATATTACTTACCACGAAGCGAGGAGGAGCGACAAGCTGGGCTTGCTCCTTACCGTAGACAAATCTTGACGGAGCAAAAGAATCTGGCTGCGGTCATGAATATTGACCTAGAAAAATACTGGGGGAATAGAGCATGAATGAAGAATTTAGAATACCCCCTCATGATCTAGTTGCTGAGCAATCTGTTTTGGGAGCGGTATTTATCGCACCTGACACAATCATTTCATTGGCAGATGAATTGATTCCTGATGATTTTTATAAACCAGCTAACAAGATTGTATTTAAGACCATGTTGTCTCTCTTTAAAAAAGGGGAGCCAATCGATACCACCACTATGGTGTCAGCTCTTACCGATCAAGGGCAGATTAAAGAAATTGGTGGCATAAATTATGTTGTCGAATTAGTGAACTCCACACCAACTTCCAAAAACGTGGAGCATTATGCAAAGTTAGTAAAAGAGAAGTCAACTCTAAGAAGAGTAATTGCTGATTTGTCGGACTCACTCTCTAGTGCTTATCAAGGCGATGTATCAATCAGTGACATCATCTCAAAGACTGAAAAGTCACTGCTTGACATCAGCAATCAGAATACAGGTACAGAATTCCGTAATGTGGCTGATATCCTAGATACACATATGCAGATAGTCGAGACTCGCTCACAGACAGATGGATTCGTGACTGGTCTATCAACTGGCTTTGTAGGGCTAGATAAGATTACAACAGGCCTTCATGACGGGAATCTTATCATCCTTGCTGCGCGACCTGCCATGGGTAAGACGGCGCTAGCTTTGAACATTGCAAAGCATGTGGCTGTACAGGAACATAAACCTGCTGTTATCTTTTCGCTCGAAATGGGAGCAGAAGAATTGATTGAGCGCATAGTGGCATCTGAGGGGATGGTTCCAGGTTATCATCTGAAGACTGGGAATCTTAGCACTGATGAGTGGAAAAGGCTTGTACAGGCGCAAAGCAATCTCTATGATACGCCTATTTTCGTGGATGATACTGCTGGTATTCGGATTTCAGAGATACGGTCAAAAGCTAGGAAATTGTCTCAAGAAATGGGTGGTCTAGGCATTATCATCATTGACTACTTGCAGTTAATCACTGGTTCAAAAGGTGAGAATCGTCAGCAGATTGTTTCTGAAATTTCAAGGGAATTGAAGATACTAGCAAAGGATTTGAAAGTACCCGTCATTGCCCTGTCACAGTTAAGCCGAGCGGTTGAGCAGAGACAAGATAAGCGCCCGATGCTGGCAGATTTGCGAGAGTCTGGCTCTATTGAGCAAGATGCAGATATTGTCGCTTTCTTGTATCGTGATGCCTACTACCAGAAAGAGCAAGCTGACAGTCAAGAAGCGAATAATGTGACCGAGCTAATCTTGGAAAAGAATCGGCATGGTAGTCTTGGAACAGTGAAGTTGTATTTTCACAAAGAATACACAAAATTTTCTAGTGTGGAGGAGTAGATGGCAGAAAGAAGAATGGTCAGCAAGACCATAATGCAAACACAAAAATTTTTAAGGCTACCGCTTGAAACTCAAGCACTATACGTTCATTTAGTAATCAATTCAGATGATGATGGCATAGTTGAAGCATTTCCTGTTGTTAGAATGATTGGTGCTAGTGAAGACAGTTTAGGTTTGTTGGTCATTAAGCAGTTTATAAAGCCTCTTAATCAAGATATGGTCTATTTCATTACGGATTTTAATGAACAAAATAAAATCAGACCAGATAGGCACAAACCTAGTATACACAGAGATTTAGCTATTCAACAACTCGGATTGGAAGTTGATGGAAGTAGATTGGTTGAGCCTGGAAAGGTAGTTTTAGAGATAAAAGAAGAATGTCAGACAGTTGACGGACAAGTGACAGACAAATGTCCGCATAGTATAGGTAAGGATAGTATAGGTAAGGATAGTATAGGTAAGGATAGTATAGATAATATCCCTTATAAAGAAATTATTGATTACCTAAACTTAAGAACCGGAAAGAATTATAGAGCCACTATCCAAAAAAATAAAGCTTTAATTAAAGCAAGATGGTCAGAAGGTTATCAACTAGATGATTTTAAACAAGTAATTGATAACATGGTTAAAAATTGGCATGGAACTGAATATGTCAAATACCTCAGACCAGAAACTCTTTTTGGAACGAAGTTCGATGGTTATTTAAATCAAGGAAATGTCGCTAAACGTGAAAAGAAAACAGACGAAAGGCTAGGATTTTAGATGAAACAGTTTAAACAATTTAGAACTAGAACAGTTCTTGATGATATCTGTGAAATCCATGGATGCAATCTTTGGTCTGTTAAGATTCCTATCAAGGGCAAGGTTGAGGAAATCAGTCAATGTCCTGAGTGCGAGAAAGAGAATATCCGACGATTTGAAAAGCAACTAAATATGGAATCCGAGGTAAAAAGTAAACTATCGGATACTTACGAGGTCTTTGCTCGTGACAGTATTGTTTCAAGTAAGCTTGCCAGCAAGTCGCTACATGACTATGAGATTCAGGTTGATATTGATGAAAAGGCTATGAATTTCGTGAAGCGGTTGGAACGCTACTATGCCAAGGGTGAGACTGGGAATGCTATCATCACTGGCCCGTCTGGTGTTGGTAAGAGTCATCTAACCTATGGCTTGGCTCGGTTTCTCAATGAGCAATTTAAGTCTTATGATGAACCGAAAAGTGTGCTATTCGTTTCAGTTGTGACTCTGTTTGATAAGATTCGTGAAAGTTTTGAGTTTGACAATGGATTTTCAGAAGCTAAGATGGTCAAGCTATTGTCTGAGGTTGATTTTCTTTTCTTGGATGACCTTGGGAAAGAGAGTCGTAAGGCTGACACGAAGCGGAACGAGTGGGCACATCAGATATTATTCAAGATCCTGGATAATCGGACGAATACGATTATCAACACGAATCTGTCTAGTGAAGAAATTAGGGAGCTTTACTCGGATGATTTTGGGAACGGTGCTTTATCAAGTAGAATTTTCGAGGGAGCAACTGGAAAGTGCTTTGTGTATCCGTCTGGGATGAAGGATAGGAGGTATTGATGTTAAATCTCTACTTCGTCTACAACGGGCACTGCAAGTTTTTCCTTGGGAGGTTTGACAATGTCGATGAACTTATCGAACGGATGAAAGACCATCAACGGGCTTTCTCAGGTATCACCAGACCAAAATTCAAGAAATATATCGGAAAAGACGATGTACGTTTTGATTATGGTGCGGTAGATTGCTATTACTTAGCAACAAAATCAACGTGCCGCGAACCACGTTAAAAGCGAGCTAGAATATGCGTCAGACTTGGACGAATGACGTATAAAGAATTTGCTAGCTCTTGTGTCTTTGAGTCATGAGGGGCAAGAGCTGGATTTTTATAAACAGGATAAAACATGGAATACAGCAAACAGACAGTCATTGACGGACTGAAACGGACGATAGATCAGACGGAGGCAAGGATAGTTGAACTATCTGAGCCGTGTGTCAAATCGCTTGCTTTTAGCAGGTCTGAGGAACGTGACTTGCTTAAAAAGAAAGTGAAAAACTGGAAGAAGAGAATAAAGGAGTTGGAAGATGAACAAGCAGGAATTGATTTATTTTTGTAACGTATTAAAAGAAAATAAAAGTAGATTTATCAATTGTATTGATGTAGATAGAATCATCGATGCGATCAAACAACTAGACGAACCAGAAAAAGTCAAAGTTCCGCAGTTTGTGGATGATGTGATTGAGGGTGCAAGAGAACATAGTCCAGAACTAGAGGATGCGTTGCATTATGCTTGGAGCAATGGAAGCCAGGAATTTACAGAATGGTATCAAAAGAAATCCAACAGAGACCTCTTCGCCCGAGCTTGGCTTGACGGCTACGAGGTCGAGAAAGAGAAGAAGTACTATGTAAGGTTTAAATGGATTGAATCATCATATAGTTACTTAACCTTTATTAAACGCTTTGACGCTTGGACGTTAGCGGATATAAAACTAGATAAAAAATTTCGTTCAGCACACACCCGAAAAGAACTCGAAGAAGCTGGCTTCGGCTGGGTGTTCGATTGCCCAGGTATTGAGATTGAGGAGGTGGAGTGATGAATAATGAAGTCTTTGAAGAATTGGAAAAGCTTATGAGTTATTTTCCCGACTCATTTATAAACAGACAATTAGAATTCATTCTCATCCCAAAAACAAACACATACTTTTCTTTAAGAGATTGTTTGACAAAGAATGATGTCATTTCAAATGTCTTGATGTATTGCACTAGAGATATTGCCAAAGCTATGCCTTATCAACAACAGAAGCGAAATATTGATTTCTATGTAGTTAATAGAACACGCTTGGAAAAATATTTAGGGTTAAGTATTAATGTAAATGTGGTTTATCATTGCTTAGGAAATGGAATTAACAAAGAACTCACATACAGATTTATCGAGAGTGGTTTTGATATGACTTTACTTTATAAGGAGATTACAGAATGAAACGATTTATCGCAATCTGGATTCTTCTATCTGCTGGACTAAACATCTGGCAGATGAACAGGATTCGAGATTTGGAAGAGAAGAAGCCGATGATTGTCTATAAAGCTGACAATCAAGGCGCTGAGATATTTGGTAAGGTCGTCGAGAAAGGACGACATGGGAAGTTATACACGGTGACTATTCGTGACTACGGTGTGTTCGTGGTTACGAAGGATGTGTATGATAAAGTGAAAGTTGGGGATGAGGTAAAAATATGAAGAAAAAATTAGTTACTACAATTTTAATCAGTTTGTCTTTTATTAGTCTTGTAGGGTGTGGGAATAAGGATATTTTAGGAACAATCTTTACTTTCAAATATGCAAAAGTAAAACTAGTTGATGGGCAAATTATCGAAG
Source organism: Streptococcus sp. LQJ-218 (assembly GCF_003428885.1). Taxonomy (GTDB): domain Bacteria; phylum Bacillota; class Bacilli; order Lactobacillales; family Streptococcaceae; genus Streptococcus. The sequence continues at coordinate 10,722 of NZ_QQRU01000001.1, forward strand.
GCAAAGTCAAGGAATGGGCAAAATATGACCAGCAAGATAGTATTCGCGTTACTTTTGAAAATGGAGAGGTATATTACACTCACTCAAGTAATGTAACCTTATATAACAAATAGATAGGAGTTATCATGAACACACTAGAAAATGTAAAACAATGGTTTATAGACCGTGATCTTGAAAACGGTGGACGGCTGGACAAGCAGTCACTAAAACTAAGCGAAGAGTTCGGTGAACTCTGTGCTGGCTATCTCAAAAAGAATGAGCAACTGACAAAGGATAGTATCGGAGATTGTGCAGTTGTGATTGTTGGTCTGGCCTTGATGGTTAAAGCTGATGTGCAGGAGATTTTTAATGAAGTTTTTAGCGACGAACACTATGTTATAGAATGTCTGGTCTTTTTGAACAGGTCAATCAGCAATATTCAGTTATCTGATGGATTTAAAAATAAAGAGTTATATATAATCGATTTAACTCGTTCAATTTATTGGTTAAAATCGCTAAGCAATGCCCTTGGATATGATTTTGATGAATGTTTTGAACTGGCTTACCAAGAAATTAAAGACCGCAAAGGCCGTTGGATTGACGGTTCGTTTGTCAAAGAGGAGGATTTGCCAGATGATTCCAAAATTTAGAGCGTATGATAGTGGCACGTTAAGTCGTATGTACCAACCAGACGAAGTGATGGTCGGTGATGGCAATATCTGGATTATTGATGAGGATTCAGTTGCTGGTGACTGGATAGTAAATAATGACATTCACCTCATGCAATCAACAGGACTCAAAGACAAGAATGGTAAGGAAATCTTTGAGGGGGATGTGATTTCAACATATACTGATAATTTAGTTATCAAAAGGGATAATTTACTTGGGTTTTATGTAGAAGTGGGTGAAAAAAGAAATTATTTTGCTGAAACAGTAGATATTGAGTATCTTGACTTATTTGCTAAAGATTTTGGTGTTGCAGTTGAAGTCTTAGGTAACATCTACGAAAACAGAGAGCTTTTGGAGGAGAAGGAATGAAACCGAAAAGATACCCTTTCAGTGGAGCTAAAAAAGAGAGTGAAGCTAAGAAGATATCGTTAATGCTTAAAAAAGTCGATGAATCAGACTTGAAAGGATGTGTTTGGGCGGAGCCTCTACCTCTCTATAGAAAAACAAGAGTCCATGTAGAGATAGAGGGTTATGGAAAGAAAATCACGACTGAGTTTAAAACAGATGATATGGTTTTTTCCAAAAAAACTTCATTCTTTAAGAGGGCATTATTCAAAAGAGCTGAAATGATGTCTCAGTTTGATTTTAGAGAAATGCCAGTTGAAGAATGGAACCGAATAATCTTAGAACTTTTGGAGGCTATCAAATGAACCCAGAAATAATTGACAACGTAAATAAACCAAGTCATTACCAAGGTCGTTATGGCATGGAATCTATCGATGCTTTAAGAAATTTCATGACACCAGAACAGCTGAAAGGCTTCTATCTTGGGAATGCCTTGAAGTATCAACTGCGATTCCAGAAGAAAAACGGTCTTGAAGACCTGAAGAAAGCTAGAAAGAACCTTGACTGGCTGATTGAGGAGATGGAGTATGGAGAATAGGAAATTTTTCTCAGAACAAATTAGATTGTGGCGAATTGGTAAGGGTCTATCTCTAACAAAAGCTTCAAAGAGATTTGGTATTAGTCCAAGGGCATTTTCAAATTGGGAAAGAGGTCTAATACCAAGCGATCGTCAGAAAGAACGTCTGTCAAAAGAGTTAGGATTGGATAAAGATGTATTGTTCAAGAAGTGTGAGATTGGAAATCTTAATGCGCTTTTGAAAGAAAAACGTTTGGAACAAGGACTTACTCGTACAGAATTAGCAAAGTATTTAGGGTATTCTTCAACAATCATAAGTTATTGGGAGAGAGGTTTGGAAATTTCCGAATGTGAAGCGGAAGATATCTGTACTTTCTTTGGGATTTAGATATAAAAAAAGAGCCAGCACACGGCTGACCCTCAAACAACAAAATCATTAAGACTATTATATCATGAGGAGGAGTTCGTGTGCAAATAGAATTATTGGATATCATCGATGAAAAGAAGACAAGAAAGGAAGCTATCAAAGTCCTTAAAAAATACAGTCGTCTGAGACGGATTGCTGGAGAAGAATACGCTCCAAAAATAACAATATCTTACTCGCTTGAACCAAGGCCATCAAGTGGTAAGACAAGCAAGCAGGTAGAAAGCATGGTCGTGCGTAGGGTATCAGCTCAGCAGGACCTAGAACTAATTGCTAAAGCGATTAATAATCTTTCAGATTTGGAATACACACGTATTCTTGTTGAACGATATTGCAGGAAGAAAAGGAGGGAAGACTATAGCATCTACTCAGAACTAGGCTACTCATCTAGTGAGTATTATCGGATATTAAACAAAGCTCTATTAGAGTTTGCGGAGTCCTATCAAGCCAGCAACCTTCTGGTTTACAAGTGATTTCTGGGAAAATCTTGGGAAAAATCTGGGAAAATCTTGGGAGAATTGGAACGGAAAAAGGTGCTAAAATAGTATTATCCAATGATTGACAACGAACAGTCATGAGGACTCCTAAAAATACAGAGGTTCCGGCCTCTTAGACAGTAAGGACAGGTTAGCAGGTTGTTTGGGTCTCCTTGAAACTTTTACCAAGCGTGCGTTTTACTGCTAGACCAGCTGGTTCAATTCCAGCTACTGTCATATTCAATGCCACGACCAGTGGCTTTTTATGTAGGAAGGAGAGGTACATGAAGAAAGTAGAACCAATTCGTGATCTAGATGATATCGAACGAATCAAAGATTACTTGAAAAATAAAAGTGATAGAAACTATGTTTTATTCATGTTTGGAATCTACTCTGGTTTAAGAGTGAGCGACATAGTACCTCTTCAAGTCAAGCAAGTAATTGCTGATAGGATTGAACTAAAAGAGAAGAAGACTGGTAAGATAAGGTATTTTCCAATCAGTCCGCCTCTCAGAAAAGAAATCAATCGATACATTAAAGATAATCAGTTAGCAGAGTACGACTATCTCTTTCCAAGTAAAAAGAAAAAGAGAACAGATGGTGTTCGTATTACACACATTGGAAGAGTAGCGGTCTATCAAATACTGCAAGACGCAGCTAAGTATGTAGGTTTGAATCATATAGGAACTCATTCAATGAGGAAGACATTTGGTTATCATCATTATAAAAAGAATGGGAATGTAGCTATTCTGCAAAAGATTTTTAACCACTCTACACCAGATATAACGCTCGGTTATATCGGTTATAGTCAGGACGAATTGGATGAAAGCATACTATCATTTGACTACTAAATAACCCATCTATTTTACATAATGAGAAAATGTAAATTAGTTTTTAGAAAAACATAGTGAAAGCCTTGGTACTCTTGATTTTAAAGTTGTTTAATTTTATTTAACAGAATATAAGATATGTTAAATATACGAGGGTGCCAGAGATTAAAAAACACCCCCCTCCTAGATTAAAAAAACACCCCCTCCTACATCATAGAATTCCACCCCGCACTCACTAAAAAGAAAGGACCCTCCCTAAATGAATACCCCCCAAGAAAGACCAGACCGGAGTGGTCCTCACCGAGTCGCCTTTGAAAAGAATAAAAAGATTATTCTTAAGACAAGAAATACTTGTGGGATTTGTGGACTACCAGTAGACAAGTCATTGAAGTATCCACATCCTTTGTCACCAGTCATTGACCATATCATTCCAATTAATCGGAACGGTCATCCATCAGATATCAATAACCTACAGCTCGCGCACTGGCAGTGCAATAGACAGAAGTCTGACAAGCTTTATGCTGATGATAAAACAACAAGTACAACTGTTGTTGGCAACAGGAACTTGCCACAATCGAGAGATTGGACAAAATATAAATCTTAATAAAATAAAATAAAAAAAATATAAAATTATTTTTTTAAGAAAGATATAAATTAACAGCATACTAGATTTTTAGAAAAATGTAATGTAAATGTATGAGGAAAGTCCTAGTTAAGGATAGGGGGGTATCCCCCTCCCACTAGGCGCTCGCGAGCTTCACGCCGTCACTGTACATTTTTTCTCGCGCCAAATCATCACAAAGAAAGGAGAACGGTTTGGAATTAAGAGGGATTGAGTATCTCAGGAAAAAGTTGAATCTCTATCAGAGTAGAGTAAATCTGAGGTATAAACATTATGCAATGCAACATCATGAAGCGCCGACAGGGATTACAATTCCTGTTCATATTAGAGCAAAGTATAAAGCAGTTCTTGGTTGGGCTGCAAAGGGTGTTGATAGTCTTGCAGATCGTTTGATTTTCAGGAAATTTGCTAATGATGATTTTAATGTTATGGAAATCTTCAATCGGAACAATCCTGATATTTTTTTTGATAGTGCTATTTTATCTGCTTTGATTGGTTCGTGTAGTTTCGTCTACATTTCGAAGGGTGAAGATGATGAGGTGAGGTTGCAAGTCATTGAATCAAGCAATGCAACTGGTGTCATTGATCCTATTACTGGGTTGCTTGTGGAAGGTTATGCGGTGTTGGCTCGTGATGATTACAATCGTCCAACGCTTGAAGCATACTTTGAACCTAATGCTACTCATTTTATTCCGAAAGATGGTAGACCATACTCGGTTGTGAATGAAGCTGGTATTCCTCTGCTGGTTCCTGTTATACATCGTCCTGATGCGGTTCGTCCTTTTGGTCGGTCTCGTATCACCAGAGCTGGTATGTATTATCAGAAATACGCTAAGCGTACTTTGGAACGGGCGGATATTACTGCTGAGTTCTACTCATGGCCACAAAAATACATTCTTGGGCTTGATCCTGATGCGGAACCTATGGAGAAATGGAAAGCTACTGTATCAAGCTTGTTGACGATTTCTTCAAGCGATAAAGGTGAGAAGCCGAGCGTTGGACAGTTTACTACAGCTAGCATGTCACCGTTTACTGAACAACTGAGAACAGCCGCTGCTGGATTTGCTGGTGAAATGGGCTTGACTTTGGATGATTTGGGCTTTGTGTCTGACAATCCATCATCTGTGGAAGCAATCAAGGCTAGTCACGAAAATCTTCGTCTCGCAGGTAGAAAGGCTCAGCGCTCACTAGGAGCAGGTTTACTTAATGTGGCTTATGTTGCAGCGTGTTTGCGTGATGAGTTTCGTTATAGCAGAAGCCAATTTGTCAGAACTACAGTCAAATGGGAGCCATTATTTGAAGCTGATGCGAATACCATGACTATGATTGGTGATGGTGTTGTCAAACTAAATCAGGCTTTACCTGGTTACATCAACGCAGAAACCATTCGAGACCTTACAGGTATCGCTGGAGATATGTCTGCTAAGCCAGTGGTAAGCGAGGGTGGTTCAAATGGAGAATGATGTTTTACCTGGTATCTTGAAAGATGTTCAGGAGAGGTTTGAGAGGGATTTTGGTAAGAGCGAGATTATCAGAAATGCTTTTGCTGCATTAAAAGGAAAAAAAGCTACTTACAAAACTGCAAATGAGTTTGCGATTGAAATTGGTGAAATTCTCTCTAAGGCTCTAGGAGCGTCTCTGAGCGCCGACAAACTACCAGACGGTAAAATGTATTACAATATCGCTCAACGTTTGCTGACGGACGTGCTAGGGCGAAATCACGAGCTTGTAAGTGGTTATGCTAGCGATGTTCAGAAAAATTTGAATGATGAAGCAAAAATCGGTCTCAAAGTGCAAGTTCCTGAATTGAATCAGGATCGAATCGCTGGTATTGTCAATCGCTTTTCGTCTGAGGAGAATTTTGAGGATGTCAGTTGGTTGCTCGGTGAACCTATTGTGAATTTCACTCAGTCCATTATCGATGATACAATCAGGAAGAATGCGGAGTTTCATGCTAAAACTGGATTGGTACCGACGATCAGTAGACACTCTACTAGACGTTGTTGCAAATGGTGTGATAGCTTGGTAGGAAATTATATATACGGTGAAGAGCCAAATAATTTCTACAGAAGGCATCAGCATTGCACTTGTGTAATTGACTATCATCCTAAAAATGGTAAGGTTCAAAATTCTTGGACTAAAAAAATCAGAAATGAGAGTTCTGATGAATTAGAAAATCGTAAGAGAATAAATATTGATGTGCGTGATAACAATCGCAAAGCAGACATTCAGGAGTATAAGACAATAGTTGATGTTTTAGGAGTTAAAAACGCTCCTATTTCACTGGCAAAATTTCAGGATTTGAAGTATAATGATGTTAAGGGATACAAGGAACTAAAAGACCGTATAAAATGGACTAAAGCAAAGTTCCCTACTGAAAAATCTTTAAATGGTCATTTCAAAGATCATGGAAAAGAATTTGGCGATATAACCATTGAAGAATACCAAAAAATGGCGTCTGATTTGTTATCAAAACAGACATCGGACAAGATATTAGGTTATCAGACGGAACATAGACGAGTTCGTTATGATGTTGAGAACAACGTATATGTTTTAGGAAATCCTAAAGTACATAAAATAAATACGATGTTTAAACCAGACTTAGGAAAGGAGTACTATGATGGAGAATTCAAAAAAGACATGGGAGATTGATGGTTATCTATGGCTTCATTGCCCTGTTTGTGGAACTGAAGTTATGGACTATGATATCTGTGACGTCTGTCATTGGCAAAATACAGGTATTATAAATACCGATGGCGGTCCAAATAAAATGACACTTGCGGAGGCTAAAGAAGCTTTTGCTAAGGGAGAACCGATTAAATAAAAGCACTTAACTAGAGTTGAAGTTAGGTGCTTTTCTTATTTTTAATTTTTTTCAAAAAACCTCTTGACTTTTTGGTAACACGGTTATATAATAATTGTGTTACCAAGAAAAGAGGTGATGACATGGTAGCAAAAGTCGGAAGACCGAAAAGTGAAAATCCTCGCAGAAATAATACAAGACTTCGTATGACTGATGAAGAAGTAGCAATGTTAGAGTATTGTGCTGAACAAACAGGAAAGACGAAGACGGAAATTCTAATGCTAGGACTAGAAAAGGTCTACAACGAAATAAAAAAATAGCCTAGAACCCCCAAACGCCAATCTGTGGTTCTAAGCTATCGCTCGAAAGAAACTCTTTCTGAAATCATTATATCAGAAAAGAGCTTCTTTGTCATACTCAAAGGAGTTTTTATTATGGCAAAAAATGAACTTTTAGATAGCTATGAAGAATTAGTAAACTATACTGCTGAGATTAGAGAAAGCTTGGATATATTGCATGAATGGTTAGCCAAGAAACCTAATTTTGAGGATTATCATTCTTATTATGATTTGATTTCAAATCATGGTCAGCACTTTGCCTTACTGAATCTGATCCTACATCGTATGGACTGCTTAATCGAAGAACATACTCAAAAAATTAATAATGGATTAAAAGGAGAAATAAAATGAATCAACTTATTACTGTAAACTTAAATGATAACCAAGAACCAGTTGTATCTGGTCGTCAATTACACGAAGCATTGGGAGTTAATTCAAACTATACAACATGGTTTGATAGAATGACCGAATACGGTTTTACAGAAAATGAAGATTATGTTTTGCTTTCCAATTTTGGAAACCAAACAGGTCGAGGTGGACACAACAAAGTAGACCACATTATTAAACTAGACATGGCTAAGGAAATTGCCATGATTCAACGAACTGACAAAGGAAAAGAAGTCCGTCAGTATTTCATACAAGTTGAGAAAGACTTCAATAGTCCTGAAAAGATTATGGCTCGTGCTTTGAAGATTGCGGATAATAAAATCCATAAACTGGAAGCGCAGATGGAAGCAGACAAGCCAAAAGTTCTCTTCGCTAATGCCGTGTCAGCTAGTCAGACTTCTATTCTGATTGGAGATTTTGCTAAGTTGCTCCGTCAGAATGGTCTGGAAATTGGTCAGAATCGTTTGTTCATTTGGCTACGTGAAAATGGATTTCTAATTAACCGAAAAGGGGACTCTTGGAATATGCCAACTCAGCGTAGTATGGATAGGGGATTGTTCGAAATTAAAGAACGAACACACCATGAACCTAATGGAACGATTCGCATCAGTAAAACTACAAAAATTACTGGAAAAGGTCAAGTCTATTTCATGGAAAAACTATTAGCAGAAGTAGCCTAATATAAGCACTCGAAAGGGTGCTTTTATTGTGCTTTAGTTTAGGAGGTGATCCGATATCTCCCAGCGATAGGGTTATCATGCGATGACGATTGAAAGGAAATTAGAATGGCGAGGAAGAAGAAACTTGGCAATCAGAATCCTACTCAATCGGTGATTTTAAAATACGTCAAGAAAAATTCAAGAGCTAAGGAAGCGATTGAACTTTACGAACGGACAGGTCTTTCTTGTTATGCCTGGCAGAAAAATCTTTTGTTACCGATGATGGCCATTGATAAAAACGGACTTTGGGTGCATCAGAAGTTTGGCTATTCAATTCCACGTCGTAATGGTAAATCAGAAATCCTCTATATTTTTGAAATTTGGGGGTTGCATAAAGGATTAAATATCCTACATACTGCTCACAGAATTTCTACCTCTCATGCCTCTTTTGAGAAGGTTAAACGATACCTTGAGAAAATGGGGTATGTAGATGGTGAGGATTTTAATTCCATTCGAGCTAAGGGGCAAGAAAGGATTGAACTTTATTCAACAGGTGGTGTTGTTCAATTCCGTACCAGAACCTCAAATGGTGGTCTTGGTGAAGGTTTTGATATGCTGATCATTGACGAGGCTCAAGAGTACACGACAGAGCAAGAATCTGCCTTGAAGTACACGGTAACAGATAGTGAGAATCCTATCACAATTATGTGTGGAACACCTCCGACACCAGTATCAAGTGGTACTGTCTTTACTAAGTATCGTGAGACATGTTTATTTGGTAAAGGGAAGTATTCTGGTTGGGCCGAGTGGTCGGTTTCTGATGAAAAGGAGATTGACGATGTGGAAGCCTGGTACAATTCAAATCCATCTATGGGTTACCACTTAAATGAGCGTAAGATTGAAGCAGAGCTTGGTGAGGATAAGTTGGACCATAATATCCAGCGTTTGGGCTTCTGGCCAACATACAATCAGAAATCTGCTATTTCTGAAACTGAGTGGAATGAACTTAAGGTGGATGATGTCCCAGAGTTATCTGGGAAGCTATCTGTTGGTATTAAGTATGGCCAAGATGGAACGAATGTAGCGATGAGTATTGCTGCACGGACCAAGGATGGCCGTTTCTTTGTGGAAACCGTCGATTGTCAATCCGTTCGTAATGGGAATGAGTGGATGGTTGCTTTCTTGCGTCAAGCTGATGTGGCTCAGATTGTCATTGATGGCGCAAGTGGTCAAAAGATCCTGGACGAAGAGTTGAAGGACTACAGAATCAAGAATGTGATTCTTCCGACGGTGAAAGAAATCATCGTGGCCAACGCTCTTTGGGAACAGGGAATCTACCAGAAAACCATCTGTCACGCTGGCCAGCCATCGCTATCAAAAGTAGCTACTAACTGCGATAAGCGGAATATTGGTTCAAATGGTGGCTTTGGTTATCGATCGCACTTTGACGACATGGATATTTCTTTGATGGATAGTGCTTTGCTTGCGCACTGGGCTTGTGCTACGACTAAGCCTAAGAAAAAGCAAAAAATCAGTTATTAAAATAAGCGGTCAGGTGACTGCTTTTTTTGATGCCAAAAAATTACCGAACTGCCGGGGAAGCAGGAGAAAGGAGACATGAGAATGTCAGAATTTAAACCAATCACTACACAAGAAGAATTTGATGCTGCTATTAAGGAGCGTTTATCTCGCGAGAAAGCGAAGTATAGCGACTATGACCAGCTCAAATCTCGTGTTGAAGAGTTGGAAACAGAAAATGTTGGCTTGAAGTCAACGATCGAAGCTACTAATCAAAGTAAGGCAGATGCTGATAATCAACTCGAAGGTTTGCGGCATCAAATCGCTGGTTATGAGACGGCGAGTCTGCGAACTCGGATCGCTTTGCAACATGGACTGCCTTACGACCTTGCAGATCGTTTGCAGGGAACTGATGAAGAGAGCTTCAAAGCAGATGCGGAGCGCTTGGCTGGGTATATTAAAAAATCTCAACCAGTTGCGCCTATTAGAGATTCGGAGCCTGTTTTAGAAAAAACAGAAAATACACTGTATAAAAACCTAGTACAAGGTTTAGTTTTTGAAGAATAAAGGAGTAATAATATATGACAGATCAACTATCAAAAGGAAAACTATTTGACCCAATGCTTGTAACCGACCTCATCAACAAAGTTAAGGGTCACAGCTCACTGGCTAAATTGTCTAATCAACAAGCGATTCCGTTTAATGGATTAAAGGAATTCACATTTACATTGGATTCTGATGTAGATATTGTTGCAGAAAATGGGAAGAAAACGCATGGTGGTGCAAGTTTAGAACCTGTAACTATTGTGCCTATTAAAATTGAGTATGGCGCTCGTGTATCGGATGAATTTATTTATGCTTCAGAAGAAGCTAAAATCGATATTTTGAAGTCATTCAATGAAGGGTTTGCTAATAAAGTAGCTCGTGGTATTGATATCATGTCCTTCCATGGCGTAAATCCACGTACTAAACAAGAATCCACTGTTATTGGGGATAACTGCTTTGATAAAGTGGTCACTCAGACAGTGAACTTTACAACAAGCGATCCAGATACTAATGTTGAAGATGCAGTTAAAATGATTCAGGGAGCTGACAATATCGTTAGCGGTATGGCTATTGATACTACATTTGCAAGTGCACTAGCTAGCATGAAGAACGCAGCTAATGAACGCCTATACCCTGAATTGGCATGGGGAGCAAATCCAGGTGCCATTAATGGTCTACCTGTAGATGTGAATACTACAGTTGGTCTTAATGTTGGAACCAATAAGGATGTTGCTATTATTGGTGACTTTGCTAACATGGTTAAATGGGGATATGCTAAGCAGATTCCACTCGAAGTCATTCGATATGGTGATCCAGACAATTCTGGAAAAGACTTGAAAGGTTATAACCAAGTCTATCTTCGTGCAGAAATCTATCTTGGATGGGGAATTTTGGACAAAAATAGCTTTGCTCGTGTTGTGAAAGCGGGGTAGTATATGGAATACATTAATGTAAAAACAGGAACTACTATCGTTACTGAAAATGCAATTAGTGGAGGTGATTGGGTTTCGATTGAAGAATACAAGCCCTTGGATTCATTGACTAACGCAGCGTTGAAAGAAATCCTTGATGAAAAAGGTATTACTTATGATAACCGCGCCACAAAATCTGAATTGATTTCGCTTATTGAACAAGCTGACTCTGAAGCTCAGTAGTCGCTTGGCTGGAGGTAGAAATGGAAAACTTTGCAACAGTAGACGATCTTAAAAAATTGTGGCGAACGTTAAAATTCGATGAGGAAAAACGAGCTGAAGCACTGTTGGAAGTTGTTTCTCATTCTCTTAGAGTTGAAGCTAGGAAAATTGGCAAAGATTTAGATATTTTAGTTAGTGAAGATTCATCTTATGCCAGTGTTGTAAAATCCGTAACAGTCGATGTTGTCGCTCGTACATTAATGACTTCAACAGAGCAAGAACCAATGACTCAATTTGCTGAGAGTGCTTTAGGATACTCTGTGAGTGGTTCTTTTCTAGTTCCTGGCGGTGGCCTATTTATCAAAGACTCAGAATTAAAACGTCTTGGGCTTAAAAAGCAAAGATATGGGGTGATTGATATTTATGGGACGGATTAAAGGAATTACAATAACATTATTGGATACGATTGAAGATGGAAAGGATGACTTCGGTCATCCTATCTATCGTGAAACTGAAATCCAAGTGGAAAATGTACTAGTAGTACCGTCATCGACAGATGATGTTACCACACAAGTGAACTTAACAGGAAAAAAAGCTGAATATACTTTAGCTATTCCAAAAGGAGACCAGCACGACTGGAAAGAAAAAACAGTCATATTCTTTGGTCGTAAATGGCGTACAATTGGTATTCCTTTAGAGGGTATCGAAGCTATGATACCACTTGATTGGAATAAGAAAGTGATGGTTGAAACTTATGAGTAATACCAAAATCAAGCTTATCGGTGCGGGTGTAGGAGCTCTTTTGAAATCAAAAGAGATTCAAGATATCTTGAACAAAGAAGCAACGGTCATTAAAAAAAGATGTGGTCCTGGATATGAACAAGATAGCCACGTTGGTAAGACAAGAGCCAATGCTATGATTTATCCAGCTACGCGAAAAGCGAAGAGGGATAATTTGAAAAATAACACTTTATTGAAGGCGGTGCATTAGATGATTGAAATTATTATCAAGAAATATCTTGACGGTCATTTAGATGTACCGTCATTTTTTGAGCATGAAGCTGAAGCTCCCGATAGCTTTGTCATTATTCAAAAGACAGGTGGGAAGGAGCGAAATCATTCTGGTAGTGCGACCTTTGCTTTTCAAAGTTATGGCCCAACTATGCAGAAGGCTGCAGAGCTTAATGTGAAAGTGAAAAGTGCTGTGAAAGGATTGATTGAGTTAGATTCAATCTGTGGTGTCCACCTGAACAGTGATTACAATTTTACGGACACTGAAACAAAACAATATCGATATCAAGCCGTATTTGATATTAATTATTTTTAAAAAGGAGAAATTAAATGGCTACAGAAGCAAATGTAACGACTGCAAAACCTAAAATCGGAGGTGCGGTTTATTCTGCACCTCTTGGAACAACACTGCCAACTGATGCAACTACAAAATTAGATGATGCGTTTAAAGCACTAGGTTATATTTCAGAAGATGGTATGACTAATAGCAACTCCCCTGAGTCAGAAAATATTAAGGCATGGGGTGGTGTCGTTGTAAGTTCAGTTCAAAAGGAAAAGACAGACACATTCAAATATATGCTGATTGAAGCATTGAATGTGGAAGTTTTGAAGGAAGTTTATGGATCAGATAATGTATCTGGGGACTTGTCATCAGGAATTACCATTAAGGCAAATTCAAAAGAATTGCCACATCATTGCCTTGTAATCGAAACAGTTCTAAAAGGTGGTGTACTTAAACGTATTGTTATCCCTTCAGGAAAGGTAACTGCCATCGATGAAATCACTTATAACGATGGAAGTGTTCTTGGATATGGTACGACAGTCACTGCCTTTCCTAACGCTACTGATGACACACACTATGAATACATCAAAGGAGCTTAACTATGTCAAAACAAAATCGCAAAAAGAAAAATAAAGAAGCTGCGCCACAGATTAAAACAATCCGTGGGGTGACTTCGACCGGATTTGCTTTTGAAATCACAAAAGAGCGCTTGGAAAACTATGAGTTGCTCGAAGCAATCGCTGAAGTAGATACAAATCCGGCAGTTTTACCAAAAGTGGTCAAACTTATGCTTGGTGACAAATCAGAAGATTTGAAAAACCATGTGCGGACTGTGGATGGCATTGTTCCTTTGGATAAAATGGGAGCAGAAATTAGTGAGATTTTCACAAGTCAGAACCAGTTAAAAAAATAGCGCTCCTTGCTAGAATGATTCAAACAGATGAAGATGCTCTTATTTGTGATTTAGCTGAAACATATGGGGTTTTTGATTACAGACAGTTACCTGCTGACCAGGTAGCTGTTTTTGCTTTTGGTCTGAGAGATGATTCACGGATCAAACTAGCAATGACCAATAGCAAAGTTTCTTTTGAAACCTTTTTGCTTGCAGGCGTGCTTGATAGGCTTTCTGCTCTTGTTTGGTTAAAAACAACAGACGGTCAGAAAGGAATCAATAAACCATTAATGGTTGCAGAGGAACTAACAGGAAAAACTAAAGCTAAAGAAAGCAAGGAGATGATCTTTGATTCTGGTGAGGACTTTGAAGAATATCGTCAGAAAATTTTAGAAAAGATAGGAGGTGAGGATTAGTGGCTACAGAAATAGCACAGGCTTATGTACAATTGATACCATCAGCTAGAGGGATTACTGGTAAAATACAATCAATCCTCAATCCTGAAGCGAGTGCAGCAGGACAAAGCGCTGGACAGTCATTGGGTTCTAGTCTTGTTGGTGTTATGACAAAGGTTATTGCAGCAGCAGGGATTGGCAAGGCCTTTTCGGCAGCAATCAGTGAAGGTGCAGCACTTCAGCAATCGCTCGGAGGTATTGAAACTCTTTTCAAAGGTTCTGCTGATAAGGTGAAGGGGTATGCTAATGAAGCCTACAAGACCACAGGTTTATCAGCTAATGCCTATATGGAAAACGTGACAGGTTTCTCTGCTAGTCTCTTGCAGTCTTTGGGCGGTGATACAAACAAAGCTGCTGAAACAGCAAACATGGCCATGATTGATATGTCAGATAATGCTAATAAGATGGGGACATCGATGGAGAGCATTCAGATGGCTTATCAAGGGTTTGCGAAGCAAAACTACACCATGCTTGACAACTTGAAGCTCGGTAGAAAAACCATAGCCGAGTATAAACCTAGTGAAAACGGTGAAACCCTAAGAGTAGCTTAGGCAATACCGTGCTAAGCAAGATTTTAGTTGATTTTTCCTTGAATGTATGATAAAGTGAAATTATCAAATACGAGGTAAAAATACAATGTGGAAGAAAATAAAAAGAAATAGCAACTATTCAATAAATGAAGCTGGAGAAGTCAGAAATGACCAAACTGGACACATAAAACAACCATTCACGAACAAACAAAATGGCTATTTAATAGTTGACCTATACAAAAATAATAAATCTGAAAAAGTTCCAATTCATAGATTGGTTGCAGAAACATTTATACCGAATCCGGAAAATAAATTGACGGTGGATCATATCGACGGAAACCGAAAAAATAATTCTATTAATAATTTACGGTGGGCAACTTATTCAGAAAATAATTCACGTTTTGAAACGATTGGTGTAAGAAGTGAACCAATCATAGTAACAAGATATGCAGAAGAAAGAAATAAAAGAGGTGGCGGACATTTAGCGTGGCTAAATGTTATAGACACAATGGAATTTGATAGTATTTCTGAAACTGCAAAATATTTTGATTGTGCTATTTCTAATATTTCTTTGATGTTAGAAAAAGGAACTATTGGAAGACGTGGAAGGACGAGAGGATATAAATTTTCTTACAAGGACGGGAAACGTTCTAAAGTCTTGAAAGTGTAACGACTATCGAAACAGAAAAAGCATCCGAAAGGGTGTTTTTTTAATGGAGTAGAGTAGGCTCAAGCGAGCCGAAGCGCTAGGATACTTAAAAAAGTATAAGAGATAGTCTAATCTCTATGGCGACATAGAGCAGTCTTGAAAAAGACGGTCATAATTTAGCGAATTATGGCGAATATGTACTGTATGGTGGTACAAAACAAGAAATGCAACGGCTATTGGCTGATGCAGAGAAACTGACGGGTGTTAAGTACGACATTAACAACCTTTCAGATGTTTATAATGCAATCCATGCTATTCAAGAAAATCTCGACATCACTGGTACAACTGCCAAAGAGGCGGCATCTACTTTTAGTGGCTCATTTGAATCAATGAAAGCAGCTGCTCAGAATGTACTTGGAAAGTTAGCATTGGGAGAAAATATTCTGCCATCTTTACAAGCTTTAGCAAAAACAACCTCTACCTTTCTCTTCGATAACTTTTTACCAATGGTTGGAAATATTTTCTCTGGATTGGGTTTAGTTTTGACCGAAGGGATTAGCCAGATTGCTTCTCAGCTTTTTGGGGATGCCTTTGGAAGTGCAGTCTATAGTCAACTGTCGAGAGTGACAGGTATCTTTCAAACCTTCTTTGATATGATCTTTGGATCATTGAGCAAGCAAGATAACATTGATATCCTGACCATGCTTGGATTTAGCGAGGGTGCTGCTAATCAAATTGTCAACATCGCAGACAATATCCGAGTAACTTTTGAGAATATCGGGGTTGTTGCTGGTAATGTTGCAAGCATTGTTGTTGATTTCGTTGGAGATCTGTTAGGTATCAAAGACGGAGAGCAGGGAGTGAATTTGCTAGGCATCGCCTTTGAAAGTATCTCAGGTTTTATCAGAGGCGCCTCTGAAAGTCTTAGTAAATTTACATCTTGGTTAAAAGATTCGCCTCTTGCATTAGATGCCTTAAAATCGGCTGTTGTTGGGATTACAAGTGCTTGGGCTGGTTACAAAGCTGTCTTAGCGGTAATAAAAGGAATTGAAACAATCAGGAATGCAACTCTAGCTATCACGAATGGTTTAATGTTAGCTCAATTCGTTAGAACAGGAGCTTTAACTGCTGCTGAAGCTGCTAATGCAGCTGCAACTATGGGAGCAAGTGGAGCGTTTGGTATCTTTAATGCAGTTCTATCTGCTAACCCGATTGGCTTAATCGTAACGGCAGTCGCTGCATTGACTGCTGCTCTGGTATGGTTTTTCACACAAACAGAAACTGGCCAGCAAATTTGGTCATCTTTTGTAGACTGGATTAAGCAGGCTTGGCAGGGGATAGCTGATTTCTTTGTTGGTCTTTGGTCTGGTATCTCTGAAGGTGCTATCATCTTATGGGAAGGAGTCGTTACAGCTTGGACTGCTTATATCGAATCTTTGAAAGCGATGTGGACTGCTGTTGTAACTTTCTTTTCTGACTTGTGGGTAAGTATTCAAGAGGCTGCATCTGTGGCATGGACAGCAATCACAACGGTAGTGATGGCTATTGTCCAACCGTTCATAGATGGTTTTATGAATATTTGGAACAATATATCAGATGGTCTTACTCAAATTTGGGAAGGGATTAAGATGATTTTTCAAGGTGCTTGGGAGTTCATCAAATCCATTTTCTTGGGCGCTATTCTGATCATCATCGACCTTGTGACAGGGAATTTCGATAAATTAGGAGTAGATCTTTCTCTGATTTGGGAAGGAATCAAAAATGGAATCTCTATGATTTGGGAGGGCATTAAGACATACTTCTCTGGAGTTGTGGATGTTATCGTTGGATATGCTACCGGTGTTTTTGAGAATTTTTCTAATGTTCTTAGTACAATTTGGGAATTTATCAAAACAGCTGCATCAATGGCCTGGGAATGGATAAAATCTACTGTAACAAGTCTGATCTCAGGTTTAGTGCAGGGGGCTCAAAATATCTGGTATAGTTTTATGAACTTCCTATCAAGTTTGTGGGAAAGTATCAAGTCGGCAGCTGTGAATGGCTGGAACGCCCTGAAATCAGGGGTTATTTCTATCATCAACGGGCTTATCCAAGGAGCTCAGAATGCTTGGAATAACTTGAAACAAGGTGTGACTAATGTTGTAAACAGTGTCACAAATATCTTTAAAGGTCTAGCCAATATCAATCTTTGGGAAGCTGGTAAGGCCATTCTTAATGGTTTCTTAGGTGGTTTAAAATCTGCCTGGGAAGGAGTTACTAATTTTGTTGGTGGAATTGCAAATTGGATTCGAGACCATAAAGGTCCTATTGACTATGACCGTAAGCTTTTGATTCCAGCAGGTAATGCAATTATGCAAGGTTTAGACCAAGGACTGCAAGCAAGGTTTAAAGGTGTCAAAGAAACAGTTGGTGGAATAGCTGGTGAGATTTCAGATGTATTTTCTGGGGATAATTTAGATATAAACTCGTCAGCATCTGTTACTAAAAACCTAGAAGCCCAGTTGGCTATGCCATCAGCTCAATTTGAAGCACATGAGAATAAAACCGTGTCTGAGATAGCGATTCTGAGAGCAAGTATGGAGAGAATCCTTACTGCTATCCTTGAAAAATCGTCAGACGTTTATCTGGACAATGACGTTATCTCACTCAAAACCTATGAACAACACGGTGCAATTTACGCAAGGGAGGGAATTTAATGGAGTATATGATCATCAATGGTTTTCACACCTCAACCCTTCCTGGTTGTGTTGTGACAGATTTCGGGAAGGTGGAGGCTGCTAAGCCAAAAGGAGAGAAAGCAAACCTTTATGGAGTTAATGGTAGTTACCGTGTGTTAGACGGTTCTTTCGACAGTTACGAAAGGACCTTCACTCTCCACGTTAAAAAAATGGTTGAGATTTCAAGTATTCTTGATAAGTTTCAATCGAATGATAATGTTTTAGAATTTAGCTATCAGCTGGGGTCGTTATTCTATGCAAACTTCCTTACTGCTAGTTTTGAACCGTTTGGGAATCATGCTTGGAAGTTGGAAATCAAGCTAGACATGCAACCGTTCCGCTATCAAAAAGATGTAGACCCTGTCATACTGACAGCATCTGGTACGATCAATAATCTTGGGACGATTTATTCTGAACCAATTATTGAGGTCGAGGGGGATGGCAACATTTCCCTAACGATTGGCCGTAAGACTATGTATCTTGCTATTAAGACAAAGGCTACTATTGATTGCAGGCAAGGTAAGCAGAACATCTATAACGCAACTGGAGCAGTCCAGAACACGCTTCGTAAGCGTGGGGGATTTTTGGAGATTTCGACTGGTAAAGTTGGTGTTTCGTTTACTGGAAATGTCCGTAAGATTACTATTCATCCTAATTGGAGGTATCTAATATGATTTATTTAACAGATGGGAATATACCTCTTAATGCAGCATACGATGATAACATCATACAAGAAGCGAATAGCACCTATCAATTATCGTTCAAGTTTCCTACCAATAATGTGTTATGGCAACGACTAAGAGAAGAAACATTCTTGACTGCTGATGATCTTCATGGTGAACAAGATTTTGTAATTTTTGAAGTCGAGAAGAAGCATGGATATATTCAAGTCTATGCGAACCAAGTATTCACTCTCTTGAACAACTATGTTGTTAATCCGATTTCTTTGGACAGAGTGACCGGATCCACTGCTTTAAGTAGTTTCGCTGGAAGCATCACTCGTGAAAATTCATTCTCATTCTTCTCAGATATTGATAATAGACACACCTTCAATAGTGATACAATGAACGCTATGGAAGCCTTGACCAAGGATAAACACTCTATTCTTGGTCAGTGGGGTGGTGATTTAGTCAGACATGGTTATCAGGTAAGGTTATTAAAAAATGGCGGTTCAGAAAATGAATCGCTTTTTATGTATAAGAAAAACCTTTCTAGCTATCAGCACAAGACCTCTACCAAGTCTTTAAAGACTCGAATTACTTTTAAAACTACTGTAAAAGGCGAGGGAGAGAATGCTGATGATAAGCATTATAAAGTAGTTGTCGATAGCCAGTTTATTGAAAAATACAGTCGGATTTATGAGGATGTTGTAGAAGTCAACGACCAAGATGTCAAGGATGAAGCAAGCCTTAGAGAGTATGGCAGGCAGTATTTCTTAACTAGTCTATGCGACCTCGTGGAAGATAGCATTGAGATTGATGTTATCGGTCAAAGTGATGTTCCTGTCCAGATGTTTGATATTGTAAGTATTTACCATGAGACATTCGATTTGGACGTAAGGAAGAAAATCACTAAGTATACCTACTCACCGATGGGCAAAAAATTGAAGACAATTGGCTTCGGTCAGTTCCAGTCTGGACTTGCGAATGCAATTGGTAACGTAGTGAGTGATGCAGTTAAGGGTGAAGCTCAACAACTTCAAAGCAATTTTGAAAGGCAATTAGCCAGAGAACTCAAGAATGCTGACCTTGCTTTTGATAGGCAAAAAGAAGAATTGGTCAATCAATTCACAGACGGTCTCAACGCTGCTAATGCAAAAGCAGAAGAAACCAAGCAAGAACTGTCTGACACTATCGACCAGCGCTTCAATAGTTTTAACAACGGCCCATTACAAGAAGCCAAGCGTAAGTCTGAAGAAGCCTTGGAAAATGCTGGCGCAAGTACCCTGCTTGCACAGGAAGCCAAGCGGATTGGTGAGCAGGCAACCGCTGATATAACCAAATTGAAGAATGAAGTTGTTGATGGTTATGTTAGCAAAAACACGTATCAAGAGGGTGTTCGAGGTATTGAACGACGAATTGATGAAGTGAAGACATCGACAGATGGCCAAATTGCTACGAAAATAGCTCAGTACAAGCAGACAGTCGACGGTCAATTTGCAAATATCACATCGCAAATTGCTGGCAAGGCTAGTCAAACGGACTTCCAACGTGTGAAAGAAACTAGTCAGCTCTATGAGCGGATTCTTGGAAATACTGAAAATGGAATTGCAGATAAGGTTGCTCGCATGGCTCTGACTAATCAGCTGTTCCAGGTTGAGGTGTCTAAGAATGAAGGCCTGAAAACCGTTCAAAAACAGTTGGCTGGTTCGTGGGCGGTTCAAAACATCAACTCAGCTGGAGATATCATCTCTGGAATCAATCTTGGTGCCAATGGACATAACCGCTTTGTTGGTAAGTTGACTCATATTACGGGCGAGACCTTGATTGATAATGCTGTTATAAAATCAGCCATGGTTGATAAGCTGAAGACGGCCAATTTTGAAGCTGGTTCAGTGACCACGGTTGTTTTGGATGCTGAAGCTGTTACAGCCGAAAAATTGAAAGTTGACCAGGCTTTCTTCAATAAGCTTGTCGCAAATGAAGCTTATTTAAATCAACTATTTGCTAAACAAGCCTTTATTAATCGTGTTCAGAGTATTTCGATTAATGCGAGTCAGGTAAAAGCAGGATTTTTAAGTGGCGATAGGATTTTGGGTGGAACAATTACAGGTTCTAATATTTATGGAGGAACCCTAACTGGCCACACAAAAATCCAACTAGGTTCTTATGGTTCGTTTGATACAGTGAATGGTGGTTTACAGATTAACGTACCACGAGACTATAATGCCAAAGATGGATTGGGTGTCCAGTTCATTGGTTCTTACGGCCGTGGAGAAAATGTCCCTTACGGTCTTTTTGTTTACAAAGATTCGGATTTCACAGTTGGAAATACTGCAACCGATACAGACGAATTCATCATGACTGTTGATGGGTACATTAAAGCTAAAGGAATAGGCTGGCTGAAAACAGGTTTAGGGAAAGTCGGAAGCGTATCGACAGGAACGCTAGCTTTCTGGAAATCTACCGTCGCAATGGATTTCGCTCCAAACGACATTTATTATACGTACGGAGGTCAAGCGTATGGCTTGTGGGCAATTATTAAGCAAAATTTCTCAGATAAACGTCTGAAAGAAAATATTGTTGACTGTAGGCACAAGGCTCTTGATTATATCCAGAAATTCCAGTTCAAGGAATATGACTGGAAGAAGCAAGAGGATAGACCACGACAAGCACACACTAAGATTGGTTTGATTGCCCAAGAGGTTCAAGCGGTAGATCCTACACTCGTCTACGAGAATGGAGACACGCTGAATCTAGACAATATCAGATTAACTAATGTAGCACTTAAAGCAATTCAGGAGCTTGCTCTTGAAAATAAAACATTAACACAAAGATTGGAGAACTTAGAAAATGAACGAAGAGCAGCTTAACCAAGTCCTAAGCATGACACTTGATGACATGTTAGTTGATTCAAAGGCATTAATGCTTAGACATAATCTATTGAAGATTCAACTAGGGAAAAAAGAAGCAGAAAATCAAGGACTTCAAGCACGAGTAGATGAGCTGGAAGCTCTGCTTGATGAACAAACTAAACCAGCAGAAGGAGAATAGATATGGCAATCAATGGCTATAACTTATCAACAAAACCGTACTTAAGAATTTCTGGTTCTAATGTTGAGACCGTGGTAGAAATTCAATTATCAGAAGGAAAGCGCTACAGCACTAACTCACGATCATTCCTTGGAGATCGTACAAACGAACCAGAAGACGTCTTGATTCAAGCGGTGCTGGATGTTCTCAGGTCTGAATTGGACCCAAGCTCTGCAATCGTCAAAGCACAAGCGCAGCTTGAACAGGCCAATCAGAAGATTGCGCATAATGAAAGCGAGCAGAATCGACTTTCTGCCCTTACAAATAAAATTGACAAAGTAGTGCGAGTCATGGCTCAAGACTCTATCATGGGTGAAAAAATTGCCTACGGAACAACCTACAAAGAAATGGTCGAACTCTTCCCTCTCGCTGAAGTTGGTAAAGTTTACGAGCCTGGTGCAATTTTTGCGGTGGAAGACCCAGGTTACGTTGAAATTAATGGAGAAGGTAAACGTATCTTGATTCAAACCAATCAGTCCTTCACTTATCAAGGAGAAACCCTTGCTCAACTTGAAGGGGCACCTTCCCAGAATGGTCTTCTAGCAACTTGGAAGTTTAATGCACTGAAAGCACCAAATGAACAGTAGAGGTGACTATGGCAGAATTTGAACGTTTAATGGTCCAAATTTTCCTCTCTCTGATTCCTGTTGTCGGACTTTATTTCTCGATGAAAGACCGTGGAACAAAGCAGGAAAATCGCATTACGATTATGGAAAAAGACATCGAGAATTTACGAGAATTTAAAGCATCTGCTAGTAAAAGGCTAGACAATCATGATGAACAAAATAAAGCGATTCTGGTACTGGCTGAGCAGGTAAAATCTCTGGGTGAAGATGTCAGAGAGCTGAAAAATTTGATTCAAAGTAAGGATTGAGAAAGGAGGCGTGAAAATGGCTAATGTTCTCAATTCAACCAATCTTGAACAGGTAGATGGTGGTTTTTTGGTTAAGCAAGGCGATGTGGCTTCTACATTTGCCTTTTCTTTGTTAGATGAAAACCGCATGTCTATCCCTCAGCTTGAAGGTCAAGAGGCATCCATCACGCTAACAAAGGACCAAGAGCAGATCAAGAAGAAAGCCATTGTCACGAACGGAACAGTGGCTTTTAATTTGGACAAGATTCTGCCTGCTGGACTCTATCTAATTGAGATTTCAGTTGGTGGATTTATCTTCCCAAGCGATGATTCAACTCAAATCCGAGTGACAAAATCGGATAAGAACTTGGTCACAGAGGAAATCCATGCACTTAAGGAGCTGGATATCGCAGAAGAAATTAAGAAGCAACTTGCAGGTAGGACTACAGGCAGCAGCGAGGCAGGTCAGGAAATTCCTGACTTGCTTTTTTACTACAATTTAGGAAAGGTGTAAAACAATGGACACAACAAAATTAACAGCATTCGCTCAAGCAGTTGGTGTTGACATTAAGGAGCTGAAGCGATTACTTAATGGCAAGGTTGATAATGCCACCCTCAACCAACTAATTGAGCAAGCTAAGACTGCGGTCAAGAATGACATTTTAGGTGAGGGGGTATCTGAACAATTTGATACCCTCAAAGAAATCGCTGATTATATCGCTAATCTGAGTGGTGACACTGGTGGAGCAGTGGTTCAGAAGATTGCTGATCTCGGCAATCGTATTGACGAGTTTGCAAACCTTGACCTGGTCGCAACCTATAACGCAGCGAAAGCGTGATGGCTATGAGCAATTTTGAAGAATTTGCTCAAGCAGTTGGCCGTGATGTAAAAGTGCTGAACCAAAAGCCTGAACCAAAGCTAACCTTGACAGGAAATACCCTCGGCATTGTTGGGGGAAATAATGTCACTCTACCGTTACCAGATAATGTAAGTCATGAAATCCGTGGTACAGGCTCACCAGAAGGG
This sequence comes from Streptococcus sp. LQJ-218, assembly GCF_003428885.1. Classification (GTDB taxonomy): domain Bacteria; phylum Bacillota; class Bacilli; order Lactobacillales; family Streptococcaceae; genus Streptococcus. The sequence goes on from NZ_QQRU01000001.1 coordinate 34,197, forward strand.
CGAATAACTGCTGAAGTCGGAACGACTTATGTAGATGTCAATGCGACGAACGGCGTTCTGAAATGGATAAAAGAGAGTGGAAATGGTAACACAGGCTGGAAAGTTTTGATAGGAGATACTGGCTGGAGAACACTTAACTCAGTTTCAAAACTAGGAAATTCGTTTGTAAAAGTAAGACGCGTTAACAATCTGGTCTTATATCAATTCGGAGGTCTTCAATGGGGATGGTTCGGAATTGTAAGACGTGGTGGTCAAGGATATTCTTATCAACCATCAGATGCTGAAAGAAATTGTTTTATCGTTTATAGAGGTGGTATACCTACAGGATTTAGAACGCAATCATCTTTAATAGGGAATATCTATAATGACAATGGGATTATATATGGGACATGGTACTTGGGAGGGAATGAAGACCAAAATCATATAAGATTCCAATTCTTAAACCCTGTCCCAACAGACCGCGACATTGGGGATATCCGTGTGAGCTCCATCTCATACTTGACAGACGAACCCTGGCCGGCAACATTGCCATAATAGAGAGGAAAAACATATGACACAATTTAATGAATTTATCATCGCTTTTGCGACAGGCTTTTTAGCAGTAGCAATAGGCAGTATTGTAAAAGCAGTGAAAGACTATCTTTTGCGAAAAGGTGGAGAGAAAGCTGTAAAAATCGCTGAAATCTTAGCTAAAAATGCCGTTCGTGCCGTGGAGCAGGTAGCGGCTGAAACAGGCTACAAAGGTGATGAGAAGCTAGAGCAAGCTCGCACTAAAGTCCGCTCTGAGCTGACAAAATACAACATCAGCATGACTGACAAAGATCTAGACACTTTTGTAGAGTCAGCAGTCAAGCAGATGAATGACGCTTGGAAAGGAGAATAAACAAATGAAGAAAAACGACTTATTTATCGACGTATCTAGCCACAATGGATACGATATTACAGGTATTTTGTCTGATATGGGTACACAGAATACTATTATCAAAATTTCTGAAAGTACAAGCTATATCAACCCTTGCCTGTCCGCTCAAGTTGAGCAATCAACCCCTGTTGGATTTTATCATTACGCATGGTTTGGTGGTGACATCGAAGAAGCCGAACGAGAGGCACGCTACTTCCTTGATCATGTACCTCAAAAAGTAAAATACTTGTGTCTTGATTACGAAGATCACGCTAGCGGAGATAAACAGGCAAATACAGATGCTTGTATTCGCTTCATGGAAATCCTCAAAGAAAATGGCTATGAGCCAATCTATTACAGCTACAAGCCATTCACGCTCAATAATATCTATTATGAGCAGATTCTTGCGAAATTCCCAAATAGCCTTTGGATTGCCGGGTATGGTTTGAATGATGGTACAGCTAATTTTGAATATTTTCCTAGCATGGATGGGATTCGATGGTGGCAATACTCTTCAAATCCGTACGACAAAAACATTGTTTTGCTAGATGATGAAGAAGCTGAGCCAAAATGGAAGAAAAACTCAACTGGCTGGTGGTATGTCAATGCAGATGGTTCTTATCCAACGAATAAATGGCAGAAAATCAACAATGTTTGGTATTACTTTGATAGCAACGGCTACATGAAAGCTAACTCATGGCACAAGCATTCGGATGGGTACTGGTATTACTTGCTTCCAAGTGGAGCGATGGCTACAGGCTGGGTGCTTATCAGTAACAAGTGGTACTACTTCAAAGAAGATGGTAAGATGGCTACAGGCTGGGTCAAATACAAAGACCATTGGTATTACCTCGATGCTAAGGACGGAGATATGAAATCAAATCAATTCATCAAATCAGGCAACGGTTGGTACTACATTAAACCAGACGGCACGATGGCAGACAAGCCAGAGTTCACAGTTGAGCCAGATGGCTTAATTACAATAAAATAGAAAGACTTCAAAATAGATTACATCAACCGCAGGCAATAGCTTGCGGTTTTTTGATACCCAAAATGATACCCATAATTATTGACTATGTAATTATACGGTAAATTTGGGGAATCTAACTTGTTGATTTTTCAAGGTTTTGAAGGCTATTGCATAATAGTTTTCTTTTATTGCAACAACAAGTTTCTGTTTACCCAATCGCWAAATAATCGCTCTAAGTAGCATTAAATAAGGCTTTCCGAGTTTTCGGAGAGCCTGTTTTTTTGTTTTGGTACCTATTTTTGTACCCAAATTTTAAAAACCTATGTAAGAAGCGAACTTGTCGATTACTCTATTTTACAATGAAAAAATAGTTGAATGTAGAGCTTTTAGAGTCATGAAATTTATAAGAGAATAAGATATTGTAAAAATTGCTAAGGTTTGATATTATAACGGTATCTAAGTAGGAAAACAGGAATATGGAAAGGATTTGAACCTATATGAAAAAGTTTATCCCCATAATAGTCTGTTCAATCTCTTTTCTTGTTCTATCTACTTGTGTTAGTAAGAAAAAATTGATTCTTCCTGAACCTGCGAGGATCTCTGTAATTTCTATGCAGAAAAGTATCTCTGAAGATGTTAAAACTATAACCAAGAGAGAAGAAATCTCAAAGTTAATCAAGGAGATACAGAAACAGTCCAAATCTACAACTTTTGAGAGTTTCAATGATCAACCGACAAATGTTAAAGATTACATCATTATCAAATTTACTCATCAGAATGAAGAAAAGGATAGTGTGGTCTATCTATATACTATGAAAGAAAAACAGTATATTGAGCAACCTTATGTTGGTATTTGGGAGGTAAGTCCAGATATAGCTAATAGGATTGAAGAGGCTTATTCTAGTTGATTTATAGAATACAAGAAATCTTTAGAGAGTTTTCTTGTATCAAATTATTGGGAATCGAATTTGTATCAAATTACAAACGGTAAATCAACAAGATTTGCTGTTTTTTTGTTTGAACTAAAATGATGATTGTAAAAAGGTATCATTCTAATTCTTGGATTGGGATGTTAGAGTATTTATTGAAACTTTGGAAACTTGAAAAGTTCCTGACTTTTTTCCTTTTTGGAAAACTTCTAAAATATGGTATAATGAAAAGATAAAGAAGTTGGGGGTAGAAGATGAACATTCAACAATTACGCTATGTTGTGGCTATTGCGAATAGCGGTACATTCCGTGAAGCTGCTGAAAAGATGTATGTTAGTCAGCCGAGTCTGTCTATTTCTGTTCGTGATCTGGAAAAAGAGTTGGGCTTTAAGATTTTCCGTCGAACCAGCTCAGGAACATTCTTGACTCGTCGTGGTATGGAATTCTATGAAAAAGCACAAGAATTGGTTAAAGGATTTGATATTTTTCAAAATCAGTATGCTAATCCTGAAGAAGAAAAGGATGAATTTTCCATTGCTAGCCAGCACTATGACTTTTTGCCACCAACCATTACGGCCTTTTCAGAGCGCTATCCTGATTATAAGAACTTCCGGATTTTTGAATTAACTACTGTTCAAATTTTAGACGAAGTAGCCCAAGGGCATAGTGAGATTGGGATTATCTACCTTAACAATCAAAATAAAAAGGGGATTATGCAACGGGTTGAAAAGTTAGGCCTTGAGGTCATTGAATTGATTCCCTTTCATACCCATATTTATCTTCGTGAGGGGCATCCTTTGGCTCAGAAAGAGGAATTGGTCATGGAGGATTTAGCTGATTTACCAACTGTTCGTTTTACTCAAGAGAAAGACGAGTACTTTTATTATTCAGAGAACTTTGTCGACACCAGCGCTAGCTCGCAGATGTTCAATGTGACAGACCGTGCTACCTTGAATGGTATTTTGGAGCGGACGGATGCCTATGCGACTGGATCTGGATTTTTAGATAGTGACAGTGTTAATGGCATTACAGTTATTCGTCTCAAGGATAACCTAGATAATCGCATGGTCTATGTTAAACGTGAAGAAGTAGAGCTTAGTCAAGCTGGGACTCTCTTCGTAGAAGTCATGCAAGAATATTTTGATCAAAAGAGGAAATCATGAAAAAAAGAGGAATAGTAGCAGTCATTATACTGCTTTTGATTGGGTTGGATCAGTTGGTCAAATCCTATATCGTCCAGCAGATTCCACTGGGTGAAGTGCGCTCTTGGATTCCCAATCTCGTTAGCTTGACCTACCTGCAAAATAGAGGGGCAGCCTTTTCTATCTTACAAGATCAGCAGTTGTTATTCGCTGTCATTACTCTGGTTGTCGTGGTAGGTGCCATTTGGTATCTGCATAAACACATGAAGGACTCATTCTGGATGGTCTTGGGTTTGACCTTGATTATCGCAGGTGGTCTTGGAAACTTTATTGATAGGGTGAGTCAGGGCTTTGTTGTGGATATGTTTCACGTGGACTTTATCAATTTTGCAATTTTCAATGTGGCAGATAGCTATCTGACGGTTGGAGTGATTATTTTATTGATTGCAATGCTAAAAGAGGAAATAAATGGAAATTAAAATTGAAACTGGTGGACTACGTTTAGATAAGACTTTGTCCGATTTGACAGAATTATCACGCAGTCTTGCGAATGAACAAATTAAATCAGGACAGGTTTTGGTCAATGGCCAAGTCAAGAAAGCTAAATACACGGTCCAAGAGGGCGATGTCGTCACTTACCATGTGCCAGAACCAGAGGTTTTAGAGTATGTGGCTGAGAATCTTCCACTAGAAATCATTTATCAAGATGAGGATGTGGCTGTTGTTAATAAGCCTCAGGGGATGGTGGTGCATCCGAGTGCTGGTCATACCAGCGGAACTCTGGTAAATGCCCTCATGTACCATATCAAGGATCTGTCAGGTATCAATGGGGTTCTGCGTCCAGGAATTGTTCACCGTATTGATAAGGATACGTCAGGTCTTCTCATGATTGCTAAAAATGATGAGGCGCATCTAGCACTTGCCCAAGAACTCAAGGATAAAAAGTCTCTCCGCAAATATTGGGCCATTGTTCATGGAAATCTTCCAAATGATCGCGGTGTAATTGAAGCACCGATTGGTCGTAGTGAAAAAGACCGCAAGAAACAGGCTGTGACTGCTAAAGGGAAGCCTGCAGTGACCCGTTTCCACGTTTTGGAACGCTTTGGTGATTATAGTTTACTAGAGTTGCAACTAGAGACAGGCCGCACCCATCAAATTCGTGTTCACATGGCCTATATTGGCCATCCAGTCGCTGGTGATGAGGTCTATGGTCCACGTAAAACACTGAAAGGGCATGGACAATTTCTTCATGCCAAGACTTTAGGATTTACTCATCCAAGAACAGGTGAGACCATGGAATTTACAGCAGATACCCCAGAGATTTTTAAGGAAACATTGGAGAGATTGAGAAAGAATTAGATTTGATAAAAGGTTGAGATAGCTTGTCTCAACCTTTTTCCTATCAACTCTTTTCTATTTCCTGCCATTCATGTTATAATGGATAAATATGAAGAATCGGAGTGAGAATATGAAAAACAAACGAATTGTTTTTAAAGTGGGAACTTCTTCTCTGACAAATGAGGATGGAAGTTTATCACGTAGTAAAGTAAAAGCTATCACCCAACAGTTGGCCATGTTGCACGAGGCTGGTCATGAATTGATTTTGGTGTCTTCTGGGGCTGTTGCAGCTGGTTTTGGAGCCTTAGGATTTAAAAAGCGTCCGACTAAGATTGCTGATAAACAGGCTTCAGCTGCTGTTGGTCAAGGTTTACTCTTGGAAGAATACACGACCAACCTTCTCTTGCGTCAAATCGTTTCTGCACAGATTTTGTTGACCCAGGATGACTTTGTGGATAAGCGTCGTTATAAAAATGCGCATCAGGCTTTGTCAGTTTTACTTAGCCGTGGGGCAATTCCTATCATCAACGAGAATGATAGTGTCGTCATTGATGAGCTCAAGGTTGGGGACAATGATACTCTGAGTGCCCAGGTAGCGGCCATGGTCCAAGCAAACCTTTTGGTTCTCTTAACAGATGTAGACGGTCTTTATACGGGTAATCCTAACTCGGATCCAAAAGCTAAACGCTTGGAGCGAATCGAGACCATCAATCGTGAGATTATTGATATGGCCGGTGGAGCAGGTTCTTCAAACGGAACTGGGGGTATGTTAACCAAAATCAAAGCAGCGACTATTGCGACGGAATCAGGAGTTCCTGTTTATATCTGCTCATCCTTGAAGGCAGATGCCATGATTGAAGCAGCGGAGGAGACCAAGGATGGTTCCTACTTTGTTGCCCAAGAGAAGGGACTTCGTACCCAGAAACAATGGCTGGCCTTCTATGCTCAAAGTCAGGGAACGATTTGGGTAGATAAAGGGGCTGCAGATGCTCTCTCTCAACATGGAAAGAGCCTCCTTTTATCTGGTGTCGTTGACGCAGAAGGAGCCTTTTCTTACGGTGATATCGTGACAGTATTTAACAAGGAAAGCGGAAAATCACTTGGAAAGGGACGTGTGCAATTTGGAGCATCTGCTTTGGAGGATATGTTGCGTTCTCAAAAAGCCAAGGGTGTCTTGATTCACCGCGATGACTGGATTTCCATTACTCCTGAAATCCAACTACTCTTTACAGAATTTTAGAGGTAAACTATGGTAAGTACACAAGAACAATTTGAACAGGTACAGGCTGTTAAAAAATCGATCAATACAGCTAGTGAAGAGGTAAAAAACCAAGCCTTGTTAGCCATGGCTGATCACTTATTAGTAGCTACTGAGGAGATTTTAGCAGCCAATGCCCTCGATATGGAAGCCGCTAAAGGTAAAATCTCAGATGTAATGCTGGATCGTCTTTATTTGGATGCAAGTCGTATAGAAGCGATGGCAACTGGGATTCGTGAAGTGGTTGCCTTACCAGATCCAATCGGTGAAGTTTTAGAAACCAATCAGCTTGAAAATGGTTTGGTCATCACCAAGAAACGTGTGGCTATGGGTGTTATCGGTATTATCTATGAAAGCCGTCCAAATGTGACGTCTGACGCGGCTGCTTTGGCTCTCAAGAGTGGAAATGCGGTTGTTCTTCGTAGTGGAAAGGACGCCTATCAAACAGCCCATGCTATTGTCACAGCCCTGAAGAAGGGCTTGGAGACCACGACCATTCATCCAGATGTGATTCAACTGGTGGAAGATACTAGCCGTGAAAGTAGTTATGCTATGATGAAGGCCAAGGGTTATCTAGATCTTCTTATTCCACGAGGGGGTGCTGGTTTGATCAATGCGGTGGTTGAAAATGCTATTGTACCTGTCATCGAAACAGGGACTGGGATTGTTCATGTTTATGTCGATAAGGACGCAGATGAAGATAAGGCTTTATCTATCATCAACAATGCTAAAACCAGTCGTCCTTCTGTCTGTAATGCCATGGAGGTTCTGCTGATTCATGAAGACAAGGCAGCAAACTTCCTTCCTCGCTTGGAGCAAGTGCTGGTTGCCGATCGAAAAGAAGCTGGGTTGGAACCAATTCAATTCCGCTTGGATAGCCAAGCAAGTCAGTTTGTTTCAGGTCAAGCAGCTGAGGCCCAAGATTTTGATACTGAGTTTTTGGACTATGTCCTAGCTGTTAAAGTTGTGAGCAGTTTAGAAGAAGCGGTTGCGCATATTGAATCCCATAGTACTCATCATTCGGATGCCATTGTGACGGAAAACGCTGAAGCTGCAGCTTACTTTACAGATCAAGTGGACTCTGCAGCAGTCTATGTCAATGCTTCAACTCGTTTCACCGATGGTGGCCAATTTGGTCTTGGCTGTGAAATGGGGATTTCTACTCAGAAACTGCATGCGCGTGGTCCAATGGGCTTGAAGGAATTGACCAGCTACAAATATGTGGTTACTGGGAATGGACAGATAAGGGAGTAAGAGATGAAGATTGGATTTATCGGCTTGGGGAATATGGGTTCCAGCTTGGCTAAGGCTGTCTTACAAGCAAAAACGAGTCATCAGATTCTCCTTGCCAACCGTAGTCAAGCTAAGGTGGAGGCTTTTATTGCTAATTATGGTGGTCTGGCTTCTAGCAATGACGAAATCTTTGCAGAAGCAGATGTGATTTTTCTAGGTGTTAAGCCAGCTCAGTTCTCAGACTTGCTTACTCAATATCAGACCATTCTTGAAAAACGAGAGAGTCTTCTTTTGATTTCGATGGCAGCTGGATTAACTTTAGAAAAACTAGCGAGTCTTATCCCAAGTCAGCACCGAATTATTCGCATCATGCCTAATACACCTGTTGCTATTGGGCAAGGGGTGATTAGCTATGCCTTGTCTGCAAACAGTCATCCAGAAGACAATGACCTTTTTTGTCAACTGTTAGCCAAGGCTGGCCAGTTAGTTGAAATAAGTGATGGTTTAATCGATGCTGCGACAGGGCTTGCAGGTTGTGGCCCTGCCTTTGTCTATCTTTTTATCGAAGCCTTGGCAGATGCAGGAGTTCAGACAGGATTGCCAAGAGAAATGGCTCTGAAAATGGCAGCTCAAACAGTAGTTGGTGCAGGTCAAATGGTACTAGAAAGTCAGCAACATCCTGGAGTCTTGAAAGACCAAGTATGTAGCCCAGGTGGTTCGACTATCGCTGGTGTAGCAAGTCTAGAAGAACATGCTTTTAGAGGAACCGTTATGGACGCTGTCAACCAAGCCTACAAACGAACTCAAGAATTAGGCAAATAAGAGGTGAGTGTTAAAACTCAACCTCTTTTTTATTACAAAGAGTGAAATGAAAAAAGCTTTTCACAAATCCCTATTTTTTTGATAGAATAGAAGAGAGAAAAATAGAAATGAGTCAGACATGTCAAAAGGATTTTTAGTCTCTCTTGAGGGACCAGAGGGAGCGGGAAAGACAAGCGTTCTTGAAGCCCTAATCCCTATATTAGAGGATAGGGGAATAGAAGTTTTAAGCACCCGTGAACCAGGCGGGGTTTTGATTGGAGAAAAGATTCGTGAAGTGATTCTAGATCCTAGTCATACTGAAATGGACCCTAAGACGGAGCTTCTCCTCTATATTGCCAGTCGCAGGCAGCACTTGGTGGAAAAAGTTCTTCCTGCACTTGAAGCTGGAAAACTAGTTATTATGGACCGCTTCATCGATAGTTCCGTTGCCTATCAGGGATTTGGTCGTGGCTTGGATATTGACGCCATTGATTGGCTCAATCACTTTGCGACAGATGACCTTAAACCTGATTTGACACTCTATTTTGACATCGAGGTGGAAGAAGGCCTAGCTCGCATTGCTGCTAATAGCAATCGCGAGGTCAATCGTTTGGACTTGGAAGGGTTGGACTTGCATAAAAAAGTCCGTCAAGGTTACCTTTCTCTCCTTGACAAAGAAGGAAGTCGTATTGTCAAGATTGATGCTAGTTTTCCTTTGGAGCAGGTGGTGGAAACTACCAAGGCTGTCTTGTTTGATAGAATGAGATTAGCTAAATGAAACAAGATCAACTAAAGGCTTGGCAACCAGTCCAGTTTGATCGCTTTGTCCGTATCCTAGAACAAGATCAACTCAATCACGCCTATCTCTTTTCAGGTTTCTTTGGGAGCTTGGAAATGGCGCAATTTTTGGCTAAGAGCCTCTTTTGTACAGATAAAGTAGGTGTTTTACCATGTGAGAAATGCCGAAATTGCAAGCTGATTGAACAGGAAGAGTTTCCCGATATCACTTTGATTAAGCCAGTCAATCAGATCATCAAGACAGAACGGATTCGAGAATTGGTGGGTCAGTTTTCCCAAGCAGGGATTGAAAACCAGCAACAGGTCTTTATTATCGATCAAGCTGAGAAAATGCATCCCAACGCAGCTAACTCTCTGCTTAAAGTCATCGAAGAACCCCAGAGTGAAGTTTACATTTTCTTATTGACCAGCGATGAGGAAAAGATTTTACCGACCATCCGTAGTAGGACTCAGGTCTTCCACTTTAAAAAGCAAGAAGAGAAGCTTATCTTGCTCTTAGAACAAATGGGACTGGTTAAGAAAAAAGCGACTCTTTTAGCTCAGTTTGCCCAATCGCGCGCTGAAGCAGAAAAGTTAGCCAATCAGGCAAGTTTTTGGACCTTGGTCGATGAAAGTGAACGACTGCTGACTTGGTTAGTAGCTAAGAAAAAAGAAAGTTATTTGCAAGTTGCTAAACTAGCTAGCTTGGCAGATGATAAGGAAAAACAAGATCAGGTTTTGCGGATTCTTGAAGTCCTCTGTGGGCAGGATCTCTTGCAAGCAAGAGCTCGGGTGATTTTACAAGATTTACTAGAAGCAAGAAAAATGTGGCAGGCTAATGTCAGCTTTCAAAATGCCATGGATTATCTGGTTTTGAAAGAAATATAAACTCAAAAATGAATGATAAAGAAAGGAAAGGGCTGTTTTATGGACAAAAAAGAATTATTTGACGCGCTGGATGATTTTTCCCAACAGTTATTGGTAACCTTAGCCGATGTGGAAGCCATCAAGAAAAATCTCAAGAGTCTAGTAGAAGAAAATACAGCTCTTCGCTTGGAAAATAGTAAGTTGCGCGAACGCTTGGGTGAGGTGGAAGCAGGTGCTCCCGTCAAGACTAAGCATGTTCGTGAAAGTATTCGTCGCATTTACCGTGATGGATTTCACGTTTGTAATGATTTTTATGGACAACGTCGAGAGCAAGACGAGGAATGTATGTTCTGTGACGAGTTGTTATACAGGGAGTAGGCATGCAAATTCAAAAAAGTTTTAAGGGGCAGTCTCCCTATGGCAAGCTGTACCTAGTAGCAACGCCGATTGGCAATCTAGATGATATGACATTGCGAGCTATTCAGACCTTGAAAGAAGTAGACTGGATTGCTGCTGAAGATACTCGTAATACTGGGCTTCTTCTCAAGCATTTTGACATTTCTACCAAGCAGATTAGTTTTCATGAGCACAATGCCAAGGAAAAGATTCCTGATTTGATTGGTTTCCTGAAAGCAGGGCAAAGTATTGCTCAGGTTTCTGATGCGGGTCTGCCGAGCATCTCAGACCCTGGTCATGATTTGGTTAAGGCGGCGATTGAGGAAGAAATTGCCGTTGTCACAATTCCAGGTGCTTCTGCAGGGATTTCTGCCTTGATTGCCAGTGGCCTAGCGCCACAGCCACATATCTTTTACGGCTTTTTACCAAGAAAATCAGGCCAGCAAAAGCAATTTTTTGACTTGAAAAAAGATTATCCTGAGACTCAAATTTTCTATGAATCACCTCACCGTGTGGCAGATACGTTAGAAAATATGCTAGATGTCTATGGTGACCGTCCAGTAGTTCTAGTTCGAGAATTGACTAAGATTTATGAAGAATACCAACGAGGAAAAATCTCAGAGTTACTGGAAAGCATCTCTGAAACACCACTCAAGGGCGAATGTCTTCTCATCGTTGAAGGTGCCAGTCAGGATGTGGAAGAAAAAGATGAGGAAGACTTGTTTCTAGAAATCCAAGCCCGCATCCAGCAAGGCATGAAGAAAAATCAAGCCATCAAGGAAGTTGCTAAGTTTTACCAGTGGAATAAAAGCCAGCTCTACGCTGCCTACCATGATTGGGAAGAACATCAAGAAAACAACTAAACAGGGAAGTTTGCCTTCTTCCCTTTTTTTGTTATACTAGTAGAAGAAAAAATTAGAAAGATTTGTGGGTGTCAAATAGTCTAGTAGCTTATTTTGATATGGACTTAGGTCCCACCCAAAGAGGTATTAGTGTCGTGTCTCAATCTTATATCAATGTTATCGGTGCTGGTTTGGCAGGTTCTGAAGCAGCCTACCAAATTGCAGAACGTGGTATTCCAGTTAAACTTTATGAAATGCGTGGTGTCAAGTCAACTCCTCAGCACAAAACAGACAATTTTGCTGAATTAGTTTGTTCCAATTCACTTCGTGGGGATGCTTTGACAAATGCTGTCGGGCTCCTCAAGGAAGAAATGCGTCGCTTGGGCTCTGTTATCTTGGAATCTGCTGAAGCAACCCGTGTTCCTGCAGGAGGAGCTCTTGCGGTGGACCGTGATGGTTTCTCTCAAATGGTGACCGAAAAAGTTGCCAACCATCCTTTGATTGAAGTGGTTCGTGATGAAATTACAGCATTGCCGACAGATGTGATTACAGTTGTGGCGACTGGTCCTTTGACCAGCAATGCCCTAGCTGAGAAGATTCATGCCCTTAATGATGGCGATGGTTTCTATTTCTACGATGCGGCAGCACCTATTATCGACGTGAACACGATCGATATGAGCAAGGTCTATCTCAAGTCTCGTTATGATAAGGGAGAAGCGGCTTATCTTAACGCGCCCATGACTAAGCAAGAATTTATGGATTTCCATGAAGCCTTGGTTAATGCGGAAGAAGCACCGCTTAATTCTTTTGAAAAAGAAAAGTATTTTGAAGGATGTATGCCTATCGAAGTCATGGCCAAGCGAGGTATTAAAACCATGCTTTATGGACCTATGAAACCAGTGGGTCTTGAGTATCCAGACGACTACACAGGACCTCGTGATGGAGAATTCAAAACACCTTACGCGGTTGTTCAACTTCGTCAGGACAATGCAGCTGGAAGTCTTTATAACATCGTTGGTTTTCAAACTCACCTTAAATGGGGCGAACAAAAACGAATCTTCCAAATGATTCCAGGTCTTGAGAATGCTGAGTTCGTCCGTTATGGTGTTATGCATCGCAATTCTTACATGGATTCACCGAATCTTCTTGAGCAGACTTATCGTTCTAAGAAACAACCAAATCTCTTCTTTGCTGGTCAGATGACGGGTGTGGAAGGCTATGTTGAGTCAGCGGCATCAGGCTTGGTTGCGGGAATTAATGCCGCTCGTCTCTTCAAGGGAGAAAGTGAGGCTATCTTCCCAGAAACAACAGCGATTGGAAGTCTAGCTCATTACATCACTCATGCAGACAGCAAACATTTCCAACCAATGAATGTCAATTTTGGAATCATCAAGGAGTTGGAAGGTGAACGTATCCGTGATAAGAAGGCTCGTTATGAAAAAATTGCAGAGCGTGCCCTTAGCGACTTAGAGAAATTTTTGACTGTCTAATTTTTTTGAAAGAATTACTCATGATACTATAAAAATCTTAGAAATTGTGGTAGAATAGGTAAGATAAAAGAAGGAGAGTGAAAATGGCGAATCCCAAGTATAAACGTATTTTAATCAAGTTATCAGGTGAAGCCCTTGCCGGTGAACGTGGCATAGGGATTGATATCCAAACAGTTCAAACAATCGCAAGAGAGATTCAAGAAGTTCATAGCTTAGGTATCGAAATTGCCCTTGTTATCGGTGGAGGAAATCTCTGGCGTGGTGAACCTGCTGCAGAAGCAGGAATGGACCGCGTTCAGGCAGATTACACAGGAATGCTTGGGACTGTTATGAATGCTCTTGTGATGGCAGATTCATTGCAACAAGTTGGGGTCGATACGCGTGTACAAACTGCCATTGCTATGCAACAAGTGGCAGAGCCTTATGTACGTGGACGTGCCCTTCGCCACCTTGAAAAAGGCCGTATCGTTATCTTTGGTGCGGGAATTGGTTCACCATACTTCTCAACAGATACAACTGCGGCCCTTCGTGCAGCGGAGATCGAAGCAGATGCCATTCTTATGGCTAAAAATGGGGTTGACGGTGTCTACAATGCTGATCCTAAAAAAGATAAGACAGCCGTTAAATTTGAAGAGTTGACTCACCGTGACGTCATTAATAAAGGTCTCCGTATCATGGACTCAACCGCTTCAACACTTTCAATGGACAATGATATTGACTTGGTAGTTTTCAACATGAACCAACCAGGAAATATTAAACGTGTTGTATTTGGTGAAAATATCGGAACTACAGTTTCAAATAATATCGAAGAAAAGGAATAAGAAATCATTATGGCAAACGCAATCGTAGAAAAAGCAAAAGAGAGAATGACCCAATCTCACCACTCACTTGCTCGTGAGTTTGGAAGTATTCGTGCTGGCCGTGCTAATGCTAGCTTGCTTGACCGCATCCACGTTGAGTACTATGGTGTTGAAACACCACTTAACCAAATTGCTTCTATCACAATCCCAGAAGCGCGTGTTTTGTTGGTAACACCATTTGACAAGTCTTCATTGAAAGACATCGAACGTGCCTTGAACGCTTCTGATCTTGGTATCACACCAGCTAATGACGGTTCAGTTATTCGTTTGGTGATCCCTGCTCTCACAGAAGAAACTCGTCGTGACCTTGCTAAAGAAGTGAAAAAGGTCGGTGAGAATGCTAAAGTAGCTATCCGTAATATCCGTCGTGATGCTATGGACGAAGCCAAGAAACAAGAAAAAGCTAAAGAAATCACTGAAGACGAATTGAAGACTCTTGAAAAAGATATTCAAAAAGTAACAGATGATGCTGTTAAACACATCGACGACATGACTGCCAACAAAGAAAAAGAACTTTTGGAAGTCTAAAAATAAACAGAAAACTCAGTTGGCATTGCTGGCTGAGTTTTATTCGAAAGAAGGAAATATGAATACAAATCTTGCAAGTTTTATCGTTGGACTTATTATCGATGAAAACGACCGTTTTTACTTTGTGCAAAAGGATGGTCAAACCTATGCACTTGCTAAGGAAGAAGGTCAACATACAGTAGGCGATACGGTCAAAGGTTTTGCCTACACGGATATGAAGCAAAAACTCCGCCTGACAACCTTAGAAGTGACTGCCACTCAGGACCAATTTGGTTGGGGAAGTGTAACGGAAGTTCGTAAGGACTTGGGTGTCTTTGTGGATACAGGTCTACCTGATAAAGAAATCGTTGTGTCACTCGATATCCTCCCTGAGCTCAAGGAACTCTGGCCTAAGAAGGGCGATCGCCTATACATTCGTCTTGAAGTGGACAAGAAGGACCGTATCTGGGGCCTCTTGGCTTATCAAGAAGACTTCCAACGTCTGGCTCGTCCTGCCTACAATAACATGCAGAATCAAAACTGGCCAGCCATTGTTTACCGCCTCAAGCTGTCAGGGACCTTTGTTTATCTGCCAGAAAATAACATGCTTGGCTTTATCCATCCTAGCGAGCGCTATTCAGAGCCACGTTTGGGGCAAGTATTAGATGCGCGTGTCATTGGTTTCCGTGAAGTGGACCGCACCTTGAACCTCTCTCTCAAACCACGTTCCTTTGAAATGTTGGAAAATGATGCCCAGATGATTTTGACCTACTTGGAAAGCAATAGTGGTTTCATGACCTTAAATGATAAGTCATCTCCAGAAGACATCAAAGCAACCTTTGGCATTTCTAAAGGTCAATTCAAGAAAGCTTTAGGTAGTTTAATGAAAGCTGGAAAAATCAAACAAGACCAGTTTGGGACAGAGTTGATTTAGGGAGGGTTATGAGAAAATCATTTTACACTTGGCTCATGACCGAGCGCAATCCTAAAAGCAATAGTCCTAAAGCGATTTTAGCAGATCTTGCCTTTGAGGAGTCAGCCTTCCCAAAACACACAGATGATTTTGATGAGGTGAGTCGCTTTTTGGAGGAACATGCCAGTTTCTCTTTTAACCTAGGGGACTTTGACGCTATCTGGCAAGAATACTTAGAACACTAGCATGATTCATTGGGTTTGGGCTAGTAATTTCTCCATCCCTTTGCTATAATAAAAAGAAATAAAAGGATTAGAGAGGTTCTTTATTTGAAGGAACATTCAATAGACATTCAACTGAGTCATCCAGATGACTTATTTCATCTTTTTGGATCCAACGAGCGCCATCTTCGTTTGATGGAAGAAGAGCTTGATGTGGTGATTCATGCTCGTACGGAGATTGTCCAGGTTTTGGGCGAAGAGGCTGCCTGTGAGGAAGCCCGTCAGGTTATTCAGGCTTTGATGGTCTTGGTCAATCGTGGGATGACCGTTGGCACACCAGATGTGGTGACTGCGATTAGCATGGTCAAAAACTGTATGTTGACAGTGTTAAACAGCATGATGTGACCTTTGGAATCGGACCTGCAGGGACAGGGAAGACCTTTCTTGCAGTGACCTTGGCGGTTACTGCCCTTAAACGTGGTCAGGTTAAGAGAATTATCCTAACTCGTCCAGCCGTTGAAGCAGGAGAGAGTCTTGGATTTCTTCCGGGTGATCTCAAGGAGAAGGTGGATCCTTACCTTCGCCCTGTTTACGATGCCTTGTATCAGATTCTGGGCAAAGATCAAACGACTCGTCTTATGGAGCGTGAGATTATCGAAATTGCGCCCCTTGCTTACATGCGTGGTCGGACCTTGGACGATGCTTTTGTCATTCTCGATGAGGCACAAAATACGACTATCATGCAGATGAAGATGTTCTTGACGCGTTTAGGTTTTAATTCTAAGATGATTGTCAATGGAGATATCAGTCAGATTGACTTGCCGCGTAATATCAAGTCTGGTTTGATTGATGCCCAAGAAAAGCTCAAGAACATTCACCAAATCGACTTTATTCATTTTTCAGCTAAGGATGTGGTTCGTCATCCAGTTGTCGCTCAGATTATCCGAGCTTATGAACCAGTTCCAGTTAAGGTTGAGGAAAAGAACCAAGAAACAGAATAGTAAAAAAGAGCAGTTCAGATGTGAACCGCTCGTTTTATGAGTGTCTAGCTTTAAACAAGTTCGTCGATAGAAGTATGATCTTTATCGAGTCCTTCGGCAACTGGAAGGCTAGTTAAGTAACCTTGATAAGTGGTCACACCTTGACGCAAGCCCTCATCTTCAGAGATTGCTTGTGAGAATCCTTTGCCAGCCAAAGCTTCGATATAAGGAAGAGTGACATTGGTTAGGGCGATGGTTGAAGTACGGGCAACAGCACCAGGGATATTGGCAACAGCATAGTGAAGGACACCGTGTTTTTCATAAACAGGCTCATCGTGCGTTGTCACACGGTCAGCTGTCTCAATAACGCCACCTTGGTCAACAGCTACGTCAACGATGACAGAGCCTGGACGCATTTGTTCGACCATCTCATCAGTCACCAATTTCGGTGCTTTGGCACCAGGGATGAGAACCGCTCCAATCACCACATCCGCATCTCTCACACTGGCTTCAATGTTGAATGAATTAGACATAAGAGTTTGAATTTGGTTTCCAAAGACTTCTTCTAGAACTGAGAGACGTTTGGCACTGATATCTAAAATAGTCACTTGAGCACCGAGTCCAAGGGCAATGCGAGCAGCATGGGTCCCTACGACACCACCACCGATGATGGTTACTTTTCCTTTTGGAACACCCGGCACACCACCTAGTAGAACACCAGAACCTCCTGATTGCTTAGTTAGGAAATGAGCTCCGATTTGAACAGCCATACGACCTGCAACCTCACTCATAGGAACGAGGAGTGGTAGTTGTCCTTGATTGTCACGGACAGTTTCATAGGCAATTCCTGTTGTTTTAGCTGCAAGCATAGCATCTGCTAATTCTGGGGCAGCAGCCATGTGCAAGTAGGTGAAAAGGAGAAGATCATCGCGCAAATAACCGTATTCAGAAGCCAGTGGTTCTTTTACTTTGACCACTAATTCGGCAGCCCAGGCTTCAGCAGCAGTAGCGACAATCTCAGCTCCTTGCTTTTGATAGTCTGCATCAGTAAATCCTGAACCAAGTCCAGCATTTGTTTCGATGAGGACACGATGTCCACCGCTGACTAAACTATGGACGCCAGCAGGAGTGAGAGCAACACGGTTTTCGTTATTCTTAATTTCTTTTGGGATTCCGATTAACATAGAGATAACCTACCTTTCAATTGACGGGATTCTTTTAGTTGTCACATTTCGGTTCATAAATCAAAAATGTGATGACTTTATTGTATATGAAACCGTTTTAAATTGCAAGAAAAACTTGTAAATCTATTTCTTTTATGTTATTTTTTTAGCAACCTATTTTTGGAGGTGTCATTATGGAATCACTATTTATCAAACTAGCCAAGCATCCAATTATCGAAACAGAACGCTTAGTGCTTAGACCTGTAACTTTGAATGATGCGCAAGAAATGTTTGACTATGCCTCAGACAAAGAAAATACACGCTATACTTTTCCAACCAATCAAAGTTTAGAAGAAACTAAGAATAATATTGCCCAGTTTTATCTAGCCAATCCCTTGGGCCGATGGGGTATAGAACTAAAAAATAGTGGAGAGTTTATTGGAACCATTGACTTGCACAAGATTGATCCTGTTCTTAAAAAGGCAGCCATTGGTTATATTATTCATCAAAAATATTGGAATCAAGGTTTGACGACAGAAGCTAATCGTGCCGTGATTAAACTAGCCTTTGAAGAAATCGGAATGAATAAGTTGACAGCCCTTCACGATAAGGCTAATCCTGCTTCAGGAAAGGTCATGGAGAAATCAGGCATGTGCTTCTCTCACGAAGAACCATATGCTCGTATGGACCAGCATGAAAAAGGCCGTATCGTGACAAGAGTTCATTATGTCTTGACCAAGGAAGACTATTTTGCAAATAAATAAGCAGTTGAGAAGAATTTTTCAACTGTTTTTTCTTCCTCTTACGAATAATCTAAGAGAGGAGAAAATATGGAAGCAATTATCGAGAAAATCAAAGAGTATAAAATCATCGTCATTTGTACTAGTCTGGGCTTGCTTGTAAGCGGATTTTTCCTGCTAAAGCCAGCTCCACAAACACCTGTAAAAGAAACGAATTTACAGGCAGAAGTCGCAGCTGTTTCCAAGAATTCAGTGTCCGAAAAGGAAGTAAAGAAAGAAGAAAAGGAAGAACCTATTGAACAAGATCTAATCACAGTAGATGTGAAAGGTGCTGTCAAATCACCAGGAATTTATGATTTGCCAGTCGGTAGTCGGGTCAATGACGCTGTTCAGAAGGCTGGTGGCTTGACAGAGCAAGCAGACAGCAAGGCACTCAATCTAGCTCAGAAAGTTAGTGATGAGGCTCTGGTTTACGTTCCAACTAAAGGAGAAGAAGCAGCTAGTCAACAGACAGGTTCTGGAGCGCCTTCTTCAACAAGCAAGGACAAGAAGGTCAATCTCAACAAGGCCAATCTGGAAGAACTCAAGCAGGTCAAGGGGCTGGGAGGAAAACGAGCCCAGGATATTATCGACCATCGTGAATCAAATGGGAAATTTAAGTCGGTTGATGAACTCAAGAAGGTATCCGGCATTGGAGCCAAGACCATAGAAAAGTTAAAAGATTATGTTACAGTGGATTAAGAATTTCTCTATCCCCCTAATCTATCTGAGTTTTCTGTTACTTTGGCTTTACTACGCCATTTTTTCAGCATCCTATCTTGCTTTATTGGGCTTTGTTTTTCTGCTAGTCTGTCTCTTTGTACAATTTCCTTGGAAATCTGCTAGCAAAGTTCTAGTGATTTGTGGAATCTTTGGATTTTGGTTTCTGTTTCAAACTTGGCAGCAGACACAAGCTAGTCAGAACCTAGCGGATTCTATTGAAAGGGTACGGATTTTGCCTGACACTATTAAGGTCAATGGTGACAGTCTATCCTTTCGTGGCAAGTCTGATGGACGCACTTTTCAAGTCTATTATAAACTCCAGTCCGAGGAGGAGAAAGAAACCTTTCAAGCCTTAACAGACCTTCATGAGATAGAACTAGAAGGGAAGCTTTCGGTGCCAGAAGGGAAGAGAAATTTTGGTGGCTTTGACTACCAAGCCTATCTTAAGACTCAAGGAATTTACCAGACTCTCAATATCAAAAGAATCCAGTCGCTTCAAAAGGTTGGCAGTTGGGATATAGGTGAAAACCTATCCAGTTTACGTCGAAAGGCTGTAGTTTGGATCAAGACGCATTTTCCAGATCCTATGCGCAATTACATGACGGGGCTTCTATTAGGACATCTCGACACCGACTTCGAGGAAATGAATGAACTTTATTCCAGTCTAGGGATTATCCACCTCTTTGCCTTGTCGGGTATGCAGGTAGGCTTTTTCATGGATGGCTTTAAGAAACTTCTTTTGCGACTGGGGTTGACCCAAGAAAAGTTGAAATGGATGACTTATCCCTTTTCTCTTATTTATGCAGGTCTGACAGGATTTTCAGCTTCTGTCATTCGCAGTCTCTTGCAAAAGTTACTGGCTCAACATGGTGTTAAGGGCTTGGATAATTTTGCCTTGACAGTCCTTGTCCTCTTTATCGTCATGCCCAACTTTTTCCTGACGGCAGGAGGTGTTTTGTCTTGTGCTTATGCTTTTATCTTGACCATGACCAGCAAAGAAGGAGAGGGGCTTAAGGCTGTTGCCAGAGAAAGTCTGGTTATTTCTTTGGGCATACTACCCATCCTATCCTTCTATTTTGCGGAATTTCAACCTTGGTCTATCCTTTTGACCTTTGTCTTTTCCTTTCTATTTGACTTGGTCTTCTTACCGCTCTTGTCTATCTTATTTGCCCTTTCCTTTCTCTATCCAGTCATTCAGCTGAATGTTATCTTTGAATGGTTGGAAGGTATTATTCGCTTGGTATCGCAGGTGGTAAGTAGACCTCTGGTTTTTGGACAACCCAATGCATGGCTTTTGATTCTTCTCTTAGTTTCATTAGCCTTGTTCTATGATATGAGGAAAAATATCAAAAGACTAGCAGGATTTAGTCTCTTTATCGTGGGGCTCATTTTCTTGACCAAGCATCCACTGGAAAATGAAATTACCATGCTGGATGTAGGGCAAGGAGAAAGTATTTTCCTAAGGGATGTAACTGGTAAGACTATTCTCGTAGATGTGGGCGGTAAGGCAGAATCTGATAAGAAAATTGAAAAATGGCAAGAAAAGGCGACAACCAGTAATGCGCAGAGAACCTTGATTCCTTATCTTAAAAGTCGAGGAGTAGCCAAGATTGACCAGCTAATTTTGACCAACACAGACAAGGAACATGTTGGAGATTTGTTAGAGGTGACCAAGGCCTTCCATGTAGGGGAGATTTTGGTATCAAAAGGCAGTTTGAAACAGAATGAATTTGTGACAGAACTAGAAGCAAGCCAAAGCAAGGTACGCAGTGTGACAGCAGGGGAGAATTTATCGATTTTTGGCAGTCAGTTAGAAGTCCTATCTCCAAGGAAAATTGGAGACGGAGGTCATGAAGATTCCCTGGTTCTCTATGGGAAACTCTTGGATAAGTCCTTTCTCTTCACGGGAAATTTGGAGGAGAAAGGAGAGAAGGATCTTCTAAAGCAATATCCTGACCTAGAGGTGGACGCCTTGAAAGCTAGCCAACATGGCTCTAAAAAATCATCAAGTTCAGCCTTTTTAGAACAGCTCAAACCAAAGATGACTCTCATCTCAGTTGAAAAGAATAATCGAACCAAACTCCCCCATCAGGAAACCCTGACCCGACTGGAAGGTATCAATAGCAAAGTTTACCGAACTGACCAACAAGGAGCTATACGGTTTAAAGGTTGGAAGAGTTGGAAGATCGAAAGTATTCGATAGGAAGGACAAATAGTAAATATTAGTAAAATAAACTAAAAATCTGTTGTATAAAAACGGGAAAAATGATATAATGAAAGCGCATTCAATATTGATGATATAAAACCATTAAAAATTAGTTAGTTTATGATTATTGGTCTTTTTCAGTCCAGTGTATCTGCTGTGACAGTCACTAAAAGTTACCGGTATGATTGGAATACCGCTTTTGAGTATAGTATGAATTATCACAACCATCAATACATTTCTATCCCGTCATGGTCTCGTTATGACAGCTATTCTGAGTATAAAGTTGGTTCTGGCTGGAATTACGATCGTTATGAGGTACTAAACTACTACAGCGGAGGCTATTAATCCCTAAAGAGTGATAAAAAGGAGGACTAGGTATGTTGCAGCTTACTCATGTGACCTTAAAAACGCGACAAGTCATCTTACAAGATGTTGATTTTACATTTAACAAGGGTAGGATTTATGGCATTCTTGCTATCAATGGCTCTGGAAAGACGACCCTGTTCCGCGCCATTAGCAACTTAATTCCCATAAGTAGTGGACATATCGTAGCCCCTCCTTCTTTATTTTATTATGAAAGCATTGAATGGCTGGATGGAAACTTAAGTGGGATGGACTACCTTCATCTCATAAAAAACATCTGGAAGTCAGATCTGAACTTAAGGGATGAAATTGATTACTGGGAAATGTCTGACTATATCAGCCTTCCCATTCGCAAGTATTCCTTAGGCATGAAGCAACGCTTGGTGATTGCCATGTATTTCCTCAGTCAGGCCAAATGCTGGCTCATGGATGAGATTACAAATGGCTTAGATGAGTATTATCGACAGAAGTTTTTTGATAGGCTAGCACAAATCGATAGACAAGAACAGCTGGTTCTTTTAAGTTCCCACTATAAGGAAGAGTTGCTTGATGTCTGCGATAGAGTAGTAACCATTCATCAGGGGCAAATAGAAGAGGTTTAGTTTATGAAAGATGTTAGTCTATTTTTATTGAAAAAAGTTTTCAAAAGTCGCTTAAACTGGATTATCTTAGCTTTATTTGTATCTGGACTCGGTGTTACCTTTTATTTAAATAGTCGGACTGCAAACTCACACAGCTTGGAGAGTGAGTTGGAAACCAGTCTTGTAAAAGATGAGAGAATCATCAATGAATATGAAGAGAAACTCTCCCAAATATCTGATACCAACTCGGAGGAATACCAGATTGCTAAAAATGATTTAGAATTGCAAAAAAATCTTTTGACGCAAAAGAAAGAAATTCTGGCTTTGTTAAAAGAAGGGCGCTGGAAAGAAGCCTACTATTTGCAGTGGCAAGATGAAGAGAAGAATTATGAATTTGTATCAAATGACCCGAACTCTAACTCTGAATTAAAAATGGGGGTTGACCGCGAACGGAAGACCTACCAAGCCCTATATCCCTTGAACATAAAAGCACATACTTTGGAGTTTCCGACCCACGGAATTGATCAGATTGTCTGGATTTTAGAGGCTATCATCCCAACCTTGTTTGTGGTTGCTATTATTTTTATGCTAACGCAACTATTTGCAGAAAGATATCAAAATCATCTGGATACCGCTCAGTTATATCCTTTTTCAAAAGTGACATTTGCAATATCCTCTCTTGGAGTTGGAGTGGGCTATGTAAGTGTGTTGTTTATCGGAATTAGCGGATTTTCTTTTCTAGTGGGAAGTCTGATAAGTGGTTTTGGACAGTTAGATTATCCCTACCCGATTTATAGCTTAGTGAATCAAGAGGTAACTATTGGAAAGATACAGGATGTGTTATTTCCTAGCTTGTTACTAGCTTTCTTAGCTTTTATCGTCATTGTGGAAGTCGTCTATTTGATTGCTTACTTTTTCAAGCAAAAAATGCCTGTCCTCTTTATTTCCTTAATTGGGATTGTTGGCTTATTGTTTGGTATCCAAACCATTCAGCCTCTTCAGAGGATTGCCCATCTGATTCCCTTTACTTACTTGCGTTCAGTGGAGATTCTATCCGGAAGATTACCTAAGCAGATTGATAATGTCAATCTAAATTGGGGCATGGGGATGGTCTTACTGTCTTGCACGATAATTGTTTTGCTATTGGGAATTCTATTTATTGAAAGATGGGGAAGTTCACGAAAAAAGGAAATTTTTAATAGATCCTAGCTTTCCTATACAGAAAATAAGGAAAAACTAACATAGAGAGGGAATCACCTTGGTTCTCTCTTTTTGATGTGGAAACTAAGCAAAAATACAAACAGAAACTTTTCAAAAAAATAACTTTTTATCTTGACAAGGGCTGGAAAACTTGGTATCATATAAAAGTTGAGAAAAGCAGAAGTGAGAGCTTCTCGCCTTGTGACATTAAGTTGCCTGGCCCTACGGATGAAAAGTTTCTAAGAAACGCTATCATAACGTGCGGGCTTGTATATTTACGAGTCCGCTATTGTTTTTCTCTAATAAAACAAAAGAGGTGAAAACCATAGCAAAGCAAGACTTATTCATCAATGATGAAATTCGTGTACGTGAAGTTCGCTTGATCGGTCTTGAGGGAGAACAGCTAGGCATCAAGCCACTCAGTGAAGCGCAAGCATTGGCTGATAGTGCAAATGTTGACTTAGTATTGATTCAACCCCAAGCAAAACCGCCTGTTGCAAAAATTATGGACTACGGTAAGTTCAAATTTGAGTACCAGAAGAAGCAAAAAGAACAACGTAAAAAACAAAGTGTTGTTACTGTGAAAGAAGTTCGTCTAAGTCCAACTATTGACAAGGGTGACTTTGATACAAAACTTCGCAATGCACGCAAATTCCTTGAAAAAGGAAATAAAGTTAAGGTATCTATTCGCTTTAAGGGTCGTATGATTACCCATAAAGAGATTGGTGCAAAAGTTTTAGCCGAGTTTGCTGAAGCAACTCAAGATATTGCCATCATCGAACAACGTGCTAAAATGGATGGACGTCAAATGTTCATGCAATTGGCGCCAGCGACTGACAAAAAATAATTGTCAGAAAGTGAAATAAAGGAGAAAAAATCATGCCAAAACAAAAAACACACCGCGCATCAGCTAAACGTTTCAAACGTACAGGTTCTGGTGGACTTAAACGTTTCCGTGCTTACACTTCTCACCGTTTCCACGGAAAAACTAAGAAACAACGTCGTCATCTTCGTAAAGCATCTATGGTGCATTCAGGAGATTTCAAACGTATCAAAGCAATGCTTACTCGCTTGAAATAATAGCTTGACTGTAAGTAAACAATTCTAGGAAATATTTGGAGGAAATAAAACATGGCACGTGTTAAAGGTGGCGTTGTATCACGCAAACGCCGTAAACGTATTCTTAAATTAGCAAAAGGTTACTATGGAGCTAAACACATCTTGTTCCGTACTGCAAAAGAACAAGTAATGAACTCTTACTACTATGCATACCGTGACCGTCGTCAGAAAAAACGTGACTTCCGTAAATTGTGGATCACTCGTATCAACGCGGCAGCTCGTATGAACGGACTTTCATACTCACAATTGATGCATGGTTTGAAATTGGCTGAGATCGAAGTTAACCGTAAAATGCTTGCTGACTTGGCTGTTAACGATGCAGCAGCTTTCACAGCTCTTGCAGATGCAGCTAAAGCAAAACTTGGTAAATAATAACTGATGAGACTGGAGTAGGAATTTCCCAGTCTTTTTTAAAAATAAAGGAGAAAAATATGGCTTCAAAAATGCTACACACTTGCTTGCGAGTAGAAAATCTTGAAAAATCAATCGCATTCTATCAAGATGCTTTTGGTTTTAAAGAATTGCGTCGCAGAGATTTTCCAGACCATGCTTTCACGATTGTCTATCTAGGACTTGAGGGTGACGACTATGAGTTGGAGTTGACTTACAACTATGATCATGGCCCTTATGTAGTTGGAGATGGATTTGCTCATGTCGCTCTAAGTACACCTGACCTTGAAGCTCTTCATCAAGAGCATAGTGCAAAAGGATATGAAGTGACTGAGCCAAATGGTCTACCAGGAACTGCACCTAACTATTACTTTGTCAAAGACCCTGATGGCTACAAGGTCGAAGTTATTCGTGAAAAATAATCTCATGAGGTCAAGTAGAATGTTCGTTTTCTACTTGACTTTTTTTAGCTGAAAGAGTATACTAATAAAAATTTAACCTTTAAGGGGAGTCCAGAGAGACTCACAAGGTGTCAGATAAAAGGGATAGGGGACTCTCTGTGGAGACTTTTTAAGTGTGCGCATAAGTTCTAGCCTAACCTAACTGAGGCCTTGCATTAGCAAGGCCTTTTCTTTATCTGGTCCCCTTAAAATTTAAGGAGGAAAAGTCATGAATCCCACATGTAAGAAACGTTTGGGTGCAATTCGTTTGGAAACCATGAAAGTGGTTGCACAGGAGGAAATCGCGCCAGCAATCTTTGAATTAATCCTAGAAGGAGAAATGGTTGAAGCTATGCGAGCAGGCCAATTTCTACATCTACGTGTGCCTGATGATGCCCATCTTTTGCGTCGCCCTATTTCAATTTCGTCTATTGACAAGGTTAACAAGCAGTGTCACCTCATTTATCGAATTGAAGGAGCTGGAACAGCTATTTTCTCAACCTTAAGTCAGGGAGAGACTCTTGATGTAATGGGGCCTCAGGGAAATGGTTTTGACTTGTCTGATTTAGACAATCAGAGTCAGGTTCTCCTTGTTGGTGGTGGGATTGGTGTTCCACCCTTACTTGAGGTGGCCAAGGAATTGCATGGGCGTGGTGTGAAAGTAGTAACAGTTCTCGGATTTGCTAATAGGGAGGCTGTTATTTTAGAGACGGAATTAGCTCAATATGGTCAAGTCTTTGTAACGACAGATGATGGTTCATATGGTATCAAGGGGAATGTTTCTGTTGTCATCAATGATTTAGACAGTCAGTTTGATGCTGTTTACTCATGTGGGGCGCCTGGAATGATGAAGTATATCAATCAAACCTTTTATGATCACCCAAGAGCCTATCTATCTCTGGAATCTCGTATGGCTTGTGGGATGGGGGCTTGCTACGCCTGCGTCCTAAAAGTGCCAGAAAGCGAGACGGTTAGCCAACGAGTCTGTGAAGATGGCCCTGTTTTCCGCACAGGAACAGTTGTATTATAAGGAGAAAATCATGACTACAAATCGTTTACAAGTTTCTCTACCAGGCTTGGATTTGAAAAATCCAATTATTCCAGCATCGGGCTGTTTTGGTTTTGGACAAGAGTATGCCAAGTACTATGATTTAGACCTGTTAGGTTCGATTATGATCAAGGCGACGACCCTTGAAGCCCGTTTTGGAAATCCAACTCCAAGGGTGGCAGAGACACCCGCTGGTATGCTCAATGCAATCGGTTTGCAAAATCCTGGTTTGGAAGTTGTTTTGGCTGAAAAGCTGCCTTGGCTGGAAAGAGAATATCCAAATCTTCCTATTATTGCTAATGTGGCTGGTTTTTCAAAACAAGAGTATGCAGCTGTTTCTCGAGGAATTTCAAAGGCAACTAATGTGAAGGCTATCGAGCTCAATATTTCTTGTCCCAACGTAGATCACTGTAATCACGGACTTTTGATTGGTCAAGATCCTGATCTGGCTTATGATGTGGTGAAAGCGGCTGTGGAAGCCTCTGATGTACCAGTTTATGTCAAACTAACTCCTAGTGTGACGGATATTGTCACAGTCGCAAAAGCTGCAGAAGATGCGGGGGCAAGTGGCTTAACCATGATCAATACTCTAGTTGGAATGCGCTTTGACCTCAAAACCAGAAAACCAATCTTGGCCAATGGCACAGGTGGGATGTCTGGTCCAGCAGTCTTTCCAGTAGCCCTCAAACTCATCCGCCAAGTAGCCCAAACAACAGACCTGCCTATCATTGGAATGGGAGGAGTGGATTCGGCAGAAGCTGCGCTAGAGATGTATCTGGCTGGAGCATCTGCTATTGGAGTTGGAACAGCCAACTTTACCAATCCATATGCCTGTCCTGATATCATCGAAAATCTGCCAAAGGTCATGGATAAATATGGTATCAGCAGTCTAGAAAATCTACGCAAGGAAGTAAAAGAGTCTCTGATGTAAACTGTAATCAATCTGTTCTTGATTGTTTTCAAATTGTTAAGAAAACAAGTTAAAAATCCTGATTTCAAGTGAAATCAGGATTTTTTCATGGATGCGATTTTTTCGGGGTCTGGTGTGACACGGAGGGTCTTTTGTCCGGTATAGGTTACAAAACCGGGTTTTCCACCAGTTGGTTTGTTGAGTTTTTTGACTTCAATCATATCTACTTGAACTAGATTTGATAAGCGACCTTGAGAGAAGTAGGCAGCTAGCTCGGCAGCGTCTGTCTTGACTTCATCAGATGGGTCAAGATTGCCTGAGATGACAACGTGGCTTCCAGGAATGTCCTTGGCATGGAACCAAAGTTCCTCCTTGCGAGCCATTTTAAAGGTTAGTTCCTCGTTTTGTAGGTTGTTTCGGCCGACATAGATAATGGTTTTTCCATCACTCGCCAGATACTGTTCTGGTTTTTTGCGTTTCTGGATTTTCTCCCGTTGTCTTCTGCGGATAAAGCCAGTTTGGATTAATTCTTCACGGATTTCAGCGATTTCCTCCAGTCCAGCTTGGTTGAGAACAGTCTCAACACTTTCTAAATAGAGAATGGTTGCCTTGGTTTCTTCAATCAGTTCAGTCAGGTATTTGACAGCTTCTTTGAGTTTCTGGTACCGTTTAAAGTAGCGTTGAGCATTCTGGTTGGGAGTCAGAGCCTTATCAAGCGCAATCGTGATAGGTTGGTTGGTATAGTAGTTGTCTAGGATAACCTGGTCTTGGTCGTTAGGCACTTGGTGGAGGAAGGTTGTCAGCAATTCCCCTTTTTGGCGAAATTCCTCAGCATTGTCTGTCGCTAGTAATTCTTTTTCCTGTTTTTTCAGCTTATGCCGATTCTTCTGAAGTTCATTTTCAACACGGCGAATGAGTTCACTGGCTTGCTGTTTGACGCGGTCGCGTTCAGCCTTGTCCTTATAGTAGGTATCCAACAAATCAGAAAGACTGGCAAAAGGCTCTCCTACCTGATTTGAAAAAGGAATTGGACTGAAGGAAGTCTCAGTCAAGCATGGCTTGGTTTCTTGATTGAAAAAATTTCGGAAGGTGGACAGTTTTTCATGAACCAGTATCCTTTCCAATTCATTTGCCGTATCACGACCGAGACCTTGAAAGAGATTTTGAAGGTTTTTAGCTGTCGTTTCCTGTGTTTGCAGGATTTCAAAGAGCTTCTCATTCTTGATAGTAAAAGGATTGAGTGATTCCGTACTTGGCGGAGTAATATAGGTTGATCCAGGAAGCAAGGTACGGTAGCTATTTTGTGAAAAGCCGATGTGTTTGATTACTTCGAGGATTTTATGACTACTTTTATCGACCAGTAGAATATTACTGTGTTTACCCATGATTTCGATAATCAAGGTAGCCTGAATATGGTCTCCAATCTCATTTTTATTGGAAACTGTAATCTCCACAATCCGGTCATTTTCCATCTGCTCAATTGACTCAATAAGGGCACCCTGCAAATATTTTCTTAAAACCATGATAAAGGTAGAAGGTTGGGCTGGATTTTCAAAAGTCGCTTGGGTCAGCTGAATGCGTCCAAAAACTGGGTGAGCAGAAAGGAGCAGGCGCTGACTTTGGCGATTGCTGCGGATTTGCAAGACCAACTCTTGTTCAAAAGGTTGATTGATTTTCTGAATGCGACCATTCACTAACTCTCTTCGCAATTCCTTAACCATGTGGTGTAAAAAAAATCCGTCAAATGACATCGTTCTCTCCTTGTGATTGTATTCCATAGTATTATATCAAAAAGGTAGAATAAAATCATGGAAATGTGGTATAATAAAGCCAAGTAAAGAGAAACGAGAAGCACATGTATATTGAAATGGTAGATGAAACTGGTCAAGTTTCACAAGAAATCTTGCAACAAACCCAAGAGATTTTGGAATTTGCAGCCCAAAAATTAGGAAAAGAAGACAAGGAGATGGCAGTCACTTTTGTGACTAATGAGCGTAGTCATGAACTGAATCTTGAGTACCGTGACACGGACCGTCCGACAGATGTTATCAGTCTTGAATATAAACCAGAGTTGGAAATTGCCTTTGACGAGGAAGATTTGCTTGAAAATCCAGAATTGGCAGAGATGATGTCTGAGTTTGATACCTATATTGGGGAACTATTCATCTCTATCGATAAGGCCCATGAGCAGGCTGAGGAATATGGTCACAGCTTTGAGCGTGAGATGGGCTTCTTGGCAGTACACGGCTTTTTACATATCAACGGCTATGATCACTACACTCCGGAAGAAGAAGAGGAGATGTTCGGTTTACAAGAAGAAATTTTGACAGCCTATGGACTCACAAGACAATAAACGAAAATGGAAAAATCGTGACCTGATATCCAGTTTAGAATTTGCTCTCACAGGAATTTTTACTGCTATCAAGGAAGAACGCAATATGCGAAAACATGCAGTGACGGCTCTTGTCGTCATCCTTGCAGGTTTTGTTTTTCAGGTGTCACGAATCGAATGGCTCTTTCTCCTATTGAGCATTTTCTTGGTAGTAGCTTTTGAAATTATCAATTCTGCTATCGAAAATGTAGTGGATTTGGCCAGTCACTACCACTTTTCTATGCTGGCTAAAAATGCCAAGGATATGGCGGCTGGCGCTGTATTAGTGGTCTCTCTTTTCGCAGCCTTAACAGGCGCATTGATTTTTCTCCCAAGAATCTGGGATTTATTATTTTAAACAGTAAGAGGAAATTATGACATTTAAATCAGGCTTTGTAGCCATTTTAGGACGTCCCAACGTTGGGAAGTCAACCTTTTTAAATCATGTTATGGGGCAAAAGATTGCCATCATGAGTGACAAGGCGCAGACAACGCGCAACAAAATCATGGGAATTTACACGACTGATAAGGAGCAAATTGTCTTTATCGACACACCAGGGATTCACAAACCTAAAACAGCACTCGGAGATTTCATGGTAGAGTCTGCCTATAGCACCCTTCGTGAAGTGGATACTGTTCTTTTTATGGTGCCTGCTGATGAAGCGCGTGGTAAGGGGGATGATATGATTATCGAGCGTCTCAAGGCTGCCAAGGTTCCTGTGATTTTGGTGGTGAATAAAATCGATAAGGTCCATCCAGACCAGCTTTTGTCTCAGATTGATGATTTCCGTAATCAAATGGACTTCAAGGAAATTGTACCAATCTCAGCTCTTCAGGGAAATAACGTGTCTCATCTAGTGGATATTTTGAGTGAAAATCTGGATGAAGGTTTCCAATATTTCCCAGCGGATCAAATCACAGATCACCCAGAGCGATTCTTGGTATCAGAAATGGTACGCGAGAAAGTCTTGTACCTAACTCGTGAAGAGATTCCTCACTCAGTCGCAGTAGTAGTTGACTCTATGAAGCGTGATGAAGAGACAGACAAGGTTCACATCCGTGCAACGATTATGGTCGAACGTGATAGCCAAAAAGGGATTATCATCGGTAAAGGTGGTGCCATGCTCAAGAAAATTGGGACTATGGCCCGTCGTGATATCGAACTCATGCTAGGAGACAAGGTCTTCCTAGAAACATGGGTCAAGGTCAAGAAAAACTGGCGTGATAAAAAGCTAGATTTGGCTGACTTTGGCTATAATAAAAAAGAATACTAAGTAGAGGTGGGCTCATGCCTGCTTCTTGTTTTTACAGAAGGAGGACTTATGCCTGAATTACCTGAGGTTGAAACCGTTCGTCGTGGCTTAGAAAAATTGATTCTAGGAAAGAAGATTTCGAGTATAGAAATTCGCTATCCCAAGATGATTAAAACGGACTTGGACGAGTTTCAAAAGGAAGTGCCTGGTCAAGTTGTTAAGTCAATGGGACGTCGTGGCAAATATTTGCTTTTCTACCTGACAGACAAGGTTTTGATTTCCCACCTGCGGATGGAGGGCAAGTATTTTTACTATCCAGATCAGGTTCCTGAACGCAAGCATGCCCATGTTTTGATTCATTTTGAAGATGGTGGGACTCTAGTTTACGAGGATGTCCGTAAGTTTGGAACTATGGAGTTACTTGCTCCGGAGCTTTTAGAAGCATACTTTATTTCTAAAAAATTAGGGCCTGAACCTACAGAACAGGACTTTGATTTACAGGTCTTTCAAGTTGCTCTAACCAAGTCCAAAAAGCCTATCAAATCCCATCTCCTAGACCAGACCTTGGTGGCTGGTCTTGGCAATATCTATGTGGATGAGGTTCTCTGGCGGGCTCAGGTTCATCCAGCTAAACCTTCCCAGACTTTGACAGCAGAAGAAGCGACTGCCATTCATGACCAGACCGTCGCTGTTTTGGAGCAGGCCGTTGAAAAAGGTGGTTCCACCATTCGGACCTATACCAATGCCTTTGGAAAAGATGGAACTATGCAGGACTTTCATCAGGTCTATGACAAGACTGGTCAAGAATGTTCACGTTGTGGAACTGTGATTGAGAAAATCCAGCTAGGCGGACGAGGAACTCACTTTTGTCCTCAGTGCCAAAGGAGGGGCTGATGGAAAAAATCATCGGAATCACAGGAGGAATTGCCTCTGGTAAGTCAACCGTGACAAATTTTCTAAGAAAGCAAGGCTTTCAAGTAGTGGATGCTGACGCTCTTGTCCACCAACTACAGAAACCTGGTGATCGTCTGTTTGAGGCTCTAGTCCAGCATTTTGGGCAAAAAGTCATCCTTGAAAGCGGAGAACTCAATCGCCCTCTCCTAGCTAGTCTTATCTTTTCAAATCCTGAAGAGAGAGAATGGTCTAAGATGATTCAAGGAGAGATTATTCGTGAAGAACTGGCTAATTTGAGAGACCAATTGGCTCAGACAGAAGAGATTTTCTTCATGGATATTCCCCTACTTTTTGAACAGGACTACAGTGCTTGGTTTGATGAGACCTGGTTGGTCTATGTGGATCGAGATGTCCAAGTAAAACGTCTAATGAAAAGAGACCACTTGTCCAAAGATGAAGCTGAGTCTCGTCTGACAGCCCAGTGGCCTTTAGAGAAAAAGAAAGATTTGGCCAGCCATATTCTTGATAATAATGGTAATCAGAGCCAGCTTCTTAATCAAGTGCATATCCTTCTCGAGAGAGGTCAGCAAGATGACAGAGATTAACTGGAAGGATAATTTGCGCATTGCCTGGTTTGGTAATTTTCTGACAGGAGCCAGTATTTCTTTGGTTGTGCCTTTTATGCCTATATTTGTGGAAAATCTGGGTGTAAGGAGTGATCAAGCTGCTTTTTATGCAGGTTTAGCCATTTCTGTCTCTGCTATTTCTGCGGCAATTTTCTCTCCTATCTGGGGCATTCTTGCTGACAAATACGGTCGAAAACCCATGATGATTCGAGCTGGCATGGCCATGACCATTACTATGGGAGGCTTGGCTTTTGTCCCAAATATTTATTGGTTAATCTTTCTTCGTTTATTAAACGGTGTATTTGCAGGATTTGTTCCTAATGCAACTGCCTTGATAGCCAGTCAGGTTCCCAAGGAGAAATCAGGCTCTGCTCTCGGGACTTTGTCTACTGGCGTAGTTGCAGGCACTCTAACTGGTCCCTTTATCGGTGGCTTTATTGCAGAATTATTTGGCATTCGTACTGTATTCTTACTAGTTGGTAGTTTTCTATTCTTAGCTGCTGTTTTGACTATTTGCTTTATCAAGGAAGATTTTCAACCAGTAGCCAAGGGAAAGACCATCCCAACAAAGGAATTGTTTACATCAGTTAAATATCCTTATCTCTTGGCCAACCTCTTTCTGACCAGTTTTGTCATCCAATTTTCAGCCCAATCAATCGGCCCTATCTTAGCTCTGTATGTGCGCGACTTAGGCCAGACGGAAAATCTTCTCTTTGTATCTGGTTTGATTGTGTCCAGTATGGGCTTTTCCAGCATGATGAGTGCAGGAGTCATGGGCAAGCTAGGTGACAAGGTGGGCAACCATCGTCTTTTAGTTTTAGCCCAGTTTTATTCAGTCATCGTCTATCTCCTCTGTGCTAATGCCTCTAGCCCCCTTCAACTAGGACTCTATCGATTCCTCTTTGGCTTGGGAACCGGTGCCTTGATACCTGGGGTCAATGCCCTACTCAGCAAAATGACTCCAAAAGCCGGTATTTCGAGAGTCTTTGCCTTCAATCAGGTATTCTTTTATCTGGGAGGTGTCGTTGGGCCTATGGCAGGTTCTGCAGTAGCAGGTCAATTCGGCTACCATGCAGTCTTTTATGCGACAAGCCTTTGTGTTGCCTTTAGTTGTCTCTTTAACCTGCTTCAATTTCGAACATTATTAAAAGTAAAGGAAATCTAGTGCGAGTAAAAATTAATCTCAAATGCTCCTCTTGTGGCAGTATCAATTACCTAACCAGTAAAAACTCAAAAACTCATCCAGATAAGATTGAGGTTTTAAAGTATTGTCCCAAGGAAAGAAAAGTAACCCTACATCTTGAATCTAAGTAGATTTTATGGTAAAATAATAAGGATTTTAAGGAGTTTGATATGTATAACCTATTATTAACCATTTTATTAGTATTATCTGTTGTGATTGTGATTGCCATTTTCATGCAACCAACCAAAAACCAATCCAGCAATGTATTTGATGCCAGCTCAGGTGATTTGTTTGAACGCAGTAAAGCACGCGGTTTTGAAGCTGTCATGCAGCGTTTGACAGGGATTTTAGTCTTTTTCTGGCTAGCCATTGCCTTAGCATTGACGGTATTATCAAGTAGATAAGAAAAAATGGGCAGGACTAGGTCTTTGCCTCTTTTTGTTTTTAAATGATGTTTGAGATGGTTTTACAGTAAAAGAAAATAAAAAAATCTAGAAAGAAAATATGAAAGATAGAATAAAAGAATATTTGCAAGAAAAGAGCAAGGTGACGGTCAATGACTTGGCTCAGGCTTTGGGAAAAGACGATTCCAAGGATTTTCGTGAGTTGATTAAAACCTTGTCCCTAATGGAAAGAAAGCACCAGATTCGTTTTGAAGAAGATGGAAGTCTGACCTTAGAAGTCAAGAAAAAGCAGGAGATTACTCTCAAGGGGATTTTTCATGCCCATAAAAACGGCTTTGGCTTTGTCAGTCTGGAAGGCGAAGAGGACGACCTTTTTGTTGGAAAAAACGATGTTAACTATGCCATTGATGGTGATACCGTTGAGGTCGTGATTAAGAAAGTTGCTGATCGCAACAAGGGAACTGCAGCAGAAGCCAAGATTATCGATATCCTAGAGCACAGTCTGACGACAGTTGTCGGCCAAATCGTTCTGGATCAGGAAAAGCCTAAGTATGCGGGCTACATTCGTTCAAAGAATCAAAAAATCAGTCAGCCAATTTATGTTAAGAAACCAGCTCTTAAACTAGAGGGAACGGAAGTTCTCAAGGTCTTTATTGACAAATATCCAAGTAAGAAACACGATTTCTTTGTCGCTAGTGTGCTAGACGTGGTAGGACACTCGACTGATGCTGGGATTGATGTCCTTGAGGTTTTGGAGTCTATGGACATTGTATCCGAGTTTCCAGAGGCTGTTGTCAAGGAAGCAGAAAGTGTGCCTGATGCTCCGTCTCAAGAGGATATGGAAGGTCGTCTGGATCTAAGAGATGAGATTACCTTTACCATTGATGGTGCTGACGCCAAGGACTTGGACGATGCAGTTCACATCAAGCCTTTGAAAAATGGAAATATCGAACTCGGTGTTCACATTGCCGATGTCTCTTACTATGTGACAGAAGGTTCTGCCCTTGACAAGGAAGCTCTTAACCGTGCGACCTCTGTCTATGTGACAGACCGTGTAGTTCCAATGCTGCCAGAGCGCCTCTCAAACGGAATCTGTTCTCTTAACCCTCAAGTGGACCGCTTGACTCAGTCGGCTATTATGGAGATTGATAAACATGGTCGTGTGATTAATTACACTATTGCCCAAACGGTTATCAAGACAAGCTTCCGTATGACCTACAGTGATGTCAATGATATCCTAGCTGGAGATAAGGAAAAGAGACAAGAATATCAGAAAATTGTTCCAAGTATCGAACTCATGGCTAAGCTCCATGAAATTTTAGAAATCATGCGTGAGAAACGTGGAGCTCTCAATTTTGATACCAGCGAAGCTAAGATTTTAGTAGATAAACAAGGTAAGCCTGTTGATATCGTTCTTCGTCAGCGTGGTGTTGCCGAGCGTATGATTGAGTCTTTCATGTTGATGGCCAATGAAACAGTTGCCGAGCATTTTAGCAAGCTGGATTTGCCTTTTATTTATCGTATCCATGAGGAGCCAAAGGCTGAAAAAGTTCAGAAGTTTATTGACTATGCTTCGAGTTTTGGCCTGCGCATTTATGGGACTGCCAGTGAGATTAGCCAGGAGGCCCTCCAAGACATCATGCGTACTGTTGAGGGAGAACCTTATGCGGATGTATTGTCCATGATGCTTCTTCGCTCTATGCAGCAGGCACGTTATTCGGAGCACAATCACGGACACTATGGACTAGCGGCTGACTATTATACTCACTTTACCAGTCCGATTCGTCGTTATCCAGACCTTCTTGTTCACCGCATGATTCGGGACTACGGCCGTTCTAAGGAAATAGCCGAGCATTTTGAGCAAGTGATTCCAGAGATTGCGACCCAGTCTTCCAACCGTGAGCGTCGTGCCATTGAGGCTGAGCGTGAGGTCGAAGCCATGAAAAAGGCTGAGTATATGGAGGAATATGTAGGCCAAGAGTACGATGCGGTTGTATCAAGTATTGTCAAATTCGGTCTCTTTGTTGAATTGCCAAATACAGTCGAAGGCTTGATTCATATCACCAATTTGCCTGAGTTCTACAATTTCAACGAACGTGATTTGACTCTTCGTGGGGAGAAATCAGGAACAACCTTCCGTGTTGGTCAGCAAATCCGGATCCGAGTTGAAAGAGCCGACAAGATGACGGGTGAAATCGACTTCTCTTACATTCCAAGTGAGTTTGATGTGGTTGAAAAAGGCTTGAAAGAGTCTAATCGTAATGATAGAGGGCGTGGTTCAAGTCGTCGTTCAGATAAGAAGGAAGATAAGAGAAAACCAGGACGCTCAAATGATAAGCGCAAGCATTCACAAAAAGACAAGAAGAAAAAAGGAAAGAAACCTTTTTATAAGGAAGTAGCTAAGAAAGGAGCCAAGGATGGCAAAGGGCGAGGGAAAGGTCGTCGCACAAAATAAAAAGGCGCGTCACGACTATACAATCGTAGATACGCTAGAGGCAGGAATGGTCCTGACTGGAACTGAAATCAAGAGTGTACGAGCTGCTCGAATCAATCTCAAAGATGGCTTTGCCCAAGTAAAAAATGGGGAAGTCTGGTTGAGCAATGTTCATATCGCTCCTTACGAAGAGGGCAATATCTGGAACCAGGAACCAGAACGTCGTCGTAAACTCCTGCTCCATAAAAAGCAAATCCAAAAGTTGGAGCAAGAGACAAAAGGGACAGGAATGACCCTGGTTCCCCTCAAAGTCTATATCAAAGATGGCTATGCTAAACTTCTTTTAGGTCTTGCTAAAGGGAAGCATGACTATGATAAACGGGAGTCTATCAAACGTCGTGAGCAGAATCGCGATATTGCGCGCGTGATGAAAGCAGTCAACCAGCGATAAAAAGAGGAATGAAGATGGAAAAACTAGTTGCCTATAAACGCATGCCTTTGTGGAATAAACAAACTATGCCTGAGGCTGTTCAGCAAAAGCACAATACAAAAGTTGGGACTTGGGGCAAGATTACTGTTTTAAAAGGAACTCTCAAGTTTATTGAGTTGACAGCAGATGGTGAGGTTCTAGCTTATCACCTCTTTGAGGCAGGAGCTGACAATCCCATGGCGCAACCGCAAGCCTGGCACCGAGTGGAGGCAGCCACAGATGATGTGGAATGGTACTTAGAATTTTATTGTAAACCTGAGGATTATTTTCCTAAGAAATACAATACCAATCCGGTTCATTCAGAGGTTCTAGAGGCAATGCAGACAGTAAAACCAGGGAAAGCCTTGGATTTGGGCTGTGGTCAAGGCCGTAATGCACTTTTTTTAGCCCAGCAAGGTTTTGATGTGACAGCTGTGGATCAAAATGAATTATCTCTTGAAATCTTGCAAAGCATTGTGGAGCAGGAAGACTTGGATATGCCTGTTGGTCTTTATGATATTAATTCAGCCAGCATTGGGCAAGTCTATGATTTCATCGTCTCGACAGTTGTTCTGATGTTTCTGCAAGAAGACTGCATTCCTACAATTATCAAAAACATGCAGGAGAAAACCACAGTTGGTGGCTACAATCTTATCGTCTGTGCCATGGACACAGAGGATTATCCTTGCTCAGTGAACTTTCCATTCACCTTTAAAGAAGGGGAATTGGCAGACTATTACAAGGATTGGGAATTAGTTAAGTACAATGAAAATCCAGGCCATTTGCACCGTCGTGACGA
This sequence comes from Streptococcus sp. LQJ-218, assembly GCF_003428885.1. Lineage (GTDB taxonomy): Bacteria > Bacillota > Bacilli > Lactobacillales > Streptococcaceae > Streptococcus. The sequence continues at coordinate 71,977 of NZ_QQRU01000001.1, forward strand.
AAATGGCAATCGTATCCAACTACGCTTTGCGACCATGCTAGCTAAAAAAATCAAATAAACATAAATGAAGATTGGGAAATTTCCTGATCTTTTTTCTTTTTTACGAATAGATAAGATAGAAGAATTGACAAAAATACGCATTATAAGTATAATTTTAGATAGAAAGGTGACCATAAATGCCAATTACAGGTAAGGAAATGGTAAAATTAGCTCTTGCAAATGGATGGATTGAAGTTCGTAAGAGAGGAAGTCATCATCATTTTAAGAAAGAAGGGGTCTCCTATCTTGTCACTATTCCAGTTCACGGTAATGAGGATTTAGGAAAAGGCCTAGAGAGAAAAATATTAAAAGATTTGGGATTGTAGTTGATTTGGAAATTGTGGAGGTGTATTATGCTAAAATCTTATCCTGCTATTTTTCATAAAGAAGGTACTGGATACTGGATTGAATTTCCGGAGTTTGGAGGCGGAACAGAAGGAGCAACGATTGAACTTGCAATGAAAAACGCTCGGGAAATGCTTGAGAGTGTTTTAGCTTCTTATATTGATGAAGGACTGGCTTTGCCTACTCCTAGTGACATTGCTGAGTTGAAAGCTCCCGATGGATTTGTGACTTTGATTCAGGTCAATCCCTTGCCTTTCGTAAAGAATAATAAAGCGATTCGAAAAAATGTTACGGTTCCAGAGTGGTTAGTCAGACTCGCAGATCGTGAGCAAGTGAACTATTCTGAAGTGTTGACACAAGCTCTTGAAAGTCGCTTGCAACTCTAAAATTATAGAGTGATGAAGATTAGGAAATTTCCTAATCTTTTTTCTTTTTTACGAATAATACAGAAAAGGAGGGAAATCATGTTTGTTGCGAGGAATGCTAGGGGACAGCTGGTAAATGTGTTAGAGAATAAGCTTGAGAAGGAAGAATACACCTGCCCAGCTTGTGGAGGTCAGCTCCGTTTGCGTCAAGGTCCAAGTGTCCGGATCCATTTTGCTCATAAATCCCTAAAAGACTGTGATTATTCCTCTGAAAATGAAAGTCCGGAACACCTGGCAAATAAGGAATCCCTCTATCACTGGTTGAAAAAAGAGGCAGAGGTGCAATTAGAATACCCTCTTCCAGAGCTTAAACAGATTGCGGATGTATTTGTAAATGACAATCTAGCTTTAGAAGTTCAATGTAGTCCCTTATCTCAAAAACTTCTTAAAGAGCGAAGTGAGGGCTATCGTAGTCAGGGTTACCAAGTACTGTGGTTGCTGGGTCAAAAACTGTGGCTCAAGGAGCGTTTGACTCGTCTACAAGAAGGTTTTTTATACTTCAGTCAAAACATGGGCTTTTATGTTTGGGAAGTAGACAGTGAAAAACAAGTTTTAAGACTCAAATATCTCATTCATCAAGATCTCCGAGGTAAACTCCATTATCAAATCAAGGAATTTCCCTATGGTCAAGATAGTCTACTGGATACATTACGTTTTCCCTATAAGAAACAAAAGATATCTCATTTTACAGTTTCTCAGGATAAGGACATCTGTCGCTATATCCGACAACAACTCTATTATCAAAATCCCTTTTGGATGAAAGAACAAGCAGAAGCCTATCAAAAGGGTGAAAATCTCTTGACTTATGGCTTAAAAGAATGGTATCCACAAATTCGACCACTAGTAGGTGAGTTTTGCCAAATTGGGAAAGATTTGACTAGCTATTATCAGCATTTTCAAACCTATTACCAAGAAAATTATCAAAATGATTGGCAAAAGCTGTATCCACCAGCTTTTTATCAGCAATATTTCTTTAAAAATATGGTAGAATAGAAAGGATGGAGGAATCTAATGGTATTACAAAGAAATGAAATAAATGAAAAAGATACGTGGGATCTATCAACGATCTATCCAACTGACCAGGCTTGGGAAAAAGCCTTAAAAGAGTTAACAGAACAACTGGAGACAGTAGCCCAATATGAAGGTCATCTCTTGGATAGTGCGGATAGCCTACTCGAAATCACTGAATTTTCTCTTGAAATGGAACGCCAAATGGAGAAGCTTTACGTTTATGCTCATATGAAGAATGATCAGGATACACGTGAAGCCCAGTACCAAGAGTACTATGCCAAGGCCATGACTCTCTATAGCCGGCTAGACCAAGCCTTTTCATTCTATGAACCTGAATTTATGGAGATTAGTGAAGAGCAGTATGCTGAATTTTTAGAAGCTCAACCAAAATTACAGGTTTATCAACACTATTTTGACAAGCTTTTACAAGGCAAGGAACACGTTCTTTCACAACGTGAAGAAGAATTATTGGCTGGAGCTGGGGAAATCTTTGGGTCGGCAAGTGAAACCTTCGCTATCTTGGACAATGCGGATATTGTGTTCCCTTATGTCCTAGACGATGATGGAAAGGAAGTTCAGCTCTCTCACGGGACTTATACACGTTTGATGGAGTCTAAAAACCGTGAGGTACGTCGTGGTGCTTATCAAGCTCTTTATGCGACTTATGAACAATTCCAACACACCTATGCTAAAACCTTGCAAACCAATGTTAAGGTCCAAAACTACCGTGCCAAAGTTCGCAACTACAAGAGTGCGCGTCATGCCGCCCTTGCAGCGAATTTTGTTCCAGAAAGTGTTTATGACAATTTGGTAGCAGCAGTCCGCAAGCATTTACCCCTCTTGCATCGTTACCTTGAGCTTCGTTCTAAAATCTTGGGAATTTCAGACCTCAAGATGTACGATGTCTACACACCACTTTCTTCTGTTAAATATAGTTTTACTTACCAAGAAGCTTTGAAAAAAGCAGAAGATGCCTTGGCAGTCTTGGGTGAGGATTACTTGAGCCGTGTTAAACGTGCCTTCAGTGAGCGTTGGATTGATGTTTACGAGAATCAAGGCAAGCGTTCTGGGGCCTATTCTGGAGGTTCTTACGATACCAATGCCTTTATGCTCCTCAACTGGCAGGACAATCTAGACAATCTCTTTACCCTTGTCCATGAAACAGGTCACAGTATGCATTCCAGCTATACTCGTGAAACGCAGCCTTATGTTTACGGAGATTATTCTATCTTCTTGGCTGAGATTGCATCAACTACCAATGAAAATATCTTGACGGAGAAATTATTAGAAGAAGTGGAAGACGACGCAACGCGCTTTGCTATTCTCAATAACTTCCTAGATGGTTTCCGTGGAACAGTTTTCCGCCAGACTCAATTTGCTGAGTTTGAACACGCTATTCACCAAGCGGATCAAAATGGTGAAGTTTTGACAAGCGATTTCTTAAATAAACTCTACGCAGACTTGAACCAAGAGTATTATGGTTTGAGTAAGGAAGACAATCCTGAAATCCAATACGAGTGGGCTCGCATTCCACACTTCTACTATAACTACTATGTATATCAATATTCAACAGGTTTTGCAGCAGCCTCAGCCTTGGCTGAAAAGATTGTCCATGGTAGTCAAGAGGATCGTGACCGCTATATCGACTACCTCAAGGCAGGCAAGTCTGACTATCCACTTAATATCATGAGAAAAGCTGGTGTTGATATGGAGAAAGAAGACTACCTCAACGACGCCTTTACAGTCTTTGAACGTCGTTTGAATGAGTTTGAAGCCCTTGTTGAAAAATTAGGATTGGCATAAGATGGTTGAATCATATAGTAAAAATGCCAACCACAACATGCGTCGTCCTGTCGTTAAGGAAGAAATTGTAGACTTGATGCGTCAGCGTCAAAAGCAAGTCACAGGCTCTTTGAAAGAATTGGAAGACTTTGCTCGCAAGGAAAATATTCCCATTATTCCCCATGAAACGGTAGCTTATTTCCGTTTTCTCATGGAAACCATGCAACCTAAAAACATTCTGGAAATTGGGACGGCTATCGGGTTTTCAGCCCTCTTGATGGCAGAACACGCACCAAATGCTAAGATTACAACTATTGACCGTAATCCTGAGATGATCGGCTTCGCCAAGGAAAATTTTGCTCAGTTTGACAGTCGCAAGCAAATCACACTCCTAGAAGGAGATGCGGTAGATATCTTATCTACACTGACAGAATCCTATGATTTTGTTTTTATGGATTCTGCCAAGTCTAAATACATCGTCTTTCTGCCAGAAATCCTCAAACATTTGGATGTTGGAGGTGTGATTGTCTTGGATGATATTTTCCAAGGTGGTGATGTTGCCAAGGATATTATGGAAGTCCGTCGTGGCCAGCGAACTATATACAGAGGCCTTCAAAGACTATTTGATGCAACCTTAGATAATCCAGGCCTCACTGCAACATTAGTACCTCTAGGGGACGGCATTCTCATGCTTCGTAAAAATGTAGCAGATGTTCAATTGCCTGACAGCGAATGATTTTCAGAAAAATTTAAGAAAATAAAGTAAAATAGATAGGGTAACACTTATCTCAAAGGAGTAGACATGAAGAAAAAACTATTGGCTGGTGCCATTACACTATTATCAGTAGCAACTTTAGCAGCTTGTTCGAAAGGTTCAGAAGGGACAGACCTTATCAGCATGAAAGGGGATGTCATCACAGAACATCAATTTTATGAGCAAGTGAAAAGCAATCCTTCAGCTCAACAAGTGTTGTTGAACATGACCATCCAAAAAGTATTTGAGAAACAATACGGTTCAGAAGTAGATGACAAAGAAGTCAACGATACTATTGCCGAAGAAGAAAAACAATATGGTGAAAACTACCAACGTGTCTTGTCACAAGCAGGAATGACCCTAGAAACACGTAAAGCTCAAATTCGTACAAGTAAATTGGTTGAGTTGGCAGTTAAGAAGGCAGCAGAAGCTGAATTGACAGATGATGCTTATAAGAAGGCCTATGAAGAGTACACTCCTGATGTGACGGCTCAAATTATCCGTTTGGACAATGAAGACAAGGCCAAAGAAATTCTTGAAAAAGCGAAAGCTAGTGATGCAGACTTTGCTCAATTAGCCAAAGATAATTCAACAGATGAGAAAACGAAAGCAAATGGTGGAGAAATCACCTTTGATTCTGCTTCAACAGAAGTACCAGATCAAGTTAAGAAGGCAGCTTTCGCTTTAGATGTAAACGGTATTTCTGATGTGATTAGCGTTACTGGAACACAAGCCTACAGCAGCCAATATTACATTGTGAAACTGATTAAGAAAACAGAAAAATCATCTAATATTGACGACTATAAAGAAAAATTAAAAACGGTTATCTTAACTCAAAAACAAAACGACGCATCATTTGTTCAAAGTATTATCGGAAAAGAATTGCAAGCAGCCAATATCAAGGTTAAAGATCAAGCCTTCCAAAATATCTTTACCCAATATATTGGTGGTGGAGATTCAAGCTCAAGCAGTTCTTCAAAAGAATAAAACAGAAAAGAGCCCAGTGCTCTTTTTCTTATGAGAAAATCTTCTATCTTAAGGGTAAGAGTTTTTTTCTTTCGGAAAAAATGGTATAATAGCAATCAAAACTAGAAAATAAACGGAATTTGGGAATAATTTCTTTTGTTCTCATTAGATTGGTGATACTATGAAGATTAGTAAGAGGCACCTATTAAACTATTCTATTCTAGTTCCTTACTTACTTTTATCAATTTTGGGTTTGATTGTAGTCTACTCTACAACCAGTGCCATTCTCATCGAAGAAGGAATAAGTACCTTGCAATTGGTTCGAAGTCAGGGAATATTTTGGATATTTAGTTTGATATTGATTGCCTTGATATATAAGCTGAAACTGAATTTTTTAAGAAAAGAACGACTTTTATTTATTGTTATGTTTGTTGAGTTGATTCTCTTAGCGCTGGCTCGGCTAATTGGTACGCCAGTCAATGGAGCATATGGTTGGATTTCAGTAGGTCCTTTGACCATTCAGCCAGCTGAGTATTTGAAGATTATCATCGTCTGGTACTTGGCCCAACGTTTTTCAAAACAGCAGGATGAAATTGCTATTTACGACTTTCAAGTTTTAACTCAAAATCAATGGATTCCTCGTGCTTTTAATGATTGGCGCTTTGTCCTACTAGTCATGATAGGCAGTTTGGCTATTTTCCCAGATTTGGGGAATGCTACTATCTTAGCGCTGGTCGCCTTGATTATGTATACAGTTAGTGGGATTGCTCATCGTTGGTTTATAGCCTTTATCGGTGTATTAGTAGGAGTTTCAGCCCTATCCTTATCAGCTATTTCTATGATTGGGGTTGATAAGTTTTCAAAAGTTCCAGTATTTGGTTACGTTGCCAAGCGTTTCAGTGCCTACTTTAATCCCTTTGCTGATTTGGCAGGAGCTGGTCACCAACTTGCAAATTCCTACTTTGCCATGGTAAATGGTGGTTGGTTTGGTTTAGGCTTAGGAAATTCAATCGAAAAACGTGGTTATTTACCAGAGGCCCATACAGATTTTGTATTTTCAATTGTTATTGAAGAGTTTGGATTTGTGGGAGCCAGCTTGATTTTAGCACTTGTCTTTTTCCTGATATTGCGAATCATCCTAGTCGGTATTCGTGCTAAGAATCCCTTTAATTCCATGATGGCGATTGGGGTTGGGGGGATGATGTTGGTACAGGTCTTTGTCAATATCGGTGGAATTTCTGGTATTATTCCTTCGACAGGAGTAACCTTCCCCTTCTTATCACAAGGGGGAAACAGTCTTCTAGTCTTGTCTGTAGCCATCGCCTTTGTCTTAAATATTGATGCAAGTGAAAAACGTGCCCAATTATATGAGGAGTTAGACGCTCACTCATCAGACAATATGTAGAGTTGATAGTGGAAAGGATTAACTATGTCACTTCAAAAATTAGAAAACTATAGTAATAAAGCTGTCGTGCAAGAAGAAGTATTGATTTTAACAGAATTGTTAGAAGATATTACTAAAAACATGCTTGCTCCAGAAACTTTTGAAAAAATCATGCAGTTGAAAGAATTGTCAACTCAAGAAGATTATCAAGGTTTGAACCAATTAGTTACTAGTCTGACAAATGATGAAATGGCTTATATTTCACGCTATTTCTCTATTTTGCCTCTTTTGATTAATATTTCAGAAGACGTGGATTTGGCCTATGAAATCAACCATCAAAATAATATCGATCAAGATTATCTTGGGAAATTGTCAACAACTATCAAAATGGTTGCAGAAAAAGAAAATGCGGTTGAAATTCTAGAACACTTGAATGTTGTTCCTGTTTTGACAGCCCATCCAACGCAAGTGCAACGTAAGAGTATGTTGGATTTGACTAATCATATCCACACCCTCTTGCGTAAGTATCGTGATGTGAAATTAGGCTTGATTAATAAGGAAAAATGGCATAATGATCTCCGTCGTTACATTGAGATTATTATGCAGACAGATATGATTCGTGAAAAGAAATTGAAAGTAACCAATGAAATCACGAATGTTATGGAATACTACAATAGTTCATTTCTGAAGGCAGTTCCTCATTTGACTGCTGAGTACAAGCGTCTGGCTAAAAAACACGGCTTGGAGTTGAAACATCCAAAACCAATTACCATGGGCATGTGGATTGGTGGAGACCGTGATGGGAATCCTTTTGTTACAGCAGATACCTTGAAACAATCTGCTATGACTCAGTGTGAAGTTATCATGAACTACTATGATGAAAAGATTTACCAACTATATCGTGAATTCTCCCTCTCAACCAGTATTGTCAATGTGAGCAAGCAAGTCAGAGAAATGGCGCGTCAATCCAAGGATAACTCGATCTACCGCGAAAAAGAGCTGTATCGTCGTGCCTTGTTTGATATTCAATCAAAAATCCAAGCAACAAAAACTTATCTCATTGAAGATAAGGAAGTTGGGGATCGCTATGAAACAGCCATTGATTTTTATAAGGATTTAATTACCATTCGTGATTCCCTCATGGAAAATAAGGGTGAAGCACTGATTTCTGGTGATTTTGTTGAGTTGATTCAGGCAGTTGAAATTTTTGGTTTCTATTTGGCATCTATTGACATGCGTCAAGATTCTAGTGTTCATGAAGCTTGTGTAGCGGAACTCTTGAAATCAGCAGGTATTCATTCGTATTATAGTGAACTCAGTGAAGAAGAAAAATGCAAGCTCCTTTTGAAAGAATTAGAAGAAGATCCAAGAATTCTTTCTGCCACTCACGTTGAAAAATCAGAGTTACTTGAAAAAGAATTAGCTATCTTTAAAGCTGCTCGTAAGTTGAAAGATAAGTTGGGAGATGATGTCATTCGTCAGACTATCATTTCACATGCGACAAGTGTATCTGATATGCTAGAATTGGCTATCTTGCTAAAAGAAGTAGGGTTAGTTGATAAAGAAAGAGCCCGTGTCCAAATTGTTCCTCTCTTTGAAACAATTGAGGACTTAGACCACTCAGAAGAAACCATGAGAGAATACCTTTCTCTTCCTCTTGCTAAGAAATGGATTGCTTCACGTAATAACTACCAAGAAATCATGCTTGGTTACTCTGATAGTAATAAAGATGGTGGCTACCTATCATCCTGTTGGACTCTCTACAAAGCTCAACAACAATTGACTGCTATTGGAGATGAATTTGGCGTTAAGGTTACCTTCTTCCATGGCCGTGGTGGGACTGTCGGTCGTGGTGGTGGACCAACTTATGAAGCCATCACCTCTCAACCACTCAAGTCTATCAAGGATCGTATCCGTTTGACGGAGCAAGGAGAAGTAATTGGGAATAAATACGGTAACAAAGACGCAGCTTACTATAACCTTGAAATGTTAGTATCTGCAGCCATTAACCGTATGATTACGCAGAAGAAGAGCGATACAAATACCTCAAATCGTTATGAAGCCATCATGGACCAAGTAGTGGACCGTAGTTACGATATCTACCGTGATTTGGTCTTTGGAAATGAACATTTCTATGACTATTTCTTTGAGTCCAGTCCGATTAAGGCTATCTCAAGCTTTAATATCGGTTCTCGTCCAGCAGCTCGTAAGACCATTACAGAAATCGGTGGTTTGCGTGCTATCCCTTGGGTATTCTCATGGTCGCAAAGTCGCGTCATGTTCCCTGGCTGGTATGGGGTTGGTTCAAGCTTCAAGGAATTTATTGATAAAAATCCAGAGAATATCGCTATCCTACGAGATATGTACCAAAACTGGCCTTTCTTCCAATCGCTTCTTTCAAATGTCGACATGGTCTTGTCAAAATCAAATATGAATATTGCTTTTGAATATGCCAAACTGTGTGAGGATGAAGAAGTAAAAGCAATCTATGAGACTATTTTAAATGAATGGCAAGTTACCAAGGAAGTTATCTTGGCTATCGAAGGTTATGATAAACTTTTGGCTGAAAATCCATATCTAAAAGCGAGTTTGGATTACCGTATGCCTTACTTTAATATCCTCAACTATATCCAGTTGGAGTTGATTAAACGTCAACGTCGAGGAGAATTATCTAGCGACCAAGAAAAATTAATCCATACAACCATCAACGGAATTGCGACAGGATTGCGTAATTCAGGCTGATACCTATTAAACTTCCTCTTTTCTATAGGGGAAGTTTTTGAATAGTTCAAAAAAATGCTAAAAGAGTCTTGACAAGTACTTGAAAAATGATATAATTTAACCATTCAGAAAAGTAATCATACAAACTTTTTAGAGAGTCTGTGGTAGCTGAAAACAGATAAGTGTTGATGATGAAAATTGGGCTGAATGTTATGTAGAATTTGAAATCATAAAAATTCGGTGAGCACACCTTACAGTGCATCTCGTTATTGCGAGACAGAGTGATAGGGAAATTCCCTATAATTGAGGTGGTACCGCGCATCGACGTCCTCACACAAGTTTTTTGTGTGAGGACTTTTTTGATGGAGGTTAGTATGGAAAGAAAACGATGGCGTCGCTTGTTGAGATAAGTGAAGTATTTTAAAGGAATAAAAAGGAGAAATAGAATGAAAAATAAACGATTAATTGGAATTATCGCTGCCTTAGCAGTCTTAGTAGCAGGAAGTTTGATTTATTCTTCAATGAATAAACCAGAAGCTAAAAATGAAAAGAAAGTTGCCAAAGTTGGTGTCCTTCAGTTTGTGAGCCATCCCTCTCTTGACTTAATTTATAAAGGGATTCAAGATGGACTTGCAGAAGAAGGATATAAAGATGATCAAGTTAAAATCGACTTTATGAACTCAGAAGGTGACCAAAGTAAGGTTGCGACAATGAGTAAACAATTGGTTGCAAATGGCAATGACTTGGTTGTTGGTATTGCAACACCAGCTGCTCAAGGTTTGGCTAGTGCAACAAAAGACCTACAGGTTATTATGTCTGCTATTACAGACCCAATCGGTGCGAACTTGGTTAAAGATTTGAAAAAACCAGGTGGCAATATTACAGGAGTATCTGACCACAACCCAGCTCAACAACAAGTTGAACTCATCAAAGCTTTGACACCAAATGTGAAAACAATCGGAGCTCTTTACTCAAGCAGCGAAGACAATTCCAAAACTCAGGTCGAAGAATTTAAGGCTTATGCTGAAAAAGCAGGTTTGACTGTCGAAACATTTGCAGTTCCTTCAACAAATGAAATTGCTTCAACCGTTAACGTTATGACTAGCAAGGTCGATGCTATCTGGGTTCCAATTGATAACACTATTGCATCAGCCTTTTCAACAGTTGTATCAAGTAACCAATCAGCTAAAAAACCAATTTATCCAAGTGCGACTGCCATGGTAGAAGCAGGTGGTTTGGCATCAGTTGTAGTTGACCAACATGATCTTGGTGTGGCAACTGGTAAAATGATTGCTCAAGTCTTGAAAGGTGCTAAACCAGCTGATACTCCAGTCAATGTCTTTTCAACTGGTAAGTCAGTAATTAACAAAAAATTGGCACAAGAGCTAGGTATTACGATTCCTGAATCTGTTCTAAAAGAAGCAGGACAAGTGATTGAATAATCTGTAATGGAGGAGTTGGGGACATCTCCTCCAATTTTTTACAAAAGAAATCGTATAGAAAAGGTTAAGAAACAGATGATATTATCTATTATTTCTCAAGGATTTGTCTGGGCAATTCTAGGTCTGGGAATCTTTATGACATTTAGGATTTTGAACTTTCCAGATATGACGACAGAAGGTTCCTTCCCTCTTGGGGGAGCTGTTGCTGTCACTTTGATAACCAAAGGCGTGAACCCATTTTTAGCGACACTTGTTGCTGTAGGAGCAGGTTGTTTGGCTGGAATGGCAGCAGGACTTCTTTATACAAAAGGAAAGATCCCAACCTTGCTCTCAGGGATTTTGGTGATGACTTCTTGTCACTCTATCATGCTCATGATTATGGGACGTGCTAATTTAGGCTTGCTTGGAACCAAGCAAATTCAGGATATTTTGCCTTTTGACTCGGATTTGAATCAACTCTTGACAGGTTTCATCTTTGTCAGTCTTGTTATTGCCCTCATGCTCTTTTTCTTGGATACTAAACTCGGACAGGCCTATATTGCTACAGGTGACAATCCTGATATGGCTAGAAGTTTCGGGATTCATACTGGACGCATGGAGCTTATGGGTTTGATTTTATCAAATGGTGTGATTGCCCTTGCAGGAGCTCTCATTGCCCAGCAAGAAGGCTATGCTGATGTATCTCGAGGAATAGGGGTTATCGTTGTAGGTCTTGCAAGTTTGATTATTGGGGAAGTTATTTTCAACAGTTTGAGCTTGGCAGAGCGTTTGGTAACCATCGTTGTAGGTTCTATCGCCTATCAATTCTTAGTGTGGGCAGTTATCGCGCTTGGCTTTAATACAAGTTACCTTCGTTTGTACAGTGCCTTGATTTTAGCAGTCTGCCTTATGATTCCAACATTTAAGCAAACGATCTTGAAAGGAGCCAAGTTAAGCAAATGACAGCAATTGTAGAATTAAAAAATGCAACCAAAGTCGTTAAAAATGGCTTTGATGAAGAAAAGATTATTTTAAATGATGTTTCCTTAGAAATTTTTGAACAGGATTTCATCACGATTTTAGGTGGAAATGGTGCTGGTAAATCAACTCTCTTTAACACTATTGCAGGAACCTTGTCCTTAACTAGTGGAACTATCCGTATCTTGGGTGAAGATGTTACCAAGTTTTCACCAGAGAAGAGAGCCAAGTATCTGTCTCGTGTCTTCCAAGATCCAAAGATGGGGACAGCTCCTCGTATGACGGTAGCTGAAAATCTTTTGATCGCCAAGTTTCGTGGTGAAAAGCGTGGATTGTTACCACGACGCTTGAATAGCTATAAGGATGAGTTTCAGGCAACTATTGAAAAAGTAGGAAACGGTCTTGAGAAACACTTGAATACACCGATTGAATTCTTATCTGGTGGACAAAGACAGGCTTTGAGTCTCTTGATGGCAACCTTGAAGCGACCTGAATTACTCTTGTTAGACGAGCATACTGCAGCCCTTGATCCAAAGACCAGTGTGGCCTTGATGGAGTTGACAGATGAATTTGTCAAGAAAGACCAGCTGACAGCCCTTATGATTACCCACCATATGGAAGATGCTCTTAAGTATGGCAATCGCTTAATTGTCATGAAAGAAGGACGAATTATCCAAGATTTGAACCAAGAAGATAAAGGAAAAATGAAAATCTCTGATTATTATCAACTCTTTGAATAAAGTAGGAAAAATGAGTAAAATGGTTTACTTTTTTTCTGAAATAAAGTATACTATATAAAGTAAACTATGATAACATGGAGGTATTGTGTATGGTTGACAAACAAGTCATTGAAGAAATCAAAAACAATGCCAACATTGTGGAAGTCATAGGAGATGTGATTTCTTTACAAAAGGCAGGACGGAACTATCTAGGGCTCTGTCCTTTTCATGGTGAAAAAACACCTTCTTTCAACGTTGTAGAGGACAAGCAGTTTTACCACTGTTTTGGTTGTGGTCGATCTGGTGATGTCTTTAAGTTCATAGAGGAGTACCAAGGAGTTCCCTTTATGGAGGCTGTCCAAATTTTAGGTGAGCGTGTTGGGATTGAGGTTGAAAAACCGCTTTATAGTGAGCAGAAGGCAACCTCGCCTCACCAAGCTCTTTATGATATGCATGAGGATGCAGCCAAATTTTATCATGCTATTCTCATGACAACGACCATAGGGGAAGAAGCCAGAAACTATCTTTATCAGCGTGGTTTGACAGATGAAGTTCTCAAGCATTTTCGGATTGGTTTAGCACCTCCAGAACGCAACTATCTTTATCAACGTTTGTCCAGTCAGTATCGTGAAGAGGATTTTCTAGACTCAGGTCTGTTTTATCTCTCGGATGCTAATCAATTTGTAGATACCTTTCACAATCGGATTATGTTTCCCCTGACAAATGACCAGGGAAAAGTCATTGCCTTCTCAGGTCGCATCTGGCAGAAAACGGATTCACAAACTTCTAAGTATAAAAATAGCCGATCGACTGCAATTTTTAACAAAAGTTACGAATTATATCATATGGATAGGGCAAAAAAATCTTCTGGAAAAGCCAGTGAGATTTACCTGATGGAAGGGTTCATGGATGTCATTGCAGCCTACCGGACTGGAATCGAAAACGCTGTGGCATCTATGGGAACAGCCTTGAGTCGGGAGCATGTTGAGCATCTGAAGAGGTTAACCAAGAAGTTGGTTCTTGTTTACGATGGCGATAAGGCTGGGCAAGCTGCGACATTGAAAGCGCTGGACGAAATTGGTGATATGCCTGTGCAAATCGTCAGCATGCCTGATAACTTGGATCCAGATGAATATCTACAAAAAAATGGTCCAGAAGACTTGGCCTATCTATTAACCAAAACTCGTATTAGTCCGATTGAGTTCTACATTCACCACTACAAACCTGAAAATAGTGAAAATCTGCAGGCCCAGATTGAGTTCATTGAAAAAATAGCTCCCTTAATTGTTCAAGAAAAGTCTATCACTGCTCAAAATAGTTATATACATATTTTAGCTGACAGTCTGGCGTCCTTTGATTATGCCCAGATTGAGCAGATTGTGAATGAGAGTCGTCAGGCGCAAAGGCAGAATCGCATAGAAGGAATTTCCAGACCGACGCCAATCACCATGCCAGTCACTAAGCAGCTATCAGCTATTATGAGGGCAGAAGCCCATCTACTTTATCGAATGATGGAATCTTCCCTTATTTTGAATGATTACCGTTTGCGAGAAGACTTTGCATTTGACACACCTGAATTTCAGATCTTATATGACTTACTTGGCCAGTATGGAAATCTTCCTCCAGAAGTTCTAGCAGAACAGACAGAGGAAGTTGAGAGAGCTTGGTATCAAGTCTTAAATCAGGATTTGCCTACTGAGATGTCACCTCAGGAACTAAGTGAAGTAGAAATGACTCGAAACAAGGCTCTCTTGAATCAGGATAATATGAGAATCAAAAAGAAGGTGCAGGAAGCTAGCCATGTAGGTGATACAGACACAGCCTTGGAAGAATTGGAACGTTTAATTTCCCAAAGAAGAAGAATGGAGTAATAATGGCAACAAAACAAAAAGAAGTAACAACATTTGACGTACAAGTAGCAGAATTTATCCGTAATCATAAGCAAAAAGGGACAGCAACAGATGATGAAATCAATGCCAGTCTGGTTATTCCTTTTACCTTGGACGCTGATGGGATTGAAGATCTCTTGCAACGAATTCAAGATGCAGGAATTTCTATCACAGACAACGAAGGAAATCCAAGTGCACGTGTTCTTAGTACTGAAGAAGAGCCAGAACTCAGTGATGAGGACTTGATTGGGTCAACTTCGGCTAAGGTCAACGACCCTGTTCGTATGTACTTGAAAGAAATTGGTGTCGTACCTCTCTTGACCAATGAAGAGGAAAAAGAATTGGCACTAGCAGTTGAAGCCGGTGATATCGAAGCCAAACAACGTCTTGCGGAAGCCAACCTTCGTTTGGTTGTTTCTATTGCTAAGCGCTATGTTGGTCGTGGTATGCAGTTCCTTGATTTGATTCAAGAAGGGAACATGGGCTTGATGAAGGCGGTTGACAAGTTTGACTATTCTAAAGGATTCAAGTTCTCAACTTACGCAACTTGGTGGATTCGTCAGGCTATCACTCGTGCTATTGCGGATCAAGCGCGTACCATCCGTATCCCAGTCCACATGGTTGAAACGATTAACAAGCTTGTTCGTGAACAGCGTAACCTTCTTCAAGAATTGGGACAAGACCCAACACCTGAGCAAATCGCTGAACGTATGGATATGACCCCAGACAAGGTTCGTGAAATCTTGAAGATTGCCCAAGAACCAGTATCCCTTGAAACTCCTATCGGTGAAGAGGATGATAGTCACCTTGGGGACTTTATCGAAGATGAAGTGATTGAAAATCCAGTCGACTATACGACTCGCATCGTCTTGCGTGAGCAGTTGGATGAGGTCTTGGATACTCTTACAGACCGTGAAGAAAATGTTCTACGTCTCCGTTTTGGACTAGATGATGGGAAAATGCGTACCCTTGAAGATGTGGGTAAAGTCTTTAACGTGACTCGCGAGCGTATTCGTCAGATTGAAGCCAAGGCTTTGAGAAAACTACGCCAACCAAGTCGTAACAAACCGCTTCGTGATTTTATTGAAGACTAAGAGTGAGGATAAATATGGCTTATACAGAAGAGCAAATTGAAAATATCAAGACACGGATTTTAACAGCCTTGGAAGAAGTTATCGATCCTGAGTTGGGAATCGATATTGTCAATCTTGGCTTGATTTATGAGATTCGTTTTGACGGCGACACAGGTCAAACAGAGATTGATATGACTTTGACAACCATGGGGTGTCCCCTAGCAGACCTTTTGACGGACCAGATTTACGATGCTATGACAGAGGTACCAGAAGTAACGGATACTGAGGTTAAATTAGTTTGGTATCCAGCCTGGACAGTTGAAAAAATGAGTCGCTATGCACGCATTGCCCTAGGCATTAAGTAAACATATAAAAGCATGTGAGAGATTATTGGAAAAGTGAGGAAATTTCCCCCCTCTTTTCCTCTAGTCTCTCCTTTCTTTTGCTGATTTTATTTAAAGAAAATGATATAATAGTAGTTATGGAAAAAAAGAAATTACGCATCAATATGTTGAGTTCAAGTGAGAAAGTAGCAGGGCAAGGAGTTTCAGGGGCCTACCGTGAATTAGTTCGTCTTCTTCACCGTGATGCCAAGGACCAATTGATTGTTACAGAAAACCTTCCAATCGAGGCAGATGTGACTCACTTTCATACGATTGATTTTTCCTATTATTTATCTACATTTCAAAAGAAACGCTCAGGGAGAAAAATTGGCTATGTGCATTTCTTGCCTGATACTCTTGAGGGGAGTTTGAAAATTCCATTTTTCTTAAAGGGAATTGTGAAGCGCTATGTATTTTCTTTTTACAATCGGATGGAGCACTTAGTGGTGGTCAATCCTATGTTTATCGAGGATTTGGTGGCAGCTGGTATTCCACGTGAAAAAGTAACCTATATTCCTAACTTTGTCAACAAGGAAAAATGGCATCCTCTACCACAAGAAGAGGTAGTGAGACTGCGAACAGAGCTAGGTCTTAATGACAATCAGTTTATCGTAGTAGGTGCTGGTCAAGTTCAGAAACGTAAAGGGATTGATGATTTTATCCGTTTGGCTGAGGAATTGCCTCAGATTACCTTTATCTGGGCTGGTGGTTTCTCTTTTGGTGGTATGACAGATGGCTATGAACGCTACAAAAAAATTATGGAAAATCCTCCTAAAAATTTGATTTTTCCAGGTATCGTGCCACCCGAACGAATGCGCGAATTGTATGCCTTATCAGATCTTTTCTTGTTACCTAGTTACAATGAGCTCTTTCCTATGACTATTCTAGAAGCTGCTAGTTGTGAAGCTCCTATTATGTTGCGTGATTTGGATCTTTATAAGGTGATTTTAGAGGGAAATTATCGGGCTACAGCAGATAGAGAAGAGATGAAGAAAGCTATTTTGGAATATCAAGCAAATCCTGTTGCCTTAAAGGACCTCAAAGAAAAAGCTAAGAATATTTCCAGAGAGTATTCTGAAGAGCATCTATTACAAATTTGGTTGGACTTTTATGAGAAGCAAGCCGCTTTAGGGAAAAAGTAAAAAGTGAGGTAATCTATGCGAATTGGTTTATTTACAGATACCTATTTTCCTCAGGTTTCTGGTGTTGCGACCAGTATTCGAACCTTGAAAATAGAACTTGAAAAGCAAGGACACGCTGTTTTTATCTTTACGACGACAGATAAGGATGTCAATCGTTATGAAGATTGGCAAATTATTCGCATTCCAAGTGTTCCCTTCTTTGCTTTTAAGGATCGCCGCTTTGCCTACCGAGGTTTTAGCAAGACGCTTGAAATTGCCAAACAATATCAACTGGATATTATCCATACTCAAACAGAATTTTCTCTTGGCTTGTTGGGGATTTGGATTGCGCGTGAATTGAAGATTCCAGTTATCCATACCTATCACACCCAGTATGAAGACTATGTGCATTATATTGCTAAGGGGATGTTGATTCGTCCTAGTATGGTCAAGTACTTAGTAAGAGGTTTCCTGCATGATGTGGATGGGGTTATTTGCCCTAGTGAGATTGTCCGTGACTTGCTATCTGACTATAAGGTTAAGGTTGAAAAACGGGTCATTCCTACTGGGATTGAATTAGCTAAGTTCGAGCGTCCAGAAATCAAGCAAGAAAATCTGAAAGAACTGCGTAGTAAACTAGGGATTCAAGAGAATGAAAAGATGTTGTTGAGTCTTTCTAGGATTTCCTATGAAAAAAATATTCAAGCAGTTTTAACAGCCTTTGCAGAAGTCCTGAAAGAGGAAGACAAGGTTAAACTGGTAGTTGCTGGGGATGGGCCTTATTTAGATGATCTCAAAGAGCAAGCCCAGAAACTAGAGATTCAAGACTCCGTTATCTTTACAGGGATGATTGCTCCTAGTGAGACCGCTCTTTATTATAAGACGGCGGATTTCTTCATCTCGGCATCGACAAGTGAAACGCAAGGTTTGACCTACTTGGAAAGCTTGGCCAGTGGAACACCTGTCATTGCTCACGGAAATCCTTATCTGGATAATCTTATCTCTGATAAGATGTTTGGGACCTTGTACTATGGAGAACATGATTTGGCTGGAGCTATTTTAGAAGCCTTGATTGCAACGCCAAATATGGATGAGCATACCTTATCAGCGAAATTATACGAGATTTCAGCTGAGAATTTTGGAAAACGAGTACATGAGTTTTATCTGGATGCTATTATCTCAAATAATTTTCAGAAAAATTTGGCTAAAGATGATACAGTCAGTCAGCGTATCTTTAAGACAGTTTTGTATCTACCACAGCAGGTAGTTGCTGCGCCTGTAAAAGGCTCTAGACGCATGCTGAAGGCTTCAAAAACACAGTTAATGAGCATGAGAGATTATTGGACAGACCGTGAAGAATAGAAAGAGGACAAGCTATGAATAAACGATTAATGAGAAGTGGTCGTGACAAAAAGATTGCGGGTGTTTGTGCTGGAGTGGCCCATTATCTGGATACGGATCCTACTATTGTTCGCGTAATATGGGGTGTTCTTGGATTTTGTTATGGGGCAGGAATTGTAGCTTATATCATTTTATGGATTATCGCACCAGTAGCAACTGACTATTGAAAACTAGCTCAATTCATGCTAAGATAATAGAAAATAGAATGTAACGAAGGAGAGAAAAATGGCATTTGGAGATAATGGAAATCGTAAAAAAACGATGTTTGAGAAAATAACCTTGTTTATCGTGCTTATCATGTTAGTAGCAAGTATTTTGGGTATTTTTGCAACTGCAATCGGTGCCCTCAGTAACTTATAAGAAAGATTCAAGAAAATTTTGTGACTGGGATTTCCCAGCCCTTTTTTAAAGTGAGAAGAAAAAATGAGTATGTTTTTAGATACAGCTAAGATTAAGGTCAAGGCTGGTAATGGTGGCGATGGTATGGTTGCCTTTCGCCGTGAAAAATATGTCCCTAATGGCGGTCCTTGGGGTGGTGACGGAGGTCGTGGAGGAAATGTTGTCTTCGTTGTAGACGAAGGATTGCGTACCTTGATGGATTTCCGCTATAATCGTCATTTTAAGGCTGATTCTGGCGAAAAAGGAATGACCAAAGGGATGCATGGTCGTGGAGCTGAGGACCTTAGAGTTCGAGTGCCACAAGGTACGACTGTGCGTGATGCAGAGACTGGTAAAGTTTTAACAGATTTGATTGAACATGGGCAAGAATTTATTGTAGCCCACGGTGGTCGTGGTGGACGTGGAAACATCCGCTTTGCGACACCAAAAAATCCTGCACCGGAAATCTCTGAAAACGGGGAACCAGGTCAGGAACGTGAGTTACAATTGGAACTAAAAATCTTGGCAGATGTCGGTTTAGTAGGTTTCCCATCTGTAGGGAAATCAACCCTTTTAAGTGTTATCACATCTGCTAAACCTAAAATTGGTGCCTACCACTTTACCACTATTGTGCCAAATTTAGGTATGGTTCGTACCCAATCAGGTGAATCCTTTGCAGTAGCTGATTTACCAGGTTTGATTGAAGGGGCTAGTCAGGGTGTCGGTTTGGGAACTCAGTTCCTCCGTCACATTGAGCGTACCCGTGTCATCCTTCATATTATAGATATGTCAGCTAGCGAAGGACGTGATCCTTATGAGGATTATCTTGCTATCAACAAGGAGTTGGAGTCATACAATCTTCGTCTCATGGAGCGTCCACAGATTATCGTAGCCAACAAAATGGACATGCCTGAGAGTCAAAAAAATCTTGAAGAATTTAAGAAAAAATTGGCTGAAAACTATGATGAATTTGAAGAGTTACCAGCTATCTTCCCAATTTCTGGTTTGACCAAGCAAGGTCTGGCAACGCTATTGGATGCTACAGCTGAATTGTTAGATAAGACACCAGAATTCTTGCTCTACGACGAGTCAGATATGGAAGAAGAAGCTTACTATGGCTTTGATGAGGAAGAAAAGACCTTTGAAATTAGTCGTGATGATGATGCGACATGGGTGCTCTCTGGTGAAAAACTTATGAAACTCTTTAATATGACCAACTTTGATCGGGACGAATCAGTCATGAAATTTGCTCGCCAGCTTCGTGGTATGGGGGTTGATGAAGCCCTTCGTGCGCGTGGAGCTAAAGATGGTGACTTGGTCCGCATTGGTAAATTTGAGTTTGAATTTGTAGACTAGGAGACTGATATGGGAGATAAACCGATATCTTTCCGAGATGCGGATGG
Organism: Streptococcus sp. LQJ-218; assembly: GCF_003428885.1. GTDB lineage: Bacteria > Bacillota > Bacilli > Lactobacillales > Streptococcaceae > Streptococcus. The sequence goes on from NZ_QQRU01000001.1 coordinate 92,170, forward strand.
TAACTTTGTTTCCGCTGCAGATGTTTGGAATGAAAAGAAATTGGAAGAACTATTTAATCGTCTCAATCCAAATCGTGCTCTGAGATTAGCACGAACCAAAAAAGACAATCCATCTCAGTAAAAAATATAAGAAAATTCCGTGCCACATCAGACACGGAATTTTGTTATTCTTCAAAGAAAAATGGTGGAGCGAATTTTTTCAGCCCTTCAAAGCATTTTTGAGCAGCTGCTGCATCTTCGCAGATGACGAGACAGACATCATCGCCACAAAGAGTAGCGATAGCGTCAGGGAAGCTCAAGGCATCAATGATGGAACCAAAGGATTGAGCAAGTCCAGGAAGGGTTTTTAGTAGGACTTGATGTTGAACGGGGCGCATCAAGACAAGAGCATCTTCCATATAAATTTCGAGACGTTTTTCCCATTTTGAGATAGAACCTGTATTGAGCACGTAGTAAGAGTTGTCTTCTTCTCGTACTTTTGAAAGGTTCATACTTTTAATATCTCTCGAAAGTGTAGCTTGTGTAACTTGAATGTCATTATCAGCAAGGAGAGCTTGTAGCTCAGCTTGAGTATGAATCTTGTTTTTCGTTACAAGGGCTCGTATGAGTTGGTGTCGGTGTTCAGATTTATTCATAAAAATAGTACTCCTTGTACAAGGTACAGAAAGCGTGGACTGATCGAGAATGTCAGTCGGGTGGTAAGCGGTATGGTCACGTATGATGATTTCAAAGTTAGTAGTATAAAGAACTATACGGAGAAAATCTCCTTCTATTAACTTGTCACTAGTTGGGTGTAGATGAATTAGGTGTATATCTGTTTATCTACATTGGTGTCCTCTACTAACAGTAAGTCATTCAATTAGGGTAGCCTTTTGTCACGACTTGTTGTGAATTTACACTCAATGGCAATTCACAGAGATTGTCCAACATGTGGTGTGGTAGCGAGTATTATTAATGAGTACACATGTTGGTTAGGGTATTAGTATCTTTTTTCTAAGATCTCGTGTAGACTTATCATAAGTCTTTCTTTGAGAGTGGATTTGATACAAAGTTTATGTTTAGTTAGACTGTTCAAGTGGAAATCTTTCCATACTGAATATCTGTTACATTATACCTTTTGACAAGGTAGGATAAGAGTAGACTGTTCAAGATCAACAGTCAGGTGGTAGTCAGTATTGTCTCGTATGGTGATTTCAAAGTCAGTAGTATAGAGTACTAAACGAAGAGTATCTCCTTCTTTTAGCTTGTAAATAGTCGGTTGCAATTCAAACTGGATATCCATCCATTCATCTGCAGTAATATCCTCTACTAACAGTAAATCAGTTCTATTTTGCAAATTGAGATAGCCTTTTGTCACAACTCGTTGTGAATCTGGTCTAAATGGCAATTCGCAGAGATTTTCCAACATATGGTAGCGTCCGTTGTCAATGGTTCTAGCACTTAAAACAGCTGGATAAGGTTGTAGGTATTTCTTTTGTCCATGTTCCAGTAATTGGGCAGATAAGAGCCCCTTGTTTGTACTGGATTTGATACGAAGATTGAGCTGAGCCCGACCGTTCAAGTGAAGATCTTTGGTTATAGGAAGATCAATAGTAATCTGATTGGCTTTCCCTTGATAGAGTTCTGTATTGAAAGTCTGGTATGTCTTGCCATAACGCTCAAAATCTTTATCTGGGTACTGGTTTTGAATCACTTTCTCTTCTTGACCAAGTGCGAAGGTTTCAAAGTTTTCTTGCTCACCGAAGGTATCAAGTGATAACCAAGTCTGAGGAGCTGTATTGTCCTGCCAAATAACAGTCGGAAGTTGAAAATCTGTATCTTCTCCCAGTAATTTCTTAGTCAATAAGGCATTCATAGATTCACGGAAGTCAATAGATTGCCAGTTGTTCATATAAACATGAGCGCCATTATGGAAAAAGAGATGCTTATTTATATTGGCAGGAAGGGCATGAAACATCTGGTAAACATGAAGTGGTTTGACATTCCAATCCTGAGAACCATGAGTAAAGACAACCTCTGCCTTTACCTTATGGGCATTAAGCAGATAATTGCGGTCATGCCAAAACTGATTGTAATCGCCAGACTTGCGATCCAGTTGCTCTTTTACTTTTTCTAAGTCAGCTTGGTGAGCTTCATTACCACGTATATAGTCACCAGCCAAGAGATTACGAGAGTAGGTTAGTTCAGCAAGGGAGTCAAAGTCCTCACCTGGATAACCACCTGGGCTAGTTATCAGACCGTTTTCACGGTAGTAGTTGTACCACGAAGAAATACCAGCCTCGGCAATAATAACAACTAAACCATCTACACCTGTAGTCGCAAGACCATTGGACATAGTACCTAGATAGGAAAGACCAGTTGTAGCTACTTTTCCGTTTGACCAGTCAGCATTTACTTGACGTTGGCGCGTGTGGTCAGTGAAGGCACGACAACGACCATTGAGCCAATCGATAACATTTTTATAAGCCTCAATTTGCTGATAGTCTCCATTAGTCATGAAACCTGTAGAGTCTTTGGTACCAACACCTGAAACATAGAGATTGGCAAAACCTCGTGGAAGGAAGTAGTCGTTGAGTGTATAGCTAGCGTTGATGTGCGTTAGCTTTTCCTCAGCTTCTGACACAAGCGCAGCTTGACCTTGAGATTCGACTAGATTTAGTCGAGGTTCCTCTAGCTCGATCTTGTGGGCAGGCTTCACTTCAAGTTCGCCTTCCATCTTGTAGAGTGCCTTGTCACTCGCCTTGTCATTTGTTCCCTGATGATAGGGACTTGCGGTCATGATAGCAGGGATTTGCCTGTCATAACGAGGACGAATAATGCTGACCTTGACTAAGTCTGGTAGCCCTTTTTGGTCAGTATCGACACGAGTCTCAACATAAACGACTTCACGTATGACATCATGGCTAGAAAAAGTAGCCAAACTCTTGCCGTTAAAGTAGTGATAGTCATTATCCTCAGGAATAAGACCGTCGCTGACAAGTTGGTCGATAAGAGTGATTCCCTTTTTGGTGCGAGTATTGAGTAACTGATAGAGATTTTCAATCAAGTCACCGTATACAATGGGAAAACCAGTCTCTTTACGAAAAACATCACTGTCTTCGAAGTCAATCAAATAAGAAAAACCTAAGAGTTGAAAAGCAACAGTATAGAAAATATCTGCAGTTAGTTCTTTGCTAGATTTTAAAAAAGTTAATATATCATTTTTTTTATCTGAAGCAAGTAAAGACAAAGGATAGTCTGTATTCTGATATGTGAAATAAATTTTACGAATAAAGTCCTCAAATTGTTTTTTTTCTGAATCAGTAGGTTTTAGGTTGAAACCTAAAGAAACTAAATCATTCAGGGCCTGCGTTGATGAAGTTTTGAGATAGCTGTATTGATTAAAACGCATAAGACCTCCTATTTATGAAATATATTAAAGTTATTATATCAAAAAATAGAGAGAAAAGAAACTGTAAAAAATGAACAGAAATTATAATAAATAAAAATAAGCGTTTATAAAATAAACATGTAAAATGATAAGCCTAAATACAAAAATATTAGTGATATTTTTGATAATCGTGTAAGGATCGTCTAGTCAACTATGATTTGAGTTTTTAGATAGTAAAGCATCAGTAATAGTAATAGAAATTTTAAGAAAATGGTATAATATAGTGAGAACGATAGAGGAGAAGTGTAAATTGATCGCACAACTAGATACAAAAACAGTCTATAGTTTTATGGAGAGTGTCATTTCGACCGACAAGTATGTGAGAGCAGCTAAAGAATATGGCTACACTCATATTGCTATGATGGATATTGACAATCTATACGGGGCTTTTGACTTTCTAGAGATTACAAAAAAATATGGCATTCATCCTTTGTTAGGGCTTGAAATGAATGTATTTGTGGATGATCAGGAAGTGAATCTGCGCTTTTTAGCTCTATCTAGTGTGGGCTATCGGCAGTTGATGAAACTTTCAACAGCTAAGATGCAGGGGGAGAAAACTTGGTCAGTTCTGTCTCAGTATCTGGAGGATGTTGCGATCATTGTGCCTTATTTTGAAGAGCTCGAGTCGCTCAATCTAGGTCGTGATTACTATATTGGGGTTTACCCAGAAACACTGGTCAGCGAATTTCACCATCCAATCTTGCCTCTTTATCGAGTCAATGCTTTTGAAAGTAAGGATAGAGAAGTTCTGCAAGTATTAACAGCGATTAAAGAAAATCTACCTCTAAGAGAGGTTCCCTTACGCTCACGCCAAAATGTCTTTATATCGGCAAGTTCTTTAGAGAAATTATTCCAAGAACGTTTTCCTCAAGCATTAGACAATTTAGAAAAGCTTATTTCAGGCATCTCTTATGACTTGGATACTAGTCTGAAACTGCCTCGCTTCAATCCAGCTAGACCAGCCGTAGAAGAGTTGAGAGAACGTGCTGAATTGGGGCTTGCTCAGAAGGGGTTGACTAGCAAAGAATATCAAGACCGTCTAGACCAAGAATTGGCTGTTATTCATGATATGGGCTTTGATGATTATTTCTTGGTTGTCTGGGATTTGTTACGTTTTGGACGTTCGAATGGCTATTATATGGGAATGGGACGAGGTTCCGCAGTTGGTAGCTTAGTTTCCTATGCCTTAAACATTACAGGGATTGACCCTGTGGAGAAGAATCTCATTTTTGAACGTTTCCTCAATCGTGAACGCTATACTATGCCTGATATTGATATTGATATCCCTGATATTTATCGTCCAGATTTTATCAGATATGTTGGTAATAAATATGGTAGCAAGCATGCTGCGCAAATCGTTACTTTTTCTACCTTTGGCGCCAAGCAGGCTTTGCGAGATGTCTTGAAACGCTTTGGTGTGCCAGAGTACGAATTATCTGCAATTACAAAGAAAATTAGTTTTCGTGATAATCTCAAGTCAGCCTATGAGGGCAATCTACAGTTTCGTCAGCAAATCAATAGTAAGTTAGAATATCAAAAAGCCTTTGAAATTGCTTGCAAGATTGAGGGCTATCCAAGACAAACCTCTGTCCATGCAGCTGGTGTTGTAATCAGTGACCAAGATTTGACCAACTACATCCCTCTAAAGCATGGTGATGAAATTCCACTGACCCAGTATGATGCTCATGGAGTAGAAGCTAGTGGGCTTTTGAAAATGGACTTTCTGGGACTACGAAATTTGACCTTTGTCCAGAAGATGCAAGAGATGCTTGCTGAAACAGAAGGTATTCATCTGAAAATTGAAGAAATCGATTTAGAAGACAAGGACACCCTAGCTCTTTTTGCTGCTGGGAATACAAAAGGTATCTTTCAATTTGAACAACCTGGTGCCATTCGCTTGCTAAAACGTGTGCAACCAATCTGTTTTGAAGATGTCGTAGCAACTACTTCCTTAAATCGACCAGGTGCTAGTGATTATATCAATAATTTTGTTGCAAGAAAGCATGGGAAGGAAGAAGTGACTGTTCTAGATCCAGCTCTGGAAGATATTTTGGCTCCAACCTATGGTATCATGCTCTATCAGGAGCAAGTTATGCAGGTAGCTCAGCGTTTTGCCGGATTTAGTCTTGGGAAGGCCGATATTTTGCGTCGAGCTATGGGGAAAAAGGATGCCTCTGCTATGCATGAGATGAGGGCCTCCTTTATTCAAGGTTCCATAGAGGCTGGACATACTGTGGAAAAGGCAGAGCAGGTCTTTGATGTCATGGAGAAGTTTGCAGGTTATGGTTTTAACCGATCTCACGCCTATGCTTACTCAGCCTTGGCCTTCCAGTTGGCCTATTTCAAAACACACTATCCAGCCATCTTTTATCAGGTCATGTTGAATTCTTCCAATAGTGATTACCTAACAGACGCACTAGAAGCAGGCTTTGAAGTAGAACCGTTGTCTATCAATACGATTCCCTATCACGATAAAATTGCGAATAAGTCTATCTATCTAGGTCTGAAATCGATTAAGGGTGTCAGCAATGATTTGGCGCTTTGGATTATTAAAAATAGACCCTATTCTAACATTGAAGATTTTATATCTAAATTACCTGAGAATTACCTGAAACTACCACTGCTAGAACCTTTGGTAAAAGTTGGTCTTTTCGACTCATTTGAAAAAAATCGTCAAAAAGTATTCAATAATTTAGCTAATCTATTTGAATTTGTGAAAGAATTAGGAAGCTTGTTTGGTGATACCATCTATAGTTGGCAGGAATCGGAAGATTGGACAGAACAAGAAAAATTCTATATGGAACAAGAACTTCTAGGAGTAGGAGTTAGCAAACATCCACTACAAGCTATTTTAAGCAAGGCTATTTACCCGATTACATCTATTGGAAATTTATCAGAAAATAGCTATGCTATTATCTTAGTTGAAGTTCAGAAGATAAAAGTAATTCGAACCAAAAAAGGTGAAAATATGGCTTTCTTACAGGTGGATGACAGTAAGAAAAAATTGGATGTCACACTCTTTTCAGACTTATATCGACAGATTGGGCAGGAAGTAAGAGAGGGAGCATTCTACTACATCAAAGGAAAAGTCCAGTCACGTGATGGCCGCCTGCAAATGATTGCACAAGAAATAAGAGAAGCAGTTGCGGAACGTTTTTGGATTCAAGTCAAAAATCATGATTCAGATCAAGAAATTTCGAGAATTTTAGACAAGTATAAAGGTCCAATTCCAGTCATCATCAGGTATGAAGAGGAACAGAGAACAATTATTTCTCCCCATCATTTTGTAGTCAAATCCACTGAATTAGAAGCGAAATTAGGTGAAATTGTTATGAAAACGATTTATCGTTAAAATTACGGAAAATAGAAGAATTTTCCAATTAAATGTGATATAATCAGTAAGAATGTTAAAAGAAAAAGGAGCATAAACCAAATGAAACGTATTGCTGTTTTGACTAGTGGTGGAGACGCCCCTGGTATGAATGCTGCCATCCGTGCAGTTGTTCGTCAAGCAATCTCAGAAGGAATGGAAGTTTTTGGTATCTATGATGGATATGCCGGTATGGTTGCTGGTGAAATTCATCCCCTAGATGCTGCTTCAGTAGGAGACATCATTTCTCGTGGTGGTACTTTCCTTCACTCTGCTCGTTACCCAGAGTTCGCTCAACTTGAAGGGCAACTGAAAGGGATTGAGCAATTGAAAAAACACGGAATTGAAGGTGTAGTTGTTATCGGTGGTGATGGATCTTACCACGGTGCTATGCGTTTGACTGAACATGGCTTCCCAGCTATCGGTCTTCCAGGTACAATCGATAACGATATCGTTGGTACCGACTTTACAATCGGTTTTGACACAGCGGTTACTACTGCTATGGACGCTATCGACAAGATTCGTGATACATCATCAAGTCACCGTCGTACATTTGTTATCGAAGTTATGGGACGTAACGCAGGTGATATCGCTCTTTGGGCAGGTATTGCAACTGGTGCTGATGAAATCATCATTCCTGAAGAAGGATTCAAGATTGAAGATATCGTAGAAAGCATTAAATGTGGTTATGAGTGTGGTAAAAAACACAATATCATCGTCTTGGCAGAAGGTGTGATGTCAGCAGCTGAATTTGGTCAAAAACTAAAAGAAGCTGGAGATACAAGCGATCTTCGTGTGACAGAACTTGGACATATTCAACGTGGTGGTTCTCCAACTGCGCGTGACCGTGTTTTGGCGTCACGTATGGGTGCGCATGCCGTGAAACTTCTCAAAGAAGGCATTGGTGGTGTTGCGGTTGGTATCCGTAACGAAAAAATGGTTGAAAATCCAATTCTTGGTACTGCAGAAGAAGGAGCTTTGTTTAGCTTGACTGCAGACGGTAAGATTGTGGTTAACAACCCACATAAAGCTGACCTTGAGCTATCTAGCTTGAATAAGAGCTTGTCATAATTTATAATTTTGTTAAAAAGACCAAAAAGGTCATTTATATAAAGGAGTCACAAAAATCATGAACAAACGTGTAAAAATCGTTGCAACTTTGGGTCCTGCGGTAGAAATTCGCGGTGGTAAAAAATTCGGTGATGACGGATACTGGGGTGAAAAACTTGACGTTGAAGCTTCAGCTAAAAACATTGCTCAATTGATTGAAGCAGGAGCTAACACTTTCCGTTTCAACTTCTCACACGGTGACCACCAAGAACAAGGTGATCGTATGGCAACTGTTAAACTTGCAGAAAAACTTGCAGGTAAAAAAGTTGGTTTCCTTCTTGATACTAAAGGACCAGAAATCCGTACTGAATTGTTCGAAGGTGACGCAAAAGAGTACTCTTACACAACTGGTGAAAAAATCCGTGTTGCAACTAAACAAGGAATCAAATCAACTCGTGAAGTGATTGCATTGAACGTTGCTGGTGCTCTTGATATCTATGATGATGTTGAAGTTGGTCACCAAGTTTTGGTTGACGATGGTAAACTTGGTCTTCGTGTTTTCTCAAAAGACGATGAAACTCGTGAATTTGAAGTAGTCGTTGAAAATGACGGTGTTATCGCTAAACAAAAAGGTGTAAACATCCCAAACACTAAAATTCCTTTCCCAGCTCTTGCTGAACGTGATAACGCTGATATTCGTTTCGGTTTGGAACAAGGTATCAACTTCATCGCAATCTCATTCGTACGTACTGCAAAAGACGTTGACGAAGTTCGTGCAATCTGTGAAGAAACTGGTAACGGTCATGTTCAATTGTTTGCGAAAATCGAAAACCAACAAGGTATCGACAACTTGGATGAAATCATTGAAGCTGCTGACGGTATCATGATTGCTCGTGGTGACATGGGTATCGAAGTACCATTTGAAATGGTTCCAGTTTACCAAAAAATGATCATCACTAAAGTGAACGCAGCAGGTAAAGTTGTTATCACAGCAACAAACATGCTTGAAACAATGACTGAAAAACCACGTGCAACTCGTTCAGAGGTATCAGACGTATTTAACGCTGTTATCGATGGAACTGACGCGACAATGCTTTCAGGTGAGTCTGCAAACGGTAAATACCCACTTGAGTCAGTAACAACAATGGCTACAATTGACAAGAACGCACAAACTCTTCTTAACGAATACGGACGTTTGAACTCAGATACTTTCGAACGTAACTCTAAGACAGAAGTTATGGCTTCAGCTGTTAAAGATGCTACAAACTCAATGGACATTAAATTGGTTGTAACTCTTACTAAGACTGGTCATACAGCACGTTTGATCTCTAAATATCGTCCAAATGCTGATATCTTGGCATTGACATTCGACGAATTGACAGAGCGTGGATTGATGTTGAACTGGGGTGTTATCCCAATGTTGACTGAAACTCCATCATCAACAGATGATATGTTCGAAATTGCTGAACGTAAAGCAGTTGAAGCAGGTCTTGTAGAATCTGGTGATGATATTGTTATCGTAGCTGGTGTGCCAGTTGGTGAAGCTGTACGTACAAACACAATACGTATCCGTACAGTACGTTAACTAAAATGAAAAAGAACCTATCATATCAAGCTTTCTAGCCTATATGATAGGTCTTTTTGTATCAAGGAGAAAAAATGAAGCAAAACTTTTTACTTTCGGTTTAAAGCGACGGTATCAGGTACTGTTTGTCCAATGAGTTTCATGATGTCAGTGTTGATTTGATGGGGCGCCATAGTGTCATGGTGTTCTTTTTGAGATATTATTTTCTTCATGCAACCTTTATAAAATATGTAGTTTAGAAACAGATAAAAAATAACTCCTTGAAAGCTCAAGGAGTTATTTCTATCTAAATTAGTTTTTAGAAGCATCTTGGAATTCTGAGTTTTTCCATGCTTCGTCAATAATAGCTTGTAATTCTTTTGCTGAAGCTTGCATTTTTTGAGTTTCAGCATCGTTCAATGGGATGTTTACTGGACGAACGATACCGTGTGCACCAACGATAGCTGGTTGACCGATAAAGACGTTTTCAACTCCGTATTGACCTTCTTGGAATACTGAAAGTGGAAGAACTGCATTTTCATCGTCAAGGATAGCTTTTGTGATACGAGCAAGGGCTACTGCGATACCGTAGTATGTTGCACCTTTTTTGTTGATAATTGAGTAAGCAGCGTCACGAACTGAGATGAAGAGTTCTACAAGGTCAGCTTCATCCAAGTCGCGGTTAGCTTGCAACCATTGTTCCAATTTTACACCGGCAACGTTAGCGTGTGACCAAACGGCAAACTCAGAGTCACCGTGTTCACCCATGATGTAGGCGTGAACTGAACGAGCATCAACGCCGATTTTTTCAGCAAGTGCTTGACGGAAACGAGCTGAGTCAAGTGAAGTACCTGAACCGATAACGCGTTCTTTAGGGAAACCTGAGAATTTCCATGTTGAGTATGTCAAGACGTCAACTGGATTAGCAGCAACAAGGAAGATACCTTTGAAACCTGATGCAACAACTTGTTCAACAATTGATTTGTTGATAGCAAGGTTTTTACCAACAAGATCAAGACGAGTTTCACCTGGTTTTTGTGGAGCACCAGCAGTGATAACTACAAGGTCTGCATCCGCACAGTCTTCGTACTTAGCTGCATAAATTTTCTTAGGTGAAGTAAAAGCAAGTGCGTGGCTAAGGTCTTCAGCGTCACCAACAGCTTTTTCAAACAATTGAGGAATTTCAATGATACCGAGTTCTTGTGCAATTCCTTGGTTAACAAGTGCAAAAGCGTAAGAAGAACCTACTGCACCATCACCGACAAGGATAACTTTTTTGTGTTGTTTAGTGGAAGTCATTATTCTAAACATCTCCTTAATTTTATTCAGGGATTTCCCCAGTTATTTCAATTTTATCACTTTTAAAAAGCTTTGTCACGGATATGCCTTTCAGTTCACTATGTAAACGTTTTAGTGGTTTTAGATACCTGAAATATAGCGGACATTATGGTATAATATAGTTAATTACAAATTGTGAAATGAGGCATTTATTAATGCAAGATAGAAATTTAGTGAATGTCAATCTGACAAAGGAGATGAAGACTAGCTTTATCGACTACGCCATGAGTGTTATCGTAGCGCGGGCCCTTCCTGATGTTCGAGATGGCTTGAAACCCGTTCACCGTCGGATTCTGTACGGAATGAATGAATTGGGTGTTACTCCAGATAAACCTCATAAAAAATCTGCTCGTATTACAGGGGATGTCATGGGTAAGTACCACCCACACGGAGATTCTTCTATCTACGAAGCCATGGTCCGCATGGCGCAATGGTGGAGCTACCGTTGCATGCTTGTCGACGGACATGGGAACTTTGGTTCTATGGATGGAGACGGTGCTGCCGCCCAGCGTTATACTGAGGCTCGTATGAGCAAGATTGCTCTGGAAATGCTTCGTGATATCAATAAAAATACAGTTGATTTCGTTGATAACTATGATGCCAATGAACGAGAACCCTTGGTCTTGCCAGCCCGTTTTCCAAATCTTTTAGTTAATGGAGCAACTGGTATTGCTGTTGGAATGGCAACCAACATTCCGCCTCACAACTTGGGAGAAACCATTGATGCGGTCAAGTTGGTTATGGATAATCCTGAAGTAACTACTAAGGACTTGATGGAAGTCTTGCCTGGTCCAGATTTTCCAACTGGTGCCCTTGTCATGGGGAAATCAGGTATCCATAAGGCTTACGAAACAGGTAAAGGTTCTATTGTTCTTCGTTCTCGTACTGAAATCGAAGAAACCAAGACTGGCCGTGAGCGCATCGTTGTAACGGAATTTCCTTATATGGTTAATAAAACAAAGGTGCATGAGCATATTGTTCGTTTGGTTCAGGAAAAACGTATTGAGGGCATCACAGCAGTGCGTGATGAGTCAAACCGTGAAGGGGTGCGATTTGTTATCGAAGTTAAGCGCGATGCCTCAGCCAATGTTATCCTCAATAACCTCTTCAAGATGACCCAGATGCAAACCAATTTTGGTTTCAATATGCTTGCTATCCAAAATGGTGTACCCAAGATTTTGTCCCTTCGTCAGATTTTGGATGCTTATATTGAGCACCAAAAAGAAGTGGTTGTTCGTCGTACACGTTTTGATAAAGAAAAAGCAGAAGCGCGTGCACACATCTTAGAAGGTCTTTTAATCGCACTTGACCATATCGACGAAGTGATTCGTATTATCCGTGCTAGTGAAACGGATGCCGAAGCTCAAGCCGAATTGATGAACAAGTTCAAACTTTCTGAACGTCAAAGTCAAGCCATCCTTGATATGCGTCTTCGTCGTTTGACAGGTTTGGAACGCGATAAGATTCAGTCTGAGTATGATGAGCTCTTGGCTCTGATTGCGGATTTAACAGATATTCTAGCTAAGCCTGAACGTGTTTCTCAAATCATTAAGGATGAATTAGATGAAGTCAAGCGTAAGTTTGGTGATCAACGCCGTACGGAATTGATGATCGGTGAAGTCTTGAGTCTTGAAGATGAAGATTTGATCGAAGAAGCTGATGTTTTGATTACACTATCTAATAAGGGTTACATTAAACGATTGGACCAAGCTGAGTTTACTGCTCAAAAACGTGGTGGGCGTGGTGTTCAAGGGACAGGTGTTAAGGATGACGATTTTGTTCGTGAGTTAGTGTCAACTAGTACCCATGATCATCTACTTTTCTTTACAAATAAAGGACGTGTTTATCGCCTGAAAGGCTATGAAATTCCTGAGTATGGCCGTACTGCTAAGGGATTACCAATAGTTAATCTTTTGAAATTGGATGAAGGTGAAAGTATTCAGACCATCATCAATGTTGAATCTGAACGCAGCGATGATGCTTATCTCTTCTTCACAACCCGTCATGGTATTGTGAAGAGAACCAGCGTTAAGGAATTTGCTAACATTCGTCAAAATGGACTTAAAGCACTGAACCTCAAAGATGAAGATGAATTGATTAATGTTTTACTAACAGAAGAAGATACAGATATTATCATTGGTACCAAGCTTGGTTATGCAGTTCGCTTTAATCAATCAGCCGTTCGTGGGATGAGTCGTATTGCTACTGGTGTGAAAGGTGTCAATCTTCGTGAAGGGGACACAGTTGTTGGTGCTAGTGTGATTACAGACCAGGACGAGGTTCTTATTATCACTGAAAAAGGATTTGGTAAGCGCACAGTTGCGACCGAATATCCAACTAAAGGTCGTGGTGGTAAGGGGATGAAAACTGCTAAAATTACGGAAAAGAATGGTTCCCTTGCTGGTCTTATGACAGTTAAAGGTGATGAAGATTTGATGATTATCACTGATACAGGTGTCATGATTCGAACTAACGTTGCTAATATTTCAGAAACAGGTCGCTCAACTATGGGAGTTAAAGTAATGCGCCTGGACCAAGATGCCAAAATTGTAACCTTTACTACGGTTTCAGCGGAAGAAAAAGAAGAAGAAGTTGGAACAGAAAACGAAACAGAAGGTAAAGCATAATGTCTCATAAAAAGAAAATAAACCGAAAAAATTTACTAATCAATATTTTGGCAGGATTCTTAATTCTCTTGTCAGTGGCTTTGATTTTCAATTCAAAAATTCGTGATATGTTCATGGTTTGGAATACCAATAAATACCAAGTCAGCCAGGTATCAAAAGAAAAATTGGAAGAAAATCAAGATACAGAAGGTAATTTTGACTTTGATTCCGTAAAAGCTATCTCGTCAGAAGCTGTCTTATCCTCACAATGGGATTCGCAAAAATTGCCTGTTATCGGTGGAATTGCTGTCCCTGAATTAGAAATGAATTTGCCAATTTTTAAAGGGCTTGATAATGTCAATCTTTTCTATGGTGCTGGTACGATGAAACGCGATCAAGAGATGGGGAAAGGAAATTATAGTCTAGCTAGTCATCATATTTTTGGTGTCAATAATGCTAATAAAATGTTATTTTCTCCTTTGGATAACGCTAAAAATGGGATGAAGATTTATCTAACTGATAAAAATAAAGTTTATACTTATGAAATACGTGAAGTCAAACGTGTTACACCAGATCGTGTTGATGAAGTTGATGATAGAGATGGGGTAAATGAGATTACATTAGTAACCTGTGAAGACCTTGCTGCTACAGAACGTATTATTGTAAAAGGCGATTTGAAAGAAACAAAAGACTATTCACAGACATCTGATGAAATCCTAACAGCTTTTAGTCAACCATATAAACAATTTTATTAATACAAATCAGTAAAATCTTAGGTTTTACTGATTTTTTATAGATAGAGTTTCAAAATAAAAGATTATAAAATATAGAAAACGCTTTCCTAACATTAAAGTTTGTGATATAATTATCATGTAAAAAATTTTTAGGAGTTTATTATGGTTTCTTCAGAATTTATCTCAAAGATTGAATTTGCTTGCAAGAAGAAAGAAAGTCTTTATAGTCAAAGCAAATTTAAGTATGCGATTCGTTCGATGTTCGCAGGTGCATTTTTAACCTTTAGTACAGCTGCTGGTGCAGTTGGGGCTGATTTGATTAATAAAATCGCACCAGGTAGTGGCCGCTTCCTCTTCCCATTTGTCTTTGCTTGGGGATTGGCCTATATTGTTTTCTTGAATGCCGAGTTGGTAACATCAAACATGATGTTCTTGACTGCTGGTAGTTTCTTGAAAAAAATCTCTTGGAGAAAAACAGCTGAGATTCTACTTTATTGTACCTTGTTCAACCTTATCGGAGCTTTGATAGCAGGTTGGGGTTTTGCTCATTCGGCAGCCTATGCACATCTGACTCACGATAGCTTTATTTCAGGCGTTGTTGAGATGAAGTTAGGTCGCTCAAATGAATTAATCTTGCTTGAGGCGATTTTGGCAAATATTTTCGTAAATATTGCCATTCTTTCATTTGTTTTGGTGAAAGACGGTGGTGCCAAACTTTGGCTAGTTTTATCAGCGATTTACATGTTTGTATTTTTAACAAATGAGCACATCGCTGCGAACTTTGCTTCTTTCGCGATTGTAAAATTCAGTGTTGCTGCTGATTCAATTGCTAACTTCGGTGTTGGAAATATGCTTCGTCACTGGGGAGTAACCTTCATTGGGAACTTTATCGGAGGAGGCCTCTTGATGGGTCTTCCATATGCCTTCCTCAATAAAAATGAAGACACTTATGTAGATTAAGAAAATGAGCACGATTGAATCGTGCTTTTTTCATTTTTAAAATAGAGTAATAGCTATTTCTTATATCAAAACATAGAAAACTGATATTTGTAAACTATACCTTAAGGTGTTACAATATCCTTAATCAAACTATTTGGAGGTCGCCTTATGACTCGTGATTTTAAATTTGAAACTTTGCAACTACATGCTGGTCAAGTTGTGGATCCAGCTACCAAGTCTCGTGCGGTGCCGATTTATCAAACAACATCCTTTGTTTTTGATGACACGCAGGAAGGTGCCGATTTGTTTGCCTTGAGAAAACCAGGGAACATTTATACTCGTATCACCAACCCTACAACAGCTGCCTTTGAAGAAAGAATTGCTGCCCTTGAAGGTGGTGTTGGAGCTCTTGCAACAGCTTCAGGTATGGCTGCAGTGACTTATACGATTTTGGCGCTTGCTCATGCGGGTGATCATGTAGTAGCGGCATCAACTATTTACGGTGGGACTTTCAATCTCTTGAAAGAAACCCTTCCTCGTTATGGGATCACAACAACTTTTGTGAATGTGGATAATTTGGAGGAAGTAGAAGCAGCAATCAATGACAATACCAAGCTTGTCTTGATTGAAACCTTGGGCAATCCCTTGATTAACATTCCAGATTTGGAAAAATTGGCTGAGATTGCGCATAAACATCAGATTCCACTTGTTTCTGACAATACTTTTGCTACACCTTATTTGATTAACGTTTTTTCTCATGGTGTAGATATTGCTATTCACTCAGCGACTAAGTTTATCGGTGGGCATGGTACGACCATTGGAGGAGTGATTGTAGATAGCGGTCGTTTTGACTGGGCGGCTTCAGGAAAATTCCCTCAATTTGTTGAGGAAGATCCTAGCTACCACAACTTGAGCTATACTCGTGATGTTGGGGCAGCAGCCTTTATTATCGCTGTTCGAGTTCAATTACTTCGTGATACTGGTGCAGCCTTGTCACCATTTAATGCCTTCCTCTTGCTTCAAGGACTGGAAACCCTTTCACTTCGTGTCGAACGCCATGTGCAAAATACAGAGAAAATTGTTGATTTCCTTGTCAACCATCCTAAGGTAGAAAAAGTTAACTATCCAAAATTGGCAGATAGTCCT
Organism: Streptococcus sp. LQJ-218; assembly: GCF_003428885.1. Lineage (GTDB taxonomy): Bacteria > Bacillota > Bacilli > Lactobacillales > Streptococcaceae > Streptococcus. Next base: position 108,347 of record NZ_QQRU01000001.1, read on the forward strand.
TATCATGCCTTGGCTGAGAAATACTTGCCAAAAGGTGTGGGTTCAATCTTTACCTTCCATGTCAAAGGTGGGGAGGCAGAAGCTCGCAAGGTCATTGATCATTTAGAGATCTTCTCTGACCTTGCAAATGTGGCAGATGCTAAATCACTTGTGGTTCATCCACCTACAACCACTCACGGTCAATTGTCAGAAAAAGACCTAGAAGCAGCAGGTGTCACACCTAACCAAATCCGCTTGTCAATCGGTCTTGAAAATGTAGAAGATTTGATTGAAGATTTACGTTTGGCCTTAGAAAAAATTTAAAGTAACAGATATAAACAGTGGGTTTCAACTCGCTGTTTTTGATTTTCCCTCAGGCATGATATAATGGATGAAGAAGTCTAGAAAGAGGAACGATATGAACGAAATCAAATGCCCCAACTGTGGGGAAGTCTTTACAGTAAATGAAAGTCAGTATGCTGAACTTTTATCCCAAGTGAGAACTGTTGAGTTTGATAAGGAATTGCACGAGCGAATGAAGCAGGAGCTGGCCTTGGTTGAGCAGAAGACTATGAATGAGCAACAGACTAAACTGGCTCAGAAGGACCAAGAAATTGCGCAATTGCAGAGTCAAATCCAAAACTTTGATGCAGAAAAAGAATTGGCCAAGAAAGAGGTTGAACAAACAAGTCATCAGGCCTTATTGGCCAAGGACAAGGAAGTGCAGGCCTTGGAAAACCAGTTGGCGACCTTGCGTTTGGAGCATGAAAATCAACTGCAAAAGACCCTTTCTGACCTAGAAAAAGAACGGGATCAGGTCAAAAACCAGCTTCTCTTACAAGAAAAAGAAAATGAGCTTTCTCTTGCTTCTGTTAAACAAAACTATGAGGCACAGCTTAAAGCAGCCAGTGAACAAGTCGAATTTTACAAGAATTTCAAGGCACAACAATCCACCAAAGCTATCGGGGAAAGTTTGGAACACTATGCAGAGAGCGAGTTTAACAAGGTCCGCAGTTTTGCCTTCCCCAATGCCTACTTTGAGAAGGATAACAAGGTTTCTGCGCGTGGGTCTAAGGGGGACTTTATATTTCGTGAATGTGATGAAAATGGCGTTGAGATTATTTCCATTATGTTTGAGATGAAAAACGAAGCTGACGGAACAGAGAAGAAGCACAAGAATGCAGATTTTTACAAGGAATTGGACAAGGACCGTCGGGAAAAGAACTGTGAATATGCCGTTTTAGTGACCATGCTTGAGGCAGATAATGACTACTTCAACACGGGTATCGTGGATGTCAGCCACGAATATGAAAAGATGTATGTCGTCCGTCCCCAGTTCTTCATCCAGTTGATTGGTCTTTTGCGAAATGCAGCGCTTAATTCCCTAAAATACAAGCAGGAGTTGGCCTTGGTTCGCGAGCAGAATATCGATATTACGCATTTTGAAGAAGACTTGGATGCCTTCAAAGTAGCTTTTGCCAAAAACTACAACTCTGCTTCAACCAACTTTGGTAAAGCAATCGATGAAATCGATAAGGCCATCAAACGCATGGAAGAGGTTAAAAAGTTCCTAACAACATCTGAAAATCAACTCCGCCTCGCAAATAATAAATTAGAAGATGTTTCAGTCAAAAAACTAACGCGAAAAAATCCAACTATGAAAGCTAAGTTTGAAGCTCTGAAGGGGGAGTAATAAAGCAAAAATGAACGGTATTATCAACTTAAAAAAAGAAGCGGGGATGACCTCGCATGATGCGGTTTTTAAACTGCGTAAGATTTTGGGAACCAAGAAGATTGGGCATGGTGGGACCTTGGATCCGGATGTAGTGGGTGTTTTGCCCATTGCGGTTGGCAAGGCGACACGCATGGTCGAGTTTATGCAGGATGAGGGCAAGGTCTATGAGGGGGAAATTACTCTCGGCTATTCAACGACGACTGAGGATGCCAGTGGGGAAGTGGTCGATGAGACTCCTGTTTTGTCGCCTTTGGATGAAAAGCTTGTCGATGAAGCGATTGCCAGCTTGACTGGGCCTATTACCCAGATTCCACCTATGTATTCGGCTGTCAAGGTCAATGGTCGTAAGCTTTATGAGTATGCGCGTGCTGGTCAGGAAGTGGAGCGTCCAGAGCGTCAGGTGACCATTTATCAATTTGAGCGGACAAGTCCGATTTCTTATGAGGGTCATCTTGCACGCTTTACTTTTCGTGTGAAATGTAGCAAGGGAACCTATATCCGTACCTTATCAGTTGACTTGGGAGAGAAGTTAGGTTATGCGGCTCATATGTCCCATTTGATACGGACTAGTGCAGCCGGTTTACAGCTAGAAGATGCTCTTACCTTGGACGAAATTGCTGCAAAAGTGGAGGCTGGTCAGCTGGACTTTCTCCATCCTCTAGAGATTGGGACGGGGGATCTTGTCAAAGTTTTCCTAAGTTCAGAAGAGGCTACAGAAGTGCGCTTTGGCCGTTTTATCGAGTTAGACCAAACAGACCAAGAATTGGCTGCATTTGAAGGCGATAAATTGTTAGCCATTCTAGAAAAGCGAGACAATCTCTACAAACCAAGGAAGGTTTTTGGCTAGTCTAACTGGAGTGAAAGTATTTGAATTGTTACCCATAATCTATCCAAAATCAGACTATAAATTTTGTAAAAAATGTGATAGAATAGACGACGGATAAAAAAACGGAGGATAGCATGCAAAATAGACCAATCATTATCGGAGTGACAGGTGGTTCTGGTGGTGGTAAAACCAGTGTTTCAAGAGCCATTTTATCGCATTTCCCTGATGAAAAGATTTCCATGATTGAGCATGATTCGTACTATAAGGATCAGTCTCATTTGACCTTTGAAGAGCGTATCAAAACCAACTATGACCATCCTTTTGCCTTTGATACAGATTTGATGATCGAGCAGATGAAGGAATTGTTGGCAGGGCGTCCGGTGGACATCCCGACTTATGACTATACAGAGCATACACGAAGTAGCAAGACCTATCGTCAGGAGCCTCAAGATGTCTTTATCGTTGAGGGGATTTTGGTCTTGGAGGACAAGCGTCTGCGTGATTTGATGGATATCAAGATTTTTGTGGATACGGATGACGATGTGCGCATTATTCGTCGTATCAAACGCGATATGGAAGAGCGTGGCCGTAGTTTGGATAGCGTGATTGATCAGTACTTAGGTGTGGTCAAACCCATGTACCACCAGTTTATCGAACCAACCAAGCGTTATGCTGATATCGTCATTCCTGAGGGAGTCACCAATACAGTGGCTATCGATCTGTTGACGACCAAGATTGAAAAGATTTTGGAAGAAGCTCGAAACAGCAAATAAACAAATGTGGAGGCCTGCCCTCCTTTTTCTATTTTTCCTTTCGTTTCGGTATGCAAAAGGAGATTTTTAATCATATTTTTGGTATAATAATACCCATGGAAAAGCAAGAAAATGAATAGTAGGTGGAGATGGAAAAGTATTTATCGGTAACGACTTTGACCAAGTATCTGAAAATGAAATTCGATAAAGACCCTTACTTGGAACGGGTCTATTTAACTGGTCAAGTTTCCAACTTTCGTAAACGACCTACTCACCAATATTTCTCCCTGAAAGATGACCATGCGGTCATTCAAGCAACTATCTGGTCAGGGATTTATCAGAAATTAGGTTTCGACCTTGAAGAAGGAATGAAGATCAATGTGATTGGGCGTGTGCAGGTCTATGAACCAAGTGGGAGCTACTCCATCATCATTGAAAAGGCAGAGCCTGATGGAGTTGGTGCGCTTGCGATTCAGTTTGAGCAACTCAAGAAAAAATTGACGGAAGAAGGTCTGTTTCAAGAACGCTTCAAGCAACCTCTTCCCCAATTTTCTAAGAGAATTGGTGTAGTGACTAGCCGTAGTGGAGCCGTTATTCGAGATATTATTACGACCGTCAGCAGGCGCTTTCCAGGTGTTGATATCCTTCTCTATCCGACCAAGGTGCAAGGTGAAGGGGCTGCGGAGGAAATAGCACGGAACATTACTCGTGCCAATCAACGTGAGGACCTAGATGTTCTCATCATTGGTCGTGGTGGTGGTTCTATTGAGGATCTCTGGGCTTTTAACGAAGAAATTGTGGTACGAGCTATTTTTGAATCTCGATTGCCAATCATTTCTAGTGTGGGGCATGAGACAGATGTGACCTTGGCGGATTTTGTGGCAGATCGCCGCGCTGCGACACCAACGGCTGCTGCTGAACTGGCAACACCAGTGACTAAGTTGGATCTATTAGCTCATCTGCAAAATCAGGAAAAACGGATGGCAACAGCAGTCCGCAATGTCCTATCTAGGAAACAGGAAGCTTTGAAAAAATGCAGTCAGTCTGTTATCTTTAGACAGCCAGAGCGTTTGTATGATGGCTATATGCAACGCTTGGATCAACTGCAACTGCGCTTAAAACAAAGTTTACGTACACGGATTTCTGATAACAAACAAGTTGTCCAAGCAAGGACGCATCGACTGGTCCAATTATCACCTGTTACCAAGATTCAACGTTATCAAGATCGTCTAGGCCAGTTGGATAAGCTCCTGCGTAGCCAAATGGCTTTGGTTTATGACGCCAAGGTTGCTGAAGTGAAGCGTCTTTCAGAAGCTTTGCTCATGTTGGATACCAGTCGAATCGTGGCGCGTGGTTATGCTATTGTCAAAAAAGAAGAGTCAGTTGTGGATTCGGTTGAGAGTTTGAAGAAAAAAGACCAAGTGACGCTTTTAATGCGAGATGGTCAAGTAGAATTAGAGGTTAAAGATGTCAAAACAAAAGAAATTTGAGGAAAATCTAGCAGAACTGGAAACCATTGTCCAAAGTTTGGAAAATGGTGAAATTGCTCTGGAAGATGCGATTGCGGCCTTTCAAAAGGGGATGATCCTGTCAAAAGAACTCCAAGCGACACTGGACAAGGCTGAAAAGACATTGGTTAAGGTCATGCAAGAAGACGGAACAGAAAGTGATTTTGAATGAAGAAGCAAGAAAAATTAGCTCTTGTCGAGTCAGCCTTGGAAGATTTTTATGGAGACCAGCAGTTTGCCTCTAGTTTGCGAGAGTCTGTTCTCTATTCCATTCATGCTGGTGGCAAGCGTATTCGGCCTTTTCTCTTGTTAGAAGTTTTGGAAGCCTTGCAGGTCGCTATTAAACCTGCTCACGCGCAGGTAGCTGCGGCCTTGGAAATGATTCATACAGGGAGCTTGATTCACGATGATCTTCCTGCTATGGATGATGATGATTACCGTCGGGGACGCTTGACCAATCATAAGAAATTCGGCGAAGCTATGGCCATTTTGGCTGGAGATGCCTTATTCCTAGATCCGTATGCTTTGATAGCGCAGGCAGATTTGCCAAGTCAGATCAAGATGGACTTGATTGCCAACTTATCGCTGGCTTCGGGTAGTTTGGGCATGGTGGCAGGGCAGGTTTTGGACATGGAGGGTGAACACCAGCATTTGTCTTTGGAAGAACTCCAAATTATTCATGCTAATAAAACAGGTAAGTTACTAGCCTATCCCTTCCAAGCAGCAGCTATCATAGCCGAATTGGCTCCTGAAATGCAGGTGAAGCTGAAAACTGTTGGTGAATTGATTGGGCTTGCCTTTCAAGTAAGGGATGATGTGTTAGATGTGACCGCCAGTTTTGAGGAAATCGGCAAGACGCCACAAAAGGACCTGCAAGCTGAAAAATCAACTTATCGAGCCTTGTTGGGCTTGGAAGAGGCTATTGCCTTTTGTAACCAAACCTTGGATCAAGCTAATGCCAAATTAGAAGAAATTGCCCAGCAGGTTCCCTTTGAAATAGAATCGATTGTATGTGTAGTAGAAAGTTTGAGAATCAATGGCTAAGGAAAGAGTGGATGTACTAGCTTATAAACAGGGTTTGTTTGAAACGAGAGAGCAGGCCAAGCGCGGTGTGATGGCTGGCCTAGTCGTAGCAGTCCTGAATGGAGAACGGTTTGACAAGCCAGGAGAGAAAATTCCAGATGACACTGAGCTAAAACTCAAGGGGGAGAAACTCAAGTATGTCAGCCGTGGTGGTTTGAAACTGGAGAAGGCTTTGCAGGTCTTTGATTTGTCAGTGGATGGAGCAACAACTATTGATATCGGTGCTTCTACTGGGGGCTTTACCGATGTCATGTTGCAAAATGGTGCCGAGTTGGTCTTTGCAGTTGATGTCGGTACCAATCAGTTGGCTTGGAAACTACGCCAAGACCCACGAGTTGTCAGCATGGAGCAGTTTAATTTCCGCTATGCTGAAAAGACTGATTTCGAGCAGGAACCGAGCTTTGCCAGTATTGATGTGAGTTTCATTTCCCTTAGTCTAATTCTTCCAGCCTTGCACCGTGTCTTGGCAGATCAAGGTCAGGTCGTGGCTCTGGTTAAACCCCAGTTTGAGGCAGGTCGTGAGCAGATTGGGAAAAATGGAATCATTCGTGATGCCAAGGTCCATCAACATGTCCTCGAATCTGTCACAACAATGGCAGTAGAGGAAGGCTTTTCAGTCCTTGGTTTGGACTTTTCTCCCATCCAAGGTGGACACGGAAATATTGAGTTTTTAGCGTATTTGAAAAAAGAAGAGTCAGCAAGCAATCAGGTTCTTGCTGAAATTGAAGAAGTAGTAGAGAGGGCGCATAGTCAATTTAAAAATGAATAAAAAAGAGAGACTTGAAAAAATTAGACGATTTGTGACAGATTATCAAATCGGTACACAAGAAGAAATCGTAGAACATTTGAAAGAGGCTGGCATCACTGCCACTCAGGCAACGGTATCCCGAGATATCAAAGAACTGGGTATTGTCAAGATTCCTTTGAGAGACAACACCTATGTCTATGAATTACCAAAATCAATCGTAAAAAGTTTGCAACTGGCTGAAGATAATATCGAATCGGCTGAATTGATGGACGAGATGATCAATCTCCAAGTCATCCCAGGAAATACTGCTTTTGTAAAAGCTCAGTTAATAGAGACATTTGCGGGCAAGATTTTTAGCTGTTTGGCTGATGATAGCTCGATTTTAGTCATTGCCAGAAGTGCAAGTCTAGCTGAGGAAATCTTTGAACAAGTAAAAAATTGGTAGGTCTGTATGTTACTTGAAATTTCGATAAAAAACTTTGCCATTATTGAGGCTATTTCCCTTAATTTTGAAAAGGGGATGACTGTCCTGACTGGTGAAACGGGTGCAGGGAAGTCTATTATCATTGATGCCATGAATATGATGTTGGGAGCTCGTGCGACGACAGATGTTATTCGTCACGGTGCGTCAAAGGCAGAGATTGAGGGGCTTTTCTCAGTTGAGAATAGTCGCCTTTTGCAGGAAATTTTCGATGAGCAAGGTTTGGAATTGGGGGATGAAATTATCATCCGTCGGGAAATCTTGCAAAATGGTCGTAGTATCAGTCGTGTCAATGGCCAAATGGTCAATCTGTCTGTTTTGCGTGCTATTGGGCAACATCTGGTGGATATTCATGGTCAGCATGACCAAGAGGAGTTAATGCGTCCTCAACTGCATATCCAGATGTTGGATGAATTCGGTGACGTCGCTTTTTGGGAATTGAAAGAAACCTATCAAATGAGTTTTGATGCCTACCGTAAAATGCGTAAGCAGGTTCTGGAAGTCAAGAAAAACCAGCAGGAACACAAGGCACGTATTGAAATGTTGGAATTTCAAATGGCAGAGATTGAGGCAGCAAACTTGCAGGCTGGAGAAGACCTGGCTCTCAATCAAGAGCGTGATAAACTTCTCAACCATAAAAATATTGCGGATACGCTGACTAATGCTTACAGTATGTTGGACAATGAAGATTTTTCAAGTCTGGCCAATGTTCGTTCAGCCATGAATGACATGGAAAGTGTCGAAGAGTACGACCCTGAATACCGTGAAATTTCAAACTCTCTGTCTGAAACTTACTATGTCTTAGAAGACATTAGCAAACGTCTGGAAGCTATCATTGAAGACCTTGATTTTGATGGCAATCGCCTCATGCAAGTTGAGAATCGTTTGGACCTTCTTCATACTATTACCCGTAAGTATGGCGGGACGGTAGACGATGTCTTGCTTTATTTTGCCAAGATTACGGAAGAGTACAATCTCTTGACAGGCAACAACCTTTCGTCTGAGGACATGGAAGCAGAGCTTAAGAAATTGGAAGTCAATCTTGTTGATTTGGCAGGTCAGCTTGCATCTGCTCGTCATGACTTGGCTCAGCAGCTAGAAGCAGAGATTAAACAAGAACTGCAAGACCTTTATATGGAAAAAGCCCAGTTTCAGGTTCGTTTTAACAAGGGAAAATTCAGTCGTGAGGGCAATGAAATGGTCGAGTTTTACATTTCAACCAACCCTGGCGAAGACTTTAAACCTTTGGTCAAGGTTGCATCTGGCGGGGAATTATCCCGTCTCATGCTAGCCATTAAGTCTGCCTTTTCACGTAAAGAGGGCAAGACCAGCATTGTCTTTGATGAGGTGGATACGGGAGTTTCCGGTCGTGTGGCTCAGGCTATTGCACAGAAGATTCACAAGATTGGCCAACACGGTCAGGTTCTGGCTATTTCCCATTTGCCACAAGTGATTGCGATTGCGGATTATCAATTCTTTATTGAGAAGATTAGCAATGACCACTCAACAGTTTCGACTGTTCGTCTCTTGACGGTTGAAGAGCGAGTGGAGGAAGTTGCTAAGATGTTGGCAGGTGATGATGTGACGGAAGCAGCCCTGACGCAAGCCAGAGAATTGTTGAGAAACAGGGAGAAATAAGATGACAGACTATTATGTTATTGGAGATGTTCACGGAAAAGCTGGGATGCTAGAAGACCTTCTCAAAACATGGGATGGTCAGACCCAGTTGCTTTTTCTAGGGGACTTGATTGACCGTGGCGAGGATAGTCGCCGTGTTCTAGAAATGGTCAAGGACTTAGTGGACAATCAAGGGGCTATTTGTCTATCAGGAAATCATGAGTATATGTTTCTGACTTGGCTCGATAACCCAGAAGAAAGCTATGACCACTATCGTCGCAATGGTGGAGATACAACTATTAACTCTATCCTAGGTCGTCCCTTGGATGCACCAGTTGATGGAGTAGAAGATGCCAAGCGGGTGGCTACTGAAGCGGCAGATTTAGTCGAATTTATTCGTCAAATGCCGTTTGTGGTAGAGACAGATAAGTATATCTTTGTTCACGCAGGTATTGATTTGACCTTAGATGACTGGTATGAAACCACAGATTATAAAAAAGTCTGGCTTAGAAAACCATTCCACGAAGCAGAAAATCATACTGGAAAAACGATTGTCTTTGGTCACACACCAGTTTATGGCTTGTTACAGCAAGAACGTGGTACAGCTGAGCTTTGGACTACAGAAGATGGCAAGATTGGAATGGACGGAGGAGCTGTTTATGGTGGTGTCCTTCACGGGATTGTCTTTACAGACCAAGGAATGACAGAACACCACTTTATCGAAAATGACGGCTTTGTCGCTGAAGATTAGTACTCCTAGCAGGGTATGGTCTTGTCAAAATGTCAAAAACAATTTATAATAAATAGATACCCTGAAAGGAAGAGAATCATGAACTTAGAAGAATTGAAAAAACGACAGGAGAAGATCCGTAACTTCTCTATTATCGCCCATATTGACCACGGGAAGTCGACTCTAGCAGACCGCATTTTGGAAAAGACAGAGACCGTTTCCAGTCGTGAAATGCAGGCCCAGCTTTTAGATAGCATGGATCTAGAACGAGAACGTGGAATTACCATTAAGTTGAATGCTATCGAGCTGAATTATACTGCAAAAGATGGCGAAACTTATATTTTTCACTTGATTGACACACCAGGACACGTGGACTTCACTTATGAGGTATCACGTTCTCTAGCTGCCTGTGAGGGTGCTATCTTAGTAGTCGATGCCGCCCAAGGGATTGAGGCTCAAACCCTCGCCAATGTTTATCTGGCCTTGGACAATGATTTAGAAATCATGCCAGTCATTAACAAAATTGACCTACCAGCAGCAGACCCTGAGCGCGTGCGTACGGAGATTGAAGACGTCATTGGTCTAGATGCCAGCGAAGCAGTCTTAGCATCTGCCAAGGCTGGTATCGGTATCGAAGAAATCCTTGAGCAAATTGTAGAAAAAGTACCAGCTCCAACGGGTGATGTGACGGCGCCACTTAAGGCCTTGATTTTCGACTCTGTTTACGATGCTTACCGTGGGGTTATTCTCCAAGTGCGTGTCATGGATGGGGTGGTTAAACCTGGCGATAAGATTCAGCTCATGAGCAATGGCAAGACTTTTGATGTTACGGAAGTTGGTATCTTTACACCCAAGGCAGTTGGTCGTGATTTCCTTGCGACTGGTGATGTTGGTTATATTGCGGCGTCTATCAAGACGGTTCAGGACACTCGTGTCGGTGATACCGTCACCTTGGCAACCAATCCTGCTGCAGAGCCATTACATGGTTACAAGCAGATGAATCCTATGGTTTTTGCGGGTCTATATCCTATCGAGTCAAACAAGTACAACGACCTGCGTGAAGCGCTTGAAAAATTACAACTGAATGATGCTAGTCTTCAGTTTGAACCAGAAACATCGCAGGCGCTTGGATTTGGTTTCCGTTGTGGTTTCCTTGGACTTCTCCATATGGATGTTATCCAAGAACGTTTGGAACGTGAGTTCAACATCGACCTCATCATGACAGCTCCATCTGTTATTTACAAAGTTAATTTGACCGATGGTGAGTCTATGGATGTGTCAAACCCATCTGAGTTCCCAGATCCTACAAAGATTGCGACTATTGAAGAGCCATATGTTAAAGCACAAATCATGGTACCGCAAGAATTCGTCGGAGCAGTTATGGAGCTAGCACAGCGCAAACGTGGTGACTTTGTGACGATGGACTATATTGATGACAATCGTGTCAATGTTATCTATCAAATCCCACTAGCTGAGATTGTCTTCGACTTCTTTGATAAGCTTAAATCTTCGACACGTGGTTATGCAAGCTTTGACTACGAATTATCAGAGTATCGCCCATCTAAGCTAGTGAAAATGGATATCCTTCTCAATGGAGACAAGGTGGATGCCCTCAGCTTTATCGTTCACAAGGATTTTGCCTACGAACGTGGAAAACTTATCGTTGATAAGCTTAAGAAAATCATCCCTCGCCAACAATTTGAGGTACCAATTCAAGCAGCAATTGGGCACAAGATTGTGGCTCGTACTGATATCAAAGCTCTTCGTAAGAATGTGCTTGCTAAGTGTTATGGTGGTGATGTTTCTCGTAAACGCAAACTCCTTGAAAAACAAAAAGCTGGTAAGAAGCGCATGAAAGCTATCGGTTCTGTAGAAGTCCCACAAGAAGCGTTTCTTAGCGTCTTGAGCATGGATGAAGAATAAGTTATCAGAAATGCCTTTCCTTGTTCATAGGAAATTTATATAAAAATCAATCGTAAAGCAGGCTTAGATGGTCTGCTTTTTTGCATTTAGAATAGGATTAAATCAATTGAAATGTTTGTTTACATGTTTGTTTTTATACAACAAATCACAAAAACAACAAAAATATAAAAAAAGAGACAAAAAAGAACAGAAAGTGATTGACAACGGTTTCATATAGTGTTATACTTATAGCATAAAGTTAATGGAAAGAAGGGAAAAACCTTATGGGATTAGATCATTTCTTTGACAAAAACCTTGTGTTTTGCTTAGAAGCGGATAATCAAGAACATCTTTTTGATCAGGTTGCAACTTTATTGGAAGAACGAGAAATTGTGACTCCAACCTATCGTGAAGCCTTGATCACTCGTGAAAAGTCATTTCCAACTGGCTTAGATATGGAATTTTTAGGTAAGGATTTGCCGAATGTGGCTATTCCTCACACAGATATTGTTCATAATCTAGCCGAAAAAGTTGTGGTCGTTCGATTAGAGAAACCGGTGACTTTCCACAATATGATTGCGCCAGATAAGGAAGTAGAGGTATCCTTGCTCTTCTTTATCATTAATAACTCAAGTTCAAGTCAAACGAACATTCTTGCTCAGTTGATGGACTTCTTTATTGGAAATGGTCATCTTGAAGACCTATCAAAAATTTCTGAACCAGAAGCCCTCTATGCTTATATTGCTGAAGCAATTGCTTAATCTTGTCTATTAAAAATATTAAATCGGAGGAAATCCATATGATTAAAATTCTTGCTGCCTGCGGTGCAGGTGTTAACTCAAGCCACCAAATTAAAAGTGCTCTCGAAGAAGAACTTTCAAACCGCGGTTTTGATGTTCACTGTGATGCAGTCATGGTCAAAGACGTTAACGAAGATCTTATCAAAGGTTATGACATCTTCACACCGATTGCTGCGACAGATCTTGGTTTTGAACCAGGTATTCCAGTTATCGAAGCTGGGCCAATTTTATTCCGTATCCCAGCTATGAGCGCTCCAGTATTTGATAATATTGAAGCAGCTATCAAAGAACACGGATTAAGCTAATTTTAACTTGTTAACATTCATATAACATAAAAAAGGGAGGAACTGTTATGGATGCAATCTTTGACCTAATCGGAAGGGTTTTCAAACCCGTCTTAGATATGGGTGGACCTATCATCATGCTGATCATTTTGACAGTATTGGCTTTACTTTTTGGAGTGAAATTCTCCAAAGCGCTTGAAGGTGGTATCAAACTTGCCATCGCTCTTACAGGTATTGGTGCCATCATCGGTATGCTAAATGGTGCTTTCTCAGCATCACTTGCAAAATTCGTTGAAAACACAGGTATCCAATTGAGTATTACTGACGTTGGTTGGGCTCCACTTGCAACAATCACTTGGGGATCTGCTTGGACACTTTACTTCTTGCTTATCATGTTGATTGTCAACGTAGTCATGCTTGCTATGAAGAAAACTGATACACTCGACGTGGATATCTTCGATATCTGGCACTTGTCTATCACAGGTCTTTTGATTAAATGGTATGCTGACAACAATGGTGTGAGCCAAGGGGTTTCACTCTTTATCGCAACTGCAGCAGTTGTCCTTGTAGGTATTCTTAAAATCATCAACTCTGATTTGATGAAACCTACATTTGATGACCTTCTTAATGCACCAAGTTCATCACCAATGACTTCAACTCACATGAACTACATGATGAACCCAGTTATCATGGTTTTGGATAAAATTTTTGAAAAATTCTTCCCAGGTCTTGATAAATATGACTTTGATGCTGCTAAATTGAACAAAAAAATCGGTTTCTGGGGTTCTAAATTCTTTATCGGTTTCATTCTTGGTATTGTAATCGGTATCATGGGAACTCCACATCCAATTGCAGGAGTCGAAGATGCAGATAAATGGCGTCTTGTTATCAAAGGATGGTTGTCTCTTGGTTTGACTGCCGGTGTATCTTTGGAACTCTTCTCATTGATCGGTTCATGGTTCATCGCAGCCGTAGAACCACTTTCACAAGGTATTACAAACGTTGCTACTAAACGTCTTCAAGGACGTAAATTCAACATCGGTCTTGACTGGCCATTCATCGCTGGTCGTGCTGAAATCTGGGCTTGTGCCAACGTTCTTGCACCAATTATGTTGGTTGAAGCGGTGCTTCTTTCAAAAGTCGGAAATGGTATCTTGCCACTTGCAGGTATCATCGCAATGGGTGTTACTCCAGCTCTCTTGGTTGTAACTCGTGGTAAATTGCTCCGTATGATTATCTTCGGAACACTCTTGTTGCCACTCTTCCTTCTTTCAGGTACACTTATCGCACCATTTGCGACAGAACTTGCTAAAGGTGTAGGTGCCTTCCCAGAAGGTGTGAGCCAAACTCAATTGATCACTCACTCAACTCTTGAAGGACCAATCGAAAAACTTCTTGGTTGGACAATTGGTAACACTACAACTGGTGATATCAAAGCAATCCTTGGTGCTGTAGTCTTCCTTGTATTCTATATCGGTATCTTTGCATGGTACAGAAAACAAATGATCAAACGTAACGAAGAGTACGCAGCAAAAGCAAAATAATGCGCTCCTATAAAATGTAAGCTCAATGAAAATCAAAGAGCAAACTAGGAAGCTAGCCGCAGGCTGTACTAAAGTACGGCAAGGCGACGCTGACGAAGTTTGAATTGGATTTTCGCAGAGTGTAAATTGTTGAAACTAGGTTGTCATACCTTCTAGGAGTGACAGCCTAGTTTTTTATAACCTATCAAGAAATCGGAGAAAATAATGGTAATTGAATTAAAATCAGAACAATTAAGAGTTGAATTTAACAGTTTTGGTGGGGCTCTTTCTTCTATAAAAGATACTGAGGGACTTGAGTATTTGTGGCAAGGGGATCCTACTTATTGGAGTGGACAAGCTCCTGTTCTCTTTCCTATTTGTGGTTCATTGAGAGAAGATACAGCACTTTATATAGATGAGAATGGACAAGAAAGTAAAGGAAAGATTCCTCGTCATGGTTTGGTTCGCAAGAAAGAATTTGAATTAGTTGAACAGACAGATAAGACTGTAACTTTCGCAATTGAAGACGATGAGAATAGCTATCAGAACTACCCTTATCATTTCCGCCTAGAAATCACTTATAGCCTTACTGGCAAGACAGTACGGACTCAATACAAGATTTTCAATAAAGAAACTAGCAAGGTCATGCCTTACTTTATTGGTGGCCATCCAGGATTTAATTGTCCTCTACTGGATGATGAAGACTATGAAGATTATTATCTAGAGTTTGAGAAAGAAGAGACTTGCTCTGTTCCACGTCCTTTTCCAGAAACGGGTATGCTGGATTTTAAAGATAGAAGTCCATGGCTAGAGGGGCAAAAAGAAATCGATCTCAGTTATGATCTTTTCAGTACAGATGCAGTCACCTTAGATGAATTGCAATCTAGAACAATTGCCCTTCGTTCTCGTAAACATGATAAGGGATTGAAAGTGCACTTTGCAGAGTTTTCAAATCTCATCATCTGGTCAACTTTGAATAAAGGTCCTTTCATTGCTTTTGAACCATGGTCTGGCTTGTCAACATCCCTTGAAGAAGGAGATCATCTAGAAGATAAGAAGAATGTTCGTCTCCTAAAACCTGGTCAAGTGGATCAAATTGGTTTTGATATCGAAATTTTTTAGTTGAAAAACACAAAAACAAACATTAACTGTTGACTTTTTCGGTAAATTGGAGTATATTATGTTTGTAAGCAACAAATGATGTTTGCAACAAACAAACAATCACTTGTTATATTCTCTTTCGTGGAGAAAGATTATTTCTAGGAAACTGGTTTCCTAAACTTGAATAAGGTGTCATCCATCTCATTCAGTCTAATTTGTCAACAAATTGCTAGAAAGTCTTTTGTAGGTCAAGTGCTAACTATAAAAGGTTTTACTAGCCTAGAAAAATAAAAAGGAGTATACAATATGTCTATTGTTATCGGTGCAGATGCTGCAGGTTTGAGATTGAAAGAAGTTGTGAAAGATTTCTTGGAAAAAGAAAACTTCCACGTTGTGGATGTTACAGCTGAAGGTCAAGACTTTGTTGATGTGACTCTTGCTGTTGCTGCAGAAGTAAACAAAGAAGAACAAAACCTTGGTATTGTGATTGATGCTTATGGGGCTGGTCCATTTATGGTTGCAACTAAGATCAAAGGAATGGTTGCTGCAGAAGTATCTGACGAACGTTCAGCTTATATGACTCGTGGACACAACAACTCACGTATGATTACTATGGGTGCACAACTTGTTGGTGATGAATTGGCTAAAAATATCGCTAAAGGATTTGTTAACGGTAAATACGATGGTGGACGTCACCAAATTCGTGTCGATATGTTGAACAAAATGTGCTAATTAGATTACAGTTAGAAAGGTAAGTTAAAAATGAGAATTGCAATTGGATGTGACCACATCGTAACAGATGAAAAAATGGCGGTTTCAGAATTTTTGAAATCAAAAGGACATGAAGTCATTGACTTTGGTACTTATGACCACGCTCGTACACACTACCCAATCTTTGGTAAAAAAGTAGGGGAAGCTGTAACTAGTGGTCAGGCTGATCTTGGAGTATGTATCTGTGGTACTGGTGTTGGTATCAACAACGCTGCAAATAAAGTTCCTGGTGTTCGTTCTGCCTTGGTTCGTGATATGACAACAGCCCTTTATGCTAAAGAACAATTAAACGCCAACGTTATTGGATTTGGTGGTAAGATTACTGGTGAATTGCTCATGTGTGATATCATCGAAGCTTTCATCCATGCTGAATACAAACCATCTGAAGAAAACAAAAAATTGATTGCGAAAATTGAACACCTTGAAAGTCACAATGCTAAACAAACAGACGCAAACTTCTTCACTGAATTCCTTGAAAAATGGGATCGCGGAGAATACCACGACTAAGAGGTGACCTATGATTTTAACAGTCACAATGAACCCATCCATTGATATTTCCTATCCTTTGGATGAGTTGAAGATTGATACTGTCAATCGTGTGGTGGATGTATCCAAAACGGCTGGTGGTAAAGGACTAAACGTCACCCGAGTACTTTCAGAATTTGGTGATTCTGTTCTTGCTACTGGTTTAGTGGGTGGCAAACTTGGTGAGTTTCTTGTTGAACATATCGATGATCAAGTAAAGAAAGATTTCTTCTCAATTCAGGGGGAAACTCGTAACTGTATCGCTATTCTCCACGGGGACAACCAAACAGAAATTCTTGAGAAGGGGCCTGAAGTTCTTGAACAAGAAGGACGAGATTTCTTGGCTCATTTCGAGAATCTTCTTGACACTGTAGAAGTAGTAGCCATCTCAGGTAGTCTGCCAGCTGGCCTTCCAGTTGATTACTATGCGAGCTTGGTAGAACTTGCTAATCAAGCTGGCAAACCTGTTGTCTTGGACTGCTCTGGTGCAGCACTTCAGGCGGTTCTTGAATCACCACATAAACCAACAGTCATCAAACCAAATAATGAGGAATTATCTCAACTTCTAGGAAGAGAAGTTTCTGAGGATTTGGATGAATTAAAAGAAGTCCTTCAAGAACCTTTATTTGCAGGTATTGAATGGATTATCGTTTCACTTGGTGCCAACGGTGCTTTTGCCAAACATGGTGACACTTTCTACAAGGTAGATATTCCTAAAATTCAGGTAGTCAACCCTGTCGGATCTGGAGACTCTACTGTAGCAGGAATTTCTTCAGGACTGCTTCATAAAGAATCGGATGCAGAATTACTCATCAAGGCTAATGTCCTTGGTATGCTCAATGCTCAAGAAAAAATGACTGGTCATGTCAATATGGCCAACTATCAAGCTCTATATGATCAATTAATAGTAAAAGAGGTATAAAATGGCTTTAACAGAACAAAAACGTGCACGCTTAGAAAAACTTTCTGATGGAAATGGGATTATTTCAGCTCTTGCATTTGACCAACGTGGTGCTTTGAAACGCCTCATGGCTCAACACCAAACAGAAGAACCAACTGTGGCTCAAATGGAAGAACTGAAAGTCTTGGTAGCAGATGAATTGACTAAATACGCTTCATCAATGCTTCTTGACCCTGAGTATGGACTTCCAGCGACTAAATCTCTTGATGAAAAAGCTGGTCTTCTCCTTGCTTATGAAAAAACAGGTTATGACACAACAAGTACAAAACGTTTGCCAGACTGTTTGGATGTTTGGTCTGCAAAACGTATTAAAGAAGAAGGTGCAGATGCAGTTAAATTCTTGCTTTACTATGATGTAGATAGCTCAGACGAACTCAACCAAGAAAAACAAGCTTACATCGAACGTATCGGTTCTGAATGTATGGCTGAAGATATCCCATTCTTCCTTGAAATCCTTGCTTACGATGAAAAAATTGCTGATGCTGGTTCTGTAGAATACGCTAAAGTAAAACCACACAAAGTTATTGGTGCTATGAAAGTCTTCTCAGACCCACGCTTTAACATTGATGTCTTGAAAGTAGAAGTTCCTGTTAACATTAAATATGTTGAAGGCTTCGCTGAAGGTGAAGTAGTTTATACACGTGAAGAAGCAGCAGCCTTCTTCAAAGCTCAGGATGAAGCAACTAACTTGCCATACATCTACTTGAGTGCTGGTGTATCGGCTAAACTCTTCCAAGATACCCTTGTATTTGCCCATGAATCAGGTGCAAACTTTAACGGAGTTCTTTGTGGCCGTGCTACATGGGCAGGATCAGTTGAAGCTTACATCAAAGATGGTGAAGAAGCAGCTCGCGAATGGCTTCGCACAACTGGATTTGAAAACATTGATGAGCTCAATAAAGTTCTTCAAACAACAGCAACTTCATGGAAAGAACGCGTGTAAGAAAGTCATACAAAACTGAAATTTTTAATACTTACAAAAATCCCCACCAATCGGTGGGGATAGTTTTATGGTTTAGAAAGAATAATTTTTGTTTGTTTTGAAAGTTGTTCAAAGGTTTCTTTGCTCAGTTTAGAGTCTGAAACGATGGTATCAATATCAGAGATATTGTAGAAGGTATAGAAATCAAATTTATTGAACTTACTATTGTCAGCTAGTAAGTATTTTTTATTGGAATTATTGAGGGCGATGCGTTGAGATTCACCTTCCTCTTCACTAAAGGTCGCAATCGCATTGTCCTGAATGCCATTACAGCTAACGAAGGCTTTTGAAAATTGTAGATTGGCTAAGTTTTGCAAGGTTAGTGTTCCCACAAAGGCTCCGGTGATAGAGCGGTAGTTTCCACCGATCAAAATCAAATCTGTTAGTTTTCGTTCGTTTAAGATGAGAAAGACTGGTAAACTGTTTGTTACAACACGAATATTATCAATTGGAAGTTCACGGGCAAAAGATTCCAAGGTTGTACCAGGGCCGATAAAAATGGTTTCACCCTCTTCAATTAACTGGCCTGCAAAACGGCTGATTTCTTGTTTTTCTGCAATTTGTAAGCTTTGTTTTTCAATATTGGAACGTTCATTGTTTAAAATAGAACCTGTGCGAATTTTTTCAGCTCCACCGTGAACCCGAACAAGTAGATCCTTGTCTGCCAACTCTTGCAAGTAGCGTCTAGCCGTCATATCTGATACATCCAAGCGAATCATGATTTCTTTTACAGTAATAGTTCCCTTTGTATTTACTGTTTCTAGAATATGATCTAGTTTCTCCTGTTTTAACATCCTTATCACCTCTATTTCTATTACTATTTTATCATAAAGTGTTCAATCAATCAATTTAAAAAAACAAAAGAAAACAAAAACGAAAATATCATGGTTGTTTTAAACAAACCATGATATTTGTTATCAATTCTGGGATAATTGAATTAATTCAAACCGTAGTTGTAGTCATCGTCTTGCATGGCTTCAACTTCACCAAGGAGGTAACCATTTCCGACTTGAGAGAAGAAGTCGTGGTTGGAAGTTCCTGTTGAAATACCGTTCATAACGATTGGGTTGACATCATCAGCTGAATCTGGGAAGAGTGGATCTTGTCCCAGATTCATGAGTGCTTTATTGGCATTGTAACGAAGGAAGGTTTTAACTTCTTCCGTCCAACCAACACCGTCATAGAGGCTTTCTGTATAGCCTTCTTCATTCTCGTAAAGAGTATAGAGCAGGTCGTACATCCATTCTTTGAGTTTTTCTTGTTCTTCTTCAGGTAATTCATTGAAACCAAGTTGGAATTTATAACCAATGTAGGTTCCGTGAACAGATTCATCACGAATAATCAATTTAATGATTTCCGCAACGTTGGCTAGTTTGTTGTTACCCAGATAGTAGAGGGGAGTGAAGAAACCAGAGTAGAAGAGGAAGGTTTCGAGGAAGACACTGGCAACTTTCTTTTCAAGTGGACTACCGTTTAGGTAGATTTCGTTGACAATCTCAGCCTTCTTTTGGAGGTAAGGATTGGTATTGGTCCATTCGAAAATTTCTTCAATCTCAGCCTTGGTATTTAAGGTAGAAAAGATTGATGAATAAGATTTTGCATGGACAGATTCCATAAATTGGATGTTGTTGAAAACAGCTTCCTCATGTGGTGTACGGATGTCTGCGCGAAGAGCTTGAACCCCGGTTTCAGATTGCATAGTGTCGAGAAGTGTTAAACCACCAAAGACTTTTCCCACCAAATCTTTTTCTACATTTGATAGCTTTCTCCAGTCATCCAAGTCATTTGACAAGGGGATACGAGTGTCGAGCCAGAATTGCTCCGTCAGCTTTTCCCAAGTTGATTTGTCGATGACATCTTCGATGGCATTCCAGTTAATGGCTTTGTAGTAAGTTTCCATTTGAAATCTCTTTCTGTGTTTAGTATTGCGAACTCACAATTATTTCTATTTTATCATAATTCTAGAGGAGTATCGCACAAAAAGTCGGAAGCCCGACTTTTTGTGTTTTTCCATAGTATAGATGCTTATTCGAGTTTAGTTTAGCAGGGTGAATGAATACTAATCTGAGAAAAATGTAGTTTTCTCAAGCAAAGATTAAATCACACAGCTTTCACATTGGTTAGCACCGACTTCTCCACCATCATCTGTAAAAGTACGGACATAGTAGATAGACTTGATACCTTTGTTGAAGGCATAGTTACGAAGGATAGATAAGTCACGTGTCGTTTGTTTGTTTTCTTTCTTCCATTCGTAAAGACCTGTTGGAATATCACTTCGCATGAAGAGTGTGAGTGAAAGTCCTTGGTCTACGTGCTCTGTTGCAGCAGCGTAAACATCAATCACCTTACGCATATCCATGTCGTAAGCAGAAGTGTAGTAAGGAATGGTTTCTGTTGACAAGCCAGCAGCAGGGTAGTAGATTTTACCGATTTTCTTTTCTTGACGTTCTTCGATACGTTGCGTAATCGGGTGGATAGAAGCAGAAACGTCGTTGATGTAGCTGATCGAACCATTTGGCGCTACAGCAAGGCGGTTTTGATGATAAAGACCATCTGCTTGAACCTTTTCGCGAAGTTCAGCCCAGTCAGCAGCACTTGGGATAAAGACGTCTTTGAAGAGTTCTTTAACACGGTCTGATTTTGGAAGGAATTTGCCAGTAATATACTTGTCAAAGTAGCTTCCGTTAGCATAGTCTGATTTTTCAAAGTTATGGAAGGTAATACCACGTTCACGTGCGATATTGTTTGACTCAACCAAGGTCCAGTAGTTCATGAGCATGAAGTAGATGCTTGTAAATTCAACGGATTCAGGTGATCCATATTCAATCAATTGTTGGGCAAGGTAGCTGTGAAGTCCCATTGCACCAAGACCAAAGGTGTGGGCTTGGCTATTTCCATGATCAATCGTAGGCACAGCTACGATGTGTGAACTATCTGTAACGAAAGTAAGGGCACGAACCATAGCACGGATAGAACGACCAAAGTCAGGTGAAGTCATCATGTTGACTACGTTTGTTGAGCCAAGATTACATGAAACGTCCGTTCCCATTTGAAGGAATTCTTGCGCATCGTTGATCAAGCTTGGTTCTTGAACTTGAAGAATCTCAGAACACAAGTTACTCATGATAATCTTTCCATCAACAGGATTTGCACGATTAGCCGTATCAATGTTGACGACATAAGGGTAGCCAGATTCTTGTTGCAATTTAGAGATTTCAGTTTCCAAATCACGCGCCTTGATTTTTGTCTTACGGATATTTGGATTTGCGACTAGTTCATCGTATTTTTCAGTGATGTCAATGTAGTTGAATGGCACACCATACTCTTTTTCGACAGAATAAGGACTGAAGAGGTACATTTCTTCATTTTTACGTGCTAATTCGTAGAACTTATCGGGCACCACAACACCAAGTGAAAGAGTCTTGACACGAACTTTTTCATCGGCATTTTCTTTCTTAGTAGAAAGGAAGGCGATAATGTCTGGGTGGAAGACATTGAGGTAAACAACCCCAGCACCTTGACGTTGACCCAATTGGTTAGAGTAAGAGAAGCTATCTTCAAAAAGCTTCATGACTGGTACGACCCCAGAAGCGGCTCCTTCGTACCCTTTAATAGGAGCTCCAGCTTCACGAAGGTTGCTGAGGGAAATTCCCACACCACCACCGATACGTGACAGTTGAAGGGCAGAGTTGATAGAACGGCCTATAGAGTTCATATCATCCGTAACTTGAATCAAGAAACAGGATACCAATTCTCCACGACGAGCACGTCCAGCATTCAAGAAGGAAGGAGTAGCAGGTTGGTAGCGTTGGTGGATGATTTCATTGGCAATATCGATTGCAACAGCTTCATCACCATCAGCGAAATAAAGGGCGTTAAAGAAGACACGGTCCTTCATACTTTCAAGATAGTATTCACCGTCATTAGTTTTCAAGGCGTACTGATTGTAAAATTTATAAGCTGCCATGAAAGATTTGAATTGGAAGTTTTGATCTTTAATAAATTGCGACAATTCTTCCAAAAATTCTGGACGGTATTTCTTGATAAAGGCTGTTTCGATGTAGTTGTGTTCAATGAGGTAGTTGATTTTATCAGTAATTGAATCAAAAACCATAGTATTTGGAACTACATTTTCTTTAAAGAAGGCATCCAAGGCTTCCTTATCTTTATGAAGCATGATTTGTCCATTGACAGGACGGTTGATTTCGTTATTAAGACGGAAGTAAGTCACGTCCTCAAGATGTTTTAATCCCATAAAATTTTCCTTATCTAATTACAAAAGAAAGGCCTCTAAGTTAGCCCTAGAAGCAGTTTCTTCTGGATGATGTACTAAGATTATGCTAATTGTTTCAGTTTTCCTGGTTGGAACCCTGAAAAGACTTCAGTTGGTGTTTGGATAACAGGAGCTGCGCTGAAACCGAGCTCTTTCACTTGATCGATGTACTCAGGTTGCTCATCAAGATTGATTTCACGATAAGCGACATTATTGCTGTCCAAGAAACGTTTGGTCATTTTACATTGGACACAGTTGTTTTTAGAATAAACGGTTACCATTGTGTAACTCCTCTTCAAAATTTAATACTATCCTAGTATATCAGAAAATAAATTTTTGTCAACGATTTGAAACTAAATATAGTGGTCTGTTTTTATACTTGAGCCTACAAAACACAATATATAGTGTTTGTTTTGTGAAATAGTGATAATTATCCTAGAAGTAGTTTTTTGAAAAACTATATCCTGTGCTTTGTTATCTAGAATAGAAGATTTTCAGCAAGTTATCTGAAAGGAAATCGAATAAATCCCATAAAATGCTTGAAAAAAATCCTAGAAGATGATATAATACCAAATTGTAAGGGTTATCACATATAACTCAAAAAAAGAAAGAACAAAAGGAGAGTCAAACTATGGCTTCTAAAGATTTCCACGTAGTGGCAGAAACAGGTATTCACGCACGTCCAGCAACATTGTTGGTGCAAACTGCTAGCAAATTTGCTTCAGATATCACTCTTGAATACAAAGGTAAATCAGTTAACCTTAAATCAATTATGGGTGTTATGAGTCTTGGTGTTGGCCAAGGTGCTGACGTAACTATCTCAGCTGAAGGTGCTGATGCAGATGACGCTATCGCTGCAATCTCAGAAACAATGGAAAAAGAAGGATTGGCATAAGGAAAATGACAGAAATGCTTAAAGGAATCGCAGCATCTGATGGTGTTGCAGTTGCAAAAGCATATCTACTCGTTCAACCGGATTTGTCATTCGAGACTGTTTCAGTCGAAGATACAAACGCAGAAGAGGCTCGTTTGGATGTAGCTCTTGAAGCTTCTCAAAACGAGCTTTCTCTTATCCGTGAGAAGGCTGTAGGTACGCTTGGTGAAGAAGCGGCTCAAGTTTTTGATGCTCATTTGATGGTTCTTGCTGACCCAGAATTGATTGGTCAGATTAAAGAAACAATCCGTGCTAAGAAAGTCAATGCAGAAGCAGGTCTGAAAGAAGTGACTGACATGTTCATCACTATCTTTGAAGGCATGGAAGACAACCCATACATGCAAGAACGTGCAGCGGATATCCGCGACGTGACAAAACGTGTATTGGCAAACCTTCTTGGTAAGAAATTGCCAAAACTAGCTTCCATTAACGAAGAAGTAATTGTGATTGCGCATGACTTGACACCATCTGATACAGCTCAATTGGACAAAAACTTTGTAAAAGCTTTTGTAACGAACATCGGTGGACGTACAAGCCACTCAGCTATCATGGCACGTACACTTGAAATTGCAGCTGTATTGGGAACAAATAACATCACTGAAGTAGTGAAAGACGGTGATATCCTTGCCGTTAACGGAATTACTGGTGAAGTGATTATCAACCCAACAGATGAACAAGCGGCAGAATTTAAAGCAGCTGGTGAAGCTTATGCTAAACAAAAAGCTGAATGGGCACTTTTGAAAGATGCTCAAACAGTGACTACTGACGGTAAACACTTCGAGTTGGCTGCTAACATCGGTACTCCAAAAGACGTTGAAGGTGTGAACAACAACGGTGCTGAAGCTGTTGGACTATACCGTACAGAATTCTTATACATGGATTCTCAAGATTTCCCAACTGAAGACGAGCAGTATGAAGCATACAAGGCTGTTCTTGAGGGAATGAATGGTAAACCAGTGGTTGTTCGTACAATGGATATCGGTGGAGATAAGGAACTTCCTTACTTCGATATGCCACATGAAATGAACCCATTCCTTGGATTCCGTGCCCTTCGTATCTCTATTTCTGAAACTGGAGATGCAATGTTCCGTACACAAATCCGTGCCCTTCTTCGTGCTTCTGTTCATGGTCAATTGCGTATCATGTTCCCAATGGTTGCCCTTTTGAAAGAATTCCGTGCAGCTAAAGCCGTTTATGAAGAAGAAAAAGCAAACCTTCTTGCTGAAGGAGTTGCAGTTGCGGATGACATCCAAGTTGGTATCATGATTGAAATCCCTGCAGCAGCGATGCTTGCAGACCAATTTGCAAAAGAAGTAGACTTCATGTCAATTGGTACAAACGACTTGATCCAATACTCAATGGCAGCAGACCGTATGAACGAGCAAGTTTCATACCTTTACCAACCATATAACCCATCAATCCTTCGCTTGATCAACAACGTTATCAAGGCAGCTCACGCTGAAGGTAAATGGGCTGGTATGTGTGGTGAGATGGCTGGTGACCAAAAAGCTGTTCCACTTCTTGTCGGAATGGGCTTGGATGAATTCTCTATGTCAGCAACATCTGTACTTCGTACACGTAGCTTGATGAAGAAATTGGATACTGCTAAGATGGAAGAGTACGCTAATCGTGCCCTTACAGAGTGTTCAACAATGGAAGAAGTTCTTGAACTTCAAAAAGAATACGTTAACTTCGATTAATGTCATTAACCTTGTAACCTAGTTGCAAGGTTTTTTGATACATTCGAGAATAGTATAGTCTTGTAAAGTCCACTTTTCAATGAGTCAGAGGCATGATATAATAGAGGAAACAAATAGAATAAGAGAGAAACCATGTCTAAAGAAATTGATATTGAGTATTACCACCAGCTAGCCTTGCAAAAGCAGAAGGAGCACCGTAAAGTTTTAGCCAATTTAAAGAAAAAGCCACCAAAAAATTTAGATAAGATAGCCCAGCAGATTCACGAGGAAGTTTTTGCGGAGATTGATTGTACGGCCTGTGCCAACTGTTGTAAGACATTGGGACCTGACTTCAAGGAAGCAGACATCACTCGTATTGCTAAGTACTTTAAGATGAAATTACCTGCTTTTGAAGCTGAGTTCCTTCAGGTAGATGAAGATGGTGATAAGGTTTTTAAATCCATGCCTTGCCCCTTTTTAGGAGGAGATAATCTCTGTTCCATCTATGACGTTCGTCCAAAGGCCTGTCGTGAATTCCCTCATACTGACCGCAAAAAGATCTATCAAATTAACCATTTGACGATTAAGAATACTCTGACCTGTCCAGCAGCCTATCTCTTTGTTGAAAAGTTAAAAGACAAAATCGAATAAAGGAAGCTTTATTCGGTTTTTTAGGTACTTTAAGATGTAATATCAAATAATTATTCCTCTTCTCTAAACAACATGTAATATTGTTAAATTTATCAAATAATTGTTTGTTAATTAAGCGTTTAAATGGTATAATACTCAGTGTTTATAAAAAATATCAATGAATAGGATTTTGCTAATGCATGATTCCTTTCATTTGAGGAGAAAAACTGTATGAAAAAACTTACTAAATTTGGCATTATTACAATGTCTGTCTTTGCTCTAAATTTGGTTTCTCAGTCAGTAGTTCAAGCTGAAGAAACTAATAGTGAATCAGCAAATGTTTCAGCGACACAAGGTATTACTAATTCAACTGATGTTGAGAATACTTCTTCAGTAGACAATGTGGTTGCACCAGCCCCTACTAGTGATACCGCACGAAAATCAGACGAACCAGATGGTAGCAATATCATTGATGAAGGCGGTCACGTCAATGTTGAAGGGCTTCCAGCACATTTTAGTGAAGATGGTAAAAGTGTCGTCTACAATTACACTGTAGCCTTTAAAGGAATGCACTCAATTACTCATGGCCAAACAGTCCAAGGCATTCGTGTTCGTATACCAGAAATAGTTGGTTCTAAAGTTGATTTCACTTTGATCGGAACACGTGATGCTAATGAAAATCCTGTAGATGTCAATGTTCCTATGAAAGAATTTTCGTATAATGAATATAAGGAATCAACTGATGGAAAGGAAATTGTTCCAACTGCAGAAGAACTAGCGGCTGGTAAGAAACCTTCTGTTGTTAATGTAACTGATTATGAAAATTATGACGGTGCCCAGAAATATTTGAATGATAAAGTTAATACATATGCTGTTAGTTCACAAACATTGAGATCAAATGCTTTTCGTGTATCTGTGACCGTACCCTTGGAGGAAGCTAAGAAGATCAAGTACTTACCAATTGACGTGAGACTTCCTTGGAAATGTAGTAATGAAGCTTCGCTTGGTTTATATGAAGAAGGTTGCCAAAATCTAGACGATTATCCTCAAGCGCAACCATATTATCAAGACAGCAATGGAAAAAATACTTATGGTGCTCTAGCTAATCCAAGCTTAGTAGATGATACTTATGTTCAGAATGATCATCTAATGAGGTCAGTTTCAAACCAAAATACTCATATCACACCTAATAACGGTGATTGGAAAACTATTCCTCATGATGTTAATATTAATCCTGAGACCTTCTTTAATTATGTTAAAATTTTTAAATTGAAATACAATCCTTCTGTTAAATACTATGCTTCAGAATTTGAAGATATGGCTGATCAGGATGTTTCTTCGCTTCATTATGGAGATGTAGTGGTGGATTATGTGATCAAAGGAACAAATCAATCTATTAAGGAGACTTATAAAGACACACCATTAACTTCTATTTATGGATTTGATGGAAATCTTGTGACTTATAATGCTGCTGAAAATGCAGATGAGCGTCCGTCTTCTATCACTGTAGATGGTAAAAAATACAATCTAGTTGGTATTTCTTCAACATCTGCACCTGAAACAGGTCAGTTAAAAGAAGGTACAACTCATGTTATCTACGAGTATGAGAAAGAACCAGAACCAGATCCAAAACCAACTCCGGATCCAAAACCAACTCCAAATCCAGAGCCAACTCCGGATCCAAAACCAACACCAAATCCAGAGCCAACTCCGGATCCAAAACCAACTCCGGATCCAAAACCAACTCCAAATCCAGAGCCAACTCCGGATCCAAAACCAACACCAAATTCAAAACCAATACCGGATCCAGAGCCAGCTCCAAAACCTGTTCAACCAGAAAGTGTTCAATCTACTGAGCAAAAATCAGATCCAGAAAAAGCTCAGTTACCAAATACAGGAACTTCTGATTCGCCATTAGCTATGAATCTTCTTGCTATTTTAGCTGGAATCTTTGGTATTTCACTTTTCAAAAAAAATAAAAAATCAGAGAACTAAGTAAATAGTTTTAAAAAAAGTCATCCAAATTGGTTGGCTTTTTAGTGTAGTCCCCTATATTTCTATAGTCTACTCACTATTTTCTTCTTAGCATTTAGCCGTATCTACGAGTCCTATAGTTTTGGGGAGAGTTCCCTTCATATGCACTATCTCTTTGTGCTTCCTCTAGTAGGGGGGTTCATTCTGGCATTATTGTTGAAAACCATCCCAAACTTAGGGCGACTCAGTCTAAACTTGTGGAACTCGGCAGTTGCAGTACTAGCAGCAGGAACGCTCTTTCGTGGAATCGTCCACCTATCGGGTCGTTCAACGACACTAGATCAACTTTACTGGTATGTTGGCCTAGCTTTTGCTATTTTGGCTATAGCATCGCTTTTCCTTCAGAAGAGGAACAGTAAGTAATTAGTTTAAAAATGAAGAAACTGGTTGTTGAGGAACAGCCAGTTTTTTGATAGGAGAATTGTAAGGGATAGATGGCCTATTTGAAATGGCAAGAATGAGTTCTTTTAAACGTAAGATAAAAGTAAAGGACTATCAAGTGATGTAGCCCTTTTGAGTTATACAAGAGAATTACCATGCAAAAGCTGTCGTTGGAGCATTGAGAGCTTCTAACCACTGTTTATTTTTTACGGGGCAAAGAGTTACGGATATACCTGCCATATCCAGACTGGTCATAAATGTTCCTGATTTTATAAAGGTAATAGTGACTCCTTCAATTTCTATGAGTTGAAGGAAATCATTGATAAATATGCCCATTTCTAAGTTGCTGGTAGTGCCTAGATTATTTACAAGCAATATAAATTGATCCCCATGTTTCCAATGATAGTGCAATCTTAATTTACTTATAATTTCATTTGCCAGGATTTCTGATGATTGGAATGGGACGATACGATAGCCTTCTTCGCCATGTATCCCAATACCATAAGAAATATTTCCTTCTTCCAAGTTAAATAAGGGAAGGGTAGCTTGGGGGAGACTAGCAGCTTTCGTTGCAAAGCCAATTGTTGCGATTTCGGGAGCAAGTTCATGACCTAAATCAGTTAGTTGCTCGATGTCGGCACCATTTTGAGCTGCAAATCCTAGAACTTTATGAAGTAAAATAGTCCCTGCAAGCCCTCTTCCTCTAATTTGAAATCTATTGTGAGGTTCAATAGAAATATCGTCGTGTGCTAGACTATAGCCGACTTTAATTCCTTCTTGTCTAGCAGTGTTAATGGCTGAGCTAAATTCTTTGATGTCTGCTTCGAAATTTTTTACAATGATGAAGACACCGTGACCATTGTTTAAAAAACGAATGGACTCTAAGATTTCAGCTCTTGTAGGTGGAGTAAATAATTGGCCATAGATAGCAGCGGTAAGCATTCCTTTTCCCACATATCCAATATGAGCAGGTTCGTGTCCTGAACCCCCACCCGCCAATATTGGAACCTGATGAGGATTGCGATTTTTTTGATAGACTAATGGTAAAGTAGGGTGTTTTTCTAATTCAGGATGA
This sequence comes from Streptococcus sp. LQJ-218, assembly GCF_003428885.1. Taxonomy (GTDB): domain Bacteria; phylum Bacillota; class Bacilli; order Lactobacillales; family Streptococcaceae; genus Streptococcus. The sequence goes on from NZ_QQRU01000001.1 coordinate 137,661, forward strand.
CTGCTGACAGTTGCCGAAATGTAACTTGAAATAATTTTCTGTTTATGATTTGAAATAAATGTCATTGTGATCTCTTTCCAATAATTGTCATGATGAGATAGTCTGGTTGTGGAACTGGACTTTTTTTATTGACGTAAGCCTTCACGATTTCTGCTAGAGCATGTGAATGATAGTCTAACAAAAAACAAGTATAAGCAGATGAATCGATATCAATCTGACCGTATTCTCTTAAAATTTTTGAGACAAGCAAGCGACAGTAGCTGATAAAGTGGTCATAGAAGTTATTTTGCCCTTGAATATCAAACAGTTGAATATAAAAGTCACGCTCTTGTTCGAAATAAAGAAATAATTCTTGTAATAGTTTTTGGCCTGAAATGAAGTCCAAGTTATTGGTGATATACTCGGTTAAGTCAGTTTCAAATATCCAGTCAAGCAGTTCATATTTGTCAAGAAAGTGATTATAAAAGGTTTGTCTACGAATGCCAGCTGATTCCATGATCTCTACAATGGAGATTTTGTCAAATTCTCTAGTAGCTAATAGGTCTCTAAATGCCTTGGCAATCCGTTTTTTTGTAATGAGTGATGATGCCATAGGAAGCCTTTCTGTTACTTACTTCATTTTACCAAAAAAATGTTTTAAACGGGTTTAAAAGGGGACAAATAATAGAATCTGTCCCTTATCAGCCAGCGATAAAAAATATATAATGAAAGCGAAAACAAAGGTAGATGCTGAAAGGAGTTTCTCATGAAAAAAATTATAAATGAACCGACACAAGTTGTTGATGAAATGCTACAGGGCTTGTCATTTATGCATGATGACTTGGTAGAACGCATAGATGGTTTTGATGTCATCGTTAGAAAGGCAGAAAAGACAGGAAAAGTTGGACTCATTTCAGGTGGAGGTTCAGGACATGAACCAAGTCATGCTGGATTTGTAGGAGATGGAATGTTGTCTGCTGCCATTTGTGGAGCAGTCTTTACTTCACCTACTCCGGACCAAATTTTAGAAGCTATCAAGGCGGCTGATGAAGGTGCTGGAGTTTTCATGGTCATCAAGAACTATTCTGGTGACATTATGAACTTTGAAATTGCACAAGAACTTGCTGAAATGGAAGGTATTGATGTAGCAAGTGTTGTAGTCGATGATGATATTGCGGTTGAAAATAGTCTCTATACCCAAGGGCGTCGAGGTGTCGCAGGTACTATATTAGTCCATAAAATTTTGGGTGCTGCAGCTCGTTCTGGTAAATCATTAGCTGAAATAAAGGACTTGGCGGATAAACTTGTCTTAGAAATTAAAACAATTGGGCTGGCCTTGTCTGGAGCAACCGTTCCTGAAGTTGGGAAACCCGGATTTGTTCTAGAAGATGATGAATTCGAATATGGTGTTGGTATTCACGGTGAACCCGGATATAAAAAAGAGAAAATGCAATCTTCAGCACAATTGGCCTCAGAATTGGTTGAAAAATTATCTGAAGGTTTCCAACTTAAGGCTGGTGAACGCTATGGGCTTCTCATCAATGGTTTAGGAAGCACCCCTCTGATGGAGCAATACGTATTTGCAAATGATGTGGCTAAATTACTCCATGAAAAAGGTGTTGAGTTGGCATTTAAGAAAATTGGAAACTATATGACCTCAATTGATATGGCTGGCTTGTCATTGACATTGATTCGATTGGCAGATGATGAGTGGTTGGATGCTCTAAATGCACCTGTTACTACACCAGCTTGGTAAAACTCAAGGAGGAAATGTCGCATGAATGCTGAACAAGCTCTTGAATGGATGAAGCTTTTTAATGAAAAGATTCAAGAACAGAAAGATTATCTTAGTGAGTTAGACACTCCTATAGGAGATGGAGACCACGGTGGAAATATGGCGCGTGGCATGGCTGCAGTTATGGAGAACTTAGAAGGAAAGCAATTTGAGACCAGCAGTGATGTGTTTAAGCTTGTCTCAATGCAACTACTGAGTAAGGTAGGTGGTGCTTCTGGTCCCTTGTATGGCTCTGCTTTTATGGGCATGGCCAAGACTGATTCACATTTGAAAATAGAGGAAATCTTACAAAGTGGTTTGGATATGATTGTCAAACGTGGGAAAGCAGAAGTTGGAGAAAAGACAATGGTTGATGTTTGGACTCCCGCTATTGCTGCCTTGTCTGCTGGTCAATTGACTCAAGAGGTCATTGATAAGCTAGTGAATGCTACCAAAGATTTACTTGCAACTAAAGGAAGGGCATCTTATGTCGGAGAACGTTCTCTTGGACATATTGATCCTGGATCATTCTCATCAGGATTACTCTTTACTGCTCTTTTAGAAACTGGGGTGGTTTAATGGGAAGTATAGGTCTTGTTATCGTTTCACATTCCAAACACATTGCACAAGGTGTTGTTGAACTGATTAGTGAAGTAGCTAAAGATGTTCCGATTACTTATGTAGGAGGAACCGCAGATGGAGGAATTGGAACGAGTTTTGATCAAGTAGATAGGGTTGTTTCCGAAAATCCAGCAGATACTTTATTAGCCTTTTTTGACCTAGGTTCTGCTAAAATGAACTTAGAAATGGTGGCTGATTTCAGTGATAAAAGTATCATGATCAATAGGGTTCCAATTGTAGAAGGTGCCTATACTGCAGCAGCTCTTCTTCAGGCTGGTGCAGAACTGTCAGTTATTCAAACACAGTTGGCGGAGCTTGAAATAAATAAATAAGAAATTTTACTATAACTCTTTTTATAGGCGGGCTATTGATTATCTCAACTATCAAATTTTAAGTAAATAATTTCAAAATCAGAAAGGGATTGCTTTGGGCAGTTCCTTTTTAATGTAAAAGGAGTAGAATCATAGCGTTTCTAAATTGTGAATCATTCAAAACTGATTGTGATAGGACTATTCTAGCTTTAGAATCCTTCAAAAATTAAAATTTAAGGTAATCAATGGTTTAGAATAGTGCAAAAACATTTAGTTTATAGGGATTCTAGGCATAGAATTGCATGGATATTTATGAAAATAGAGCATTCGATAGTTAGGATTGTTCTATTCTGAATGATTTGGACTGTCAATCTTCTAGAATAGTAGTTTGACAATGAATTTTGTTGAAAGATTCCTTGTTTTATGGTAGTTTAAAGTAAAAGAAAGCCTTATCATTATATTTGTATCTTTAATCTAACTTGGTTTAGGTCTAGGAGTGGGATAAATTTATCTCACTCATTTTTTGGTTCATTTTACTATAAAATTATTGACAACGCTTTCAAATTGTGTTATTATTAAAGCATAAAATAAAAAGTAGAAAAAGCTATGGAAAGAAAAATCTTATTAGCTATAAGTTTGTTGTCTTTGTTATTAACAGTCTCGGTAATAAGTCACTTTCCTGCTAAAAATCAGGGCTTGGATCCAAGACCTGTGTTTGTTGCTAAGTAAAAATGGTTTAATTAGTTTAATTAAGAAAGGAGTTTAGGATATGAGTTACAACTTACCTAACAGATATAAAAACGGAGATTTTTAATTGTCCTAGGATACTTCTTTATTCTGTTATATAGTAAAGGACAGTGCATTTCTTAGCAAGACTTTATCGTCAGATATTATAATATGAGTTTAAGAGGTTTTATATGATAAGTAACTGGTTTATACTTTTAATTTTAGACAAAGATGAAAATCTTTTAGAAATTAGTTGGGGATAAAATCATGAAAAAAACTTTGAAAAAAATTGCAACTACTACTTTGATTGGATTCTCTCTACTTGGTATAGGTAGTTCAGTGGTTTCCGCAGCAACTGTATATTATAAAGGTAGTGCAGTATATTGGGACTATGGCCGTACAGCAGCTGTATTTAGTTATTCAGATGTTCAATCAACTGTTTATGAGCATAGAGCAACTGCGAATGGTGTTTCTTCTGGATGGAAAGATCCTGGAGTAATGGCCTCTGCAACTGCGTTTATCGGAGGTAGCACTGCACAATGTTACTGGAATTGTCGAGGGTAATAGCCTATGACTAACAAAAACATTTTTCTAGAAAATTAAAATACCTAGCCCTGTTTTTGGTTGCTGTTCAGAGTATATTATTTGCTCTGACAGCAATTTTTTTTACAGGTGTATCTTATCAAGAAACATGGCAGCACTACAACCAGAATAATCGAACTCTAACGCTGTACCTTCAAAAGCTAAATCCAATTCAGCAAGAAAAAGCGTTTTATTATTTAAATGAGAGAAGCGATTTAGCCGTTTGGACTCATCGAGTCATTCAAGATTCTAAAGGAAATGGTATACAAAAACATTATATAGATGCCATGGGAAATTCTGATTATTTTTCTGATTTTAACTTTCACCATTCAAATATTTTAACTAAGTCACAGCTAAAAGTCTTACTAGAGCATGAGGATAGTAAGAAAACGATAGGAATTGCTGAGGCGTCTCATGATACGCTTTATGAGCTACCGAGGCCTTTATTTACTATTCCGATTGTCATTGATCGATTAGAGCAAGTTTATCAAAAAACCAATACTTTAACGGGAATCTATCATGTGAATGGTTTAGAATCAGAAACGGACAAAAGTGAATTTATCAAACAGTTTGCGAGTGCCACAGGCTTATCAGAGGAAAATTTTCTACAGGAAAAATTTGGCAGTCGTCGTGATTATGGTCTAGTTCCTTTTGTACTCATAGGTTTGCTATTGTTTACAATGTTAACGCTGTTAATATTATTGCTTGTAATTGTTCTTCAGGCCTATGAAAAATTTGGTAGTCTCACCCTATTGGGATGGAGTCGAAATGAATTTTGGTTAGCATTATTTAAACCTATTATTTATCCATCGGTTCTTAGCACACCTATATTAGCTGTAGTTATTTGGTGGTTGACAGGCTGGTCCCAAGTTTCATACTATATTTTGCTACCTATCATGGGCCATATAGTATTTTCAATGTTGGCCTTAGCTACTATTCTCGTTATTCCTAGTTTGATAGTTTATTCAGTGACTGCTTTGTCTGCTATTCACAAACGTTTTCCAAGTAGACTATTGACTATTTTAGGTATTAGTTCCTATATTGCGTTAAGCAGCATTTTAATTGCTACGAGTTATGGCCTAGATGGTCCTTTGTACCGTTTTATGGATAATGTCCATATTGCTAGGGCGTGGAAAAGTGTTGAGAATATGCAAGTAATTGATTCTTTTTCTGAAGGCGATGACTTGGGAACACTGGCAGGTACGAGTAATACATTAGAATTAAGTATGTATCATCTTTATACAAAAATAGGTCATGATGAAGGTGTCTATTTAATTCATAGTCAATACTACGGACAAGATTTTTTGGCGAACGTGACTGCTTATCAGAATCTACCTAGTAAACCATTTTGGTATCTAGTTTATTCTTATAATTATTTAACTGAACTAGGTTTTCAGTTTTCTGAAGAAGAATTAAATGAGATACGAAGTGGTAGCAGATTGTATCTGATTCCAGATAGTTATACAACTGAGGAGCAGCAACGTATGCGAGCATATTTAGAAGAAAGTGTCAAAGTCTATGATGGGGATGTGGAGACACCATTTACACAAAATCGTCAATTCATTTATAAAAGCTATTCCACAACTAAAGATATTTTCCTTTGGTCCACAAATTTACAACAAGGGGTAACTAGTAAGGAGCCGATTATTTTTGTAGCTAGTCCTGAAAATCTTTATTTTAAGGAGAGTGCGAATCTTGTTGTTTCGGGTTTCAATGGTTATCTCAAAATACGTAATCAGAATATTCTGACTCGTGTGAAGGAAGAGATAACGACTCATTTTCCAGATCTTATGGATAACGATATTCAATTTACACCAGTTAGGCGATATATTGATGGACGCCAGAAAGAGTTGAGTTATACTTTTTATTTATTTGGTAGCCTTATATTAGCTGTATTGATTAGCTTAACTTCAATACTAATTGCTTTGGTATTGATGTATCGAATTACTTATCAAGATCGGTTAATAGTGCAATACTTCTTAGGATTTGGTTTATGGGCACGTTATAAAGGAATTATGATTTTGGTGATTGTTTCTGCTATTATAGAGGTACTAATTAGTTTCTTATTGAAAACAAAATTGGGTATAGTGTCCGCCGCTTTATCTCTATGTTTGCAGTCAGTTCTTCTATATGGTTTTCTTTTACGGAAAGAACAGCAGAAAATCTTAAATATATTTAAGGAGTAAGAATATGCCAACTATTTCAGTCAGACAGTTATCGAAATATTACGGTACAAAATGTGTTATTGAGAATATTTCATTTGATATTTCGGATAGAGAATTTGTTGCGTTGATTGGTCCATCCGGTTCAGGAAAATCTACGTTACTCAACCTTATTGGCTTATTAGAAACTGTTGATGAGGGAACAATCACGATTGATGGTGAGATTCTACCACAAGTTAACTCTAAAAAGGCAACCCATCTCCGTCGAAATGTATTAAATTACTTGTTTCAATCTAATGCCCTGATTCCAAATGAAAGTGTTGGTGATAATTTGATGCTAGCACTTCATTACACTAATTTAACTAAGGAAGAAAAAGATAAAAAAATAAAGACAGTTTTATCAAAAGTTCACATGGAATCTTTCTTGGAGAGTCGTATTAATGAGTTATCAGGTGGAGAACAGCAGCGAATTGCTATCGCTCGTGCTATTCTAAAGCCAGGAGAGTTGATTCTTGCAGATGAGCCAACTGGCTCCTTGGATCCACAAATGGCTCAAACAGCCTTTGAATTACTGAAACTGCTACGTGATGAGTATGGGAAAACGATTATTTTGGTAACGCATAATATGGATCAGGCTCAGCAATGTGATAGAATTATTGACTTAGAACGCTTAAAAGATTTGAACTGACACGTGTTGCTACATAGATTGCTCATTGTTAGGAAATATTCATGAAAAAAAATTAATTATTATTGCATTGTGAAACCAGAAGGTATCATACTTTACAAAATTATTTCAAAAAACATTGTATCAAATTAATTGATGATTGAAGAGTTTTCTAAAAATAAAACTGCTTATAATCTGTGGGTTTTCTCTTTTTAGTGAATATATAAAATGTGGAGAATTAAGACATATATGAGCTAAATGCTTGGCTTACGTTTATAAAAATACAGTAACTCTCCTTAGATATGGCATTTATTGGGAGAGCTTTACATTTTATACAACTACTTTCCTAAAGTATAAAAGCTAATAAACTAGGATGTGTTGACTTTATGGAAATTAGTATTTTATTTGTATTAACCGATTATTGTGGTGCAGGATAGTAATAAATGATTGTAAGATATTTATATTTTTGTTTCGCAGGAAGTCTAGTGTTTAATTATCTATAATTTATAGAAGAAGTTGGTGAGAAAATGAAGTCAAAAGTAATCAATTTATATACATATATGGAAGCTTATAAAGACGATGAAGTTTTTGAAAATTACAAATATATAAACAACATTGAAAGTATGCAGGAACAGGAATACGCTGATGTTAACGAAATTGCTTCTCATATATTTAATAATATAGAGCGTCAAGCAGGGGTTGAAACAAAGAAATTATCTGGATATTATTTGGATAAAAAAGTTGAAATAGGATTTCGAGAACAATTTGATTTATTGAGGTTTTCAAATGACAGTATATTGAATATTGAATTGAAGAGTGAGAGAATTCCAGATGAAGAAATTAAAGATCAATTAATAAGGCATAAGTTTGTATTAGGCTGTGTAGATACTGAGAAAGAAATTTATACATTCACATACGTAAGTGAAACAAAAGAGTTGTTTACAATTTCAAATGAAAGTTTGACAAAAGTAACAATAGATATTTTATGTAATTTAATATCTCTAGACTATCTTGAAAACAATTTGCTGGACGATTTAGATGCTGACAGTCTTATTGTATCTCCATACTCAGATATTAAAAGATTCATTGATCATAGGTATTTTTTAAATAGTGAGCAAAAGAAAATAGTACAGGATATTTTATCAACTGCTAAGAAAGTGAGCATGATTAAAGGAGGAGCTGGAACTGGTAAAACACTTGTATTATTTGACTTAGCTGATAAATTAACTAAGCTAGGAAGTAAAGTATTGTTAATATTTTGTTCAATTCTAGAAAACCCCATTGAAATTGATAATCAAGTAGATTTTAAATTTATACATATTAAACAATTACAAAGTCTGACCATAGAGAATTTTGATTACATATTGCTTGATGAGTCTCAACGATTATACGAAGAAAACTACAATAGGGTTATAGAGAGTCCTGCTAAATTAATTTTTTGTGTAGATAAAGCTCAAACTTTAAAGTATGAAGAGAATAGTTTAAATGTAGAACAAAAATTGGAAAATATAGTAGGTGTACAGAAATTTGATTTAAAGGAAAAAGTCAGAACGGACGAGTCGCTTTCGACTTTTATTTTAAAATTGTTCGAAAAAGATCGTAATGGTTTACAGCCTATAGAATTTCCAAAAGTAAATGCTGTATATTTTGATAGCGTGACTAGAGCTCGATACTTTATTGAAGTAATGGAACGAGATGAAAATTATGAATCAATAGAAGTTGCCTCCTATAAAACTAAAGCCACTGGGACAACTTATAATGAAAAGATTAAATCAGATTCTAAAGATGGCTTCACGGTCATTGGACGAGAATATGAAAATGTGATTATACCAATTGATGATAGGACGATCTATATTGAAAATAAACTAGTATTTAGGCCGACAGGATTCTACTATCCATATTTGGGAACAAATGGTATTTTTCAAGCCATTACAAGAGTAAAGAAACATTTACTTTTCGTGGTGATAAAAAACAAAGAAATTTATACAGAAATTCAAGAATTGATTAATTGGGAGAAACGACGAAATCTGAGAAGAATTAGTAATAGGCTCAAGTTATTGAGAGAAACAAATAACTCTCAGTTTAGTGATGTAGCCAAAGTTTGTAAGTGTCTTGAATCAACTTACAAAAATATAGAGGAAACAGGGAAGTTTCCAAACAATAAGATATTGAAAAGATTGTCCAATTTTTATAATGTAAGTAGTAATTTTTTAATTGGAGAACCAATTGAATTATCAATGACTGAATTTGATATAGTGTATCAGAAGAAAATCAAAGGTATGAACAAAGAACAAATAGTAGAGTTAAATGAGTCTTTAATTAATTTTCTTAACGATTAAATAATATGGTGTAAAATAAGTGTTGCGATAAGATGAATTTATGGAAAATATTACTGAGCAACAAGAAGATAATTTAAGATTCTGTCAATCAACCTGTTAGAGATGCCAACTTAGATATTTTTATTTTGCATAATTTAACCCTATTTCATTTTTCATTACTTTTGTTGGACAACTAAATTACGTTATTCAAATAGTTTAACAACATATACCAACTAGAAAGGAAAACTCTCAAATTGCCCTACAAAGTTTTACTCTTCGACCTTGACCATACCTTGCTTGATTTTGATGCTGCTGAGGATGTGGCTTTGACGCAACTTCTAAAAGAAGAAGGAGTTGCAGATATTCAGGCTTATAAAGACTATTATGTTCCTATGAATAAGGCTCTCTGGAAGGACTTAGAGCAAAAGAAAATCAGTAAACAAGAGCTGGTTAACACGCGCTTTTCTCGTTTATTTGCTCACTTTGGACAGGAAAAAGACGGTAGTTTTCTAGCCCAGCGTTATCAATTTTACCTCGCTCAGCAGGGGCAAACGATTTCGGGTGCTCATGAACTTTTGGACAGCCTCATCGAGCGTGATTATGAGCTATATGCTGCGACAAATGGCATTACTGCCATTCAGACAGGGCGTTTGGCTCAATCTGGTCTAGCACCTTATTTCAATCAAGTCTTTATCTCTGAACAGTTGCAAACACAAAAGCCAGATGCTCTCTTTTATGAAAAAATAGGTCAACAGATTACAGGCTTTAGCAAAGAAAAGACGCTGATGATTGGAGATTCTCTAACCGCCGACATTCAAGGTGGCAATAATGCGAGGATTGACACTATCTGGTACAATCCTCATCACCTCGAAAATCCCACACAAGCCCAGCCGACTTACGAAGTCCATTCTTATCAAGACTTGCTGGATTGCTTAGATAAACTGTAAAAAGTGGTTTCCATAGCCACTTTTTGCTATAATAGAGGCAGTAAAAACGAAGGAGTCGGTTATGGAACACTCGTCTTGGCATGCTTTGATTAAGGAACAATTACCTGAAGGTTATTTTGCGAAAATCAATCAGTTTATGGAGCAGGTCTATGCTCAGGGTACTGTTTATCCGCCCAAGGAAAAGGTTTTTCAGGCTCTCTTGACAACATCGCTTGAAGAAGTTAAGGTGGTGATTCTGGGACAGGACCCCTATCACGGACCAGGTCAAGCGCAGGGCTTGAGTTTTTCTGTACCGGACTCTATTCCAGCTCCGCCTTCCTTACAAAATATATTAAAAGAATTGTCAGATGACATCGGGGTTAAGAAATCTCATGATTTGACAGCTTGGGCTGAGCAAGGAGTCTTGCTTCTTAATGCTTGCTTGACGGTTCCTGCTGGACAGGCCAATGGTCATGCTGGTCAGATATGGGAGCATTTTACGGATGCTGTGATTCAGGTGGTCAATCATCTAGATAGACCGGTCGTTTTTGTACTTTGGGGAGCCTATGCACGCAAAAAGAAGGCCTTAGTTACCAATCCTCATCACATGATTATCGAATCAGCCCATCCCAGTCCTTTATCCGTTTATAGAGGATTTTGGGGTTCCAAGCCTTTTTCCAAGGCTAATGCATTCTTAAAAGAGATAGGACAAGAGCCAATTGATTGGCTTAGATAAGGAGAAAATATGCCTCAGTTAGCGACGATTTGCTACATTGATAATGGAAAAGAACTGCTCATGCTCCACCGTAATAAGAAACCCAATGATGTCCATGAAGGAAAATGGATTGGTGTGGGGGGTAAGCTAGAGCGAGGTGAGACTCCTCAGGAATGTGCAGTGCGTGAAATCCTCGAAGAAACGGGACTGAAAGCCAAGCCAGTTCTAAAAGGGGTGATCACTTTTCCTGAATTTACACCAGATTTAGACTGGTACACCTATGTTTTTAAGGTGACAGAGTTTGAGGGTGAATTGATTGACTGCAACGAGGGAACGCTAGAATGGGTTCCCTATGACGAGGTTTTGAGTAAGCCGACTTGGGAAGGTGACCATACCTTTGTTGGGTGGCTTTTAGAAGATAAACCCTTCTTTTCAGCCAAGTTTGTTTATGATGGGGATAAATTGTTGGATACCCAAGTTGATTTCTATGAATAAAGGAGAAAGCAGATGCTACTAATCAAAAATGGTCGTGTAATGGATCCCAAGTCTGGTTTGGATCAAGTGTGTGATGTCTTGGTCCAAGATGGGAAAATTGTCAAAATTGCGCCTGAAATCAAAGAAGAAAGAGCAGAAATCATTGATGCTACTGGTCTGGTGGTTGCGCCTGGCTTGGTCGATATTCATGTTCATTTCCGTGAACCTGGTCAGACCCACAAGGAAGATATCCATACGGGTACCCTAGCAGCCGCTGCAGGTGGTTTTACAACAGTTGTCATGATGGCTAATACCAGTCCAACTATTTCAGACGTAGAGACTTTACAAGAAGTTCTCCAGTCTGCTGCCAAGGAAAAAATCAATGTTAAGACGGTTGCGACCATTACTAAGAATTTTAATGGCCAAGATTTGACTGATTTTAAGGCCCTCTTAGAAGCTGGTGCGGTTGGTTTCTCAGATGACGGTATTCCACTTGAAAGCAGTAAAGTGGTCAAGGAAGCCATGGAGGAAGCCAAAAAGCTTCATACCTTTATTAGCCTTCACGAGGAAGATCCAGGATTGAACGGTGTTCTTGGCTTTAACGAAAATATTGCTAAAGAACATTTCCATATCTGCGGTGCGACTGGGGTGGCTGAGTACGCTATGATGGCGCGTGATGTCATGATTGCCTATGCAACCAAGTCCCATGTTCACATCCAGCATTTGTCTAAGGAGGAAAGTGTTAAAGTAGTGGAGTTTGCTCAGGTGCTAGGTGCGCAAGTCACAGCAGAAGTAGCGCCACAACATTTCTCTAAGACAGAAGCACTTCTTTTGACACAAGGAAGCAATGCCAAGATGAATCCACCGCTTCGTTTGGAATCAGACCGTCGTGCCGTTATCGAAGGCCTCAAATCAGGCGTTATCACTGTGATAGCGACTGACCACGCGCCTCACCATGCAGATGAGAAAAATGTAGAAGATATCACCAAAGCGCCATCTGGTATGACTGGCTTAGAAACCTCTCTTTCTCTTGGTTTGACTTATTTGGTAGATGCTGGCGAGCTAAGCTTGATGGAATTGCTAGAAAAAATGACTTTTAATCCAGCTAAATTATATAACTTTGAAGCAGGTTACTTGGCTGAGAATGGTCCAGCAGACATCACTATTTTTGATGCTAAGGCTGACCGCCTTGTGGACTCCCATTTTGCTTCCAAAGCAGCTAATTCACCCTTCATCGGTGAAACCTTAAAAGGGCAGGTTAAATATACCATCTGTAAGGGACAAATTGTCTATCGGGCAGAGTAGGAGCTTGATGATGAATTATTTTCGTAAACTCAGAGATAGAAAACGGAAGTCCTATCATGGAATATTTTGTCCTGCTGCCAATCGTTCTAAAATTCAATATGAAACTAAGGAAAAAGCTGACCATGCCGTAGACTATGATAATGGTGGCTTGGTTAGGAGTTATTATTGCAACGATTGTAATTGTTGGCACACGACTTCAAAAGCTAACAATCCGCCATTAAGTTTGAAAAAATACGGCTTAAAACTTTTTGGCTTGGATGAAAAGGAATAGAAAGAGAAGGTATGTACTCAACTCAACATCTCAAAGATAAAATTATCTTATTTTTAAAACTTTTCTTTCCAATATTGGTTTATCAATTTGCCAATTATTCTGCCTCCTTTGTTGATACGACTATGACAGGCCAATACAATACCATGGATTTGGCTGGTGTATCAATGGCAACCAGTATCTGGAATCCTTTCTTTACCTTTCTAACAGGGATTGTGTCAGCCTTGGTGCCTATCATTGGTCACCATCTTGGTCGGGGCAAAAAGGAAGAAGTGGCGTCTGATTTTTACCAATTTATCTATTTAGCCTTGGGTCTATCTGTGGTCTTGTTGGGGATGGTCCTTTTCTTAGCACCACCAGTCTTAAATCATATTGGACTAGAAGCACCAGTGGCAGCAATAGCAGTTCGTTATCTCCGGTTTCTATCTATTGGGATTATTCCCTTGTTGCTCTTTAGTGTCATTCGATCCTTGCTGGATTCGCTAGGGTTGACCAGACTGTCCATGTATCTCATGCTTTTGTTACTTCCTCTCAATAGTGGATTTAACTATATTTTGATTTATGGGGCTTTTGGTGTTCCAGAACTGGGAGGTGCTGGTGCTGGTTTAGGTACTTCCTTAGCCTACTGGGTCCTGCTGGGAATTTCTGTTCTGGTTCTATTTAAACAGGAGAAGCTCAAAGCCTTACACCTTGAGAAACGAATTCCGCTTAATATGGATAAAATCAAGGAAGGAGTTCGCTTAGGTCTTCCTATTGGGGGAACTGTCTTTGCAGAAGTGGCTATCTTTTCCGTGGTTGGCTTGATTATGGCTAAGTTTTCTTCCTTGATTATCGCTAGTCACCAGTCAGCTATGAACTTTTCAAGTCTCATGTACGCCTTTCCTATGAGTATTTCATCGGCTATGGCTATTGTCGTTTCCTATGAAGTGGGAGCTAAGCGATTTAATGATGCGAAAACTTATATTAGTTTAGGAAGATGGACGGCCCTCCTTTTTGCAGCCTTCACCTTATCTTTCCTTTACTTTTTTAGAGGAAATGTGGCCAGTCTTTATGGTAACGATCCAGAATTTATCGATTTGACAGCGCGCTTTTTGACTTATAGTCTTTTCTTCCAGTTAGCAGATACCTTTGCGGCACCGCTACAGGGAATTTTACGGGGTTATAAGGATACAGTTATTCCTTTTTACCTTGGTTTAGTTGGTTATTGGGGTGTAGCAATCCCAGTGGCTATGGTATTTGATACCCTAACAGATTTTGGAGCTTATTCTTACTGGATCGGTTTGATTATTAGTCTGATAGTCAGTGGGGCGCTTTACCGGTGGCGTTTAACTGTGATTATGAAGAGATTTGAATCTTTAGAAAAAACTAAACCCTAAAAAGTTTGTGAAAAAATATTCTTAATAAGAAAAACCCTTATTTTCATGGGGTTTTCTTTTTTATTTTGTGAAATTTTCTTTAGAAAAACTTTGACAGTATTTGCCAAAAGCGGTAAAATAGTAATATAAGAAGAAACTTAGAAAGGAAAGATTATGTCAACTTTAGATAAAAATCTTTTGCTTGAGATGTTCCGTAAGATGGAAGAAATTCGTCGTATGGATTTAAAAATTGCTCAATTAGTAAAAAAAGGTAAAGTGCCAGGTATGACGCACTTTTCTGTCGGTGAGGAAGCTGCAAACGTGGGTGCTATGTTGGCTCTCAATCCAGATGATTTGATCACCTCAAACCACCGTGGTCATGGTCAAGCTATTGCCAAAGGAATTGACCTTAATGGGATGATGGCTGAAATTCTTGGTAAATACACTGGAACCTGTAAAGGGAAAGGTGGATCAATGCATATCGCCGACCTTGATGCTGGGAACCTTGGAGCCAATGGTATTGTAGGTGGTGGTATGGGGATTGCAGTAGGTGCAGCCCTTACTCAACAAATGAAAAACACTGGTAAGATTGTTGTCTGCTTCTTTGGAGATGGTGCGACCAACGAAGGTGTTTTCCACGAAGCAGTAAATATGGCTTCTATCTGGAACTTGCCAGTCATTTTCTATTGCATTAACAACGGTTATGGAATCTCTGCGGATATTAAGAAGATGACCAATGTGGAGCATATCCATGAGCGTAGTGCTGCTTATGGTATTCCTGGTATGTTTATCGAAGATGGTAACAATGTCATCGATGTCTACGAAGGATTTAAGAAAGCAGTCGACCATGTTCGTTCTGGTAAAGGTCCTGTCTTGATTGAAAGTGTGACTTACCGTTGGCTTGGTCACTCATCTTCAGACCCAGGTAAATATCGTACGCGTGAAGAAGTGGAATTGTGGAAACAAAAAGACCCAATCGAAAACCTCCGCAATTACCTTATTGAAAATAAGATTGCAAGTGCCGAAGAATTGGAAGAAATCCAAGCGCAAGTTAAGGAAGCAGTGGAAGCTTCTGTTAAATTCGCGGAAGAAAGTCCATTCCCGCCGCTTGAATCTGCATTCGAAGATATTTACGCAGACTAAGGAGAAGTAGAGAAATATGGAAACAAAATTAATGTCTTTCCGCGATACCATTATCCTTGCAATGTCTGAGGAAATGCGTCGCGACGAAAATGTACTCTTGATGGGTGAAGATGTAGGTGTCTTCGGTGGAGACTTTGGTACATCTGTAGGTATGCTTGAAGAATTTGGACCAGATCGTGTTCGTGACTGTCCAATTTCTGAAGCTGCTATCTCAGGTGCAGCTGCTGGTGCAGCCATGACAGGACTACGTCCAATCGTTGATATGACTTTCATGGACTTTTCTGTTATTGCCATGGATAATATTGTTAACCAAGCAGCTAAAACTCGTTACATGTTTGGTGGTAAAGGTCAAGTTCCTATTACTATCCGTTGTGCCGCTGGTAATGGAGTAGGTTCTGCAGCCCAGCACTCACAATCATTGGAATCTTGGTTCACTCACATTCCTGGATTGAAAGTTGTTGCTCCGGGTACTCCGGCTGATATGAAGGGACTTCTTAAGTCTTCTATCCGCGATAACAACCCAGTTATCATTCTTGAATACAAATCAGAATTTAACCAAAAAGGTGAAGTGCCAGTAGATCCTGACTATACAATTCCACTTGGCGTCGGTGAAATTAAACGCGAAGGAACGGATGTAACTGTAGTAACATACGGTAAAATGCTTCGTCGTGTTATGCAAGCAGCTGAAGAATTGGCTGAAGAAGGAATTTCAGTAGAGGTGGTAGACCCACGTACTTTGGTCCCACTTGATAAGGAAATTATTATTAACTCTGTCAAGAAAACAGGAAAAGTAGTTCTCGTCAATGATGCACATAAAACAAGCGGCTATATCGGAGAGATTTCAGCTATTATTTCTGAATCAGAAGCATTTGACTACTTGGATGCACCAATCCGCCGTTGTGCAGGAGAAGATGTGCCAATGCCTTATGCACAAAACCTAGAAAATGCAATGATTCCAACAGTTGAAAGCATCAAAGATGCAATCCGTAAAACATATAACAAACAATAATACATAATATAAATTATGTGAAAAACTTATTTGAGATACGTTTTGTATCCAAGTAATTGATAGAGTTGCGACAGGAGAGAGTCGGGTCGATTTTAATCGACGAACGACTTAGTAAGTCTACTAGGTTGACCGCCTAATAGCGGCAACCGTAGTAACTTGAGACACGTTTCGTGTCCAAGTTATTTGTAGAGTTGAACTCGGGCTAAAGTCTGTGTGAAAAAGATAAACTTTCCTAGAAACTAAAGTTTCTTCGTCAAGTTTTCTATTTTCACTGTGACTTTTTACGTCCTTAGTATCATGTAATTGAATTCGGACGGAGGTTTGCGAAAAAAAGATAGATTTCCTTGTGTTCATGGAACACATCGTCAATCTCCTATTTTTTCATTGCCCTCTTCGTCCTTAATATCTTAGATTAGAGCACGGGCTAAAAGCTTGGAAAAAAGATAAATCTCCTTGGCTTCATCGAAGCCATCGTCGATTTCCTATTTTTCGGTCGCTTTTAAACGCCCTTTGCATCATGTAATTGAATTCGGACGGAGGTCTGCGAAAAAAAGATAGATTTCCTTGTGTTCATGGAACACATTGTCAATCTCCTATTTTTTCATTGCCCTCTTCGTCCTTAATATCTTAGTATAGAATAGGAGAGGTCATGGCTGATGATAAGCTAAGAGCGACTCCTGCGGCTAGAAAATTAGCAGATGATTTAGGGATAAATCTCCACGATATTTCTGGCTCAGGCGCAAACGGTCGTGTCCACAAAGAAGACGTGGAATCATTTAAAGACACTAATGTGGTTCGCATTTCGCCACTTGCAAAACGAATTGCCCTTGAACATAACATTGCATGGCAGGAAATCCAAGGAACTGGTCATCGTGGTAAGATTATGAAGAAGGATGTTTTAGCTTTCCTTCCTGAAAATATCGAGAACGAAACAATCAAGTCACCTGCTCAAATCGAGAAAGTGGAGGAAGCTCTAGATAACGTAACACCTTATGGTGAAATCGAGCGTATTCCAATGACACCGATGCGTAAGGTTATTGCTCAACGTATGGTTGAGTCATACTTGACTGCCCCAACCTTTACGCTTAACTACGATGTTGATATGTCTGAATTGCTTGCCCTTCGTAAAAAAGTTCTAGACCCAATCATGGAAGCAACTGGTAAGAAAATCACTGTTACAGATTTGCTTTCACTTGCCGTTGTTAAGACTCTTATGAAACATCCATACATCAACGCTTCATTGACAGAAGATGGCAAGACTATTATCACTCACAATTATGTCAACCTTGCAATGGCAGTTGGAATGGATAATGGATTGATGACACCAGTTGTTTATAACGCTGAAAAAATGAGCTTGTCTGAGTTGGTAGTTGCCTTTAAAGACGTTATTGGTCGTACCTTGGACGGTAAATTAGCTCCTAGCGAATTACAAAATTCAACCTTCACCATCAGTAACTTGGGAATGTTTGGAGTTCAATCGTTTGGTCCAATCATCAACCAACCGAACTCAGCAATCCTTGGGGTTAGCTCAACAGTTGAGAAACCTGTTGTAGTCAATGGTGAAATCGTTATTCGTCCAATTATGAGTCTTGGTTTGACAATTGACCACCGAGTCGTTGATGGAATGGCTGGTGCTAAGTTTATGAAAGACTTGAAAGCTTTGATTGAAAACCCAATCTCAATGTTGGTTTAGAGAATTTATTTTTAGAAATATAGATAAAGGAAGTAAGATATGGCCTTAGAAGTAATTATGCCAAAAGCCGGCGTGGATATGACAGAAGGACAAATCGTCCAATGGAATAAAAAAGTCGGAGAATTTGTAAAAGAAGGAGAGATCCTTTTGGAAATCATGACTGACAAAGTCAGTATGGAATTGGAAGCAGAAGAAGACGGTTACTTGATCGCTATCCTCAAAGGTGACGGCGAGACGGTTCCTGTTACTGAAGTTATCGGATATCTTGGTGAAGAAGGGGAAAACATCCCATCTTCTGGAGCAGCTGCACCAGAAGCTAGCCCAGCACCTGTAGCAAGTGCTTCAAACGATGAAGGTAAGAGCGATGATGCTTATGATATCGTTGTTATTGGTGGTGGACCTGCTGGTTATGTATCTGCCATTAAAGCGGCTCAATTAGGTGGTAAGGTTGCTCTTGTTGAGAAATCTGAACTTGGTGGAACTTGTTTGAACCGTGGATGTATCCCAACTAAGACTTACCTTCACAACGCTGAAATCATTGAAAATATCGGTCATGCTGCAAATCGTGGGATCGTGATTGAAAATCCTAATTTCACAGTTGATATGGACAAACTTTTAGAAACTAAATCTAAAGTTGTCAATACCCTTGTAGGTGGTGTTGCAGGACTTCTTCGTAGCTATGGAGTTGATGTTCATAAAGGTATCGGTACGATTACTAAAGATAAGAATGTTTTGGTAAATGGTTCTGAATTGCTTGAAACCAAGAAAATCATCCTTGCTGGTGGTTCAAAAGTAAGCAAGATCAACGTTCCTGGTATGGAATCATCTCTTGTGATGACTAGTGACGATATCCTTGAAATGAATGAAGTACCAGAAAGCCTCGTGATCATTGGTGGTGGAGTTGTCGGTATCGAGCTTGGTCAAGCCTTCATGACATTCGGTTCTAAAGTAACTGTTATCGAAATGATGGACCGTATTGTTCCAGCTATGGATACTGAAGTATCTAAGAACCTTTCAAGGTTGAAGGAAAAGATGATATCATCGCGAATAAAGCCCTTCTTTCAATCGGTCGTGTTCCAGACCTTGAAGGTATCGGAGATGTTGAGTTTGAGTTAGACCGTGGCCGTATTAAGGTTAACGAATACATGGAAACTTCTGTTCCAGGTATTTATGCACCAGGTGATATTAACGGTACTAAGATGTTGGCTCACGCTGCCTTCCGTATGGGTGAAGTAGCAGCTGAAAATGCCCTTAAAGGAAATCACCATGTTGCTAAATTGAACTTGACTCCTGCGGCTATCTACACACTTCCAGAAGTAGCAGCAGTTGGTTTGACTGAAGAGCAAGCTCGTGAGAAATACGATGTCCAAATAGGTAAATTCAACTTTGCTGCAAACGGACGTGCAATTGCATCAGATGCTGCTCAAGGATTTGTTAAAGTCATTGCAGATAAGAAATATGGTGAAATACTTGGTGTTCACATCATTGGCCCTGCAGCTGCAGAATTGATCAACGAAGCGTCAAGCATCATCGAAATGGAAATCACTGTTGAAGAAATGCTTAAGACAATTCATGGACACCCAACATACTCTGAAGTTATGTACGAAGCATTCGCGGATGTTCTTGGAATGGCTATTCATTCACCTAAGAAAAAATAAACAAGTCTCTCAATAAAATTTTCTTAAAGTAGTACGGACGGTAGCGACCTCTATTAGAGTTTCATGCCTAAAAATTGAGTCTTTTATCTCAATTTTTCCGAGAAATGTAACGATGACACGTTACATTTCTTTTTACTACTTTAGAAAATTGGATTGCTATGAACAGATTTTAAAAACTAGATTTTTGGAAATACTATGAAATACATTATCAATCATTCAAACGAAACTGCCTTTAATATTGCTTTAGAGGAATATGCTTTTAAACATCTCCTTGATGAGGATCAAATTTTTATTCTTTGGATCAACAAACCATCAATCATTGTGGGACGTCACCAAAACACTATCGAAGAAATTAACCGTGATTATGTTCGTGAAAACGGCATTGAGGTAGTTCGTCGTATCAGTGGTGGTGGAGCTGTTTACCATGATTTGAACAACCTTAACTATACGATCATTTCTAAAGAAGATGAAAACAAGGCCTTTGACTTCAAGAGTTTCTCTACTCCTGTTATCAATACTTTGGCTGAACTTGGTGTTAAAGCTGTATTTACAGGTCGTAACGACTTAGAAATCGACGGTAAGAAATTCTGTGGGAATGCCCAAGCCTATATCAACGGACGTATCATGCACCATGGTTGCCTTCTCTTTGACGTGGATTTGTCAGTCCTAGCTAACGCGCTTAAAGTATCTAAGGACAAATTTGAGTCTAAAGGTGTTAAATCAGTTCGTGCTCGTGTAACCAACATCATCGATGAATTACCAGAAAAGATTACTGTTGAACAATTCCGTGATCTACTCTTGGAATATATGAAAAAAGAATACCCTGAGATGACAGAGTATGTCTTCTCAGATGAAGAATTGGCTGAAATCAATCGTATCAAAGATACTAAGTTTGGAACTTGGGACTGGAACTATGGTAAATCACCTGAATATAACGTTCGCCGTGGTACTAAATTCCCAAGCGGTAAGGTTGAAATCTTTGCGAATGTTATTGAATCAAAAATTCAAGACATTAAGATTTATGGTGACTTCTTCGGTATCGAAGACGTTGCAGCGGTAGAAGATGTTCTTCGTGGCGTTAAATACGAACGCGAAGATGTTCTTAAAGCCCTTCAAAGCATTAACCTAGGCCGTTACTTCGCAGGGATCACTGCAGAAGAAATTGCTGAAGCAGTAGTGGGATAAATCAAAAAGAAGTTGGGAATTCCCAACTTCTTTATTTTGCAATATTATTTACATAAATTATATTATGTTAAAAATTATAAGCTATCCAAAGCATTTTTTTGTTCGTCATTGACAATATGGGTATAGAGGTCAGTGACTTGTGTGCTGGCATGTCCTAGTTGATGGCTTACCAAAACCTGCGATTTAGTAGCATCATAGAGCCTGGTTGCTAGCGTATGCCGTAGTTTGTGGGGAGTTACCCGAACTTTGAAGTCTTCCGAATACTTAGCTACCATCTTTTCAACACTAGAAGCATCGATACGGTTTGGAACCCCTCGATACAATGTTAGAAAGAGAGCTGTATCTTTTTTTTCTGTCTTATACCGTGTATCGCGAATGGCGAGATATTGCTCTAAATAAGGCTTAGCAAAAGCAGCAACATTGACTGAGTCACGCTTTCCACCCTTACGAGTAACATCAATCACCATCATTTTGTGGTTGAGATCTCGAAGGTCAAGGTTAACTGCTTCAGAGAGACGGACACCAGAAGCAAGAAGAAGGGCAATGATGGCCAAATCGCGCTCTTTATTCTTATTAAAAGAAGATAAAGCGCGATTAGAGAGAGTTTTGGGGTATTCCTGGTCGATATAGTTAAGGAAACCTTCTGTTTCATCGCCTAAAAAGAGTTTTTGCTTAATGTTTTCAGCTCTAGCAGCCAGTGTTTCTTTCTTTTTCTTAGTAGCAACCTTCTTCATAACATTGCGATAAAAATAAGGTTCTCCTTGTTCGTTTTCAACTTCCTCAGTCAAATACTTATAAAGACTAGAAAGCGCTGATAAAGTACGGTTAATGGTTGTTTGAGAAATACCATTTTTAGTTGTATTAGCATTAAGCAAAGGACGTTCACGTAAGTAAAGAATAAAAGATTCCATGTCTTTCTTTGTCATGTGCTCCAGAACGTCTAAAGGAATATTTGCCATGGTATCAGCATTCGATATACCAGATTCTAAGATCCAAGTAAAAAATCGATCGTATTCCTTTAAGTATTCGTACAAGGTCGTAAAACTGTATGGTACAGCCAGTTTCGATTGATAGTATTCAAGAACATACCAGGGCATGATTTGTTTTAGTTTGTCAATTCGTTCCAATAAAATCTCGCGTTTCATGTTTTTCTCCAAATCTTTCTATACTAGTAGTATAGCATAGCTAGATATATTTTTCAAGAAAATTATAGTTTTTCGGAAAGATGTTATTGGGTATATATAGGAATGTTCAAATAAGCTATACAATTCTAAAAATAACCAAATTCCATTTCTTAAGACGTTCTTTTAAACTATAGAGTAATAGAAGATTATTTTTTTATGATGAGATTATCTGTCTCTTGAATTTCTGATGTTTCAAAGAAACTGTCTTGACTACATTTTTTTGCATTTTTTAAGATCCTTTTGTCCAGAAGAACATCAATTTCTTCTCTAGCAACTATCTCATTTAAAAATGATTATTTAACATCCCTTAGATGCATCATCTTTAGTCATTCCAGCTTTTAATATACTATCTTTGTATGGGAAATTAATTACAACATCTCTTACTTCATCTAAATAACGATTGTTTGTTGTAAGTCCTATTTGGTTAATATAACGTGTGTAAGAGTTTGACCAATGTTCATCAACTTTAAGCAGATGAATTAAGAAAAATAACTTCATAAAAAGATAAAAAAAGAAAGGACGACGCTAGTCCTTTCTCGATATCAGCATTCTATCTCACTAAGGTTGATTAAAAAGAGCCTTTCTTTTTGAATTCAATTATTTTTTACATATTAAATAAATTATACAGAGATAATTTTAACAAAACTACGTTAACAAGTAGCTACCATTAGCAAATGTAGCTAAATCCAACGCTGTAGTCGAATTTGCAAATCCTATGATATTAGCGTTTAAATCAGCTTTATGAAAATCAGAATCTTTACAAATTGTAGCGATGTTACTCCTAATCTGTTAACCGTTATTTTTTTGGATCTAAACGTAATAACATAGCATTAATGGCGACGATGACTGTTGACACGGACATTAGGATTGCTCCTAATGCAGGGCTTAATGTGATACCAATAGGAGCCAAAATTCCTGCAGCTAGAGGGATAGCTATAAAGTTATAACCAGCTCCCCAAAATAGGTTTTGTTTCATTTTACGAGTTGTTTTGTGTGCTAAATCAATGAATGATCCAATATCTCCTGGATCGGATTGAGTCAATATGACATCAGCTGAATCCAATGCAACTTGAGTTCCAGCACCTATAGCTATACCAACATCTGCTAAGGCAAGAGAAGGAGCATCATTTACACCATCACCTACCATGATAACTTTCTTTCCTTCATCTTTAAGTGTTTTAACTAACTCATATTTGTCTTGTGGAGATTGATTTGATCTATATTCAATCCCTAAATCTGCTGCCACGCCTTGAGCCGCTTTTTCATTATCACCTGTTGCCATAATTGGTCGAATATTGTTCTTTTTAAGAGCTTTAATTAACTCTTTACTTGTTGGTTTTAATTCGTCCCCTAAAGCTACAGCACCAATGGCATCATCGTTTTCTACTAAGACACTAAGAGTTGCTCCTTTTGGAGTATCCATATCAAGATTACGTCCATAGGCTTTTTGACTGATTAATTGGTAACGGTGCCCACCTGCTTTACCCTCTACTCCAGAACCGGAAATCACATCAATCGAATCAAAAGATGCTGGACGTATATTTTGCTGCTCGGCGAAACTTATAATTGATTGAGCAATTGGGTGGCTAGATCCTCCTTCAATACCTGCCAATAAGGCAATGATTTCCTCTTTTGTATATTTGTCATTAAGAAGTTTTACATCTAATACTTTAAATTCACCAGTTGTTAAAGTACCCGTTTTATCTAAAATCATCACATCTGCATCTTGAGCTATTTCTAAGGCTTGGCGGTCTTTTACTAGTAAGCCACGGCTAGCTCCTAAGCTTGTGCTACGGGCGGTTACCAATGGAATAGCCAGACCCAATGCGTGCGGACAAGCAATAACTAATGTAGTAATAGTAAATATAACTGCCGTTGGTACATCTTCTATAGCCATCCACACTACAAAAGCAATTAGCGCGACAATAACAGCAATATAGAAGAGCCACCCTGCAACCTTTTGCGCAATATTTTCTGCTCTGGAAGGCTGACTTTGAGCTTGGCTGATTAAATTCTGAACTTGAGAGATGAAGGATTGATCACCTGTCTCATTCACTTTAATATAAAGAACCCCTTCTCCATTTGTTGAGCCCCCGATTACTTCATCGCCAGGGCCTTTTTTTACTGCTTTTGACTCCCCAGTTAGAAGAGCTTCATTTAAACGTGATTCGCCACGCTCGATAATCCCGTCTGCTGGCACATTTTCTCCGGCTTGAACACGAATTAAATCACCTACCTTTAAGTCAGCAACTGGTCGTGTTTCAATTGAATCGTCTTCTAATACAACGTGAGCATCTTTCGGCACTAATTTAGCCAATTCTGCTTGTGCGTCTCCTGCTTCTCCAATAGCTTTCATCTCAATCCAGTGACCTAATAGCATGATTAATAGTAATGAAGCAAATTCAAAGAAAAAGTCCATCACGTGTTCACCCGTTACGTAGGTAATGATCACAGCATAAATACTATATAAATATGAAACACTTATACCTAAAGAAACGAGTGCCATCATTCCAGGTTTTTTTTGTTTAAATTCGTCAACTGCACCTTGATAGAATGGACGTCCACCATAAATAATTAATATAGTAGATAAAATAGCTACTACAATATCAGAATATGGAAAAGTAAACTGGAATGGTAGTTTAAATCCATGCAAAGGGGAAAAGAACATAATAATGATTCCTAGTGGCAATGACTTTAAGAAAAGTTCCTTAAAGCTTCCGTGATGATGGTGGGCATGCCCACTGTGCCCGCTATGATCATGCCCATTATGTCCGCTGTGATCATGTCCACTATGTCCGCTGTGATTATGTCCACTGTGCCCGTATGATCATGCCCATTATGTCCACTATGCCCGCTGTGATTATGCTCACTGTGCCCGCTGTGATCATGTCCACTGTGCCCGCTGTGATTATGCTCACTGTGCCCGCTGTGATYATGCYCACWGTGCCCGCAGTGATTATGGGACGAATATTTGTTGTCATTATTCATTTTAAATTCCTCCTTATGCTTAATGATGATGTAAATGACATTTGCATTGTCCTTCTGGACAATTGCAATCTACTTTTTCTACTGCAAAAGATTTTTTCATCTCTAATATTTTTTCTAGTCGATCTATATCATCGAAGCTCAAAACATGTTCTTTAATGATGCTTCCTATTACATTTCCGACTTTCTTATTGCAAATACGGTTAAAAATATCTTCTGCATAATCCCTTACGGCTTCTGTCTCTTCAATATTGGCAGTGTAAATAAACTTTCTACCTTCATGCTCTGTATTTAGAACGCCTTTTTTAACTAATCGACCTAAGATCGTTTTGATAGTGGATTGTGTCCAGTCCATTTTTTCTTGCAATACGGAAATGACTTTTTTACTAGTTACTCGATCATTTGCCCAAACTACACGCATGACTTCCCATTCTGCATATGTGATATAAGTATTAAATTCTATTGTGCTCATTTTCCTTTCTCCCTAGTTGTCTACAGATGTGAACAAATATGTTCGAAATAAGTTTACCATTGTAAACGAATTATGTCAAGTCTTTTTAATAAATGTAAGCAACGCTTATAGCTTTTTATCTCTCCACTTCTATCCTATAATAATTTTCATATTTCTCTCTTCTTCTGTGTATGGAGTAAGAGCATTTTTTACTACCTCAGATAAATTTGAAAGCTGTCTTCTTAATTCTACGAGGGAGTCTGTGGCAATACTTTGGGTTAACGTGCTAATGATTTGTGACGTTTTATTTAGACTCTTGAATAGTTCCTTATTCTGTTCTAAAACCCTCTTCAAACCCGATTGTTCTATCATACTATCTATTTTCTTTGGAAGTTGTGCAATTTCTTTATTTTTCAACAGGCTTGTAGCAGCTGCTATTTTTGATAGATTAGCTTGTTCTTCTACTTTAGGATATGTTGCAATAGTTGATAATGCGTCCTTTATAATATGTTCAGGTAATTTTTAATGAGGTCTGCATGGCTTGCATTTATTTCAGTTAAAGATGAAGTGGCTTTTATTGAACCTGTTTTATAATTGATGTCTAAACCATTTTGAGCATTTGGGATAAAGACATTAAATTCATTCATGATAACATCATCATCTTCTACTTTTAAAGAATGTACTTTATGCTTCTAATTCAATTATATCAATAGTTTAGCTCAAGTTAAGTCAATTGTACATAAACTTTTAGTTTTCTATACAATTCTAAAAAACGTCTAGATTCGCTAAGTGAATTATTGATCATTAATTTATTGACTTAAAAAATTCTAAAGCTTCTACAGTCTATTAGAAAAAAATATCAAAACTCGATACCATTATTTATGTATCGAGTTTTGATTCATATGACTCGGTCTATCATTTTAATTACTATTTTTAGATCAACATTATACAAGACATAACATAAATTATGTAAACAACTAATTCTACAACAACAAATCTTTCACTTTTCCAATTTCACTTTTTGGAATAACCAGGTGAATCATATCGCCGAGATACATTCTGGTTGAACCGTTGACGGTTTGGCTCTTACCATTATGAACTTGGGTTGTGATTAGGACGTTGTGTGGTAAATTGAGCTCATGAACTTGTTTCCCTGCTATTTTATCTGAGACTGGGATTTCAATGAGAGTAACTTCTCCTTCATCGGAAGCTTCTTCTGGCAGCATTTTTTCCAACATTGCTTCATAGACTGGAGCACCTTTGAGTAGATCCATGATGATGTAGGCAACCAAGGTCACTAATCCCAGTGGCATGAGGTTGCGAATATCTCCTACCATCTCAGTAACGAGTATCATAGCAGTTAAGGGAGCCTTGGATATTGCTCCAAAATAGCCACTCATTCCTAGAATGACAAATATAGGGAATTGCTCTTGACTGACAAGCCCAAGATTGACACAAATAACTCCAACTAGCGCACCGAGTAAGGAACCAAGTGCCAAAATTGGTAGGAAAATTCCACCTGGAAGGCCACTTCCATAACTAATCATACTCCAAACAAATCGAATCAAAAAGTAAGCTAACAGAACTTGGAAACTAAAGTCTTGCTCAGTTAGGGAAAGAACTAACTGATTTCCACCACCAAGTATTTGAGGTAAGAAAATTCCCACTGGTATGATGAGAATGAAGGTCAGAATTGGATAATAATCTTTATCCAAACGGATTTTTTGACCAATCCAATCATAAACTCTGCCGACGTTTAATACAGCCTTCTCATAGAGAAAACCGGAAAGTCCAAGAAAAATTCCCATAAGGAGGTAAATCCAATACTGATCCAGTGTCATGAGAGGGATGTTATCTGGCATATCCAGCACTGGCGTTAGACCAAATATGAGTAGTGAGACAAAGTTTGCTACGAGACTAGCTGCGAGAGTAGATACCCAGAAAAATCGAGAAAAGTGATGATAGACTTCTTCTACTACAAAGAGAAGACCTGCAATCGGAGCATTAAAGGCTGCGGCTAATCCTGCTGCAGCTCCACTAGCAATCAAGGAACGTTCCTCTACTGGACTAGATTTGAGCCACTTGGCAATACCTTTACCACCAGCTGCTCCAAGTTGAATACTTGGCCCTTCACGCCCTAGCATAAGACCGCTGGCAATAGCAAGAATACCTAGCACATATTTTTTCCAGAGAACACTCCACCAGTTGAGACTCATTAATCCCTTTAATTCGGCTTCGACTTGAGGAATTCCTGAGCCTTTGATATCTTTTTCTGACCGTGTTAGTTTAGCACTGAGCCAACAGATGAGTACATAAAACAAAACTAGTAGAAAAAGATTGCGAACTAGGTGCGCTTGTTCTTGATAAAGTCCTTGTATCAGGTGGAAGCCTTTTTCAATTAAGAAACGAAAGGATCCGACGATTATCCCAACGACAAGACCGACAATGATTCCTCGTCCAACTTGGGATAATATGGTGCTCGAGGCAAAGGCAAATTCTTTCTTGGAACTGAGTGTTTCTGACTGTTCCTCCATAATCATTCCTTCTAACTTAACTTTCTTTTTCTCCTGAAACCAGCGATTTAACGGGTTCAAAACTGGTTCGGTGAATTGGGGTAACTCCTAGTTTTTCCAGTCCTTCCAGGTGTTTAGCTGTTCCATATCCTGCATTAGAAGCAAAATCATAGCCAGGGAACTGCTGATCGTATTCCCTCATCAATTCATCACGTGTCACCTTGGCTACTATGGAAGCTGCTGCAATTGAAAGGGAATTAGCATCACCTTTGATGATGGAGGTTTTTGAAATTGGTAATTCCAGTTTCATAGCATCGATCAAAAGGTGCTCTGGTTGAGGACTGAGCTGGGAGATTGCTTCTTGCATGGCTAGTTTGGTTGCTTCATAGATATTGACTTGGTCGATGACCTGATTATCCATGATACCAATGCCGATTGACAAGGCTTGGTCTTGAACTGCTTGGAAAATCTCCAGATGTTTCTTTTTAGGAATTTTCTTGCTGTCGTTGAGACCTTTAATCTTACAATTTTTAGGTAAAATAACGGCTGCAGCAACCACAGGCCCAGCCAGAGGACCACGACCAACCTCGTCAACACCTGCTATCAAGGTTAATCCTTGCTTGTAAAGTTCTTTTTCATAGGAAAGCATGGATTCCAAACGAAGATCCTCATCCAATTCAGCTTGAATGGCTTTTTTACGCTTGCTGATTTCCTTTTGAACTCCAGAGCGATTGTCCTTTTCAAGATCTAAAAAAATAGGGTTATCAAGGTCCTTGACTGTAGCAAGGAGTTCTTTGATTTCTTTAATCGTCGCCATCTAGGTCTTCCAATGTATCTAAGGTATAGTTACCGAGTTTGCCATCACGGACTTCCTTCACGAAGAGACTGTAAAAGCGGTCATAGTCATCACGGAAACCGAGGGCACGGGTCATGTTCATAATAATCACAGGCGCTTCTTCTTCAATTTTCATTTGTTTGAAGCGCTCAGCCAGCTTTTCTGGATAATGTTCTTTGAAATAATTGAGACCAAAAATGGTCACTTCGTCCATAGGGAGCAACTGGTCTTTAATAGCTCCTGTCAAGGCCAACTTAAGCGCAACAGTTTCATCTTCAAACTTAGGCCAAAGAATCCCCGGTGTGTCTAGGATTTCAAGGTCCTTATTAGTTTTGAGCCACTGTTGTCCCTTTGTAACTCCTGGTTTGTTTCCGACAACAGCAATTTTCTTGCCAGCCAAACGGTTCATGAGAGTTGATTTACCAGCATTGGGAATCCCGATAATCATGGTACGCAAGGTTTCAATCTTGATACCACGTTCTTTTTGACGAGCAATCTTATCAGCCATAAGTTTCTTAGCAGCATCGGTTACAATTTTTACAGTTACTTGCTCTTTGGAGTTGATAGCTAGCGTCTGGATTCCTTGTGATTCAAAATATTGACGCCATTCCTTGGTCATTGCTGGGTCGGCTAAGTCCGCCTTGTTTAAAATCAAGAGTTTTGGTTTGTCACCAACAATTTTAGTCAACATAGGATTTTGACTAGATAGAGGTAAGCGTGCATCAACCAAAATCGTCACAAAATCAACAAATTTTAAATTTTCCTGCACCTGTCGACGCGCTTTAGACATGTGACCAGGAAACCATTGAATAGTTGCCATAATATATCTCCTTCGGATTGACAAATTTTAAAAACGTTTTCTTTCTTATCCTCTATTCTATCATAAATTAACCTTTTTTGCATGCTCTTTTGGTTATGAGAAATCTATTAGACATAATTTTATTTATGTATTTTAAAAAACAGTAAACTTTTATAAAGGATATTAGATTTCAAAAACTGTAAGCCTTCAACAAAGAGGATTTTCACCGCACTCAATATCAAAAAAAGAAGATGACGAATCATCTTCTTAAAAATAAAAATATAGAGCCAGACTGATTCTGAACTCTATATTATTTCACTTACTCAGCTTTTATATTATTTAAATAACGGATTAAAGAAACCGTCTGTGTTCTTAAGAAGAGCTTTGAATACCTTGGATTTAAGAGTAACAGTTTTATCTGTTCCACCTATTTTAAGATCTTCTTCAACTGCTTTATCAAACAGGGATTTTAGCTCATCATAATTAGTAATTCGACGACCATCAATTTCAATAGCAGTAAATCCTTTTTCTGCCTTTGATTTAACCTCTTTGAACCATTCTTTTTTCCACTCTTCAAGATTATTGAATTTATCCTTAGACACTTTCTTGATAATGAAATCATCACCCAATAATTTTTTATTGGTTTTGTCAGCTTCGCCTTGATATTTGCTAGATGCATAACTAATGAATCCATTTTCATAGCCAAAGTAACCCCACATACGGAAGGCATTATGCTTGAATGATAATGAACCTGGGGCACCTTTACTTGTATTACCACCATAAATACCAGCCATCATTTGAACATTAACATATGCCGAATTAGGTGTAAAGTCCTCTGGTCGGAATATACCATTACCTGGATTATTATGTTTGGTCATAAAGTTATTATCAACCAAATCATCGATACTTGCTAATGATTTAGTTTTCTCTCCATCATTTAGGTCACGAACTTTATCCCATTGGTGTGGAGCGGTTAATTTATTTAAACCATCAACATGTCTATCGACTCTGTCAATTTTCTTGAACCACTTGCTATTGTCACCTTTTAATCGTGGTAATACAGCATCAGCCTCAAGATGGTCTAACATCATAAGAGCATCATTATAATTTCTCATATAACGGTCGATATCTTCACGAGTTTTCAATTTATCTGGATCATTATTATACCACTGATCACCATCATTTTCACGATGATAAGCCATGTTAAGACCCAAAGCGCCATATTCACCATTGGTTGTCGATTTATCAGGTGTTTGTAACATACCTTGAGCATAAGCTTCAACGTCTGTACCCTGACGATGTCTATGACCACCGAAGTAAAGCATTCTATCGTTCACGTGTGTTGTTTCGTGAGTGAAGGCTGAAATACCAAACGGACTAATCATATCCGTCACCATAAACAAGACCTTGTCATCATTATTCGGGTCATCAAAAATTGATGCCATAGCGCCCATACGCCAATCTCTATCATGATGTCGCCATGTTGGACCATATAATTCACGAATTGGAGCTACAGGGTTACCTTTACCGTCAAATCCTCGACGACCTACAGGAGAACCATTATAGGTCTGATTGTCCCAAACAGGTGTTGGTACCATTTTCTCACTCTTAAGTAATCTATCCCTTACATTAGGTAATGCTAAACGTGACCAGAAGTCTAAGTATGTTTGTTGTGCATGTGCAACCTTAT
This sequence comes from Streptococcus sp. LQJ-218, assembly GCF_003428885.1. Taxonomy (GTDB): domain Bacteria; phylum Bacillota; class Bacilli; order Lactobacillales; family Streptococcaceae; genus Streptococcus. The sequence goes on from NZ_QQRU01000001.1 coordinate 168,986, forward strand.
CAATTTCTTTTTTGAATTCATTTCTAGCTTCTTCTGTATGTTTACCATATTTCTCAAATGAACTATAAGCCATCGTATTGTATGTTGAAATTAAGAACATATGAGCATTCTTAAGCGTTAATAAAGGCAAAATCATACGTCCATGAACACCGTTATCTAAACCATCGAACACACGATGACGTTTATCTTTTAACTCTGTATTTGTTGTCTTAGGTTCTGAAACATAAACATTTTTAGCAGAATGGATAAACCAATCGTTAATGTCTTTATCCTCAGTGAACAAACGCATGTTGTATTCTAGGAAGTTACGAAGACTACCTTTACCAGTATTACCTGCAATGATTTCACGATAAGCGTCCTGAGTTCGATCCCCTTTCAAGTTCTTTTCACTTGAACCGATGTTGATGAGTCTGTCAATAACACTTGGTGTCTTACCATAAAAATCAGGTTTGAACATCATGATGTTTTTTATACTCATGTCACCGTATTTGATATCATAGTAACGATTGAGATAAGTCAGAGCCATCATGATTTTTGCTTTATTATCGTCAATTTTCTTCACAAGTGCTTTCATCGCAGCTTCGTCACTATTCAATTGATGATCTTCATTTTCGACTAAAGCTTTCACAAATTTATCAAGATTGTCTTTGACATCATTAAAGCTTTCTTCTAGGTACAAATCAGCTGGATTTCCAATAATTTTACGAACATCTTGTGAATCGTATGTGACTGAAGTCAACTTCTCCTTCACATCTGCAATCAGTTTCACACGATCTTTCTCAACCATATTTGGTGTATAAACAACGTTTTGTCCAGCGATGGTATATTCACGAACTTGTTTCACTTTAGAATCAGTATTCTTAGTAACATCCATTTCTTCCTTAGTACCATCAGCATAGTGAAGCATAATCTTATCAATATCTGATAAATCAGTTACAAATTGTCCGTCTTTCATTCCTGTAACTGATAACACTTCTTTTGTCAACAAGTTTGAACCTTCAGTTAGTTTATTACCTTGGTTAACAATCCACTCTTTGTTGTAGAACGGTTGAAGCTTTTCAATGTTACGATAAGCTAAATCACGTTCTGTTTTGTAGTCTTGAGTTGTCTTATACTCATCTTCTTTTCTTGTTAAACGATTTAAGCGGTTGACGATAGGTTCGTTGATTTCGTATTTATCTGCGGATATGCCTGTAGCTTCAATTTTAGATTTTGCCTCTTCTTCAGAAATAGGTTTAATACGATTTTTGTCTTTTGAACGCTGGTAGCTAGAATTCCCATCACTGACACCTACTACAACGTAATTTCGTTTCACATTATTTCCTGTCCAATAGCCATCATCATAATCAATATCACTAGAACCATAGAAAATTTCACCATTAGATACTTTCATCATGGAAACTGAATCTTCAACGGAACCGTGATGCTTCATGCTTCCTACAACACCACCATTTTCAATTGGTTTAGCTACATTAATGGTTCCTTTTGCAACTGATTTCTTAATCGCACCATCACGACTTACAGCACCGTTATCCCCACCGTTTTGTGAACTATAAGCAATTCCCGCAGCTTTTGCCTTATCACCGACAAGATTAGCATCCACATATGCTTTTTCTACTAACCCTTTCCAGTTTTCACCAACAATACCGGTCAAGTATTGTCCACCATCACCGACAGCAGTTACGTTACCGATAAAGGCCACATTTCTGAGTGTACCTTGGTTATCAATCTTATCAATAAATCCAGATACCCAGTTTCTGCCTAATACGTTACCAGTCACTTTGACATCTTCGATTTTAGCGCCACCTTTAATAGTGTCGGCAATCGGTGCAATGCGGTCTGCCCAAGGCATATTGATATTTACATTCCCAATATTTACTTTGGTTACTGTACCACCGATAATGTTCCTGAATAGAGGACGCTCCGTGTTGTGGATAGTATAATGTTTTCCCTCTACACTCTTCAATGTACCTCTAAAATCACCGTCAACATACCATTTCTTAGGTGTTGGAACACCAGTGGCATTCAAATCTGCTCCGATTTTAAATGTACCATTTTTATCAGCATTCATAGCATCTACCAATTCTTTAAAGTTATAATAAACGTTATCAATTTTTGGAACTGGTTTTTCAATATAATGCACATACTTATTACGAACCTTCGTTGGGTCTGTATGTTGAATCAAATCTTGCGCTTCAGTAGTGATTTTATAAAGTTTTTTACCCTCTTCAGTCACTTCTTCAATAGAGTCTACAGCTAAACGAGTTACCTTATTATCGCGACTAGTGATTTTTAAGTACATTTTTTTAACATCTTCATCAGATGGTTTTTCAGTCATAAAATCACTAGATGTTTCAGTACCATCGTCATTTACCTTCACTAAATTAGTAGATGCGATATTTTTAATTTCAACTTTTTTCAACTCTAAACGTAAAGGTTTTTCGTCCAATTTAGAAGTTTCATCACCTTCACCTCGATTATAAATCATTGTTGTTGAAATCTTATAATCTTTGAATAAATCCAAACCTTGAACAGCATCTGTCAATTTTTCTTTAGATAAGTCAACTCGCTTAACAACAGTATTCCCATCCTTAATCTCAGCTATAATGCTCTTGATTTCAGCATTACCTGTATTTTCAAGAGTGTAATCCAATTTAGCTGAACGATCCATCGCATCTTCTGTAACCTTATCCAAAGTCAAAGTTGGTGCAACTTTTGTAGTATATTCAGGTAACTCATCTTGCACTTCAGGCTCACCTTTGTCGGTCACAACAGCTTCGGGTAACTCTGGTTGAACCTCAGGTTCTCCTTTTTCAGTCACAACAGCTTCTGATAATGTCGGTTGAACTTCAGGTTCCCCTTTATCAGTTACAACAGCTTCTGGTAAGGCTGGTTGAACTTCAGGTTCTCCTTTTTCAGTTACAACAGCTTCGGGTAAMKCTGGTTGAACTTCAGGTTCTCCTTTTTCAGTTACAACAGCTTCGGGTAAAGCTGGTTGAACTTCAGGTTCTCCTTTTTCAGTCACAACAGCTTCTGATAATGTCGGTTGAACTTCAGGTTCCCCTTTATCAGTCACAACTGCTTCTGGTAAGGCTGGTTGAACTTCAGGTTCCCCTTTTTCAGTCACAACGGCTTCGGGTAATGCTGGTTGAACCTCAGGTTCTACCAGATTACCACCAACCGGTGCTGTATATTCTAGTTTCTCTGCCTTAGGAGCCTCATCTGGGACTGTGCCTACGGGTTCAGTGTACTCTGGTTTGTCTGCTTTAGGCGCTTCGTCAGGAACAGTGCCCACTGGTTTAGTATATTCTGGTTTGTCTGCTTTAGGTGCTTCGTCAGGCACTGTGCCTATCGGTTCAGTATATTCTGGTTTTTCATGAACTTCTGGTTCTACAAGGTTTGTACCTATTGGTTGCGTATACTCAGGTTTCTCAGCCTTAGGTGCTTCGTCAGGCACTGTACCCACAGGTTTAGTGTATTCTGGTTTGTCTGCCTTAGGAGCCTCATCTGGGACTGTGCCTATGGGTTCAGTGTACTCAGGTTTGTCTGCTTTAGGCGCTTCGTCAGGAACTGTGCTCACTGGTTTAGTGTATTCTGGTTTCTCAGCTTTAGGCGCTTCGTCAGGTACTGTGCCTAAAGGAGCTGTGTACTCAAGTTTCTCAGCTTTATGTTGCATTTCTGAGATTGCATCATCATCAAGAGGTAAGTATCCAATATAACGATATCCAGCAATTTGAACTACTCCTTCATTACTTGGAGCTTTCAAAGGATTGCTTATATCTAGAGCTTGCATACTAGAAAGACTAATCAGTCCGATAGTAGTAACTAAGAACAAACTACTAACTTTTTTCTTTTTATGAACCAAAAGAACGAAACTACCAACAGCTAATAGACCTAAAGCTGTAAGCACAGAAGTCGATGAACCTGTCGCAGGAAGAGCTTCCTGCTGATAAATAAGAGCATAAGTTACCTCATTATCAGTAGGAATTCCTGCTTGAATCTTGCTTTGTTCTTCCTTTGTAAGAGCGCTTTTTTCAACATAATGATAGGTAGAAGCATGAATAATTGACGGTGCAACCAAGATACTTCCGAGTAAAACTGAACCAACAATACCACAGATTTTTCGGATTGAAAACCGTTCTTTTTTAAATAATGACAATCGTAATCACCTTCTTTAATTTTATTTCCTAATAGTAAACACTATTTTTTATTCTTAAAAATTGAACTTCTAAAATCATCAGTTTGATTTAGATAGGCCTTAAACACTGCTCTCTTTAACTTATGAACTGCACTATCATATTCTGGATTATAATTGTCCCAAGAATAACGATTCTCATCTGCATCCTTACGGACAGCTTCGTCCATTAATCGCTGCAGTTCTTCTACACTATGAATCGTCTTTCTTGCAAAACTTGCCCAAGATTTAGTTGGATCGTTGAAGGTAACCTGCTTCAAGTTCCCAAACTGCTTCACACGTTCTTGATACATAGCTGTCTTGAAATCTGCCCAAGTTTTATATTGACCGTTAAATACTTTTTGAAGGACAAGTTCATCTGTAACTAAACCTACTTCTTTACCATAAGAATTAATCTTACTTCCCGCCGCTTTTGCATCTTTTTCATATTGATTTGAGATATATGGTACCATTCCATCCTTAAAGCCTTTGGCAGCCAAAAGTTCATAAGCTATCCTACGTCCCATCAAATCACCCGGAGTTCCCTTGCTGCTCAGAGCCGAATAGATTGGGGCAAAGAGTTTAATCGTATAGTAACCGTTTCTTTCATATTCCCCAGGCTTGTATTCACGAGCTGACAAGATATTATTTTTAATTAAACTATCAAAGGTAGTCAATTTTTTGGCATCTTCTTCTGTCAGATTTTGTACAACGTTAGTAGCGTAAACATCATTTCCATCTGCAGGATCTTTTACGTATTTATTCTCGATTTTTCTCAGGGCTGTCATTTTCTGATAAGCATCTAACTGTTTCACGATAGATTGCCCTTCAAGATATTCCAACATGTAAACAACATCAAACATATTGTGGACGTAGTTCTGAAGATCTGCTGCGTCATTAAATCTTGTAGTTGGATCAAGTACTTGCAATCGCTGACCTTCTGTACTATCTGATGTTTTATGTTTCAAGATAGAGTTGATGGTAATGGTTGCATCACTTGGTTGGTCAGGGGCTTGCAATAAGCCTTTTGCGAAGAACTCCGGTCCTAAGCCACTTCTTCGACCATAGCCACCAAGGTAAATATCCTGATCTGAATCATGTATCATCTCATGAGTATAAGTAATGGCTCCATCCTTATCTAACATACGATAGGACATATAGTAAACACCATCTCCAGTTGCATAAGCACCATGATGATTGTGAACTACTTTATTCCCCACTGGACCAAAGAAATTCTTCATCGCCGGATTGGTACTATCAAACTTAGCCTCAACTGTAGCTTTTCCAGAGGTTCTATCATCTCCAAACTTATAGGCATCATAAAGTAGAATCGTACGATAGAGCTTTTCACGTCCTTCTTTATCTAAAATACGATACCAATAATCGTAGTGATCTCGCTGACGCTTGGCTGTTTCACGCGCATTATCTTCAACAAACTTATTGAGTTCCTCTCCAGCCTTGTAGTCACTATTGCGGTAACGATCATAAGCTCCAAATCCTAGACTAGACATGGTCGAGATGACAAAGACTGATTTCTCCGGCAAGGTTAGGAGCGGCAAGACCATATTGCGGTATTTCCATGTGGCACTAGTGATACGGTCATAGACACCAATAGAATACTTGGTACCAGCCTGTCCTTGCTTTGTTTTAACCTCTTCGATATTAGATTTTTCTTCGACGATGTAAGCCTTGGTCTGTGATTTAAACCAGTCATTATTGCTTGTATTTGGTAGAAAGACTTTGCGGTAAGTTTCAAGCGTGCTAAACAAATCTGTCGTTCCATGATGGCTGGCAAGACTGATAGCATAAGTATCAACATTGTTTTTAGCAAGAAGATTGTTAAAGCCAGATTTACCTAACTCAATCAGAGTATCTAGTGGTGAAGTATTTCCTTTACCAAAGAAGTCCGGATGATACATAACTAGGTCTTTGACATTCACCTGACCATAGCTAAAGTTATACCAACGTTCTAAATAAGTTAAACCGAGTAGCAAGGCTTCCTTATTGTTCTTGATTTTATCTACAAGATAGCCTCTGGTGACTGAGTTGTCACCAGCAAGTCCAGCATCTGCTGACAAGAGTTTTTTCAAACTGTTTGCCAAATCTTGTTTTGTTTTGGCGAACTGGTCTTCCAGATAGAGCTCAGTTTGCTTGACATCTGGAGAAATTCCGAGTGTCTTTCTGATAGTATCCGACTTATAGTCAACCTTTTGTAAGTCAGGTAAGACTTGCTTAATGATAGAGTCTTGGTCATACAAGAATTGATTTGGAGTGTAGAGGAGTCCTGTATCCCCTAAACTATATTCTGCTAGCTTGGCAAAATCAGTCTGGTACTTGAGATCAAGCTTCTCAGATGAATGGTCCTGATAGTGAAGTAAGAGTTTATTTGCAGTCTGTTTGTTAGAAACAATATCTGTGATTACTTGGTCATCCTTCATCATAACTGCGGACAAGAGTTCTTTTTGATATAAAAGACTGTTCTCGTTAACTAGGTTTCCGTATTTGAAGATGGTTGCCTTGTTGTAGAAAGGTAGCAATTTTTCAATATTTTTATAAGCCAAGGCGCGCTGAGCTTGATAATGCTTCACCTTAGAAAAATCACTTTCTTTACTACCACTTGTTGAAAGGGGCTCCACTGTTGGAGGAGTGAGAGGATTGATTTCTACTTTTTTATTCGTCACTTCAGAAGCCTCTAGCATTGTTCCTCTTTCTTCAAAGGATTCTTTGCTGATGACTTCATCCCTAACCAAGGTGACATTGTATACTCTGTTCGCCTTGCTGCTGAATGTATCCTTCACCTTCATTCCATTGTAGTGGTAACCGGTAATAGCATTCCCGTTGGTTACATTGACATCACTTAGTACATTGGTCAATCTTCCTGCATGCTGTTCCTCATTCGTCTTTCGATCCCACAAATATCCAGCCACACCCGCAACTCTACCAAAGTGCTTGACATTGTTGATATCACCTTCAGCATAGCTATCCTGTATATGCGCATCTTGGTCTACTAGACCTGCTAGCCCACCAACAGTCTGATCTGAACTATTGGTGTTGGATGAAATGGCTACTGTCGCTTTTGACTTAGTCAGTGAAGCTCTGCCTCCTGTCAAATGACCGACCAGACCACCGATATTGTAGGCAGCAGTTGTTTCATAGGTATTGATAATTCTTCCCTTGAAACTACTCTCTGTGATGCTTGATTGGTCTGCCTTAGCCAACAAACCACCGATACCACGTTCTCCAGCCAGAACACCATCGACATGAACTTGTTTAATCTTTGTGCCATTTGTAGCTTCATTTGCCAGTGAAGCAATATCATTTTTCCCTGAAATAGTAACATTTTTTAGACTCAGTTTTTCTACTGTAGCACCACTCAAGTTTTCAAACAGAGGTTTTTTCAAGTTATAAATAGCATACTTCTTACCATCTTTTTCTCCAATCAACTGACCAGTAAAGGTTCCCTTGATATAGGATTTATCATCAGGACTAAGCTCAACTTCGTTAGCATTCAGGCTAGCTGCTAAATGATAGGTTCCAGAGAGATTTTGGTTTATAGCTTTGACCAGATTACTAAAGGAAGTAAAGTTTGTCTTTTCCTCTGTAGCCTTCTTATCGAGGTAGAAGGTGAAATGGTCGACATATTTATTGTTCTGCTCTTGCTGGAGTTTCTCAGCTTTGGCTGTGATTTTATAAACTGACTGCCCATTTCTTTCCTCTTCAGTTATTGAGGCGACTGGTAGATAGACATCTTTAAATGCCGAAGATTTTACCTTGACAAAGTAATTATCTGTATTCTTTGGAATTCCATCCAATGAGATATGTTGTTTATAAGTCCCATTCGTCTGGCTGTACAACTCAATATCCGAAACATTTCTTAATTCGAGTGTTTTTTCTGGATCCTGCTCTTTCGTTTTTTCAGTCGGAATATCTGGCTTTACTTGATCAATATCACCAGTGTATTCTGGAAGTGGGGCTACCTGTTCAGGCTCACCCTTATCAGTCACGACTGCTTCTGGTAACGCTGGATGAACTTCAGGTTCGCCTTTGGCGCTAACTACCGCTTCTGGCAATTCAGGTTGGATTGCAGGTTCCCCTTTATCGGTCACAACAGCTTCGGGTGATTCAGGTTGGACTGCAGGTTCGCCTTTGTCGGTTACAACAGCTTCTGGTAACGCTGGCTGAACTTCAGGCTCCCCTTTGTCGGTTACAACGGCTTCGGGTGATTCAGGTTGGACTGCAGGTTCCCCTTTGTGAGTTATAACTGCTTCTGGTAACTCTGGCTGAATCTCAGGCTCACCCTTATCAGTCACGACTGCTTCTGGTAACGCAGGTTGAACTTCAGGCTCCCCTTTGTCGGTTACAACGGCTTCGGGTGATTCAGGTTGGACTGCAGGTTCACCTTTGTGAGTTATAACTGCTTCTGGTAACTCTGGCTGGATCGCAGGCTCACCTCTGTCAGTTACTACAGCCTCTGGCAACTCTGGTTGGATTGCTGGTTCACCTTTATCGGTTACAACAGCTTCTGGAAATTCAGGTTGAACTTCCGGTTCACCTTTGGCGCTTACAACTGTTTCGGATAATGCAGGTTGGCCTTCAGGTTCGCCTTTATCGGTTACTACAGCTTCTGGCAACTCTGGTTGGATTGCAGGTTCACCTTTGTCGGTTACAACAGCTTCTGGTAACGCTGGCTGAACTTCAGGCTCCCCTTTGTCGGTTACAACGGCTTCGGGTGATTCAGGTTGGACTGCAGGTTCACCTTTGTGAGTTATAACTGCTTCTGGTAACTCTGGCTGAATCTCAGGCTCACCCTTATCAGTCACGACTGCTTCTGGTAACGCAGGTTGAACTTCAGGCTCACCTTTGTCGGTTACAACGGCTTCGGGTGATTCAGGTTGGACTGCAGGTTCACCTTTGTGAGTTATAACTGCTTCTGGTAACGCTGGTTGGACTTCCGGTTCCCCTTTGTCAGTTACGACTGCCTCTGGTAACTCTGGTTGAACTGCGGGTTTGCCTTTTGCGCTTACAACGGCAGAATTTGAAGATTGTTTCTCTTCTTTTCTTGGATTGGTTAATTCTGTAGAGAGAGGTTTTTCAACTACTTGAACTTCTGTCGGCTTAGTTGAAGAAACAGATGTTTGTTCCTGCATAGCTTGTACTGTTGATGGATTCTCGACAAAATTCGGTGTAACATTATAATCTACCTTTTGTTGTTTTGTAGGAGTGGCTACTGATTTCTCTTGATTGCTTACTTTAGACTCAGAAGTTATGTTTCCCTCTTTGATATATCCAATATATGTGTAACCTGAAATATCTTTAGGAAGAGGTAGTTTTTCTCCTGAGATTAATTCATAGTCAGTATTGTAATCTATCAAGAGATTATTTTCTAAAGCATGAGCTGAAACTAAGACACCATTTCCTATTCCTGCAACCAATACTAAATGTAATACTGTTTTATTCTTAACTTTTTTCTTAGAAACGGTAAAAATTAAAATCCCCAGAGCCGCTAAGCTAGCACCAGCAACTAGGGTTTGCATATCATTCTTACTTCCAGTATTTGGTAAGTCTCCCAGTTGATTTTGGGAATTTAATTTATAAACAAGATAATAAGTCTCATCATCTTTCTCCATGTATGTCGGAATGTCATAGACAAGCTGCTTCTTTTCTTCTGATGATAGCTCTGACTCTGTCACATATTTATAGTGAACACCTTTAGTCTCTTGAGCCTCTACAGATGAACTAGCTAATACAGACATAAAAAATAAACTTGAAATCGTTGCAGATACAAGTCCTACTGATAATTTTCTAAATGAAAAACGCTGCTGTTTTTCACCAAAATACTTTTCCATGATTCCTCCTTGAAATAAAATTTTAAAAATATGCAAGCTAAAATTTATTATATTAGCTTGTTATCTTATAAAAAGGTAAGACACTTTAATTATACTCTTAATTTACCAAAAAGTCTTAAAATTGCGTTACGTTTTCATACTTTGTTTTATATATAAAATACGAAGGAGCAGGGTTTGCCATTTCCTATTTTCTCTTTTTGGATAAAATGTAACCTACCATGGAATTTCCACGGTAGGTGTTACTCATATCAATAATCGTTCTAAAAATGGTTTGAGGCAGTTGAGGAGAATTCCTTCGATCCAGCTTTCTTGTGCTGAGGAGAGATGATCTGTCTGGAGACTTTCTTTTAGAAAATCTCGGACTTGTTCTGGTGCGATTTCAAACTCAAAGGCTTTCATTTTATAGAAAAAGTCGAGCAGATGATCTGACAGATATTCGGTTGAAAATGGCACTTCTCCACTCTTTCGATATTCTAATAAGAGACGAGCAAAGCGGGCTTTTTCTTCAGGAAGCTCACGAAAATAGGAATTGAGAAGCCAGGTCTGCTTCTGCTTTCTCTCAATTGGATCCTGACTGGCAATTCGTTGGTCTTTTTCCAACTCTTTTTGGTATTGTTTGGCCTTGATAGCCCGTTCTGTCCGATTTTTACCAAAAAGTATTTTCTCCCACTTGCGTTCTTCTTGAGTCAGGGTTTCTGTAAAACCAAAGTAATCTTGATAGGCACGCTCTGCTGGGCCCATAGCTAGAACCAGATTGTCTGCATATTGCTTGGCGATTTTATCCCTCTTCTTGCGCTCTTTCTCTGCCTGGATACGAAGTTCTTGTTCGTAGTCAATTTTCTCCTTACCTAGCTTGACAAGATAGAGTTGGTCATCTGGTTTTCCAAGTAAAAAGGGTTTGATACATTTTTCAAGTACTTCCTCCATACGAGCTTTCTTCTTGGGTTCTGCCTTGGTCCAACTGCCTCCTTGAAAGACTTCTAGGAAGAGCTGGTAGTCTCTTTCAGGTGTGAACTGATTACCACGATTAGGTTTAAAAACCCCTTTTTCCCAGAGCCATTTGAGAAGACGCTCGTCAAAGTCACTTTTATTGACCTTGATTTTTTCCTTTTTATGGACTTTTCTGGTCAGATTTTCAACCTTTCTGAGCAGTTTTTCTTCCTCTTCTAGTTGCTGGTCAAGGCTTAATCGATGAAAATGCCGAACACAGTCTCTACCGATAGGAAAGAGGCGTTGACCTGTGACGCCGTTAAATAGTTCGTAAGCGTATTTGATGGCATTTCCACAAACACAATTGCTACGGCCGATACCGTTAAAAATCAAGGAAACTTCATTCCATTCCTTGGTAGCTTGTTCCCAAGTATCAGCTTTTGAAGCCTTTAAAACCGCATCATGTAGGGATTTTCTAACTGGAAGTGTCATGAGGTCTCCTTTCTAGATTATACTTTTACAACTTGAACCTCGTCTTTACCGAGTAAAATCAAGTATTTTTCAATATTTTCAATCGAATAGGCTCGAGATAAAGCCTCGCCGTATAGGGCTAACTGACCACGATAACGGTCTATGAGTTGACTTGGTTCATCATAGCGGTCTGTCTTATAGTCGAACAGAATAATCCTGTCCTCATAAAGCAGATATCCATCAAGGATACCACGGACAACGAAGTCTTCTTGACTCTTTGGGTCTCGTTTGAGCATGGAGAAAGGTTGCTCGCGATAGAGATGGTTGGTATTAGCAAGAATTTCCTGACCGAGTGCTGTGTCAAAGAATGCAAGGATTTTAGCAAGATTGATCTTATCTCTGACACCTGGGCTGGTTTGAACTTGTTTGAGAGTTTCTGTCAGGCTAGCAAGCGTTGGTTGCTGACTGAGATCCATTCTCTGCATCAGTTCGTGGGTAGCACTACCTATTTCAGCTCCTGTTACCTTTTCTTTGGTTGAAAAATCTGGCAAATCAAAACTAATTTTCTTGTCTACTAACTGACCTTGACCTGCAATCTCTACACCTTCCATATCCATAACTGGTTCGTAGAATTTCTTGATTTGGCTTGGGGTTTGAACACTAGGCAGTTCAATGGCTGCGCGGTGAAGAGTATTATAGACTTCCACTTCTTTCAACATTTCAAGAGCTTCTTTGATGGTTTCTGACTGGCGATTGTCTACTTGGGAGCTATCTTGGAGAGGACTCTTGTTTTCCAACTGACCGATAGCTTCTCTAGTCAGCTGATCTTCACCAACAAAACGATAGCTAAAGTTGAGCTTGTCCTTAGTAAACACTTTAATAATAGCCCAAAGCCAATCTTGGAAATTCTTGGCTTGAAGTCTAGTACTGCTATTCAGTTTCCCATTTTTACCTGCTGGGTATTCCTTGGTTTCTAGCTTTTCACGAGAACCCTTGCCGACAAGATAGAGCTTTTTCTCAGCCCGTGTCATAGCAACATACAGTAGACGCATCTGCTCTGAGTAGCTTGCCAGCTGTAATTCCTCTTCGTTCTGCCTGTAGGTCAAGCTGGGAATGGAGAGTTTGATAGTTTTAGGATAGTGATTTTCCACTGCTCCTGTCTCCATTTTAGCAATATATTTAAGACCAAGACCATTCTGACGACTGAGAATGACCTCTGACATAGAGTCTTGCTTGTTGAAATCCTGATCCATATTGAGAATAAAGACGTAAGGAAACTCCAGCCCTTTACTCTTGTGGATGGTCATGAGTTCTACTGCATCTTTGGGCGGTGCGACAGCCACGCTTGCAAGATCGTGCTGAGCTTCCAAAACCTGGTCAATCATACCAATAAAACGAGACAAGCCCTTGAAATTGCTCTTTTCAAACTGGTCTGCTCTTAAAGCTAGGGCATAGAGATTGGCCTGCCTAGCAGGACCATTTGGCAAAGCCCCAACATAGTCATAATAAAAACGATCGTTGTAAATCTTCCAAATCAAGTCATAGAGGGAGTGCGTTTTGGCATACAGGCGCCAAGAAGCCAAGATATCCATGAATTGTTTTAGTTTCTCAGCTAGAGCTGTGTGAATCAAGCCTTTTTGGCTACTTGCCTGTTTTTGAGCGTTGACCAGTTTTTCATAGAGATTTTCTTGGACTTTGTCCTCTGCTTTCTGAAGGGATAAACGTGCTAACTCGTCCTCATCAAAGCCAAACATTGGAGACTTCATAAGGGCAACCAAGGCATAGTCTTGCAGGGGATTGTGAATGACACGAAGGGTGTCCAGCATGACTTGTACTTCTAAGGATTGGAGATAATTGTTTTGCTCTCCATCAGTTTTGACAGGAATTCCATACTCAGACAGGGCGAGAAGAATCTGGTCATTACGACTGCGACTGGAGGTCAGAAGGGCAATTTCCTTAAAGGCAACACCTTTTTCCTGATGAAGTTTAAGGATTTCCTTGATCACCGAGCGCATTTCGCCTGTCAGTTTCGTTTCTTCTTGACCCTCTTCTTCCTCACCGATGTCGTTCTTGTCGTAGAGGAGAAATTCTGCCTTGTTGTCTGGATTGGGAGTCAGTTTGGTATTGGCAAAAACAAGCTGGTGCATGTTATCATAGTTGATTTCGCCGACCTCTTGGTCCATAAGGCGTGCAAAAACATCATTGGTCGCAGACAGAACTTCTGAACTACTACGGAAATTTTCCTTGAGGAGAATGAGCTTTCCTTCTTTTGGATTTTGCGCATAGCGTTGGAATTTTTCATTGAAAATCTGAGGATCTGCCTGACGGAAACGATAGATGGACTGCTTGATATCTCCCACCATAAAGCGATTGTGACTATTAGACAGTAATTCAAGCATCCGTTCTTGAATATGGTTGGTATCCTGATACTCATCGACCATGACTTCATGGAAACGTTCCTGATAAGCCTCACGAACTTGCGGGAATTTCTCTAAAATCTCAATGGTGTAATGGCTAATATCAGCGAATTCAAAGGCATTTTCCTGGCGCTTACGCTGACGATAGGCCTCTACAAAATCACTCATGAAGACTTGGAAGGTTTTAGCTAGTTCCCAGGTCTCTCCATGATAACGTTCTTGATAGTCGAGAATCGTTATCTGATCTGCTAGTTGTCCTAGTTTAGCAAACTGGGTCTTCCTCTCTTCGTTGTAGGCATCAGCCAGGGGCTTCAAATCAGCCTTACGGCTGGCATTCGTCAGAGCCCGACCGTTTTTCTCTTTCGAAATGGCGACAACACGTGCAAGCACTGCTTGATAAGCCTGACTATCGGACTCCTGATTTAAGGAGCCAATTTCATCTAAAATCAACTGAACATTTTCTAAATAAGCAGCCTTGGGAAACTCCTTGGCATCGCTATCCAGATGGTAACGGAAAAAGCTTTCCAAATCCCAAAGGGCTTGCTGGATTTGCTCAGTCAGTCTTTCTTTTTCACTGCTAAAATCAGCTTTTTCAAAGCCTTTTAAGAAAGATTTACTCAGCCACTTTTGAGGATTACTAGTGGATTGGAGGAAGTCATAGATTTTATAGACCTGCTTGCGCAGCCCCCGCTCATCCTTGCCGCGCCCTGCAAAGTTTTTCAGCAAATGACTAAAGGTCTCTTTCTGTTTACCTTGGTAATGCGTTTCAAAAACTTCATGAAAGACTTCATTTTTTAGAAGGAGTTGCTCACTTTGATTTTGTAAAATACGGAAATTAGGCGCAATATCAATCAGATAGCCATGTTTGCCAAGGAACTTTTGTGTGAAAGAGTCCATGGTTCCGATAGCAGCGTTGGGTAGGTCTGCCAACTGGCGACCCAAGTGTTGTTTGAGGTCAACATCGCTACTTTCTTGAATTTGTTGGCTGATTTTTTTCTCCAAACGTTCCTTAAGCTCTGTGGCTGCCTTAACGGTAAAGGTTGAGATAAAGAGTTGAGAAATTTCGACACCACGCGCCAATTGGTCCAGAATACGCTCTGCCATGACAAAGGTTTTACCAGAACCAGCCGATGCTGAGACAAGGATATTCTGACCAGAAGTGTAGATGGCTTCGATTTGCTCGGCAGTTTTCTTTTGTTCCTTGCTCGAATTTGCTTCTACTTCTTGCAGTTTTTGAATTTCTTCCTCAGTTAAAAAGGGAATAGGCTTCATCGATTCAACTCCTCTCTTATTTTTTCAAACCAAGCTTGCTTGAGTTTTTCTCCGACCAGACGCTTACCATCAGATAAGTCCAACCTCTCTAGAAAACGGGCTTGACCCAAGTGGTAATTGGCTTCAAATCCTGTGATAGCTTGGTGTTGCTGAACGTATGGTGCAATGCTTCTACCGTTTTCGGTATAAGGATTGATGGCGAACTGACCTGCTAAAATCTTCTCAGCTGCTTTCTTGTAAAGATGGGCATTGTAGTCCAGTAGGAGCTGGAATTCCTCATCCGTCAGCTGGCTAGCCTTGTTTTTGTTATAAAATTCGCCCAAATGACTGCTTTCTTTTTCTAAAAAGAGGCCTTGGTATTTCATTGACTTGCTGGCTTCCACAACTGCTCCTGCCAGACTTTTAACGGCTATCAGAGATTGGACAGGCTCAGCCATTTCTAAGTACATGGCACCGAAAAAGTTCTGCTCCCCTTCTCTTTTTAGGGCAGCTAAATAGGTTGGCAACTGGGAATTAAGCCCATTAAAGAAATGAGGAAACTGGAACTGGGTCAGACTAGATTTGTAGTCTACCACTCCTATCGCCCCATCAGCTTTCAATCGGTCAATCCGGTCAACCTTGCCTCGTACATGGACACTGCGTCCATTATCCAATTGAATAAAGTCTTGCTCTTTCCCACCGAAATTCGCTTCCTCTTTGATGGTTTCGATGGCTGGATTGTGTCTGAGAATATGTCCAGTCGTCCGT
The DNA here is from genome assembly GCF_003428885.1 of Streptococcus sp. LQJ-218. GTDB lineage: Bacteria > Bacillota > Bacilli > Lactobacillales > Streptococcaceae > Streptococcus. The sequence continues at coordinate 184,843 of NZ_QQRU01000001.1, forward strand.
GCAACATCAAGCAAAACTTCCTTGGTAAACTGGGCTTCCAAACTTTCCTGATAAATGGCTTCAAATTCGCGTTCTTGACTGGTTTCTTGGATAGCTTGTTCTAGACGGTTGTCAAAGGAATCTTCGTCAGGCAACTGCAAGGCGCGTTCAAAAATACGATGCAAGAAATTTCCGTGGCTACGAGCATCCGGACGCAGGCGTAATTCTTCCTGCAAGCCTAAAACGTAGCGAAGAAAATAACTGTATTCATTGCGATAAAACTCCGTCAAACCAGAGGTAGACAGGTAAAACTCCTGATCAGTAGGATAGAGAGCTTGTAAGGTATCCTTGGCTAAGGGCTTGCTGCTTGGACTAGTTGGGAGAGCCGGATTTTTCAGACCTTGTTGGTCTAGTTTTTTACCCATGACACGCGCCAGAACCTTAACAAAGGTCAAATCTTGCTCAGTCTCACTCATCTTGCCCTGCTGGTGATAGGCAACCAGACTAGATAAAAGACTGTGATAGGACCCCATATCCTCCATAGACAGCCCTTTGTGATTTATCCTCTTCTCTTTTCGACTAAATCCCAAATGGATCAGCTCTTGAAGGTAGGCAGATTCCTTGCTTTCACTTTCGTTAAAAAGGCTTGGAGCCGATAAAACCAACTCTTTACGAGCAGAATTGACCAAGGAAAGCATGGTATAGCGATTTTTCTTGAGATTTTCACTGCTAGCAATTAGTAATTGAACGCCTTCTTCTGTCGCTTGGTTTAGGCTCTGTCTTTCTTCGTCTGTCAAAAGACTGGTATTCTGCGCAATTTTTGGTAAATTGTCCTGAGTCAGCCCAATGGCGTAGACAAAGTCAGCAGTCAGTGGTGCAATCAAATCGTAACTCTGTACCAGAACAGTGTCCACTGTCGCTGGAATGGTACGGTATTGGGACAAACTCATTCCAGAATGGAGCAAGGCTAGGAAGTCCTCTAGACTAACTTGTGAACCAGCAAAAACAGTCGCAAATTGTTCTAAAACATGACAGAAAGCCTTCCAAACTTCGGCTTGTCTTTCCTGTTCAAGAACTTCCATGGTGGCTGTCAAATCTTGCAACTGCCTGGTCACTGAACTTTCTTTTAGAAAGCTATTCCACTTTTGCAAGAGATTTTCAGCCTTCTGTTTTCGACTGGCAAAGAGGGTCTCAAGAGGTGTTACAATCCGCAAACGAAGAGCATTCAAACGTTCTAAATCAAATTTTCCATGGTGGGATTTGGTGAAGTCTTGCTGAAAGGCTGGCAAGCCATTGATACCAAGATAGCGGATATATTGCTCAAAAGCATCAATATCAGCCTGATTGAGGTCGGTATAGAGACCTGTTCTAAGAAGGTTTATCAAATCCTCCTGACGGAAACGATAGCGTTTTAAAGCCAAAATAGACTCAACAAACTGTGTCAAGGGATGATGAGCCATGGATTCGCTTCTACCAAGATAGAAAGGAATCTGATACTGGTCAAAAATAGTTTTTAGAGATAACTGATAAGAAGCTACATCCCCCAAGAGAATACGAAAATGCTTGTAACTCAGGGCTGAGTTCTCATGCATTTTCTGACGAATGCTACGGGCTACCAATTCCAACTCTTCTTTTTGCGTCAAACAAGACCAGATTTGTAAGTTTTCACGGTCCTTATCATCTAAATCCAATGTTAATTCTGAAAAGTCATAAGAAGACTCCAGCAAACGAGAGGCCTTGTCAAAACTATCCATCTGCTCATGAATTTGAGAACAGTCCTGAGCAGGCGTTTGGTATTTAGAAGCTAGATGATGGAGAAACTCCACACTGGCTTGGTAGAGATTGCCCTCGCTAAAAGGACTGATATAGGCTTTCTTACTAGCATAAGCTCCAATGACAATCTCGACACCCTTGCCATGAAGTAGGTCCACAATCCGCTCTTCTTCAGCAGAAAAACGAGTAAAGCCATCAATGACTAAGGCGATTTGAGTAAAATCACTACTAACTTTGTTATTCTCAATAGCCTCAATCAAATGGGACAACTGACTTCCTTGAGCTAACTGACCTTGGTTTAGATAGGCCGTTACTTTCTCAAAAATCAAGAGTAAGTCTGCTCGCTTGTCCTCATCCGTCAAACTTTCCAAATCCAAAAAACTCATCTGAGCTTTGGTCATCTCGTGGTAAAGTTCAATCAACTGCTGGATAAATTGAGGATCCTGCTTGATAGCGCCGTATACTCGTAAGTCTTTGGGATCAAGTTCAGCAAGACATCTGTAAAAGGCCATTCCAAGTCCGATGTCATCTAGGCTGGTTTTAGCAGGCAAGTCATTCAAGATCAGGTAACGAGCCATCTGCGCAAAGCGAGTGACAGTAATCGCAAAAGAAGCCTGCTGGGACAAGCATTCCAGCACGGCGCGTTCCTTTTCAAAAGAAAGAGAGTTGGGAGCGATATAGAAGACCCGCTTGCCAGAAGCAACAAGCTCCTCCGCCTCTCTGGTTAGAATTTCAGTCAAAGAAGTCCGAATATCAGTATAAAGTAATTTCATCTCTGCCTCGTTGGAATTTTTCATTACCTTTTATTATACCATGATTAGCCACCCAAGTCTGAAAATAATCAGTTTTTGCTCATCTGTTGAAAAGAAAATGCCGGATCTTCCGACATTGTTTTAGTAAGCTAACTTCCTGAAAATAGTTGTAACCATACATCCCAGAAGGCAGTGATATTGATGAGAATATGAACTAGTATTGGATAGTAGAGACTTTTTGTCAAGCGATACAGTAGAGCTAAAATAAGCCCTCCACTAGCATAAATGAAAAAAGCAAGAGGTGTTAAAGCGAAATTGATATGAATATAACCGAAAATAATAGCAGAAAGCAAAACATCTCCGTACCAAGGCGAGTTTTTGAAAAAGGTTGTCATAAGCACACCGCGATAAATCAATTCCTCAGCAATAGGGCCGATGAAGCAAGCTATGAGCAAGAAATAGGGTAATTCCTGTCTCCCTATCATTTCTATCGTTTCATTCAAAGAAATTTGATTTGAAGACGAGGGTATGAAATAAGACAAGAGGAAGTCCGACATATACGAAATGATGTAGCCCAGTAAAAGGTAGATAAAGTACCTCAACTGCCACTTAAAATGAAAAGTCTTCTTTCCTGCAAAAACTAATAGGTAGATGACTGCTGACAAAAGAACACCACTTTCCAGCAAAAGTAGAATCTGAAAAAACTCACGACTTGCTGGTAGATAGGACTTTGCTAGGTGATTGAAAAGCCCCCAAAACCAAGTTGATTTGTAAAAAATGAAGGACAATGCTAGTAAAATTTGAATAATCCGTTTTTTCATATTAAATTCTCAGCTTTTCTTTTTCTTGACTAGAATATTGAATAGAATGGTCTGCTTAAGTAAATAACAAACTTAGTATAGCATATCTTTGTAAAATATCCTCTTCAAATCTTAAAATGTTCTCCAAACATCCTAAACTGTAAGATCAATTAGTCTCGTTCCTTTTACCATTTTATTTCCTAAAATATGCTATAATAATACCAAAAGATAAAGAAGGAAGACCTATGATTAAACTACTAGCCTTGGATATGGACGGAACCCTCCTCAATGAAGCCAAGGAAATCCCTCAAGCTCACATCGCTGCTATTCATCAAGCTATTGAAAAAGGTGTCAAACTGGTTCTCTGTACGGGCCGCCCGCTTTTCGGCGTCCTCCCCTACTACAAAAAACTAGGACTTGACCTCCAGAATGAATATGTGATTGTGAACAACGGTTGCTCAACTCATCAGACAAGTGATTGGAGTCTGGTTGATTGGCAAGAACTCAGTCCAGCAGACATCGAGTACCTCTATGACCTAGCTGAAAAAAGTGAGGTTCAGTTGACTCTTTTTGATGAGGAGCATTATTTTGTCCTCGGTGGCAAGCCTAATGAAATCGTTCAAAATGATGCTAAACTAGTTTTTTCAGACCTGACTGAAATTTCTCTTGAGGAAGCGACTAGTGGCAAGTATCGCATGTTCCAAGGTATGTTTTTGGGCACCAAAGAGCAAACAGACGATTTTGAGGAGCGTTTTGCTGAGGAGCTTTGCCAACGATTTAGTGGAGTTCGTTCGCAGCCAGTCATTTATGAAGCTATGCCACTTGGAACGACAAAAGCTACTGCTCTTTCACGACTAGCTGAGATTTTGCAAATTGAACCGTCAGAAATTATGGCCATGGGCGATGCCAATAACGATATCGAAATGCTCCAGTTTGCAGGACTTGGTGTTGCAATGGGAAATGCTAGCGACCATGTCAAATCCCTAGCTGATGACGTTACAGCCAGCAACGAAGAAGACGGCGTTGCGCGTGCCATTGAGAAATATATTTTATAGTAAAGAAGCCCAGTTCGTGTCAACTGGGTTTTGATATTTAAGAATTCCCTAAAACTTTAGAAACTCTTTAGAAATCCTTGAGCTTTCTTTGATTTCTATGCTTTATACTAAAGTTATCAAAATAAATCAAAAGGAGAGAATCATGAAAACAGTACTTGACATTCATGGATTGTCCAAAAACTTCGACAAACAAGCTATTCTTCAGAATCTTCATTTAACGATAAGAGAGGGAGATATTTATGGACTTATAGGAAAGAATGGAGCTGGGAAGACTACCTTAATAAAAATTATTACGCAACTACTGTTTGCGGATAAAGGGACTGTTTCCCTCTTCTCTAGCCAAACGGAAAATGAGTGGACCAAGGCTCTATCTCGAGTAGGTTCAGTGATCGAATCACCTGTAGCTCATAATCACTTAACAGCCTATCAAAATCTGAAATATTATTGTATGATTCGCCATATTCCAAATGCTGATCAAGTTATTCGTGAAACCCTGGACTATGTAGGGTTGTCAGATACAGGTAAAAAGGTCTTTCGTGATTTCTCGCTAGGAATGAAACAAAGACTTGGTATCGCCATTCCCCTTCTATCCAAACCAGACTTCTTGATCTTAGATGAACCTATCAACGGTCTCGATCCAATCGGTATCAAAGAATTTCGTCTGATGATTCAACGGCTCAATCAAGAAAAAGGGATCACCATTCTCATCTCTAGCCATATCTTGTCAGAACTCTATCTCCTAGCCAATCGCTTTGGTATTTTAGATCAAGGCAAGATTATCCGTGAAATTAGCAAAGCTGAATTTGAAACACTAAGTGAGGATTATATTGTCCTTAAGACAACTGACCAAGAAAAAGCTTGCCAAGTATTGAAAGAACAAATTCAGCTCCAGTTCAAGGTTGTTAATCCAGAAAATGAAATCCATATCTTTGGTCAGGAACAAGATGTCAAACAGATTCTCAAGGAATTAACCTTGGCAGATGTTGCCATTGACGAGATTTACTATGCCCGTCAAAACCTAGAAGAATACTTCACTCAATTGGTCGAATAGGAGGAAAATCATGATACATACCATTCAAGCAGACTTTTACCGTCTTTTCCGTTCCAAAGGATTTTGGATTACAGAGCTCGTTCTCTTTGCACTCATGTTAATGGGGGCTGTTTTTGGAGCTACAGGACAGATCATATCCGTCAGTACAAGTACAAACGCAGAAACCGAACTGCCAAGCAAGGGATGGGATGGTATACAAGCCCTTATTAACACCTCTAGCAATAGCTCAAACCTAGTTTTTCTCTGTATTATCCTTGCTTGCTTAGTTCTAGGAGTTGATCTTATCGGAAAACTCTATAAAAACAGTTTGACAGTGGGTGTTTCTCGCACAGAATTCTTCCTAGCCAAGTCTGTAGTATTAGCAAGTATCGCTCTAATGCAAATTCTTGTTAGCCTAGTTATTGCTTTCGTACCAGCGACTATCTTAAACGGTCTTGGTACGATGCCAGAAGGATTTATTGGCAATCTCCTTCTAACAATTTCTCTTCAATTTCTCTGCATTCTAGCTTGGCTATCTATTGTTTCCTTCATTCTCTATGTGACTCATTCTTATTTGGCTGTTTTCATTGGCTATTTAATCAGTTCTACCTTACTTTCAATGCCAATGCTCATCTTTCCAGATATCGAGATTTTGCGCTATTTATCCTTGAACTTTGCCTATGCCATGACTGCTAATAGTGAGTCAATTCTCTACACACTTATAGTTAGCTTAGCTGTTATTGTAATCTTTAATATAGGTGGACTGACAGTGTTCAAAAAGAAAAGTCTATAATAAAACGACCTCCTCTAGCCTACAGAGGAGGTTTCTTTTTGTTAAAAGTAAATGAAAACCGACAACCATTGCCCATCTGTGCTTAGTTTCATCTCTGCACCGAGAAGATGACATAATTCCTCAGTGATATAAAGGCCTAAACCAGAGGATTCTTCTGTGTCTGATAGATTTTCAGAATAAAAACGGTTGCTGAGCTTTTCTATTTTGTTGATGGGCTGTTTAACAAGGTTTGAAATCTCTAAGACAAACTGTTCTTTTTCCTTTCTCAAAGATAGCCGCGCTTCTTCCTTGCCATGCTTGAGGACATTTCCAAGCAGATTTTGTAAAATTCTATCCAGTAAGTCTTCATCGGTCCTCGTTGTTAAACCAGCTTCAACCTTAAAATCAAGCGTGATATTTGCCGCCTGAAAAACATCATAATAAGCCAGAGTCTTTTTGGTAATAAAAGCGGAAAGGTCCACTTCTTCCAGTTTCGGTTTGACGGCTCCTTCCATCAAACGACGATATTCTAGGAGTGCCTCCAAACGTTTAGAAACTAAATCAAGATGCTGGGCGATTTTTTGTAAGGTTTCTGATTTGTTTTCAGGAGTTTTTATCAATTGTTGGGTGTAGCCTGAAGCGATAGTCAGAGGTGTCCGAATATCATGGGCGATATTGCTGATGGCCATATCCAGAGTCTGTTTTTCCCTTTTCATAACCAACCGAGATTGTTCCACTTCCTGAAATAGATTCTCAATCTGCTGGTAGAGTTGTAAAAAATGTTTGGAAAAAATGTTGACTCCTACTCTTTTCATACTACCTGTGAGAATCTTGTCTTCAATCTGTTGACTCAAGTTTTTAAGTGCTAGATGATAGCGAATCAATGCAATCGATAAAATAATTAGGAGTACCAATAGGATAAAGATTATCATGTAGGTCATTGCTTGTCTCCTTTTAATCTTACCCCAACTCCCCAAATGGTTTCAATATATTCTTGATTTGGGTCAAGCTGGTTTAATTTTTTACGAAGATTACTCAAATGCGTATTGAGGGTATTATCTCCAGGTAGATAGCTCTCCTCCCAGACCAATTCATAAAGTTCTTCCTTGGTAAAGATTTTCTTTGGATGTTTGAGTAGAGTTTGAAGAATCAAGCATTCTTTCTTGGCAAGGCGAATCGTTTCCTGGCTATTTTTGATTTCAAAACTTTCTGCATCAAACCGGATATTTTTCAAGTTTTGTGGTAGATTTTCAGTTTTTACTATTTCCACAGGCTGTTTTTCTACACTTTGGCGTAATTGAACAGTAACTCTAGCAAAGACTTCGTCCAAATCAAAAGGTTTCACTATGTAATCATTGGCACCGTCTAAGAGATATTGACTGATTAACTTCTTATCGCTCAAAGCCGTTAGCATAATGACTGGAATTTGACTTTGTTCCCTGATGGCTTTTAAAACCTGATCCCCATTTTTCCCAGGAAGCATGATATCTAGTAAAACGAGGTCAATTCCACCTTGGTCAAAAAGCATGATTCCTTCTGTTCCTGAAAAGGCTTGAATCACCTCATGCTCCTCAGTAAGAAGTGTTCGCAAAATTTCTTGAATGTCACTATTGTCTTCGATAACCAAAATCCTAGCCATAAATACCAACCTTTCTGCAACTATTATAGCATGTTTTATTGATAAAGCTTAAACAGAAAGGCTCCTCGCATAAAAGCGCGAGAAAGCCTTAGAGGGTTAAAATATAAAATCCACTTGCTAGATGACATAGTATCCTTGTAGTTGCTAGTGAAAACGAGTCTAGCAGAATGAATCTCTCATTTCTCCCCTACTAGTCCGTAATGCGTTGATACATTTCGGGTCTTCTATCTCGAAACAAGCCCCAGTTTAGGCGTTCGCTTGCTCCCTTGTCTAGATCATAAGTAGCTAACAGAACAGCTTCTCCTTGTCTTTCAGCTCGCTCTAGAATAACTCCTGTTTCATCCGTCATAAAGGACGATCCGTAGAAGTTAAGACTAGAATTTTGCCCACCATTTTCCTCACTTGGAGTGACTCCCTCTAATCCATAACGATTGGCTGCGATGACTGGAACAATATTTGCTGCTGCATGCCCTTGCATGGTACGTTGCCAGTGACCACAACTGTCCGTATCTAGGATAGGCTCAGAGCCAATAGCGGTTGGATAAAAGAGCAATTCAGCACCATTCAATGTAAGACAGCGCGCTGTTTCAGGAAACCATTGGTCCCAACAGATGCCAATCCCAATCTTAGCATAGCGAGTATCCCAGACCTTGAAACCTGTGTTGCCAGGCGTAAAATAAAACTTTTCTTGATAGTAATGATCATCTGGTATATGGGTCTTTCGATAAACACCCAACACCACACCATCTGCATCAATGATAGCAATGGAGTTATACAAGACATTGCCATCTTTTTCATAGAAACTGATCGGTAAAACGACTTCTAGTTCTTTAGCAAGCTCCTTAAAATGCAAAATGGCTGTATTTTCTGTCACCGACTGGGCATGCTGGTAGTAGTCATACTGACGTTCCTGACAGAAATAGGGACGTTCAAACAACTCGGGTAAGAGAATGATTTGTGCGCCTTGTTCTGCAGCTTGACGTACTAGGCGTTCCGCCGTTTGAATATTTGTTGTCACATCCTTGGCGCATTGCATCTGAATGGCTGCAACCGTTACATTTCTCATCTTTTTCTCCTATTCTGGGATTTGTTGGGTAATGCAGTGGATATTGCCACCACCTAAGAGAATATCTCTTGCAGGAATTCCGACAACATCTCGGTCTGGGAAACACTGGCTGAGAATATCCAAGGCCACTTGATCGTTAGCATCCCGAAATTGAGGCACCAAGACAGATTTATTGGCGATATAAAAATTCACATAGGAAGCCGCAAGACGCTCTCCCTCATAACGCTCCTCTTCCCCTTCTTCATAGGTATAGCCTGGTAAATCTTCTTCTGTAACGACTTGATGACGAGCTGGAACCGGGAGTTTATGAATAGTGAAGGGACGGCCTTTTGCATCAGTTTCCTTCTCTAAGAGAGCTAGATCAGCTGCAGACATGGCATACTGGGGATCATCTTGGTCTTCTGTCCATGCTAAAACAAGCTCTGCAGGACCAACAAAGGCTGCCACATTATCGACGTGTTCATTTGTCTCATCCTGATAAATACCATAAGGCAACCAGATAACTTTTTCGGCACCAAGACTCTCTAGTAAGGTTTCTTCAATCTCCTCTTTAGTCAGGTGAGGATTGCGACCAGGACTGAGCAAGCAACTTTCTGTAACAAGAATCGTACCTTGACCGTCACTGTGAATAGCTCCACCTTCTAGTACAAAAGGTTTGGCATCGTAAACAGGCATTTCCAAGGCCTGAGCAAAACGACTGGCTACTTGGTCATCATCTTCATAATCTTGATACAGACCATCAATAGCACCACCCCAAGCATTGAAAGACCAGTCTACTGACAATTTTTTCCTTTTATCATTGAGGAGAATGGTCGGCCCTGTATCACGCGCCCAGGCATCATTTGTCTGAATATCTAAATAAACAACATTGTCTCCAAGATAAGATTGTGCTTCAGATAGATAGTCTTGCTCCACCAAAAGATAAACTGTTTCCCATTGGGCAATGATTTTGATAATCTGGCTAAAGGCCTTCTTAGCGGCCTTTCCTTCAAAAGGCCAAGATCCGGGTCGAGTCGGCCAGATCATGAGAGTCCCATGATGGGGTTCATACTCTGCAGGCATACGATAACCTAATTTCTTTGGGCTGTCCATCATGATAATCTCTCCTTAAAGTCTTTGTAGCCAAATGCTTTGACTAGACTGCACTCACCCTCTTTATCCATGAGATACAAACTTGGAAGCCCAATGCCGTTAAAGGTATTATTTTTGACAAAGGAGTAAATAGCCATGTCTTCAAAGTAAAGTCTATCTCCAATTTCAACTGGATTTTCAAAACTATAATCACCAATCACATCGCCTGTCAGACAAGTATTGGAAGAAAGTCTGTAAGTATGGGCTTTTTCCTGTGCCTCAAAGCCATTTCTCAAAGGTGGACGATAGGGCATCTCAAGTACATCAGGCATATGGCAGGTCGCAGAGGCGTCTAAAACCAAGATTTCCATACCATTTTCGACAATATCTAAGACTTCTGTCGCTAGATAACCCGCATTAAGGGCAATCGCTTCTCCTGGCTCGATATAGACGTCAAGGTTATAAGTTTCTTGAATGCGTTTAATCTCAGAAATTAGTAAGTCCACATCATAGTCATCTCTCGTAATATGATGACCTCCACCCATATTGAGCCATTTAACTTGATGCAAATAAGCTCCAAACTGGTCTTCTACTGCTTTTAAGGTTGTCTCTAAATCATCTGCCCCCTGCTCACAGAGGGTATGAAAATGAAGACCATCCACCAAATCTAGTAAATCACTCGGAATCCTGTCTAGAGTGACTCCAAAACGGGAGCCAGGTGCACAAGGGTCATAGAGCGCGTGGTCACCTTGCGTTGAACATTGAGGGTTTATGCGCAAACCAACACTGATACCAGCATCTCGACAACGTTGACCATATTTTCGTAATTGTCTCTCTGAGTTAAAAACAATATGATCAGATATTTTCAGTAGCTCTTCCATATCTGATTCCTTGAAAGCTGGTGCAAAAACATGGACTTCCCCAGGGAACTCTTCTCTAGCTAACTTAGCCTCATAGAGTCCACTAGCTGTCGTACCTGACAGATATTGACTAATTAAAGGATAGGTTTTGTAGAGAGAATAAGCCTTTTGAGCTAGCAAAACCTTACAACCTGCCTTTTCCTGAACCTGGTGCAGAACACTACAATTTTTTTCTAGTTTTGCTAAATCAATGACATAGGCTGGTGTTGGTACTTGTTCTAGCTTCATTAGTCCACCATTTGTGGATTTTCAACCACAACCCATGGCAAACCGTATTTATTTAAAGCTTCCATGAATGGGTCTGGATCCAACTCTTCAAGGTTATAAACTCCAGGCTGTTTCCATGTACCATCCATCACTAATTTTGTCCCAATCATGGCTGGAACACCTGTTGTGTAAGAAATGGCTTGTGAACCAACCTCTGCATAGCACTCCTGATGGTCGCAAACATTGTAAATGTAGATTGTCTTTTCAACGCCATCTTTGACACCTGTAAAGATACAGCCGATATTTGTTTTTCCAACTGTACGTGGGCCAAGGCTTGCAGGATCTGGAAGCAAGGCTTTCAAAAATTGAATTGGTACGATTTCTTTTCCATTAAAATTAATAGCATCTGTACGAAGGAGCCCAACATTTTCCAAGCATTTCATGTGAGTTAGATAAGATTGACCAAAAGTCATAAAGAAGCGAATCCGTTTAACTCCAGGAATATTCTTTGCTAATGATTCGATTTCTTCATGGTGGAGGAGATACATATCTTTTTGACCAACTTGAGGGAAATCGTACTCACGCTTGATAGACATAGCTTCAACCTCAACCCATTTCCCACCTTCCCAGTAAGAGCCTGGCGCAGAAACCTCACGGAGATTAATTTCTGGGTTAAAATTAGTTGCAAATGGATAACCGTGGTCACCACCATTACAGTCTAAAATATCGATATAGTGGATTTCATCAAAGTAGTGTTTGAGGGCGTATGCTGAAAAGACGCTGGTCACCCCTGGGTCAAAACCAGAACCAAGTAGAGCAGTTAAGCCTGCTTCCTTGAATTTATCTTGGTAAGCCCATTGCCATGAGTAGTCAAAGTAAGCAGTAAAACCAAGTTCTTTGCAACGTTTCTCATAAATAGCACGCCATTCAGGGTCTTCTGTGTCTTCTGCTTCGTAGTTGGCTGTATCGATATAGTGGACACCTGTTGCCAAACAAGCATCCATAATGGTCAAATCTTGGTATGGTAAAGCTACGTTCAAAACAGCTTCTGGTTTGTAGCTTTCAATCAGGGCAATCACTTCTTCGACCTTGTCAGCATCAAGAGCAGCTGTCTCAATCTTTGTACTTGTTTTTCCTTCTAATTTAGCCTTTAAGTCATCACATTTTGACTTGGTACGACTAGCAATCATAATCTCTTTAAACGTTTCGCTGTCTTGGCAAATTTTTGAAATAGCAACTTGGGCAACGCCCCCACATCCAATAACTAATAAACGACTCATTTTTTCCCTTCCTCTTCTTCTAAAATGTCCTCTACATACTTGGGCAACATAAAGGCTCCCACGTGTAAGTTTGCAGTGTAGTATTCTGTGAAAAGCTGACGTTTTTTCCAGCCTTCCTTGTCAAAATCTTTAACAGGGTGGTATTTTTTCGAAGCAAATCCAAACAACCAATAGCCAGCAGGACTAGTTGGAATATGGGCCTGATAAACCCGACTGATTGGAAAGGCTTGATTGACCTTGCGGTGCATGCTTCGGCATGCTGACTCATCCTCGTCAAAGAAGGGACTCCCATGCTGGTAGATCATGATACCATCTTCCTTCAGAGCTCGATAACTGTTTCCGTAAAATTCCTTGGTAAAGAGCCCTTCCGTATGACCAAACGGATCTGTCGCATCGTTAATGATAATATCGTAATCATCTTCACAGTTTCGCAAAAATCTCAGTCCATTTTGGTAGTAAATGGTGACACGAGGATCATCAAGCCCAGCAGTAAAGTCTGGAAAATACTCACGACAGACCTCAACCAACATCTCATCTGGTTCCACAATATCGATTTGCTCCAATTCTGGATAGAGTGTCAAAACCTGAGCAACACCACCGTCACCACCCCCAATAACCAAGACTTTCTTTGGATTGGGATGGACAGCCATAGGAACGTGGACAGTCATTTCGTTGTAGACAAAGTCATCTGCATCTGAGAACAAGACATGCCCATTTAAAATCAAAATCTTTCCAAAAGCTGGCGTATCTAATACTTCAATATCCTGCCACTCACTTTTTCCAGCATAGAGTTGCTTGGCAGTTCTCAGGGATAATTTCACATCTGGAGTATGAACTTCAGAAAACCATAAATCCATCTAGTTCTCCTTTCTTTCAATAACGTTGATGTGATTGACCTCTGGATCTTCCGTTCCTTGGAGGGAACAACCACGTTCCTTTGCAAATTGGATATAATCGACAATTTCTCGTGTAATGCGTTCACCTGGCGCTAGGATTGGAATTCCTGGAGGATAACACATGACAAATTCCCCACAGACTTGGCCAACGGATTCGTCTAATGTTAAGCTTCTTCTCTCTGCATAGAAGGCTTCCTGAGGAGATAGCACCAACTCGGGCTGGATATATTCTCCAGCAATCAAGTCCTTTCCATCTCGTGAGTAGAGTCTCTTGATATCAGCTAAAGCACCAACCAAACGTTCAATGTCTTGAATGCGGTCACCAATTGAAATGTAGGCCAAGATATTGCCGATATCACCAAACTCAATCTGAATGTCATATTCATCTCGTAAGAGATCATAAACCTCAATCCCTGTTAGACCAATACCCTGAGTGTAAACTGACAGCTTGGTTACATCAAAATCACAAACCGACACACCATCTACTAGTTCTTTTGAGTAGGCATAGTAGCCACCGATGGCATTGATTTCACGACGAGCATACTCGGAGAGCTCAATAACCTTCTCAAAGGACTCTTTGCCACGAAGGGATAAGTTGCGACGTGAAATATCTAAACTAGCCATCAACAAGTAAGAGGCGGATGTTGACTGGGTCAGGTTGATGATTTGACGAACGTATTCAGGATTCATCTGCTCCCCGATTAAAAGAAGCGAACTTTGGGTCAAACTCCCACCAGACTTATGCATAGAAACTGCTGCCATATCAGCACCTGCATCCATAGCAGACAGAGGAAGTTTATCTGTAAAATGCAGATGAGCACCGTGTGCCTCGTCTACTAAGACTTTCATTCCTGCGGCATGAGCCATCTCTGTTAATCCCTTAAGATCTGAACAAATCCCATAATAAGTTGGATTGTTAATGAGGATAGCCTTGGCATCCGGATGGTCCTTAATAGCTTGTGCCACACGATCATTTTCAAGACCTAAAGCGATACCAATCTTAGGATCCACACTCATCTCGATATAGATGGGAATAGCTCCACACAAAACAAGGGCATTGATAGCTGATTTATGGACATTTCGAGGAAGGATGATTTTATCTCCAGCTTTACAAGTGGAGAGAATCATGGTCTGCACGGATGAGGTTGTCCCGCCAATCATTAAAAAGGCATGAGCAGCACCGAAAGCCTCTGCTGCTAGTTCTTCAGCTTCGCGAATAATCGAAATAGGATGTCCTAGATTGTCCAAGGGCTTCATCGAATTGACATCAATACCAACGCATTTTTCCCCTAAAAGTTCCACTAATTCTGGATTCCCACGACCACGTTTGTGACCAGGTACATCAAATGGTACAATTCTTTTCTTTCGTAATTTGACCAGCCCCTCATAGATGGGGGCTTGGTTTTGATTTAACATTATAAAGACATACTCCTTTATCATAGCTTTTTTCACCTTGTGTAAGGCTCTAAAGGATACTCATGAAAAAAGAGCAGGTTTTCACCTGCTCTGCAATCTTCTGACGCGTTTATTTTGGTTTCTGTTGAGTATGTCTGTTCCTGATGTTTCCTAACTCTCTAGTAGCAAATATTACGTACTTTATTGATCGTTTCACAAGATGACGTGTGCTTTCACCACACTAAAAATTTATGAATTAGGACAAGTGTCCTAACATCAACTTATAAAAGTAGGCTTTTAACCCTATCAATAATGTGGTTTTTCAACCACGCTTCGGCATTCAACCCTGCCTGTCCGTAGGCATTTTTTACTCGGGTTTATATTTGCTAGAAAACATCATCTCATTTTCTAAGCTTCATTACTATATCATGTTTTTAAGAACTTGTAAAGTGTTTTACGAAAAAAGTATAAAAAAGTTCGTGAAATATTTGAATTTTATTAAATTAAACACTAATTATTTTCTTGTAAACGATTATAAAATGAACGAAACACTTATTCTATGTTACTAAAAGTAATCGAAAATCATTCTATATCCCTTACCTTCTGTATTTGTTCTATTAGAGAAACTGACGATACTTTTACATTATTAAAATCGTGCAACTTTTTTCAGATACTTTTAAAAGATTGATTTCATTACCTATTTCCTTTATACTGGATAAAAAGGAGATTAGTATGTCAGAAACAAATCACGAAATCGATTCAAATTTTGCAGGTCGTTTAAATATTCTACGTGCGGGTGTTCTTGGTGCCAATGATGGAATTATTTCCATTGCAGGTGTGGTTATCGGGGTTGCTAGTGCTACGAGCAATATCTGGATTATCTTTTTATCAGGATTTGCAGCTATTTTGGCCGGTGCCTTCTCAATGGCAGGTGGAGAATATGTGTCCGTTTCAACTCAAAAAGATACCGAGGAAGCAGCCGTTGCGCGTGAGCAAGTCTTGCTAGACCAAGACATGGAGCTAGCTAAAAAGTCCCTATATGCTGCCTATATCCAAAATGGAGAATGCGAAACCTCTGCCCAACTGCTCACCAACAAAGCCTTTTTAAATAATCCGCTCAAGGCTTTGGTAGAGGAAAAATATGGGATAGAGTATGAAGAGTTTACCAATCCTTGGCACGCTGCTATCTCTAGCTTTATTTCTTTTTTCCTTGGTAGCTTACCACCAATGCTCTCAGTGACCATTTTCCCAAGTGAATACCGCATCCCTGTTACTGTCCTTATCGTCGGTGTGGCCCTTCTTCTCACTGGTTACACTAGTGCCAAACTTGGAAAAGCCCCAACCAAAACGGCTATGATTCGGAACCTTGCTATTGGTCTCTTGACTATGGGAGTTACCTTTCTGCTAGGACAACTTTTCAGCATTTAGAATACAAGAAATACCTCGATTTTGAAGTCGAGGTATCTTTTTTACATTTGCACAATCTTGCGATAGCTTCTAGAAGTAATCATAAAAATCAAGACATAGGCGATGAGGAAGATAGCGCAGATAGACAAGGTCACAATCAACATCATAGTCGTATCTAGTACACCAATCACTTTTAAAATAAGACTAAGCATATGGTAGGCAAAGGCGAGGTGTATGAAGGCAAAGAGCAAAGGAAGGAAGAAAACAGTTAAAACCTGTTTGTTAATGGTTTGCTTGATTTGCTTTTGATCTAAACCAACTTTCTGCAAGATAATAAAGCGCTCACGGTCTTCATATCCTTCAGAAATTTGCTTGTAGTAGATGACCAGAACGGTTCCGACCATAAAGATAATGGATAGGAAAATACCAATAAAGAAGACACCGCCAAAGAGGACACTCATTTGAGCACTAGCATCTGCTAGAGTGCTACCATACACATAGTTACCTTCAGTGTTTAATTGAGCATTAAACTTTTGTAAGTATTTTTCATATTCTTCAGCGACTTTGAGTTGCTCTTCTTCACTGATACTTACATTCATACCACCGTAAAACTGATTATAGATATCCGAATCTGGGAATTGGTCCAAAAAGGCTTGTAAATTAGGTACAACAAGGTAATTGTAATCAGAAGTCAAAATATTAAACTGATTTGGAACATGGTTTACAATGAAATCTTTAGTAAATTCTTCTTTGACAGAAAATTGATGATCATTTAGAGTTAGAGCTTTCTGTTCTTTAACTCCCTCATTCTTTGCAAAGAGTCCAACCTCATTTCCTGATAGAGAAAGTTTTTGACCAGTCATAGTTTCATAATCTTTTTGGTCAAATACCATAAAAACTGTTTTGACTTGGACACGGTTTTGTCCTTTTTCAAAAATGGTTAACTTGCTACCTTCTTGGTTTCCAACACCAAAGTAAGCGTAACGAAGAACTTCTTTCTCTTTAATCTTATAACCTTTATCACTTGCAAACTGGCTCAAGAGTTTGTCCAAGTCTTCTTTTTCAACATTTTGTCCAGTAATCCCAAAATCATGAGGATTTAGAACTTTTTTAAAGGATTCTGCGGAATTGAAAATGCTAGTCGCTGCTGACATGGTTACCAAAACCATTGTTGACAAAATAGCGATGGTTGCTAGTCCAACCGCATTTTTCTTCATACGGAAAATCAAGTTGGACACTGAGATAAGGTTATTTGGTTGGTAATAGTATTTTTTGTTTTTCTTTAAAATTTGTAGGAAGACTGTAATCCCTGCATTAAACAAGAGATAGGTGCCAATTATAACCAGCAAAACAGCTAGGAAGAAGGTTGTTAAGGCTGTAAGGGGATCTTTTACTGTAAGGGCAAGATAATAGCCAATCCCTAAACTTATAGAACCAAGAATGGTTTGGAGAGGAAGGAAGCGACCTTTTTTCTCACCACTAGCTTTCTCACGTGAGAGCTGGAGGGCATTCATGCGGGCGATTCGAAGGGCATTCAGGAACATGAGGCCTAGGAAAATCAAACCAAAGACAACAAGTACTGTAATGACAACTTTCATCTGGAAAGTAGCGACTAGTTCTACCTTTAATTTCATCAGTTTGAGTAGGAAAGCGAAAATCAACTTGTCAAACAAGGCTCCAATACCGATACCTGCACCAACGGTTAGAATTCCAAATAGAACCAACTCCTTAAAGGTCATACTAATCAGATGGCGCTTCTCCAAACCCAGCATACCATAAATCCCCAGTTCCTTGGAACGGTTTTTCATGACAAAACTATTGGCATAGAGGACGATAATGGCTGATGCAAGGGTGACGACAACCATACCAAATCCAAGTGTAGCTTGAATGGTTTCCCCTCCACGAATTTCTGCAATCTTTGGATTGAAAGTTAGAGAGTAAAAGAGATAGGTGACAGTGACTGCCAAGAGAACAGCCAGCGCAAAAGGATAGTAGAGTTTGCGGTTTTTAATCAAGTTCGATACCGCTAACTTATTGGTTAATCGAAACATACTAATTCACCTCGCTTGCCATGACAGTCAAGGTATCAGAGATCTCTTGGAACATCTGACGCTCTGTCTTCTCTCCACGGTAGATTTGGTTGTAAAGAATGCCGTCTTTGATAAAGAGTACACGTTTAGCCCTACTAGCTGCTGCTGTTGAGTGAGTTACCATGAGAATGGTTTGGCCACGTTCATTGATTTCATCAAAGACATCAAGTAAGGCTGCAGATGACTTGGAATCAAGGGCTCCTGTTGGCTCATCCGCAAGGAGAATTTCAGGTTCTGTGATGATGGCGCGGGCTACTGCTACACGCTGTTTTTGACCACCAGAAATCTCATAAGGGTATTTCTCTTGTAATTGGTTAATACCCAGATTCTCAGCTGTCACCACCAATTTCTTCATCATCTCTGTAATAGGTCTTCTTGACAAGACAAGCGGAAGCAAGATATTGTCCTTAACAGACAGAGTATCTAGCAAGTTAAAGTCTTGGAAGACAAAACCCAATTTTTCACGACGGAAGCTAGAAGCCTGTGAATTTTTAATGGTTGCTGTATCAGTTCCATTCAGGTAAACCTGCCCACGACTTGGTTTATCCAGCATAGCTAAAATATTGAGAAGAGTTGATTTACCAGAACCAGACTCACCCATGATAGCGACATAGTCACCTTTTTCCACGGTAAAGTGAATATCCTTGAGGGCCTCTACTTGGTTGCCCTGAAAACGAGTTTTATAAATTTTTTGAACGTGTTTTACATCTAAAAGTGTCATGAGAATCTCCTTTCTTAATATCCCATCAAATGAAATGTTGCTTGCATCATAGCGCATCCCAGCTGAACACGCTCGATATCTTTGTGACTTGGTTTTCTTGTTTTCTCATGTAAGGTTTGTTTCATGATGTTACTCCTTTGTTCTTTATGAGTCTAGTTTACATCAAAAAAAGACCGCTTGCCATAACCTAACCTTACAAAAGAGACTTTAATCTTACATTTTTGTAAGATTGGGGGAAATGTAAGCATTTCATTAAAAATATTTTACCATAAAAAGAAAGTAAGAAGAAAACCCTTGCAGATACAAGGGTTCAAAAATTTTAAAATAGATTAGTCGAATTCATAGACTAACAGTAAAATAAGTGTTTCTACCTCACCAAAACCAGCCTTCATTATCGTCAATGGCTTGAGCTTCTTTGCGTTTACGTGGGCCTGTTCCGTACATTTCTGCTTCGATTTCTTCCTTGGTTGGCATGATAGAAGCTAGGATGATATAGATAATCACACCAAGTCCAAAATTTGCGACTGTAAAAATAGCAAATAGAAAACGAACAAGAATAACATCAAAGTTCCACTTGTCTGACAGACCTGCCAGAACTCCTGAAATCATGCGATTTCGTCTCATTTTATAAAATTTACTGTTCATGTTCTTTCCTCTTTCTGCTAGATTAGACTTAGTATATCACGAATAGGCTCGGCTTTCATCAGTCCTCAGGCTGATTTACTAGTAATAACTTCCCTCGACAAAGTCCACAGCGATAGCGTTTAGTATCAATCCTCCGCTTGCGCTGATACCTTTGCTGGCAGGATTGGCAACGATAGAGCTTAATTGGTTTGGAGTTACTATTAGGCAAGGTTGGAACAAAACGTAATCCATCCACTGCTTTCAACAGTTCCTTAAAATCCCGATCCTTGTGTTGATAGCCCTTCCCTTGAAAATAGAGGTGATAATGACAGAGTTCATGTCGGACAATTTTCCTAAAAACATCCAAACCCAGTTCCTGATAAACTTTTGGGTTGAAATCCAAATGCCCATCCTTGGGGAAAAATCGCCCACCTGTCGAACGTAGGCGAGAATTCCACTGAGCTTGATGGATAAAAGGTCTCCCGAAGTCTTCTAGCGAAACTTGCTTGACGTAATCAGTCAGTTTCATTTGGAGCTAGGAGTGACAGATTAACTTTTTCACGTTCAGTATCGATTTTCTTAACCCAAACGGTTACCAAATCTCCGACGGACACCACTTGGCTAGGATGTTTGATAAATTTTCGGCTCATATGGGAAATATGAATCAGACCGTCCTCATGAATCCCAATGTCAACGAAGGCACCAAAGTCAACGACGTTCCGCACCACACCTTCTAGCTTCTGGCCTACCACTAGGTCTTTGATATCTAGGACATCTTGTCGAAGCACAGGTGCGTCAAAGGAGTCACGGAAATCTCGACCTGGTCTGAGAAGATCTGCAATGATATCTTTAAGAGTTTCTGGACCAAGGTCTAGCTCTTGCGCCATTTCCTTGATTGAAAGGGATTTGAGTTTGCCTTGGGCTTCTTCGTTTAGGTCTTTAATATCTAAACGTTTGAAGAGTTCCTTAACAGCACTGTAATTTTCTGGGTGAACTCCTGTATTATCGAGGATATTGCTACTTTCAGGGATACGAAGGAAACCAGCAGCCTGTTCAAAGGCCTTGGCCCCCAGACGAGGAACTTTCTTGATTTGGGCACGTGAAGTGATTTTTCCTTCTTCTTCACGGTATTTGACGATATTTTCAGAGATAGTTTTATTGAGTCCAGCTACGTGGGAAAGAAGAGCTGGACTGGCTGTATTGACATTGACACCGACTTGGTTAACCACCGTGTCCACGACAAAATCCAGACTTTCAGACAATTTCTTCTGGCTGACATCGTGCTGGTATTGGCCGACACCAATTGACTTAGGATCGATTTTGACCAATTCTGCAAGAGGATCCTGCAAGCGACGAGCAATAGAGATAGCAGAGCGTTTTTCAACGGTCAAGTCTGGAAATTCCTGACGAGC
Source organism: Streptococcus sp. LQJ-218 (assembly GCF_003428885.1). Classification (GTDB taxonomy): domain Bacteria; phylum Bacillota; class Bacilli; order Lactobacillales; family Streptococcaceae; genus Streptococcus. The sequence continues at coordinate 205,732 of NZ_QQRU01000001.1, forward strand.
AAGTTCGCTGGCAGAGTAGACCGAAGCACCACTTTCATTGACAATGACATAGCTGACTTCAGGGAAATCTTTCAGAATTTCCGCTACAAAAGCTTCACTTTCCCGACTGGCCGTCCCATTTCCGATGGCAATAATCTCTACACCGTATTGACCGATTAAGTTTTCCAAATCTTTCTTGGCTTCTTGGATTTGACGAGCTGATGCTGGTTTGACAGGATAAATGACCTGAGTTGTCAGCATTTTTCCTGTTGCATCAACGACAGCTAGCTTGGCACCTGTACGAAAGGCTGGGTCAAAACCCAGAACCACGCGCCCTTTCAGCGGAGCAACCAAGAGAAGATTGCGCAGATTATCAGAAAAGAGTTGGATAGCCCCTTCTTCTGCCTTCTCGGTTAATTCTGTCCGAATACGGCGCTCGATAGCAGGCAAGACTTTCTTTTTAACAGATTGCTGAACTACTTCGTCTATATAGGCATTTTTCACTTTGAAACGAGCAACAAAGAAGGCAAGAATACGGTCTGTCGCATGTTCAAAACCGACCTTCAAGACACCTAGCTTCTCCCCACGATTGAGGGCTAAGGTACGATATCCTTGCATATTTCCAACCGTCTCTGAAAAATCATAATAAATCTGAAAAACCTGCTTTTCATCAAGATTTTCATCCTTGACTTGAGAAGTGAGTTTAGAGTGTCTCAGCACTTCCTGATAAGTCATAGCACGTAAATTGACATCCTCCGATAAGGCTTCTACCAAGATATCAACTGCACCAGCCAAGGCTTCCTTTCCACTCGCAAATCCTTCACAGACAAAATTTTCAGCTTCTTTCTCTAAGTCAGATACATTCTGCAAAATCAAGCGAGCAAGCGGAAAGAGCCCTGCTTCACGGGCAATGGTTGCTTTGGTCCGACGTTTTTCCTTGTAAGGAAGGTAGAGTTCTTCTACGTCTGCTAATTTTTCAGCTGCTAAAATAGCTTCTTCCAATTCCTTTGTTAGCTTGCCTTGTTCTTGAATCTTAGCCAAGACAGCTTCCTTACGGTCATTGAGATTCGTCAGGCTTTTATCCAAGTCGATAATGGCCTTAATCGCCACCTCATCCAAACTACCAGTCATGTCCTTGCGATAACGCGCAATAAAGGGAATAGTCGCCCCTTCAGCTGTTAAACTTAGAACGGTATCAATTTGTTTTAACGTTACACCCAAATCCTGGGAGATTTTTTCATATTTTTTATCCATGAATCTATTATACCACAAGCTGAAAGGCTTGCTCCAGTCCTTTTCAACTATCGAAAACAAATTAAAAAACTCCCTTTTCCTCAAAATAGTAGTATAATAGAGGTAGCATTTAGAATCGAGGTACACCTATGGCTGTAAAATTTACAAAGCGAGACGACTTGGACAAGATGTTTGAAGAGTTTGCGAAACTCCCTGATTTGAAGCAAGTTACTTTCCCTGATGACAAAGAGAAAAAAGCCAAAGCAGAAAAGAAAAACTAGATGAGTGCTTTCCAACAACTCCCATCCAGTGTGCTTCAAACTGGAGCTATTTTTCTCTCTATAATCATTGAAGCACTCCCCTTCGTTCTGATAGGAAGTATTGTCTCTGGGCTGATTGAGGTTTATATCACACCTGACAAGGTTTATCATTTCCTCCCTCGAAATCGTTGGGGGAGAATCTTTTTTGGCACCTTCGTAGGGATTCTTTTCCCCTCTTGTGAATGTGGAATTGTCCCCATTATCAATCGTTTTCTAGAAAAAAAGGTTCCCAGTTACACGGCTGTTCCCTTTCTCGTAACAGCACCTGTCATCAATCCTATTGTTCTCTTTGCGACCTATTCTGCCTTTGGCAACTCCTTCCATGTCGCCCTGTTGCGAGCTCTTGGTTCCATTCTTGTAGCTGTGATACTTGGGATTTTTCTAGGATTTTTCTGGCAAGAACCGATTCAAAAAGAAAATCGTATAGCCTGCCATGAGCACAATTTTTCTCACTTGAGCCCTATAAAGAAAGTTTTTCAAGTCTTTGTACAAGCAATTGATGAATTTTTTGATACGGGGCGTTATTTGGTATTTGGCTGTCTCTTCGCCTCAATAATACAGGTCTACGTTCCGACACGGATTCTGACCTCCATCAGTGCGACCCCTCTTTTTGCCATCCTGCTCTTGATGCTTTTGGCCTTTCTTCTTTCTCTCTGTAGTGAGGCGGATGCCTTTATCGGAGCTTCTCTTCTCTCGAGTTTCGGCTTAGCACCAGTTTTAGCTTTTCTCGTCATTGGCCCAATGCTGGATATCAAAAATATTCTTATGATGAAAAATTACTTGAAAGCACGATTTATCAGTCACTTCATTACGATTGTGACTCTTGTCGTCTTAGTGTATTCTCTCTTGATTGGAGTCATCCTATGATTCGATTTTTAATTTTAGCTGGCTATTTTGAACTGACAATCTACCTCCATCTGTCGGGCAAATTAAACCAGTACATCAACCTGCACTATTCCTATTTGGCCTATATTTCCATGATACTTTCCTTTATCTTAGCAATCGTTCAACTGTATATCTGGATGAAGCAAGTCAAAACCCACAGTCATCTGAACAGTCGATTAGCCAAGGTGACGAGTATTGCTCTTCTGGCCATTCCAATCGTTGTTGGCTTAACTTTCCCAACTGTTAGCTTGGATTCTCAGACCGTTTCTGCCAAAGGCTATCATTTCCCCCTATCGGAAGGAACGAATCTAGCCATTCAGACGAGTGAAGGAACGACAAGCCAATATTTGAAACCAGATACCAGTTCTTATTTTTCAAAATCAGCCTATGAAAAGGAAATGCGAACTGCGGCGGATAAATACTTGTCTCAGGATAACATTCAGATCACTAATGAAAACTATATAGAGGTCATGGAAGCCATCTACGACTATCCAGATGAATTTGAGGGTAAGACAGTCCAGTTCACAGGTTTTGTCTACAATGACCCCAGTCATGCCAATAGTCAATTTTTGTTCCGCTTTGGCATTCTTCACTGCATCGCAGATTCTGGTGTCTATGGTTTGCTGACAAAAGGAAATACCCGTCAGTACGAGAATAATACCTGGATAACAGCCAAAGGAAAACTGGTCAATCACTACCATAAAGAGCTCAAACAAAACCTCCCAACCTTGGAGATCGACAGCTTTACAAAAGTCGATAAACCAGAAAATCCCTATGTGTATCGCGTGTTTTAAAAGAATAAAAAGACAAAACGAACAAGTTCTCTTCTGAATCACAGAAAAAGAGCCTGTTCGTTTTTTGTTAAGTATTGTATAGTAGAATATAAATTACGATTTTTAAACTGATATATAACTAGTGAACACGTCACAAATTCAAGATTTTTTCATTCTCTACTTAATACTATGCTTGTTCATCTTCTGTTCAAAGATAGTCGTGATAATCTGGCGTAATTCTTCGCGTTCTTTTTCTGGTATTTCACCACTTGTTTGAGCTACAGCATAGAGTTCAGGGTGTTCAATTGAAATGCGTTTAATTGTACGTGTCGTAGCATGCTTTCTGACAAAAAACGGGATTTGCTTAATCAAGTCTTGTGGTACTAGTGCAAGAATCTTCTCAGCAGTTTCCTTGTCACTAATCTTAGACGTAGTCAGTCCCTTCTTAATCATTTCCTGTTCTTTTTCTGTAAAATCTTTTAATTCCATTCGATTTGTCCTCCTGTTTTCTATAACTTAAATTATATACCAAACTAGATAAAACTACAAATGGACTGTCTGGAAATAGGAGCAATATTGTAAAGAAGACTTTGATTTTTAATTATGAATCTTCCTCCTCAGTTACTTCCCATACTTCTGATTGATAGCCTTCCCCATCAATATCGTGTCTTTAGATATAAACAATAAATGTTTCTTTTTTTCGTGGTTTCTGGCTATTAACGATTGAAATAATCCACCAACTCATCAAAAATATAAATAAAAGTCCTAAGATTACTGTTAAAGAATACAAAAAGCCTTAAAAAAGGCTTTGTCAATCTACTAATCCTCTTTCGGTTTTGAAAATACTTCTACTCGCTGAGCTAGAACATTGATTTCTACAGGTAAGTTATCCGATTTATCGCCATCAACATCTGACTCCAATTCACTATCTGAAGAGATCTTAATAGTACGCGCTCTGATATACTCGATATTATCATTAGCGACAACATCCCCTTTTAGTAAATCAGGAATAACAGATAATTTGGAGAAGATAGAGGCATCTTTCAGAATCAAAATGTTGGCATAGCCATCTTTGTTTTCTTCAAAGATTTTCTTATCAGCGAAGTAATTTGTCAAGAGAACCAAAACATGACTAGCTTCACCAATATAATTCCCATTTTCTGTCTCTACCTTAATGTTAAAGACCTGATCCGTCATGACAGACTTCATGGTATTTACAGCATAGGCTAGAATACCGAATTTTGTCTTATCTTCAATTTCAACATTGTGAATCGCGTCAGGTAGAGAACCGATACTAAAGATATAACCAAAATAGTTGTCATTCGCTTTACCGATATCGATCTTATTGGTCAAGTCAAAGTCGAGTTCATCTATCGCACCATCAATGTCTTGATTAATTTCCAACAGTTTTGTAATGAGGTTACCCGTACCGCCTGGGATAATCCCTAACTTAGGAATGTGGTCTCTCTCAGCAATACCCGAAATGACTTCATTCACTGTCCCGTCTCCACCAAACACAACCACTGCATCGTACTGCTCATGAGAAGCCGCTTGTGCAAAATGGGTTGCATCCAACGCTTTTTCGGTAATTTTGGTTTCCACGTGTTCAAAGTATTCTTTGGCTTTATTCTCCAGCTTTTCTTTGTAATCCAAAGCCTTCTCCCCACCAGAAGTAGGGTTGATAATAACCATTGCTTTTTTCATTAATTTCTCCTTAATTTTCATTAGAAATATTTATATTTCGTCAATTGCAACTAAATGTATTCCCATTATACAATGAAAATACAGAAAAGAAAAATCTCACTCATTGGAGATTAATATGATTTTATTCTATTTTCCCATCATTTAACTACAGCCTTTAAGGATTCATCCAAGTAAGAATAGGTCTTATTCTTTATCCAATCAGGAATACCATATGCCGCCTCAGCTATTATGCCAGTGATTGCAGCCAGAGTATCACTATCGCCACCAAGTGAGATGCCGTTTCTTATCGCATCTTCGAAGTATCTACTTTTAAGAGAGGCGATACTGGCTTGGGGGACAGTTTCCTGACATGTTTCGTTAAAACGATAGGTAGGTCGGATTTCATCTAAAGTTTGAGATAGATTGTAGCTGTATTCCTGCTTAATATAATCCTTAATCTGTCTTTTGCACTCTGTAGGACTGTCATTGATTGGTTGCTCGTATTCCCTACAATAATCACCAAAGTAAAAACGACACAAAAAATAGCATCAGCTGTAGCCATAGCACCTTTAATACTTTCTGGATGATTATGAGTTACCTCTGCAGAAAGACTCGCAAGTTATCTAGATGATGGCCACGTACCGGTTCTCTCATAGACATCACAGTCCATGACCCAAGCACATGAAGAAACACGCATAGCCGAACCATTCCCAAAGCTAGTAAAAGGCTCACGGTTATCGCTGTTTAGCCATGCATTAAACCGAGCACCATAATCAGCATCTGGATACAGTCTGCCATATTTCTTCATCGCGCCAATGAAGTCGTCTTTTTGTCCCCCATTCATAATCGTTTCTGCAATAGCACAGGTCATCACTGTATCATCCGTAAAAAAGCAGTCTTTCCGAAATAAAGGAAAGTCCTTTGTTTTGATATTGTTTCATTCGTAAATAGAAGCGACAATATCTCCAATAATTRCTCCTATCATGAGATTTCTCTTTTTATAGTATTCTTCAATTCTCTACATCAATCCTTCCAGTATTTCTTTCACATATTCCTCGATATCTTCCATCTCTACAAACATTGAGTCTAAATGACATAAGAAGTGCCAATCTTCGCTCCCTTTTTTTCTGTAAAGAATCGCTTCGCCGTCTTCACTTCCGAAAAAGCTTCTATCGACTTCGTACCCTTTGATTTCTAAGAAAGCTTTTGCCTTGCGGAAGTTTGCTTCTCTGGCTTCGACATAAGCTTTCACTTCATCGTTGTTAATGACATAGGCATCTACTTTTGTAGCTCCTTCAATCACTTTATCGTTTTTAACTGATAGATTCGAAATCTCTTTCCAAATAATGTCTACATTTTCCTCAGGATCAAACATAAATTTAGATAAAGGAACAATATTTCCGTTAAAAATAATTTCCATATAATCCGGTATGTTTTTAGGATTAAAATACTCCGTTTCAAAACCATCTTCTGTTTCCAGAGTGTACCCCGGGATTTGAGCTACAAAGGCTTTTCCCTCTTCTAAAGAATCAAAAGCGACTAAATCTTTTGAATAACTATTTTGATACAACTCTAATATAAACATCCATAACCTCTCCGTCATTCATTATAGGTCCACATAACGCCTATCTATTATTTTATTACAAACGTTTCTTCCCATCGTCTGAGCACATCTTTTAAAAGCTCATCGAGATAGCTATAAGCCTTGTCTTTAATCCAATCAGGAATTCCATAAGCTGCTTCTGCTATACTGCCTGTAATTGCAGCGAGAGTATCACTATCCCCACCAAGGGAAATCGAATTTCTAATCGCATCTTCAAAATCTGTACTTTCAAGAAAGGCTATGATGGCCTGAGGAACTGTATCCTGACAGGTTTCATTGAACCGATAGTTAGGACGAGTTTCATCTAGTGATTGAGATAGGTTATACCTACACTCCTTCTCTAGGTACTCTTTGATGCGTCTCTTACACTCTATAGGGTTATCATTTTAATAACACGCTAACTCACTTACAATATAATACAAAAAATATATTTTTAGAAAAATAAGATAATAAAATTATTTTAGCATAAAATTTCTGAACAAAAATTTAAATTTCAAGAAAAGTATTACTCTATTCCCTCTCTCAATCCTTTAACATCTATAGTTCCAAGATTAGTATCCTGACTTCTATGAGAAGGAAAGCCTGTAAAACCTGGTCTAGAAGTAATACTACGAGACTTGTCATAAAACACACTCAATATACCCGTTAATATAAACTGAAGTCCTAAGTGCATTTCTTGATCATTGTGAGTAAAATGTATATACCTAGCGCTATTTCCTCCCTGTGGAGGGCGTGTCTTAAAAATAGTCCATCCATTAAGGGAACCAATATATCCTACTAGATTATCAAAATAATCATACTCATTTGAATAGGTTGATTCCATTTTATTAAATATTGTACTTGGACGAATATTTGTAGATTCCATTGAAACTAATGCTAAAAACGGTCCTCGTAACGGAGTATCTTGATTTGAACAATGACAAAGTTTTGAAGCCGATCTCAACGATTCAATTTCAGGAATTATATGGTTAGTTTTTAATTTCTTTTTTACAGATATGATTCCAATAACACCCTCAGGTGGTACAATAACACTTTCACCAAACCTTTGAAAAACAGGATACCTTCCACTATTATAAACTATGATGTCCAATTGTGAAGAATTAGTATCTTCCTTATTTCTCCTACTTCTATTATCTAACTCCGTTTTTACAGCGGGTCTCAGTATGAATCCTGTTAATACTTCCAATTCCCTTGGTAAATACTTTTTAAGATATTCCCGTATTAGAGTTTCAACATACCTTCCATCTTCTGCGTTATGTGCTGAACCTTCTACTTCTTTTGATGGAATCAATACTTGAAATTGTCTATAGGTTTCTAGCATTGCTTTTATCTCATTCGACCAATAGTTTTGTAACCTTCTTCCATCCATGACTAATTAATTTATAACCTTTCAATTTATACTAAAAAATAGCAATCATTTCTTCTCAAACACTACTTATTAGGTATTATTAACTGCTTATCTACAATCATCTTGATACATAATTACATATTAATACTCCTCAAAATTTATATATTTTTTATAGGGCAACCACAACGATATCTAGATTAATTTCTTAATAAAAGTAATAAAATAAATCATTGGCATCTCTTTCTTCCCATGTGCGAAAAATCAATCTTTCTGTTTCTAAAATCATTTTTCTCTCCTTAAATTCTAACTGTTTATAACATTGCTTAGATGGAGGATTTGTCACGATTTGACTCTTTGTATCAACGCTACCGCTCCGACATGTGCCGCAGTCGGTTGTTACCCCTCAATCACATTAATACCGAGGGTACACTATACACTTTTGAATACCATGTGATTCTCAAAACTCACTCCTATATTCGTCATAGTTTCTTTGGTTACATCTTAGTCAATAAGTTACTTCCCATTATGACCAAAAATCTGTATTAAATTTCTTACTTCTTAAATAAACTTGCTTAAAATTAATCCCAAAAAAGACTAAGGTAATTAATTGTCGTGATAAATACTCTACATCTATTAGATCATCAGGTGACACATTAACCTTATTGCCGTGAGCTATATCGTTCCTAATTTTGACAAGTTCCTGAACTCTGTTACTATCTATTTTAAGTAATGTTGATTTGGTAGAATCACCATCATCCAAATTATTTGTGATACTGCTTAACGCTAGAACTATGCGTCTATGATTTTTTCTCTCAAGGCTATTATTTAATGTTGAGTTTAGCTCTCCAGCTAATTCAGTAAGGGTTTCTTGATCAAAAAACGTATTATCAAAATTCGACAAAAACAATTGCTCCAAGAAGGTCTTTGTTAAATTTTTTCTTGCCTCATTAGAAAATCCTGTCAAAATTTTAGTATTATCAAGTTGCAATTTTGCTACACGTTCAATAGGCTTAAAGTACATAAAGAACTGTTCTTCACTGTGATTTCTATTTTTCTTGTAATTTAATTTACGTTCTATGGTAGAAAGTTTTTCCAGCCATTCAGATACTGATGGATTTTCTAATTGTCTTTCATCTAAAATTTCCTCAGTTTTCTCGAAATTATACTCAAAAGTAAAAAGAGGCAAAGTAGTAAAAAATGATAATAAAATCAGACATTCACTAATATTTTGTTTCTGAGCAGAAGTAATCTTTAAGTAATGACTCTCATTACTGTTCACATACTTTATCTTACATTTCCAAAATGCTATCACTGCTCCATTTGGTAATTGCAACCTAGTACTCCAAACATCATTAAGATCATCATAAAAATCATTGAAATCAATAATTATAGCATATATCATTATTTTATTCCACCTTTTCAGTGTTCGTTTTATGCTCAATATTATAATATAAAAATTTACAAAATGCTACAATCGAGGCTTTTCATATCCCTTTTCGTTCAAAGTTTTAAGATTTTACCAACAAGCTTACACACTCGACGTATAGTAATATTCTACTTTTATACTAACAAACAAAAGGCAGTAAAAATCATTTTAGAATGATACTGTGAAACGGAAAGATTTTCGCCACTTCAAAAGAAACGACATTTATCACTCCACTTTAAATTATAATAGATAATTCTCTAACATAGATCATCTAATTAGCAAATCGTTACCTTCAATAATGGATATACTAATCTAAAGTTAAAATTACTTCTCCTTACTAATTCTATTACTAGCCAATATCGTATAAATCAAATAACCAATAAATATGATAATAAAAATAAGATTAATTTTTAATACAAAATAGAGATTTAACAAATTTGCGAATGCATGAAATAATATACAGTATCCCACAGATTTCGTTTGACGGTAAAGAAGCCCTAAAACAAAACTTAAAAATAATGTATATATAAAAAATAGAATAAAAGGAAATCCTTGATGACTTTCTCCAACTATAAACCATAAAGGCAGATGCCATATTCCCCAAATTGATCCTACAATCAAATTAGATTGCCAATAAGTATATTTTTTATCAAGTAACGACTGTAATATTCCTCTCCATCCTAATTCTTCATGTCCACCACCAAAAAAAATTAGTTGTATAAAGAATAATGGCATCAGATAAATTGATACTTCATTTAATTCTAAGGAAGATACAGAAAATAGTATCAAAATTGCTAACAAATGAATAATGAAATAAATACTACTATTTCCTTTCTTACTAAATAGAAAATGTTGAAATTTTATATTATTCCTTTTCAAATAAAAACCACTTGCAATAGCTGGACCAAGTGCACCTACTATATGTAATGTTCTTCCTATAATTGTTTCTAATCCAAAAATATGAGATTGCGTAAAGATGGCAAGAATCCCCCAAGCTATATAAGTAATTCCAAATGTACAATAAAGATAATTTTTTAAATTCTTTTTGTCAATTTCTGTCATTTTATCTTCCTTATTTTGATTATTTTATATGTAATATTTGTTACTGCTTCTTAGTTGCTATCGATTATAACTACCTATATTCTATCACAAAAACACAAAAAAAGCCTTACAATCAAGGCTTTTCATTATTGATTCATACCAAGCTTTCTAGGCTTTTACGAGCAAAGCTACACACTCGGCGGTTCGCTGTTGCCGTATCGTTTCGTCGTAAACTCCTTACTCTACGACAGCTATCCCATGGGCAGAACATCTGCTTCTACTTCGCTGATGCCTTAGCTCGTACAAGCAGTGATACTGCCTCAACATGCGTTGTTTTCTTTATTTGTACACTTTTTTTCGTCATCGGTTACGGCATGAAAACACAATTTATCATTTTCTATTTTAGCATTCTTCCTTTTAGATTTGTAGGATTTTGCATCTTTAGTCGAAGAATCTCCCGTTTTAAAAATTATAGTCAACATTGCTGGATCAATTTCTCCATCAGAATTTATTCCGCCTACTATTATTTTTTCAACGATACTTTCAAAAATGTCCTTGTCAAACTCCGTCAAAGTCTTTTGTGAAGTTAAAATTTCTTTAAAATTCTCTAATCTACTTTTTATATCAACTTCTGATTTTAAAGTTACTTCTAGGTTTACTTTTTCTTCTAAAAGTTTTTCTTTCTCAATTTGTATTTGATTAAATTTATCTTCATATACAGAATCACTAACTTTTCCATCAAGATTCATTGAAACCAATTTTTCTTCTTTTTTGTACAACGAATTTAGTTTACTAACTATCTTATTCAACTCCACTTTTAAAGTATCGTCAGTAAGCTCTTCTTTTATAATTTCAAGAAAGTCTTCAGTTAGATTATTATTTTCATAAAACAACTGTTGGTAGCTCTGTAAAAAAGCATTTTCTATTGCTTTTTCCTCTATTCCTTTACTATGAATGCAATGCTTTTTACCTTTCTTTATAGATGTTGTACAGTGCCAGATAATCTTTTTGTACTCTGAACTAGAGTGCCAACTTCTTCGAGACAGAACAGTACCACAAAAACCACATTCTAATCGACTACTAAAAGGATACATTCTTGAATATCTTTCTCGTTTTCCTTTTGTATTTGCTATTGTTTTCTTGTTTCCTGATCTCCGTAATCGAATTTCTTGCGCCTGTGTAAAAATTTCTGGACTAATTATTGCATCATGATTATTTTTAATGTAGTATTTATCTTCTTCACCGAAATTTATCAAACGTCTCTTACTAATGGGATCAACCGTGAAAGTTTTTCCCATTAGAATATCACCTTTATACTTCTCGTTTTTAATAATTCCTAAAACTGTTGTATCTTGCCAGTGATCAAGACCTCTCGGAGTTTTATAACCTAGTTCATCTAGTTCTCTAGCTATTGCCTTACCTCCAATACCATCAATGTATCGTTCAAAAATATAACGTACTATCTTGGCTTCTTTTTCATTTATTGATATTGACTTTGTATCTTGATTATAGTCATAACCAAGACAACCTTGAAAACCAATAAGTTCTCCACGTTGCATCTTCATTTTTAAACCTTTTTTAACATGGGCAGATGTATTTTCAACTTCCTGTTGAGCCACTGAACTTAATATCGTTAATAGTAACTCACCATCCATAGTTAAAGTATCAATGTTTTCTTCTTCGAAAAATACTCCAATTTGTTTATCTTTAAGCAAACGAACATATTTGAGAGTATCTAATGTATTTCTAGCAAAGCGAGCAATGGCTTTTGTAATGATATAGTCTATTTTTCCATCAAGGCAATCTGAAATCAATCTTTGAAAATCTTGTCTTTTTCCAACTTGAGTTCCTGAAATCCCTTCATCAGCATAAATGTCAACCAAATTCCAATCTTGGTGCTGTGATATATACTCTCTATAATGACGAACTTGAGAATCATAGCTATTTTTTTGATCATCACTATCGGAACTAACACGACAATATGCTGCTACTCTCCTCGATAAAGAACCACTATTATCATTTCTTCTAGTTACTAAAGGATTTGCTTTTATAATTTCAACGTTATTTGACATGGCTTAACCTCCTATTTCTCTGCATTTATTTTACCGCAACCAATAAAAAAGGTCAGCTAATTTGTGTATATTTTACGCAGTTTCAGCTTTATTTTTTCATATTCTTTTTCGCTAATAAGTTTTTTTAGGAATAATAGATTTAGCATCTCTAGCTCGACTATATAATTTTCTAAATTTGATTTCAAAAAATCACTTCCCTTTTATCTTTTATCAATCTCCTCCATGGCATGACTGATGAAGTCATCATAAGAATTTCACTTGCTGCTCTTTTACGGTGGCAGCCTGAACGGTCAGAAGTATCATTGTATATCATTTGTATCATGGCATATAAAGTATCGCTCTATTTTATTGATGGTTTTAAAATCGCTCTTATCATGGCGAGCCATTCAAATCTGCTCCACAAATGAGGAAAGTACCATTTTGGACTATTCAATTGTCAAAGAACAAATAAAAAATCTCCTCATTTTCACACTCTATGCAATTGAGGAGATTATTTTCTAAAGCGAATTTTATCAGGAAAATCTGTCAATCCCAATAGATAGTCTGTACTGACATCGTAAAAGTTTGAGAGAGTTACCAATACATCTGCCGTCAAGGCATGCTCACCCCGTTCAATTTTAGCATAAGCTGAGTCTGTAAACGAAAGTATTTTAGCTATTTGTTTTTGGGTCAAATCGTGATCTTCCCTCAAATCTCTCAAACGTCTGTACATCTAGCTTTCTCCTGAGAAAAGTATAATATATAAAACTAGGAAATCTTTCAAAGTGTCCAAACTGGACATTTTGAACTAAAATTAATTTATTAAACACTTCTCATAAGCATATCTATTAACCGTCTGAGAGCAAAGATTTTATCAACTATTTAAAATTACTGACTTTCAAAAATTAGTCTTATTGTAAAATAAAGTGAAACACAAAAGACATCTTTATCTAATATATTATAGTTCAAAAATATTACAAAATTATAGGAAAATGTTCACAAATCAATCATACAAGAACTTCTCTGGAAACAGGGACTTTTAACCCATTTACATAGATAAAATACACCATTTTATTCCTCCTTATATAAATTTGATAAGGTAGGAAATAGCGGTGAACGATTTTTCATAAAACTCTCTCAATTTTTAGACTTCACTATTAAGAGTGAAAAATCCTGTATTTTACCGCTGTTTTTAGAAAAATAAAAAAAGCGATAGAGCAATTGCTCTATCGCTTTTTTTATTTTTCTAAGTACGTCTAGACGTTTTAAAACTCATGTTGTGATTGAATTACGTTCAATACTTCTTGCATACTTCCAGCCTTACAATTTGCCTTAGTATTAAATAAAGGCAATCAGTTATCGTAATATCCAATAGTAGCAATACCAGCACTAGTTGAACCCTGTATCCCTGAGTACGAATCTTCAATAGCAATTGTTATCCGAAACAATATAATCAAAATAATTCTTCAAATCCAGTTTTTTAAGACTTATTTCTATACTGAAACAACATCTTTCCAGAACTTCAATAATTTCTTTTTGTGTTAAATCATTATTTAACTAAATCTTTGGAGGTAATACGTTTTCAAAGCTACTTTTTACCATAGATTTTGAGTCTTCAACACATATTACTGAGCCGAAAATGCTCTAAATTTTTGAAATTCTAACAAAGCCCACTCAACTTCATCATCATCTTTGACTTTCACAATATCTTCCTCAAAATAGCATGGAATAAATATAGTTTTCTTTTGAAATGGGTTCAAAATAACCATATCTAATAATTTATTACTAGCAATGATATGCAGACAAATGACATCATCAATATGATTTTCAACCAGTACATGTGTTTTTAACTCCAAACGATTAGACAAATTTGGCTGTTTTATAACATCGTATGTAAATTTTTTCATGTTTGAACTCTCCACCTTCGATATTCCATAATCAAAAGTAACCGTATCAAGTGCTAATAATGGTTGAGTTAATTTACAAGAACCGACTCCAGTGAAATGATCCTATCACATTGCCGTGCTTGCTCCATGTTATGCGTAACAACCAAAATTGTTTTACCAAATTGATCTCTCAAAGTTCGAATCAAATCGAATGCTTTTTGAGACATTTCAGGATCTAATGATCCGGTTGGTTCATCTGCTAGGACAATATCTCCGGGCTTTAAAATAGCTCTCACAATCGCAATTCTCTGCTGTTCACCTCCCGATAATTCATTGATTTTACTATTTAACCGATTTTGTAGACCAACAAATTCTAGCGTTTCCTTGATTCTCTGCTCTTTCTCCTGTCTAGAGAAATTCGAAAAAGTCATGGCAAGCATCAGGTTATCTTTCACACTAGATGTAGAAATGAGTGCATTGGATTGAAAAAGATAGTTGATGACATTCCTTCGATAATGAACTGCTGATTGCGAATTTACCTTAGGCAAAACTTTTCCGTTGATTAGGATTTTACCACTGTCAACAGCATCCAATAGTCCAATCATATTGAGGATAGTCGATTTTCCAGAACCAGAAGGTCCTACTAAAGCTACAAATTCATTTTCCTCAATATCAAAGCTTAAGTCTTTGAAAATTTCTCTTGAACCAAATTGTTTTGATACATTTTGTACTGAAATTCTAGACATGAGATTACTCCTTAAATGATTGTATGATACTCTCTCCTTCTTTACGGAACAAACTGAAATAAAGAAGCATTATCTGAAAAGCAAATGTAGCTAGTGTCATGACTATTCCCAACTTAGAACCCACCAAGATAGAAACGATTAGTTCCATCACAGAAAAACTAATAATGAGAGAAAGCACACCAATATATCTTTTCCATGGTGAGAATCCCATAAAGTATTGGACATACAATTTTTCTTCAAATAACAAGCGGTACATTAAGACAAAACTCCAGAAAATAGCCATCATCGTAATGATGATAATCGCTATGATTGTGCCGAAAAGATAAAATGTATAACTCAGATCTTTTTGAAGACCATTGATAAAGTTCTTGACAGTTGTAAAACTCAAACGATTATCCGTTAAATCTGGAAATTCTGTTTCTAAAACGGACACTACCTGTTCCATCGTTTCCCTATCACGAATCTTCAAAAGACCATTATAGCCACTGACAACTAAGTTTGCCGACTCCATGAAATATAAATTCTCTGGTGTTGAGATAAAAATAACTGGATTCTCACTAGTTGTACCATAAGAAATGGAATCTGACCAAGTAAATATTGGTCGAGACGGTTGGTAAACCTTGAAAATAAATTTCTGATTTTCTGTGAAATTAGTTTGTAAATCCCCCGGTTTTACAGTGACACTTTCCTGTAAATACGCCTTCATCACCTCAAGTTCTTCTGTATTGAGCGTGTTAGGTAGAAGATAAAGTCGAGTACCATTCCTCATCTCTAGCAACTCTTCATCACTTAGGGGAATACCTAGGTCTTGCAGGTAATTATAGGAGAATTTCAAATACCAAAATGGTTTTTTAGGGACATGCTGGTATGTCCCATAGACTGCATCAAGGTACTCCTGATTAAGAAATTTTCCTTGGGCAATATAGACACCTGGAAGCTCAGATATACGCTGGTAAAAGTTATACATACTGCGCTCAAGGGAATTTGTAGTTCCTGCATATGTACCTACATCATCTCCCTCAACAAAGCTGGATATAACGTACATATCTTCAACATTCTTCCACTCTCTAGATACTTTCATATTATCAATAAACTGATTCATTGGAGCATCTAAAGAGTAACTGACTGCGATTAACAAACCAGCTACCAAGGTATAGAATAACAAGCATGTTACCATTAAAGGCTTCATTGGTAATCGTTTATGAATTGCGGCTAATGGAGAAACCGAATAAACAATAATCGTTGGAATAATGAATATCAATAGTAGCAACAAGACTGAGAGGCTGACTCCAGCAAAAACTAGAATAAACGATGATAAACCAAAACTAGACCAACCTGACAACAACCAACTACATAAAGAGATAATTGGAATAATGTAGATTGAAAATAGTAGAGAATTTTTGAAAAAAGCAGACCATAATTCTTTTCTATCCCATCCTAAAAGAATCAATGTTCCGAAATGTTTAAAGGATTGAAGAACACAGATTAAGAATAGAATCAGTAAAATGAAGGCATTTACTAAGATGCTGATAGCAAGTATTATTCCCCAAATTCCCTGATCAGTACTACTTCCAAAACTTTCTTTTGTCAAATCCTCAACAGAAATACCTGATATCTTTGAAAGATGTAACAGAAAGTTATCTCTTGAGACAGCATCGTGGAGACCATTGATATGGTATATCCCATTAATCGTATTAGTGTTTTGGAAAGTATAATCTAATCGTTCAATGACTACAGGTGTGCTAAATAATAAATCTGGAAGCTCGTAAAGCATATTATTTGAGCCTTTGTCAAGTCCAATAGTCATACTATTATCACCATGAGATAATAAATCTGCAAATTGTTGTTGTGAGACTACTATTTTACCCGTACTTTCAAAATCTGAAAAACCAGCAGAGCTACCAAGGATGTCTATATAAATCCTATTTAGACCTTCTCCTGTATCACTACTTTCAGAACGTTTTGTCCATATGGACAAGTCACTCTGTTCTAAAAAATAATTAAATACATCTTGTGATTGCTCTTCTGTTAACTTCTGAAGATAAACTGTTACGGTCCCGGAATGATGATTATAACTCTGCCATGACTGTTGATACTGTAAACCTGCTAAAAAAATTGCCACCAGAGCAAGTAAGACACTCTGGATGGCAMTCAAAAACAGGATTAAGTATTTCATTTTACCTAATAACATGTTTTTGTATGTCATAGGTACTTACCTACAATTCCAGTAACATTCAGCTGTAGCAGTTCCGATGAATTTAGAAACACGTGCTTCTACTCCAGGGGATTCCCAGCCTGAGAATGCCCCGTTAGCAGATGCTGAGTGTTCGTAAACACCAGACTGAACATTTGAATAGCTCCAAAGACCAGCAGTACGACCATAATCCCAATAAACTGCAGTACCTTTATACCAAACTGTTGCAGCTGAAACAATCGAACCACCTGCACCAGCTAAAGTCAGTGCAAGTAAAGATGTTGTAATTATTTTTTTATGCTTTTCTTCATCGTAAAGCCCTCATTTCTTTCACTTAAAATCTAACAATAACAATGACTGCATTTAGAAATATTAACAAATCACACCCTAGTACATTGGAATCCTTTCTTTCTAATTAAAAATTTGATAAAATAGAAATACTATATAGTTAATAGTATTTTCATCATTTAATCAACTAATCAGCCTTCCCAACATCAAGACCATTGGACTTCTTTTGTGATTGCACTCGAATCTCCAATTGTTTATTCTTCTGAATAAACTGTTGGTAAGGAATTGTATTACTAAACATAAAAACACCTAGTAATGCAAATGTAACTAATTTTTTTATTCCACGTTTTTTTCTCATGCAATGAAACCCCTTTCTGTTTCCTTGTTTTTATTCTAACACATATATATTATTTAGTCAATTATTTTTATTGCATTTTGAACTTTTTTTTTTTTTATTACCATAAATAATATTTTATTTCTTTAACTTGCTATTTTTAACTAAAAATTTTATAATGAAATTAAGTAAATAGGAAGGTTTATTATCTTTAATGAATACACTCGCAGAAAAATTCAGATTGAAAAGAAAAGAGTTGAGACTCTCACAACAAACTCTTGCAGAAGGAATTTGTGAACAAAGCCAGATTAGTAAAATTGAGAGAGGGCATTTTATTCCCTCCGCAGACCTTTTGTTCAAACTCTCACAACGGCTCGAAGTGCCATTAGATTATTTTTTTAATGAACAAATTGAAATTAAATCTAACCTCTCTAATTTCAAGCAATTATCTGCTCGACTATTAGATGACAGAAATTATGATAATTTGGAATATATTTATAGAATAGAGATTGAACGAAGTACTTTTCTAACACTAGAAGACCGAACTTATCTTGAATGGATTAAAGCTATTATTGACTTCTATCAATATGACAGTAAGTGTGAGGCAATTTCTTCATTGGAAAATATATTATTAAAAGTCTCCTCAAATACTCTGATTTATTTAAAGGCATTGAATACTCTATCTAATTTCTATTCCTTAGTGGGTCGTGAACAAGAATATGAGGCAAACTACTCTCATTTGATGGAGTTATATCAGACAAAAAATTTTGAGCATCAAGAGTTTTTATTTGGCTACATCAGAGTTCGTTACAACTACGCTCACTACCTAGTATCAAAGGAAAAATATAATGAAGCCATCCAAGAAGCTCTTGAGACGATTGAACTCTGTAAACAAAGACAGACAAGCTACCAACTGGCTCCTCTACTTATTCTTGTAGGAAATGCTGGAGCTAAATTTCTAGACAAAGAACAAGTCAAAAATTATTATATAGAAGCAAGAGAGTTATGTAAGATTTATAACAATCCTTTAATGTTGATGAAGATAGAAAATTATTTGAAAGAATTAGATACTGTTTAGTTAATCTTGACATTATAGTTTTTCTGAAACGTTAAATAACCTGTAAGGCTGATAGTGAAATTAATACTATCAGCCTTATAATTTTTCCATGGTATCTCAAATAACTATACTGATTTTGTTTCCCGTTCTAATTTGGTAACATTTTGATTTCTTGTGTTATCAAGTATATTGATAAAATTCTCTAATCTCCTAACCTTATAATCATAATCATCTATCCATTTAGTAATAAATCTTTGATTTTCTTCGATTTCTTTCTCCACCTGCTCCAGTTTGATAGCTGAAGTCAGGTTCATCTTGGCATAGTCATATTTTGCCAGTCTTCTATTTTCTGGGTCTGAGTTGTTGAGATCGATTAAGACCTCTGCTACCTTGTTTAGATGAGCAACCTTATCCTGCAAATCTGTAATGTGGCACGCTTACCCTCAAACGTTGCCCCTAGGAGCTTTTCCTAGAAATTTTAGACAACACTTGTCTGCCTCCAAAAAAGATACGCTTGGAAGCTATATGCTATATAAAGAACTTAATCAATTATTTCATATTTATTAAGTTCTCCATCATGACCGTTTCTCCACTTTAACTCTTTTCTATTTAGTACTTTCACAAATATTTCCAATCTTTTTATAATATTCTCATATTCCTCAAGAAAGGTAGTTAACTCTTTTTGTAATCTCAAAAATTCCGCATTGATTTGTTCTAGAGATGTTGATTCTGGCAAATTTAATTTTGAAAAGTCATATCTTGCAAGCTTTCGACTGCTCACATCCTCACTCTTCAAATTGATAAGCACTTCCGCCATCTTATTTAAGTTGGCGATTTTTTCATTAATTTGATTTAGTTTTATATCTATCTCTGCTATTTCTTTTACTAACTCGTCTTTAATGTCTTGGTATTTCTTATCTGCTTCAGTTAATTCAATGAAGAGGTTAATCTCAGTAATCTTTTCCTGTAGACTCTTAACTGTAGGTCTTCTGTATGGTATTACTCGACTATCGTTGGTTAGCTGTCTTATCAAGGTTCGTCCTTTGACATACTGATTCTTATCCGAATGTTCTTTGTTATATACAAAGTATGAGGTTGTCTCACGTATAAAGATTTTATATTTTGTTTGATTCTCTTCTTCCAGAATATCTAATTGATAATTGGGAATGAAAATTAGACCACTCTGCTTAATACCAAAAGACACTTTGATATAAATACCCTCATCAACTAGCTTCTCTATTTGTTTCTCTGCAAGTTCCACTTCAAATTCACGAACGGTATCTCGTTTTTCCTTAAATATCTCAAAAGCTTCCTCAATCTCTTCAGTGGATACTTTATCCTTATCTCGTTCTTCTTGGAAAGCATGGTACTGTTCCTGTAAATTCTCTAATTCTTCTGAAGCAACGACTTCCTTATTTTTAAAATAATCTTGAAAAAATTTGACATCATATAATTTCTTATCACTTATTTTTTGATGACCTAAACTTATCTTTTGATTATCTTCTTCCAGGATAAAAGTTACATTTTTTTGTTTTAAGTCAATGGTTAGATTAAATTCTTTTGCTTTTGTTATTAACTCTTCTAAAGAATTGACACGGTTCAACAAAAATTCTAAACGACTTTCAATCTCTAGCTTAGCAAAATGCGTTCTAAAAAATTCTTCATCATATAGATCTCGTTTGCTGAGTTGGCGTCCTCGAATAGGTTTTGTCATTGCTCGATTCGTCATCATGAATCGACTATGCTTTTGACTAAAATCAATCTGAACATGCAACTGCTTTGCTTTCTCTAAAAAATCATCAAACGATTTAGATTGCTACAGCAAAAAATAAAGACGTTGTTTCAATTCAAACTTATGACTAGACTGCCTATATTTTTGATAGTCACGGTAAGAAAAACTCTTCTCAATAATTTTCGCCCCAGCAACTTTAGAAATACGGTCTGAAATCATACGGAGGTTTCGTTCCAAGGCATAGTTCCATATCAACTTTTTATCTGAATTGCGGTCAATAGAGTTGATTAGGATGTGATTATGAACATGATCTTTGTCTGTGTGAGTTGCTACGATAAACTTAAAACGACCTCCTGTCAATTCCATCATGGTCTCATAACCAATGCGGTTAATTTCTTCAGGTGTCAGATTATCTTCAGGAGAAAATGATTGGATGAGATGATGGGCATGAATTGTTTGTTGATATTTTTCTTGTCGGTCATTTCTGGATTCGTACAACTTGTCATTATTGGTGAAGTTGACATTGTACATCTCTACCATTTCTGCATGGCTAGGAAAGTCTAAGTAATTACTCATTCCAAAATCAGATACTAATTTTAGATTATCCGTTTTTTCTGGATTGAGGATATATTTAATCAAACGTCTACGGTATTTTTTACCATGTGTCGCAAAGTGTTTAGTGACTACCATAAAATTCCCTCAGTCTATTAACTTCAACTTGAAAATCTTTCTCTACTCCAGTAATTAACTCACTAATTCCCTTACTCAATTCTTGTAATTGTTCCTGAGAAATCAGATGGCTCTGATTGATAGCGCGCGCAATTTGATTAATATTATTTCCAATCCGTCTCAATTCAAAAACTAACTGGTCATAGGTATCCGTGTTAATTGTGACAAAAGCCATATTGGGATTAAGCAAAACTTTTCTGGCATAGACTGAGAAATTTTGACAATTGCTCTTAGCAATCCGTTCATTCAATTGGTGTAATTCTGGATCAGTTAGAAATACTTTTTTGAGATTAGTACGATAGCGATAAACCATTACATCCTCCTAACCCATATATTTTTCACGGAACTCACGACTGAGTGGCTGCACTTGATTCACTTCTGCAATCAATTCTTGAACGCAAGTCAATAAGATTGAGACGTGCTCTTTAGTCACTTGATGATTTTCTCTTGCGACAACCAGAACTTCATACACATCTCGACTAATCTGTTCAAACTTTTGAGACTGCCAAAGGGAGAACCAACTTTCAAAAATTCTATCCTGATAATTCTTTTTCAATAAATTCTGACGAAGAAATTCTGAGAAACTATCCACTTTTTGTTCCCTCATCATTTCTTTTATCTGTTTTTCTTCTTGTCTCGTAATTCTAAATTGCTTTCGGATTGACTTAATTTCTTGTCCCATTCTGATATCCCTTCAACATTCTACTTGTCTGACAGTGTAAGTCTACCTCACATTGTCAGTACGTTTCCTAAAGACCTCACTTGCTTCTTGTTCGGTCTTTGCGAGCTCAGATATTGTGTCCACAATATCCCAAAAATCATATCGCCAGCCGACCAAAACCTTCTAGTTTTGACAGCTAACGATAAGATAACTTGGTGTCTTCGCCCCCAAACCCCCATAGAAAATCAAAAATTGATTTTCTATGAATGATATTAGGATAACAGGGAAGATTTGGAAAAGGTATCACAGCTAATATAGTTATGATTGACTTTCTCTGATTCTATGATAAAATTTCTGTAAACTAATATTTGGAGAAATAAAAATGCTGAGTCTAGATCAAATACATTTACTATTGAATACTCCCGAAGATGAGTTTCATGATTTTAAACAAAAATGGCATCATTCAAAAACTGAATTGGTGCGTGATATCTTAAATTTTGTCAATACATCACATCACGAAGATTGTTATATCATCTTTGGAATTGATAATATCACTTTAGATATAATCGGTGTAAACAATGATGATAATAGAAGAAATGAAGAAGATCTAACAGATTTACTACATAAACTCTTTATATCAACAAATAATCAAATTAAAATTAGCATACAAACTGAAACTATAGACAACAAAGAAATTGACATCTTAATTATTCATGATACAGATAAAGTTCCTGTATTTTTAACAAAAGATTATAAGCCTAAGAAAGATACTGCATTACCAAAAGGATTAATATATGCTAGAAATGGCTCTATAAATACTCCTAAAGACTCCTCTGCTCCTTTTGAGTTAATAAATAAGTTGTTTCAAAAGTTTAATCATACCGACTTAAATATCAAAGAGCAGTATTTTCATGTTTTAAAAGACTATAAAAATTGGTTCTTCATTGAAAATGAAGACGGAAGATTTTTTATTTATAATCCTAATCCCGATTTTTATATTAAACTTACCGACGATGATGCAAATCGTTTCAAAACTATGGCTTATAGTTTAAATCAATACCAGACTAATATTGATTGGCAATTAGTACAACTTCGATATCGTCATCTTACAATTGACGAATGTATGGCTATGTATTTAGATCAAGGTAATTGTCTAGTTCCTTCCCCTGATTTAGAAAATTTTGAATGTGATTATTCTGACACTATTTATTACCACTGTTTATACAAAAATACTTTAAAATACCAATTGCTGAAAGTATTTTCTTCAATACCTGGTCTCGAAAAATATCCTTTAACTAGATTTAAAAATAGTATAGTAATTTATGACACAAAATTAGAATTGAAAAAGACTCACAACTTGATAAATAGTAAATTTTCATCAAAAGAGATAGTGAATCAACTTGAAGTTACAGAGAAAGATTTCGATTTTTACTATAAAAAAGCTAGACATAAAAATTCTGATTATAGCATCCAAGAAAATCAAGTAAATCTAACTGAATTAAACTTAGTTAGGTTATTGAAAAGTTTTCAAAAAACATATCTTGATAACCCACTATA
The DNA here is from genome assembly GCF_003428885.1 of Streptococcus sp. LQJ-218. GTDB lineage: Bacteria > Bacillota > Bacilli > Lactobacillales > Streptococcaceae > Streptococcus. The sequence continues at coordinate 229,258 of NZ_QQRU01000001.1, forward strand.
ATCAATCTTTTTAACTAGTAAAAAAGATAAAACAAGGCATAGAAATTAGTTTATCTAAAAAACTAATTTCTATGCCTTAATCATTATTAATTAATAACATCAACTAAATTGGATTGAGTCAGCAATGAATATATCTCATTAATATTTCTATTATTTTGCGGACTATTATTTCTCAATTTACAGTATGTGAATATTAAGTGACTTTTTGCTCTTGAAAGTGCGACAAAGAACGCACTTTTATCTTCTTCCGGTTGATCATTAAAACTCCAGAATGCAGAATCCTCCAAGCCTAGAAAATAGACTACCTCATATTCTAATCCTTTACTCTTATGGATAGTCATAATTGGAATTGAGTTTTCACCCTTGAAACTAGAGACTGTATCTAGCCATTCACCTTGTGTTTGAGAATATTCTTTGTATAATAACTTTGAAAAGTTCTTGACAATGATATCTAGGTCACTTTTTCTATTGTATGTTGAAAAATTTGAAATAATTCTTTTTTCATCTATTTTTTCAATAATACAATCAATTAATTTTAGCATACTTTCTTCATTGGGAATAACATTTGAAATTAGGTAAGTAATATCACTAACTATATTGTCAATCTCCTTATAGGATTTTGCTAAAATTAATTCATCAGTAAGTTCATCTATTCCATTGATATTTCCATAAAAATTACTAATATTTTCCCAAATTAAAGGATCTCGTTTTCCTTGACTGCATGATATTAAATCTAATAATAAGTTACAAGTAGGGTCTTTTAAAAGTTCTTGATATTCATTTTCAATTCTTGCTTTAATCCCTTTACTGCTTAATGTAATTATCAATTTTGAACTATAATCATCAACCTTCTGTTTTGCTAGGATACAAATTTCTGATGGTCGTATACCTCCTTGAATTTTTGATTCTATATCATTTGCAATTAACTTAGATTCTAAACTTTCATTTTCAAATTCAAATAATGTTATTTCACCCTCTTGAAATTCTGGATAATAATTTGACTGAATAGAACTGTGATTACTATTTAATATCTGATGAACCTCTTTTTGAAATTCTATAAGTTTAGGTACAGAGCGGTGATTCATCAATAATTGATATTCATTTGCTTTGAAGTCTAGCTTATAATCTTGAAAAATATCAGGATTTGCACCTGCCCATCTCATAATTGCTTGTTTATTATCTCCAACTGCAGTCAATTTACACGTCGAACCTAAAAAACATGTTTTTAATAAATTATACTGGTCATACGTAGTATCCTGAAATTCATCTAAAAAGACAAATTCATATGTCATTTGAAGTGCTTTCCGAATATATTTATTTGTATATATTATATACGTAGCTAGCTTAGTTATTTGTTTATAAAGGAGCACAGCCTTATTATTCCGTGTCCCTTTTAATAAGTCCTTTTTAAACTTTAAATTAGCCTCATCATTAAGTACGGTTTTTTCGACAGACTTTCTTATATCTGACATTCTCCTCCCATTAACATTAATACCATTTTTAATAAGTGTTGCTTTTATAACATCCCAATCATCAACCAGATAGTCTCTATCTGGTCTTATTTCTTCTGGGAGAGCATTTATATATTGATCTAAAATCATCTTCTCAAATGCTGAATAGGTTAAAGATGTAAATCGCGAAGCATACTCATCACCATAACGTTTTTTAACTCTATTTTTCATATTTGCTGCAGCATCTGTTTTAAAACTTAAAGCTAAAATTTTTTTGGGAGAAATACATTCATTTGTAGAAAAAAGATAGTCTAATTTTTGAGCTAGTAATTCAGTTTTCCCCGCACCTGGTCCAGCAATAACTAAACAATTGTTTACATTCTTAACAGCTTCTAAAGCTGCATTCTCTAAAATAATATCTCCTTTAGGAAGCCAATCATCACTCTTCACCATATTCAATATCTCCAAGTAATTCTTTAGCTCGTTTAACTATTTTCTCAAATACAGAAGGTAGGCTTTCGATTAATTCTTCATCACGAATAGATAATAAAAATTGCATATGAGTCGTCGGTTTGCCTCTACCTAAAAAGAAATATTGATACCAAATCATGAGTTCCTTTTCTTCTTCAGTGAAGCTATCACCAGGGCCACTCTTATCTTTTAAAGTCGCTTGTATAGCTTCACTGATGCGATTTTTAAAACCAATTAATTGATAATCATTTGTTCTGTCCATTTTAGTTATTTTTATTTTTTTATTGTCACTATTTTCGTCAGTATAAGAAACAACAGGTCCCTCATTGGTAGATAAAGTTTCCAGATAATAATCCTTATAATACTGTAACATTAAGAAATCAATATCAAGGGGTGCAGAAAAGAAAACATTGAATTTTTCTAAATGATTTATCCAGGATAACAATGGTTGAGAGAGGATATCAGATATCTGATTAGAACTAATTCTAGCAATGTCTTGATCGTCCAATATTCTACCATCTTTCATTCTCACTAAATCATTACGCGCAATACCTATTTTTAGTAACTGTTGGATAACATATTGTACTCTCCCCCAACCACCTCCGTATCTTTCATTATCAAAGTCTAGTAAAGTAATATGAGGTATTTTTAGAGAATTTAATAATTTCCAAAAATAGTTAACATGTCTTCCTCCTAAAGGCACAATTGAAATCTGAGAGCTATCTATCTCATTCCCAAGTAAATCAAAAAACTTTGGTAATAGCAGTTCCTCACTATCACCTTCACCTAGAACTACTAACTTGGCAAAATATAGTTCAGGATATGCTTGAATTGCTCCTTTAATATATTTATAAGATTCATCAGTATCTTGAGGTAGTTTTATATCAGAAACAATGGTTTGAAGAACTCTGCCATTACTTTCAATTCTTAAATACCTCAATTCTTCTGGTTCAATTCTTTTTACAATAGCTGGGGAATGTGACGTTAAAATTACTTGAGAGTTATCATTATTACTTAATTGCTTAAACCTTTTTACTAGTTTTCCAATGTGATGTGGAGCAATATGATTTTCTGGTTCCTCTATTGCTAAGATAGTTAGTATTGGAGGTACCAACTTAAATCTTGGATTATCAGGATTCTCTTCACGGTCTTTGGTAATTTCTAACTCAATATCAAGTATCGAATCAACAAGTGAAAAATAAAAAATAGATCTCAGTCCATCTCCTAGATCTGAAACTGTAAATGCTTCTTCAGTGGTTGTTGGTGAAAATTTTAAGGCAATCTGTCTAAGTGCTGCCGCCATCTCAGAAGAATTAATAATTAACTCTGCTTGAGAAAAACGGTTATCTTCATGATATAATTCCCATGATTTCTGAATCTCATTGTTAATCTGAGTTAATGCTCCATTTTCAGATAAAAAGGTGTTATTCAACTCATCAATTTTATCTTTAATTTCATTTATCTCATCTTTAGTCCAATTTATACTATTTACCAGCCTACTTAACATACTACCTGAAGCATTACCCAACTCCTTCTCAGGTGTTCTTGAAGCTGGTACATAAAGTACCCTAATTTTATCCAAATCCTTTCTAGGAGCACGATGTTTGTCTTCATCTCTAATAGTATCTTCATCAGATGAAATATAATAAATTTGAGTATCAATACTTCCTTCAACTGTTCCATCATCTTCCCAGGAAGATTCTAATCTGATTCGTAAAAAAGGTTTTGCACCATCTTGAGAAACTGTAAAGTGCTCGAAAAATGTTGGAATGGCTGGTCCATAGACAGTTCCAGCAAGTTCATCAAACTCAAAAATAGTTTCTATAAAAAGATTTCTTGTGTTTTCACCAGGTTTTAACCCTTTTGGTAAATGAAAATCACTTTTTCGAATGATTCTTTCACTTTGTTTATCTGAAAACAACTTACTCAATGCCTGTAATACAGTTGTCTTTCCTGAACTATTATTCCCTATCAGTACAGTTTGATTATTAAAGTTAATTGCTTGACACTCCCCAAAAGATCTAAAATTATTAATAACCATTTTTGTTAACTTCATTACTTGTCCTCGTTTCCTAAATTCAACTGTTTTAATTTTAAGTGCTATTTTCCACCTTCAACATATCTTCCTCAATCTTACTCTATTACCCAAAAAAGGCATCATTGAAGAGTGACAGAAGCTTAACCTTGATCTATTTTTGAAGCATAGACACATTTTCTATAAATTCAGTTGAAATGGTACTTGTTCCGTTTTTATAACAGCTAAGGGCTATTGCGTAAAATTTATACAATTCGAGCAAATCTGTTTTTGTCAGGCCATGTGTCTTTAGTAGAATTTTATATTGTTACCAATTATAGTATGCTCCTTTTACTTGATAATACTATTATAACATTTAAAAATAAAAAAACATGTTCTAAATTAATAGAAAGTATAATTCTAAAATTAGAATTTTTCGTGATAATCCTATAAAATGCTACTTTATCTAATAAACTTGTACTTATTTCCTTCAAACTACACAATTCTCTAGTTGTTGTAAGTTTGTAATTGACTCAAAAGTATTCGATATAATTTCAAAACAGTGTTTTAATTTATAGTTGGCCAATATCATCTAATTTTAACATAAACAAAGTATAAATTTCTAATTATCTTTTTATATTTTCTTAAATGCTCGTAAAGCCTTATTCTATGTGCTTTCGAGTATTTTTACTGTAGGAAGATACTTCACGTTTCTTTGCATATTTCCTCATGTCTTAGCTGTCAGAAGTGGTAAATAAGTAGTAAATTCATTTGTACTACTAAGCAACAAGACGCTCCTGTTGCTTCTCTTTATTCAAGCGTTTCATCTCTGACATTGCGGAATCAAATGTTGCGTGTGCGTAATAGTTCAGCGTCATGGCTATATTTGCATGCCCCATAATGTATTGTAATGCTTTTGGGTTCATTCCTGCATTTGCATAGTTGGTACAGAATGTATGTCGCAAACTATGTGGAGTGATGTGTGGTAACTTATCATCATTATACTTGTTGTATTTCTTAACAAGACCTTTCATCATACCATTATAGTCACTCGCCACTTTTGGATAGTTCTTTCTATTAAGAAAGAGGAAATCACTATATCCATCAATCTCAACACGCTTATCATTCTTTCGATTCGCTAACACTCGCTTAAATGCTTGATAGGCTTCTTCAACCATAGGAACTTGACGTTCACCACTTTTGGTCTTTGGTGTTTCAATGTAGTACCCAATTTCAGTATCTCTCAATAGCTGATGGTCTATATTGACAAGACGATTCTCAAAATCTAAATCTGGAAGTGTCAAACCACCAAACTCTGAAATACGAAGACCTGTTTTTAAGAGTATCAGAATTTCATCATAATTTTTGCTGTAGGTTTTATCAGCTTTCGCAAAGGCTAACAGTTTTTCTTCCTGTTCTCCTGTTAGTACGGTCTTAGGGACAGTATCATCATCAAGAACTGCATTCAGTTGAAAGTCAAATGGATTCTTCCGAACACAATCATCTTGTATCGCAATGTAGAATGAAGCCTTTAAAGAACGTTTATAGTTATTGATGGTTTGATAGGCATAACCATTTTCACTCATTCTAATCGCCCATTCTTTAGCGTCTGATGGTTTAATACTATCAATACTTCTTGCACCTAACTTGTCTTTCTTCAAAATATCCATAAGATATTTGCGTCCAGTTTCAGTATTTTTTCTAACCTTTGGTCTTTGAGCGTTCTGTTTTGCGTAAAACTGGCAGAGTGTCATTTTCTTTCCTACAACATCAATACCATCATGAATGTCTTTCTGTAACTCTGCGATTTTCTCCCTAAGTGAGATACAATCACGCTTTCCTGCTGGTACTCTGTCTGTAGCCACAAGTTTCCACGAGTAAACAAATTGCGGTTCTCCAAATGAATCTGTATATTTGTATAAGTATCTTCCGTCTTTTCGTTGGCTCTCTCCAGTCTTTAAAATTCGACCTTTATTGTCACGTCTTTTTTCTGACATGGCATTTGCTCCTTTCCATTATGGAAAGAGCCCTGATACGACTTAATACTATTTTATCATATACAAGACCCTTTGGCTACGCTAGATTGCGTTCAATGTATCTATAATTTTTTCAAATTGTTTTCGTTTAACCTGAATACGATTGCCATTCATAATCAGCCAGTTTGCATTTTTATTTTCTTCTGCCAAACGACGCAGCTTGTTTTCGCCAATACGAAAATATTTTGACGCTTCTTCAATAGTTAGGGTATAACGCTCCCAAATCGGAATGTCAGTCTGCTTCATAAAATCCTCCTTTCCAAATCACTTATTGGATTTCATAAAAGTTGTTTTACAAGCAATCGAACAGCTCTAGCAAAGCTCACGGGAGTTCCACCCCTGCATGGTTCTCATGTAGCCATACTCATTGCCTGCGACGCTTTTAACGCTCGGACTATTGACTGTATGGGAGTATCATTATCACGATAAGAAAGTCGTCGCTGGCAATCCTGCTAAAGATTGTTTTTCGGAACACTAACTGAAACGCTCGCTATCTTTAGAAGATAGGTCATGGCGGTTAGCTCCGTTGGCTCTTTTCTTATCGAAACGTATTCAATTACTTTTATTCAGTTTTCAAAGAACAATGGCTCGTTAGCCTATCAAAACACATTGAAAGCTCAATATGCTTTGATGGAATAACAAACCTCCCTGTTCGGGAAGCGTGGAATAGTATGGCACGCTTCCACGAAAAGAGAGAGGTTATTACTTAATTTCAAATGACAGAATCTTTGTAATCAGTCTGGTTTCCATTCTTCCACGTAAGACTTCATCAACGACCATACTTTGATTGCCATATTCATCTTTCATAAGTCGTAGGGAACGTTTCGTTATGTACCCTCTGTAATGATGTAGAATCTGGTTAATCGCTTCTGTATCGCCATCTGTTGCCTTTACAATGAGAGGAAAGGGAATCATAGGATATTGTGTTTTCATTCTTCAAATTCCTCCATAAACTTTTTGATTAAGGCTAGTCCACTGGTTCTATGCCGATAGACAGTAGAACGGTTCAATTTCAACAGGTCTGCAATTTCTGAATCGCTCATGTCCATAAAGTAAAACAGCAGTAGAATTTCACGTTTCTTGTCTGGCAACTCACGTAATGCTTCACTCAATAAATCATTTTCAACACCAACTGATATTCCATTGAGTGTAAAAATCTGAAAGTCAGTTGAATAGTTATCTGTTGTCGCAAACTGGCTAACAAGATAATCGCCAACATCAGAAAAGGACACTTCACGCTTTGCGATCCTTGAAAGATAAAGCAGATAATTCTTTCGCTCGTCTTCCATAGCACGTTTACAGATATAGTCAAACTGATTTTCTATTGTGGTCTGAAAAAAAGATGGTTTCATGTTTCTCACCCCCTTTCTGTCTAGGAAAGGAAGTGAGCCTTGCTCTTTTATCTCCTTTCACTCTTAGTCCCAATGTGAAAGGGGGATTTGTTGCATTACTGATGAATAAACTTTGTAAAAAAGTTCTGAATAACCAAAAAAGCACACAAACAGATTGATTTCTCTGTTTACATGCTTTTATTTTTCTATCTATATGATTTATAAAACCACATTGGTGGACGTACTTATCTATTGCAGATAGACGACTTTTTTTGATAAATACTCAATGTGGGGAACTTGATTGTATGTGATATACTTCATGGCGACTTTGACCTCCAACAAACCGCCATTTGGAAGTAAGATACAATATTTTAACAGCATAAATAGCACTACCATATAACGGTTTTTTTTATTGGCGTTTAGTAGTGCTTTTTATTAAATATGAACCTATAAACTATATAACATGTTTTTCTATACCTGTTTCTAATTCAATAGGAACAGTAAAATGTATAGAGGTGGTCTACTATGCGTAAAAAAGAAGATAAATATGATTTTAGAGCCTTTGGTTTAGCCATTAAAGAAGCTCGATTGAAACGAGGTTTAACTCGTGAACAAGTGGGAGCATTGATTGAAATTGACCCACGTTACTTAACTAATATTGAAAATAAGGGGCAACACCCCAGCATACAAGTTCTTTATGACCTTGTATCGTTACTTCATGTTTCCGTTGATGAATTTTTCTTACCTGCTAATAACTTGGTAAAAAGCACCCGACGATTACAGATAGAGAAATACATGGATAGCTTTACAGACAAAGAACTATCCTTAATGGAATCTTTAGCCAGCGGTATCAACGAAGCAAGAAACATCGAAGACTAATTAAAAGAATCCATACATAACGGAAAGAGCCGATAAAATGAGATTGTATTAATCTCATTTTATCGGCTCTGCGTCTTTGCGTCTGGCTCTGTAATCACAGTTACTTTGAACTGCTTTATTTCAATTAAATTTTCTTGTCTGCATTTCGGACAATAGAGGGGGAATTTTTTTAATTCAGTATCTTCCCTTATCTTTAATCGTGTTTTATTTCCACATACAGGACACAATATCCACTTGTAGTTTATAATAACTATCTCCTCCTTTACACTTTAATTCAAATCTTTATTAAAGAATATTTCATCTTATTTAACAAGAAACCATATTTATATAACAACATAAAATACACTAAGTTATTTTATTGAACATATATCGTACTTTATCTATCCGACTATTTGGACGACGGGGCTGGCAAACAGGTTCACCGGTAGTAACATGGTACCCTTTTAACTCTGTTAAACAAACACTACGTCCATTTGTAAAGAAAGTTAAATCACTACGATATTCTTGAATACACCGAGCAGGGATTTCTCCACTAAGAATGACCTCATTATTTTTCAATTGAGTGTCTACGATGTTCGCACAATATTTAGGAGCATCGTTGTATGCTCGTGAAAGATATTCCTGTGGCGCATAAATTTTAAAACTAAGATATGGCTCTAACAATTCTGTTCCAGCTTTTTTTAAGACTTGTTCCAATACAATAGGAGCAAGCATCCGAAAATCTGCTGGGGTACTAACAGGGCTATAGTATAAGCCATACTTAAAACAGATTTTACAGTCCGTCACATTCCAACCATACAATCCTTGTTCACAGCCATAGCGTATCCCCTCCATAACTGCATTTTGAAACGATTGATTTAAGTATCCAAGAGAAACCGAGCTCTCATACTGTACTCCGCTCCCTAATGGAAGCTGTGCTACAGATAGACCAATGGAAGCCCAGAAAGGATTCGGTGGAACTTCGATGTGAATGGTATACTCTGCTTTTTTTAACGGTCTTTCCATATAAATGACTGTAGGCTCTTTTATTTCTATCTCCACATGATACTTTTCTTGCAGCAGAGCACAAGTCACTTCCATTTGTACTTTCCCTAAGAAAGAAAGTATGATTTCATGTGTCGCAGAATCCACATAATATCGCAGAAGCGGGTCACTGTCGGAGATTTCTAAAAGTGCATCAAGTAACATTTCCCTTTGTTGAGGTTTGCTCGGTTCAACAGTCGTTTGCAGCAGAGGGAGGGGATTTTCAATTCTCTCTCTCTCTGTGGCAATAGCTTTGTATCTCCAAGAACACTATTTAACTTCAAAAACTCATTCTGCAAAATAACAATTTCCCCGGAATAAGCCTTATCAATTTTACATAATTCACCATTTATTGAAGTATACATTTCTGTAATTTTTATTTTTTCCTTTTCCGATATTCTAACCGAATCTCGCAAATGCAGTACGCCACTATAAAGACGTATATATGCAAGACGCTGTCTTTTTTCCGAATACTCAATTTTGAAAACTTTTCCGCAAAGTTCAGACTGACCTCGATGTGTTGATGAATAAAATTTATTCGTAATCACTTCTATAAGGTTATCAATCCCTATATTGTTTTTTGCACTTCCGTGATAAACAGGGAACAGAGAACAATTCTGAAATCTTATGCTTTCCTCTTGTTCGAGTTCCAATGCTTCTAATGATTTACCGGACATATATTTCTCTAAAAGGTCATCGTTTCCCTCTATTACCGTATCCCATTGTTCAGATTCGGTAAAGTTCGTCACACACATATTAGGATACAGTTCTACCTTCTGTTTGATTACAATTTCGGCAGAAAGTTTCTCTTTAATATCCTGATAAACCGTTGATAAATCAATTCCATTTTGGTCAATCTTATTGATAAAAAAGATTGTGGGAATCCCCATTTTCCTAAGTGCATGAAATAATATACGAGTTTGTGCTTGTACGCCATCTTTTGCAGAAATCAGTAGAATTGCCCCATCTAAAACTGATAATGAACGATATACTTCTGCTAAGAAATCCATATGTCCTGGCGTGTCTATGATGTTCACCTTCGTATTTTCCCACTGAAAAGAGGTTATTCCTGTCTGAATTGTAATTCCTCTCTGACGTTCTAAAAGCGTATTATCCGTCCTCGTTGTACCTTTGTCCACGCTTCCTAATTCTGTAATCGCTCCACTGTTATATAATAAGCTTTCTGTTAAGGTAGTTTTTCCTGCATCAACATGAGCTAAAACTCCAATATTAATAATTTTCATGTGATTTTCCTCCATTCAAAAACCCAAAAGGGCATAAAAATCCCAGTGATAAATACTTTTATCACTGGGATTTTTATGCATAACCATAGGCATACAAAGCATACAGATATTCTCCGGATACTTTAGAATCACATGATAAAGGTATTCTTAAACTGGGTACAAAAAACTAAGCCCTCCTAAAAAAGGACATCCAATTATTTGTTCCCACTATCAAATTGACAGTTTATTTAAGAATACCTTGCCGCATATTTATTAACTCCTTTTAAATAGATACTTAAATTATAGCACGTAAGAGCATATTTGTAAAGGAATCTCCAATTTTTTATCAAAGAGAGTACGTGATTACAAAATAGCTGTAATAATGTACCAATATTTGTTATTCTATAATCTTCCAATTACTCCCGTTCTTTTCAAGTACCAAATCAAATTGAGATACCTGCGTTGCTTTGGTCTGCTGGTCGATATACTCCACTGTCAGCGATACCGTGACTTGATTATCCTTACGATTGTGAATAGGATTTACCAGTTCTTGAAAGATGTACTCTTTTCCGATTGGTTTTAATATCCCGTCATTCACATAGTAGGAAAGTTCACTGGCTGTCGCTGTAGGATAGAGCTTGAAGAACGTCGTTAAAAACTCATTGATTTCATTGGTTGTAATGGAATCAACCGTACCCTCACTTTCAATAGCTTTTGGTTTATAGTCTGATTTCTTTGGTATGCTAGTAATGGTCGGATTCTTAATGAGGACCATATTTCCAGTACTGTCTACATAGACACTCACTATATAAGCAGAGTGGACGGTCTTTGTATTTTCCCCCTCTGTAATGAGTTGGTCTACACTGTAGGTTACATCAAATTGATTGTCGCCATCTGCTTCTACCGTCCATATCTGAAATCCTTTTACAGAAGACGATACAGGAATATCTTTACGAACTGTATCGACATTCAGAGCTTGAAGTTCCTCTGTCAGATATGCTTTCAGGTTTTCTATGCGATTATCAATGGACTTGTCGTTTAGTTCCCATGAATAGTAGACTTTCGCAAAGTTCTCTACAAAATTTTCCACATGATGAGTATCGACATATTCCTTTTCTATGATGGTGGTTTCATGAATGGTATGGGTATCAATGGCTGTAAAGTGCTTGAATATCGCAAAGCTGAAACTAAGTCCTAAAAGTACCCATAGGACAATCACAACCTTTTTACGAGGATTGACCTTATAGACACGAGGTTTCTTTTCCTTTGGTGTCTGTTTTTCTGTATTCTGATTTTTTCCGAATTTCATCATTGAATCGTCCTTTCTTATTGTTTGATTCGTCCTGCTCCCACTAAATGCTGTTGCCAGTAAGAGCTTGTTAAGTCGGCATAACCGATAGGGTCGCCTGCATGAAACATACGGTTATCGCCTAAATAAATCCCGATATGAGTAATATAAGAGCCAGCGTTATAGGTAGAATGAAAGAAAACCAAATCGCCGGCTTTTGCTTCCAATAATGGGATATGCCGGGTTACATCATATTGCTGTTGTGCTGTTCGTGGTAAGTTGATTCCAGCTTTTCCATACGTCCATTGTGTCAGTCCGCTACAATCAAAAGAGGTAGTCGGGGAAGCTCCGCCATAGACATACTTCCAGCCTTCAAATTTCAGAGCTTCGTCCATGATGGCTTGTACTGTATCATCATTAAACTCTGTTGTGACAAGATACTGCGTTACCAGTTGCACATAAAACATATTCCCGTAATTGTATCGCCAGCCCCCATTGATAGGTATGGCTATGGGATTGGGGTAAGACACTTTTTCGTCACCCGAATACTCTTTTGAGAAACTTTGAGCCAGTTCAAAGGTATATTTATTCCCACGATTAGCCACATATCCTAAGAAACCACCACCATAATTGTAGGACTGGATAACCGATTCTAAATCTACACCAAGCCTTTCGCTACTGGCTAATAACTCACTGAAATACTTCACACCTTGCTTAATGGATTCTTCTGTACTCAATGAATTAGGTGGAAGACCGAGGGATTCCGAGGACTGCATAACATCTTCTGCTGTACCACCCGATTCCACCTGTATAATCGCAAGAAGTATATTGACGTATTCTTCAATTCCATATTCTTTGGCAACTTTTTCTACCATAGGCTTATGAGCCAGCACTTCTGCGGAAACATCCACACCGCCATAGTGAATGTTGGAAAAACCGCCATCTTGTTCATCTGAAAATAAAATGGCGACAAACAGAAGCAGTGAGAAGACCATCAAGAATAATCCCGAACCACCAATCACTAAAGTTTTCAGCTTCATGGTTTCTTACTGCCTTTCTTAATGGTGGCGGTTTTGATTGGTGGTCTACTTTTTGTATTTTGTAGTGGTACTCTTTGAACAGTAGACTGACGTTCTTTTGTGATTGAACGTTGTGAAGCTCTATCTGTTGGTGCAGTTGAAGTTACTGGCTTTTGAACCGTTCTTTCTTGAACTGTATTACTTTGACGTTCCGTTTTTAAACTTGAAGAATCGGACTTAACTGTTGGACGCTCTTGTTTGGCTTGTTGAGATTCCCTATAGGAAGCCTGTACAGTTGTTTGCCTTGAAGTCTGTCCATCATGAGATTGTTCTTGCTTAGTGGCTGGTCTTTCATGAACGGAAGAAGCTGGCTGTTTTTTCTGTTTGACCTGTTCCATTTCAGAGCGACGCTCCGCAATGGTTTTCCGTCTTTGTTCCTGCTGTTTCTTGCGTCCACTGGCTTTATCCGCTTTGGTTTGAGAAATACTTCTGGTTAAATCATGGACATTATCCGTCACTTTAGATTTTCCTTGATATACTGCATATCTTGCATTGGTCGGCAAATCCTTAACCTGTTCTTTCAAATTACCAGCAGTATCTACCATTCTGTCTTTGGTATCAGCTACTGTACCGATGGTTTGACCGATACGCTTTCCTAGTGTTGATTTTTCCTGCCCGTTTGGTCGAGAGTGATCTGCTTGTGTACTCGCAGAACTTCCCGAACCCGACTGTCCTTTTTTACCCGTAGCACTGGCAATGGCAGACCCAGCCCCTAAAGCAGTCACGGAGCGTCCAAGTTTCCGCTGTAGACGGTGCATGTGAGCGTGCATAAGCATACGAGGTTTTCTCATCATACGACTTCCCACACTTTGAGAATCGTTACTCTGTAGAGAAAACATACTCATTAAATCGCCCAGCTTAAAGTAGATTCCTGCAAAGGTCACAATCTGTAGAAAAGCAATCAAAAAGAACGGATAACCAGCCGATAAGGTATAGAGCATGGTTGAAATACTAAATGCTGTCGTAATAATCAATGTGATTCCAGCTCGTGTCAAAATGGTATTAAAGAGCTTTGTTATGGCTCGTTTTGACATACCATCAAATGATGGAATCATGCTTAAAATAAAGCTCACAGGCAGAAACATAGCATAGATGATAAAAAGTACCTGCGAGAAAATCATGATTCCTGTTAATAGGAATACAAATATGGAAATCCCAATATTGAAGACAAATAGGAAGAAGACTGTACCTAAACGGTTAATCGTCTTTGTAATCGTCATATTGGTATTGCTTCTATCTTCAATTTCTTCCGCAACAATTTTTTCTCTGTCTTCCCCATTGTTGGAATCTGGACTGGTTGAGAGCAGGCTTTCCACACGGTCAATACCAATACTTTCAATGTCTGAACTGTTATATTGAAGCAGTAGCCACGGTTGCTGAACCTGTATGGAAAATAGGCTGTCACGTATCAAGTCCACACTGTCCTTGCCTTGACTATCTGAATGGGGCATGACAATTTTTGTACCCAGTGACAAACTAGCGTTGCTGATGTCTGATGAAAAGTCATTGATTTTCTTAATATAATCGGGAGCATAGGCAATAAAGGAAGCCGATAGGATAAAAACCAGCACAAAATTCATGAGGGCATGAATTGCCTTTGTGGTTTCTCTCTTTATCAGTCCTGTATAGGCAACATAAACCCCAAGAACCAAAATCAAGAGTAAAAGGAATCCAACATAGAAACCCTCTGTTGATAGTCCACTAGGCGTAACCCCTGCAAGGGTCTGCATATTCTTGCCAATGGAATCTGCTGTAGCGGAAATGAAGTCTAAGGAATAGGCTTCCTGTACTAAGTAACCCGTCGCATTGGAAACATAAAGACTGATTGTCCAAATAAAATTGGTAATGGCATATAGTCCATACATGACTTGTTTTCCAATTCCGTCCGACCAGTTCCACGGTAGCCAGCCCCAGCTATTATCCACATAAAAATCCAGTTGATAGTTTTCAAGTGGGTATCGGCTGTATTCATTTGCCACATTGACCGTATCATCTACCAAGCCCGCAGCTTGAACCACCGTTCCCAGCATGGCTAAAAGAAAAATGGCAATCACAAGTGTGAAAGCCACTGTCATTGCCACTTTACCTAGACGTTTCAGCGTCCAGTTTGATTTTATTCTGTTTAATATTGATGGTTTCACATTTACACCTCTTTTCGCACAGGTGGTCTGGTATCAAAGGCATGGAGCAGTTCTTCAAATACAGGGTGGAACTGTATCACACCGACACGACCATATAAATCACTGATAAGGCATTGCCCGTTTTCCAAATCACGCAATCGCTTCTGATTGTTTTCGTCCTCTGGGTCTACACCAAAAAAGGCAAGGGTTTTTTTAATCTCGTTAAGGTCAGTGGAACGAAAGGCAAATTTTAAGCCGAGGTTATTTTTCAGTTTTTCATCTAAGAGGTCATCTGTATTTTGGGTCACGAAATATACCCCAGCGTTCATAGCACGACCAGCACGAACCAGCTTCATAGATAGTGTTTTCCCTTGTGCCACCTGTAAGAAGCTCCATGCTTCGTCTAAGTCTACAATCTTGAAAATACTTCGGTCTGTATGGATAAAGTCCAACGCAAAGGTACTAATGACAATCAGCATTGCTACCGATAGTAACTCCATTGTGGTATATTCCTCAAAGGAAGTTTCCTTGTCAGGAAGTACCAAGTCGGCAACCTGTATAATGTTCAGTTGTTTTTCAAGGCTGATAGACTGCTCTACATAACCATCACTAAAAAGCAGATGGGCAAAGTCATAGTCTGTAAAACTTTCGATATGGTCGGCTATGCTGGTACTTAGTGGCGTATTCTCAACCCGTAATTCTTCAATCACTTTCATCAACCCTCGCACTTCACTATTGGTTACTGCACGAATGGCTTTTCTAAGGATTGGGAAGCGTTCCCCATCACGAGAGGAAATCCCCGTAAGGAATGTCAAAATATCAATAGCCAGTGATTCAGAATCTTTGGTATTTTTCATAATTACATAAGGGTCAAGTAAGCCTTTGTTTTTCTCATCAGAAGTCAGATTGACGATATTGATTTCATGGGAAATCTCTGGCAAGGTTTCTTTCCATCTGCCACGTTCTGCTTTTGGGTCTACAATCACTGCTTGTGCCCCATAAAGCACTGCATAATAGACGATAAGGTTATTCGCAAAGGATTTACCACCACCCAGCGAACCGACAAAGGCAGACGCTAACGCATTGGTTACTGAACCCTTAACCCCTTGACTGGCAAGAGCAGGTTTCAGATAGACATTGCGTCCAGTATCTAAGCTGTAGCCAACATAAATCCCCTCATTTTCACCCAGCATTTGAGTAGCACCAAAACCTAAACCAGCGAGGAAATCAGAGGTCACGTATTGAATATAGTCATTCATATATCTTTTGCTGGCAGGTAAAAATTCTTCATGTAAGCCCAGCATATCCCCAAAAGGTCGTACCAGTTTCACGCTCAAATCATCATAGAAATCTTTCACTTCATTACAACGACGTTTAAGTTCGTCAAGGTCATTTGCTGATACCCTTACAACATAGGACAGCTTATACATAGATTCCTTGCTTTGGTCTAAATTGGTTTCCAGCTCGTTCACACTTTCCAGAGCTTCCGCCACATTAGAGCTGGTTTCATTATCACTTTGCCATGCGTGGTTATCCAAGTCTTTCAGTTCTTTCTTTTTATTGCGGACAGTAGATAGGGCTTTACGATTCGCTACAATTTCCACATTCATTGACGTATCAATCGGAAAGGTAAATTGCTGTTGCTGGTAGTAGAAGATTTCAGAGGACGGGAAGTCCAGTTCGCCGACAATACTGTTGATGGTAAAGTAAGCTACATAGGCGGTTTCGTCTTCCTGCTGGATTTTCAAATATCGCTGTTTTTCTTCCACCAGACAGCTAGTAGGCTTAATGAGGTCATAGGTTTTAATCAGTGTTTCATGTTCCAGCTTTTTCTTTGATAGAGGATACTCATACTCTTCATAGGCAGTGCCTGTCTGTCCGTAAAGGTGTTCAATCAGATAGCCGAAGTCGTCCTTATCTAATCTTCGGATTTTGAAACGACGGGAGATTTTATTTTCTAAAAGCTTTTCCATCTTCTGAAAACGCAGGATTTCATCATTACTCATACTAACAAAATCGCCCATCAGCTTATGGTTCACATCATAGACAAAATCAGTAAAAGCATTTTTTGCTTCAACGGTAAGACTTTTCATAGAAAACTCCTGATCGTTGAGAAGCAACTTAAAACCGATAAAGAAACGGTAGTCCACTTGATTTTCGCCAATCATGGATATTAAAGCGTCTGTCTGTTGGTCGATTTTGTCATAGGCAACCGTTTTGAGCTTTCCAGTGACTTCATTTTTGGAACGTTCTTGTGCAGAAAGTATGCTGGATTCTGTACTGATTTGTAAAGCATGAATCTTGCCATCACGATTTTGTGCGATAAGCTGTCTGAAA
Source organism: Streptococcus sp. LQJ-218 (assembly GCF_003428885.1). Lineage (GTDB taxonomy): Bacteria > Bacillota > Bacilli > Lactobacillales > Streptococcaceae > Streptococcus. Next base: position 246,510 of record NZ_QQRU01000001.1, read on the forward strand.
GAATCATGTACTTGTATTTTCTGTTCCGGACTTAGAAATGAGTAATTGTAGGGAACAAGCTCATAGTAAGCGTAACATTCCCCATCTTTATTCCAGACCAGATTGTTTTCAATATATTTAATTGGATATGCCATAAAATTCACTCCTAACTGCTGTAATGGCTTCTTGTGGCTGGTTTCTGCCAAGCGTTACTTTTTTTCCTGCATAGGTCAGTTTTCGTCGCAGTGCATAAGCAATGACAGACTTCAAAAATCCATAAGGCTTTTTACCATCAAAGGTTTTTGTAGACATAAACCATGTGAAAGCCACAGGAATCCCAAAGTATTTGAGAAATGCTCCCTCTATCATAGAAAGAGGGGGCAAGTTGCCAAGTATCATAACTGCAAAGAGTGACACGACAAACCATGTCATTTGCGTAAAGGTTATGGGAAACGGAAGTCTAAAGTCATTGATGGAGTACAACACTTTCTCAACAGACCAGATACTGGTATAGCTTCGTATTTTCTTCATGTAATCAATCCTTTCATAAAAATGGGGATAGTCTTTTGACTACCCCGTAAACAAGAAAATCTGCCAGTAAGAATGTACCGACAGATTTAATAGACGATTTCAAAAATCCCGTGATTGGTTGAGATAAACGTTCCCGAAAGGTCTAAATCCCGACCATAGGATTCATAATCAATATAGTTTTGAAGACTGGCTGGCACTTCGCCTAAAGCACCCGTTTCTTCAATGTAGTAGCGTGCCACGTCAGACATATCATCACAATCGGAATGAATGATAATATCTTCTTGATGTTCGCTTAATTCTTCAATACTTGAAAAATGAGTGAGCAGAGCAGATAGCTCCGATTGTAGTTCTTCTGGCAACTCCGATACCATTTCCCATAGGCGATTGAGTTCGCTAATAGAAGTGTATTCGTCAACCGTAAAGGGTAACTCGTAATCATGAATGGCGTATTCCTCATATTCATCATTCAAGCCGATTTTCTCTTTGACTTCCTCAAAATCAATGGGAAAGGTAAACCATGCACCAACTAATTCGCCCTCATTGTATTTGCCTAAATTGGCAATGTAGACTTGCATATCGTCCATGTATTCACACGTCCTTTCTTTATAGAGATTCAAAAATCCCTACCGCACTTCGTTTGGTGTACCATTCTTTTGCGGAACATAAGAAAACCACTTATATTCCACAAAATAACGGTTTAATTTAAGCACCAATAATGCGATTGAATAGCTCTAGTAAAATGTCTTTTACTCCAGCAGCGTTGAAGACTAAGCCTACCGCAATAATCGCAATAATGAGAAAGCCAATGAGTTTACTGAACTCACGCTTGAAGCCAAGATACAAGCCAATCACAACGATTGCTAAAAGTACCAGTGATTGAGCGTTTGATAGAAACCAGTTATAAAGGTTTTGTCCAAAATTCATAAAAATGTTCTCCTCTCTATATTCAATGAATTTGTGTTTAGGTTATTTCTTTGTCGTTATCACGTCCTTATCTTTTGCCGACTGTTGCTTCAAAATCTGCTCATGCCGGTCTGTCAGTTTCGCATGGTCGAGAATGTCTTTCACAACCTGCGTCTGGTTGATTTCATCAAGTTTAATCGCAACCTTTAAAGTGGGTGCGACTTGATGGGAAAGCCAGTTCAGCGTCCGCTGGAAAGAGTAAGGCTCTGGTTTTGTGGTTAGTTTTAATCGTTCACGGTTGTTCCCAATAAACCAAGCCCATTCTTCATTCAGCTTCCAATCAGAACGAGGTTTGGAATCGTCTTTATCTACAAAACGGATATACCGATTGATAATTTTAAAAGCAGTCTTTTCTGGATTGTCATAGACGAGTAAATCACGGACTGCATAATAGGCACGCTCATTTTTCAGCCGAATCTCAAAACGGTTTTTTACTTCTGCGTCTTCAATGGGAATATCATTTTTCTTGTACTGTTCATAGTCCTTTTCATAGATACAGAAATAAACTTCACTCTGTAATGAACCGATATAGAGGGTATTTCCCATACATTCCTTTTCATCTTTGCGTACCAGTTCGCCACTGCGATAGCTTTTGAAACTGCGGAAGACGGATATACATTCTTCCTGTCTGCATTTTTCAGTGAGTACAGGGATATTCAAAATCCCTGTCTTATCGTTAATGGCAAGGTCAAGGCGTTTCATCACACCGCCAGCCACCAAAGCGTCCATAAAGAACTCATACCAGCTTCTTTGTTGAGCCAGAAGATAGCTTTCAAATTGCCGACACCCACGACCTTTCAATTCCACCAGAACTCCTTTGTCCAGTTCGTGGGAGCAGAGAACGAATATATCGCCTAAAGCATAATGCTCTGAATAAGAATAGAAACCATAGTCCTCATGAAGAAAATAGGACAGTTTCAGTTGTAAGATGTTTTCGACCACATGCTGTACGTCCGTTGTGGGAAAGCGAATCCTTACATAATCAAAGAGCATTTCAAGGGGAGCGTCGGGATTGAAGCGTTCCAGAGCTTCAAAAAGAGATTGCTGTAAATCCTCTGATGGCTTGACTTTTCCTGTTTCAATATCGCTTAGATACTGCCTTGTAATACCAGTCGCAACCGCTAAACGATTTTGAGATAGTCCATAAGCCAAGCGTTTTTCTTTTAACTGCTGTAACCAAGTTTGTTCATTCAGTAAAAATCCCTCCAATCAAAAAGGCGTATGTCAACTTTTAAAGCCCATTTTACATACGCTGAAATTTTGTAAATCCCTTGTAACCAAAGGATTTTCTAATGTTTTTTTGACTGTTTCCTGTCGATTTGTACCCCCCTGTTAGATACGGGGGGTTAATGGGCAGGGCAAGCCCTGCCCGACAAAGCCAGAACTTACGGTTTAAGACCGTAAAACCTGCCTTTGTCGTCTGTATCTGCCTTTGATTCTCCCTGTATGCCAGTGTAAATCACTACCAAATCAACTTCTGGTCTTAAATATTCCTGTTCAATCACTTCTGATAGACCGTCCGTTTTGAATGAATTTCTATCAAAAAGCTGAAATTCATATAGAATATTTTTGCTGGTAATACTATGTCGCTTCTCTAACCTCATTCTGAATGTGAACGGTGGTTTCTTCACTTCACGGATAATTTCATCAATCAGCTTATCTATTCTGGAATAGAATCGTACTTTTGGATTGACGGTAAAATGCCTGTATCGGTCAATGATGTATTGTTCACAATCTACCGTGAATTGGTCTGTATTCAAGCAAAGACAAATGACAGATTTTTCAGTCGGTGTATGATATATCTCCAATCTTTTAATATCCATTACTTTTATTTCTCCATTTCTTGTTGTTCTGATGATGGCTTTTTTATGTCCTGTCTGCTGTTGGATAACTTTTTAATTTCCTCTAAAAAGTCATGTCCTTTTGGTACAAGGGGAGTATAAAACTCTGATATGACACTTGTTCCTACATCAACATAGCCACGACCTTTGATTCGCTTTAAGAAGAAATCCTTTTGTACGTCACTGCCAAACATCATGCCATAGCCCATTTCAGACATACGACCTAAAGCCACTCTGAAATTAAACTGGTCACGGATTCCGTCGCCTAGATATTTTGCGTCTGGACGCTGACAAGCCAGTATTAGAAAGAAGCCAGCTTGACGACCTAACATGACAATCTGTTTCAACTTATTTATAACTGCGGTGTTTTCTTTTGTTCCCAGCATTTCCATGAAAGCGACATATTCATCAAAGATTAAGAAGTGTGCTGGAAGTTCTAAGTAAGCATAATTTTCGCCAGTCTTATAATTTTCCATCTGCTTCATTTCCTCACTGCGTTTTATCATTTCTTCATAGAATGTATCAATGCAGGAAAGCAAGTCTTCTTTTCTGTAGTGGACATTTGCCATCACAGAGCCTAAATCGGCTAAGTCTGCATTTTTCGGGTCTAAGATATACAGCTTAGAATCTGTATGAAGCAAGGCTTCAATCAGTGTCAGGATAAAGTAGGTCTTACCGCCACCTGTACCACCAGCTATGAGCATGTGAGGCAGATTGTCATATTCCCACCACATATTTTTCATTAAGCAAAGTTTCCCATCATGAGCTTGTACTTCATCAATAGAAATACGACGGGCTATCATATCATAGAGCAAGGTATATTCCACGTAGGAATCCTTTAACTCTTTATCCGTCAGCTCACAGTACAAGCCACTTTCTAATTTCTTTTCCAAGTGTAGGAGCTGGTCTTGATATTTCCCCAGAGTGATTTCCACTTGTATCTGTATTAAGCCATTTTTAAGGCGATAATAGATTTTAGGGAAGTAGGTTATCTTTTCTTTGGTACGACTGGGGGAATCCTTGAAGAAGCCATCTGTTTTGACCTGTTCTGATTCATACCACTTATTTTCAAGAACCATCTTCGCCAGCTTTTGACGGTGGTAGAGTTGTTTAATCGTATCATAGCGATACCGTTTGAATAGAAACGCCACCAGCAAGCAGACAAGAATTGCGACACTGAAACTGATACTTAAATACGGAATGTCAATCTTATCTGCTTGTGATAGGTTAAAGTCCTGCCAGTTGACCTGCTGGATTGTCTTCACATGAAACAGTCCGACAACAAGCAGTAAAATAGGCAGTAAGGACGCTACTGTAAAATGAAAGACTAAATCTTTGTCACTCGGACGAATCCTTTTACCACGAAAGACACGCTGTTTCATGTTTGATTTTCTCCTTTCTCTCTAATGGAAGATACGTGGCTATTTGTCCGTAGCAGGTTCTTTCTTAGGTGGCTGTTGATTTCTAAAGGAATTAGAATCCTTTGTCAGCACAATATCGTCTGCCTTGATGTACCAGTCAACATCTGCTCCTTGAAAGGTAGCAGTAGCGACAGTATCCGCAATGGGATTGATAAGTTCCACCCGTGCGTTATATTCAAACTCTTTCAAAGGCACGCTGGCAGGAATACTTACTTGAATCATGCGTCCTTGCCCTTTGGATTTTAAGTCATAGGTACGTTCTTTGATTTCCTCTGAAACCGTACCGTCTTCATTTTGGATTCTCACTTCACGACGTAGAGCAGAGAATTTTAATTCTCCAAAAGTCGTGTCTTTATCTAATACGATACCATTTGCTAATCTCATCATTTTTCCTCTCTTTCTTTATTCTTTTACCATGTCGTCAGCATGTAAAAGGTAATTTGTAAAACCACGAGTGCCGATTTTATAGCCCTCGGCGGTAATACGTGGATTGACTAACTTAACACGTTCCTCAAAGCCGAAATGTTTTTCGCCAGCTTCAGCAGGAAGTACGACCACAATATCATCTGCTCTTTGAACGTCTGAATAGAGATTATAGCTTCGAGATAAGACGGTTAGATGTCCGTTGATTCTTCGCTGTACGACTTTATCCTCGCCAGCAAATTCTAAATTGCCGAATGTTTTTTCCATCTTGGGAATCACAAATTTAAGTTCCATATTTTTACCTATCCTTTCTTTTTTATGGTTGAATGAATCTCGTTTGTTTGATGGTCTTTCACGGTGGGGAGCGACCTTTATTCTCTTGTTTTTCTATTTTCGTAGTATCACGTCCTTTCAAATCGGGTAAAAAAATAGACACCTCATTTTTGAAGTGTCCACCTTTTGCCTATTCAATTTTTATTGGAAGTATCTTTGTTTCTTCACTTTTCAAGGGTAAATCGTCGTATCAAAGCTCATTCATAAGTAGTAAATTAGTAGTAAATTGATTGGTTTCGACCTTGATAAAGTGTGATAAGTCCAGTGTTTATACGGATAACTAGATTTTCATACTATTTTTAACTAAAAAAATCATTATACAAATCAAGCTACTAAAGATGAATTTATGGTATACTGGTGATAATAAATTGTTATCGGTAGGAGATGTTTTATGTATTACGGTCGAGATACTGAAATAGAAGAATTAAAACAGCATTTTAAATTTTCTAGTAATGATAAAAATAGTTTATATATTATTAATGGTTTAAGTGGTAGTGGTAAAACCGAGCTAATCAAAGAGGTTTGTCAACGAGTTTACAGCCATGATAAAGAAGCCTTTATTCTCTACATTGATGTTATAAATGATGGGTTTGAAAGTAATAAATTTTTTGAAAATCTACTAAAAGGAGCGTATGTCCCAACACAATTCAGAAGAAATCTATGCTTATCAATACCTCAAAAATATTCGTTTTCAAATTATTTAAGAAAACAAAAACTAACAAATCTAACTCTGAAACATAGTCTTAGGTTAATCAGATCGTTTATTGCGTTCGATACAACTTACAAAAAAGTAATTGATTATCCTTGGGAAGAAGTTATTACTGAAATAAAGGAGGGAATATTTGAAAATGATTTATATTTAAGATATTTCAGTCATGTTTCAAAAAAAATCCGTCTTAATATTATTATTGATAATTATCAATTTTTATCTGAAGATATAAAAATAAAATTTGAAGATGACTTTAATACACTTCAAAGCGGAATCTCTTTAACAATTATAAACCGAACAAATGATAAGTTAAAATCGATTGATAAACTAGATACATTGGACAATTATACTCCTACTGTATTAAATTTATCGTATCTTACTGAGGATGAGTGTAAATTACTAATAAGAAATAAAATTGCTTTACTTGATAATGTCAAATTGAATCAAATCTGGCAGATAACACAAGGTAATTATAAAGATATTGAATTAATTATTAACAGACTTATTGATAATCCAAATTCAGAATTATTTAATATTTCTGATATATATGACAAACTTCCAGATATTCAAAAAAATATACTTATCATATCATCAATTTTTCCTGCTGGTATGAAAAAAGATATAGTTTTTAACTACATTAAATCTATATTAGACGAAAATACTGAAGTAGCTGATTCTCTAAAATCCCTTATTGATGCAGGTTTTGTCTATATTAATGGTGATACAAATGATAAAATCAAAATTTCACACGAATCAATTGTAAATGGTATTTTAAATCACACAAATGCTTCTGATCTTCAATTAGTAACCAACAATCTAAAAATATATTTAGAGCAAACTATCCTATCTATAGGAGTTGGTGGCGAGTTAGCTTATTTAATTCACTGCTTAATAAATATATGTAATATTGAAGAGTTGCGGCAAAATGTAGAATATATCAAACAGTTACTTGAAATCGAATACAGGAAAAATTCATATTTTTACATTGTATCTTTGAGTAAGAAGATACTTCATTTAATAGAATTATTACCCGAAAAATACTTACATTATATGTTGAACTCGTACCAGTGGATTTCTGATTTTAATGGAGGTTTAGCTATTTTAAACAGTCTTCAAAAAGATAATTATTCAAAAGATTTACAGCTATACTATCCTAGATTTCAAATTCAAAAATATGAATTTGAGGAGGCGCTAAAATCACTGGAAAAGTTAGAAAATTGCTCTGGAACATTACTCTACAAGCTAAATGCTTATGGTCATTTAGGTAAAGATCGAGAGGCAATTAAACTCCTTAATGAAAGCATGAATTCTGTAGAAAAAGACGACTTCTATTATATTATTTTACGAAATTCTGCTCATTATTTCCCAACTAAAGAAGCTACCGAAAATCTCAAACTAGCATTGGACTATTTTCAACGTAATGAATATCAAATACCTGTTGCAACAGTATATAATAATTTAGGTGTTGTTAATATCTGGGACGGAGAATATGATATAGCTTTAGAGAATCTAAATAAGGCCATAAAAATACTAAAAAAATATGATTCAAATGAAATTTTTGAACCATATTGTAATAAATCAATTATTTTTTTGATGAATAAAAATTATCAACAATCTCTGAAGTTTATAAATAAATCACTTCAAGAATGTCCTAAAGCTTTGACCTTAGATATTAGGATGCTCAAGTTAAACAAATTAATTATTGAATTGATTTCTGAAAGAATCTCTTTTACAGAATTTCAAAATTCACTAAGAAACTTTGAGGAAGAAATTCCACTCATAGACGATCCTTGGTATAAATTTCAAATAGTATACAATTTACAACAATTTGATGATATTCCTTTTGTTTGTGAAAAAACTTATATTGATGATTATCAAGACGGACTCACTAAATACTATCTGTTGATTCCTTACAAAAAATATAATTTCTGTATAGGTCTTTCTCCTAATTGGAGATATTAATTTGTTCATGGTACTTGCGAATGAGATCTAAATATATGGAATAATCATATTGTTTATATTTTAATAAATTAGCTACTAGTTTAGCTAATTTTTTAATATCATCATCAGTATAGGATAAATTTGTAATTCCGATTGTTCCTAATCTTATTCCTGAAGTCGTCATTGGTCCGTGTGTATCATTTGGAATTTGATTTCGGTTAACTAATATTTTATGTTGAAAAAGTAGATTCTCTGCATCCTTACCACTCAAGTTTAGATTCAGTAGATTAACTAAAATTATATGAGTCTTTGAGTTTTTATAAACAACATCAACCCCTTCTTTACTTAATTGTTTTATAAACAATAAAGTATTTTTTATAACCTGTTGTGCATAATCTTGAATATCTATTGATAATAATTTGATTAAACAGATACATTTCGCAAATAATGCATTTTGTGTAGGACCTCCCTGTGTTCTAGGAAAAATTGAATTAGTTATTTTTTCTTCAAATATAGAACGATACATTAGTACTCCTCCTTGAGGCCCACGTAAACATTTATCCATTGTAAAAGTAACGAAATCGACATATGGAAAAATCGACTTATGTAGCTTTGCCATAATATATAAAACACTATGGCAAATATCCGCTAAAATAAGGGTATTGGGGCTAACCTCTTTTATAATTTCATAAATTTGTTGATAATTAAATTCATTTCCATACGATGAAGCACCAATAATAATCAATTTAGGTTTATATTTATCTAATAATTCCTTTAATTCGATATAATCAATATTTAAATCATGATCTAAGTGATAATATTTTACAGTACCTTTGCCTGTATAAGTGTGTGAAATATGTCCTCCGTCTTTTGGAGATAACGATAAAATATAATCGTCACTTTCTAAAACACAATTATAGACTATTTGGTTAGCCTGAGTTCCTGAATGTGGTTGCACATTAACTCTATAATCACCAGGATTTAAATCAAAAAGTTGAAGACACAATTCTTCTGAATATATTTCAATATTATCCAATGAAGTACAATGAGGAAAAAAGCGTTTTTCAACAGCTCCCTCTGTTGGCAGAGTAGCGAGAGGGAAACTTTGAATCTCTAATACTTCGGTGAATGGATAGCTAATACATGCAGCAAGATTTATTACGCTATTCTGTTCTTGGTTATATGAATCAAGAATTTTATTTAACTTCTGATAGATTTCACCTTCAAATTTATTAATTTTATACACTGACTTCTCCTATCGATAACAATTTATTATCGCTATACAAAGCACCTAAATAGGTTTATAATAGCATGATTATTGATAAAGGAGATTTTTATGGATTATAAACTTATTTCTACTTACTTAGATTATTGCAAAACTCATAAGCGTTTGAGTTCGCACACGATTCGCGCTTATAAGAATGATCTTATGCAATTTTATAACTCAGACTATGATAATGTCGAATCCTATATAGAACAGTTGACACGATCTAACATAAAAACGAATACATTAAGAAGAAAAATTGCTTGTATGAAGGTGTTTTATAACTATCTAAAATACCAGAACATAATTGAAGAGAATCCCTTCAATCAATTGCGCTTTCAATTTAGAACTGAAAAAGTATTGCCTAAAACGATTCCGTATGACATTCTGAAAAGCATTTTTATATATTTAGAACGGAAAGTAATTGTATCTAAAACTGACTATCAAAAACAACACGCTGAAAGAAATCTACTAATTATTTCACTTTTACTTTCAACAGGCATCAGAATTTCTGAACTTTGCCACATTCATCTCAAAGATATTAATCTTTCCAATAAGACACTCCATATTATAGGAAAGGGTAAGAAAGAACGTATCCTATTTTTAGGAGATCAAAAAACATTCAATTTATTAGAAACATATATAAATAAAACAAGAAATGAATCAAATGATTTCTTGTTTCCAGGGAAACATTCTCTTAAACCATTGTCAGAGCAAAGTGTACGTTTAGTTATAAAGAGAATCGTTGAACAAAATAGCTTATCTAAAACTATTACACCACATATGTTTAGACATAGCTTTGCGACAATGCTTCTAGATAATGATGTAGATATTCGATACATTCAACAAATTCTTGGACACAGTTCTATATCAATCACACAAATCTATACTCACGTATCTCATTCAAAACAAAAAGAAATACTTAGTTCTTTTAATCCTGTATCAGCGATTCATTCTGAAATCGAATAAGAGAACTTTCCAAAGCCTACAGTTTAGTTCATCTAAAATTAATTTTTGTAGTTCGAATTTAGTTAATAGATTTTATGCTCAACAAAATCAAAAAACATATAAAACTTCACTTTGAATCAGCATTTATAATATATTCTGTATTTAAGAACTCCATAATTGTTTTTCTAAAATATATCTTTCAAATATCCTTAAATATAATAAAAAGAGATGGGCAAAATCTCAATTCCTGAAGAAAATGGAGTAAATCTTCCCACAAGAAAACGCATAATTTCAAGTTTTTCAACACCTGAGATTATGCGTTTTTTGGTTCTAAAAAATTTTCGCCCACCTTAATTAAACAACTAACAAAAGTTATAAGTAGACTATATTTTAAAATTTGTGTTCTAACAACTATTTCAATTAGTTAAATCTTTAAATCTTTCTTCTCCAGATTTAAGCATCTCTTTCTCTACCTGACTCCACTCCCCAAACAGTAACTCTTGAAGAATATCTGCTGCTGAAATTTTATCTTCTCTTGAATCATGTACACAACTTCTATCTCGTTGATAAATTTGAATTCTTTCAAAGATAGCTAGTTCTTCCAACTGTCGGGTATTATCAACTAGATGATTTACAATGAAATCATGATGTTCTTTTGGAGTTGCGCGTGCTTGATTTGGATTGATGGCGTACAGTTCTTCATAACGGATAAGAGTACTTATATAGGACAGCTCAGGCTTTGTTGCAATTAAGGCTAATTGTACTTCATATCCCTTATTTTTCAAGAGTTGTGCTGTTTTCTTTGGAACATCAACTGTTCGTAAAGTTCCCTCTATCAAAAGATTGTATCCCAAATTGCTTAATTCTGTTACTAAAGACTCCACCATTTTGCCTGCAAAATCTTTAGTGTATTCAACACTATCTTTACCATATACTTGCTGCAGTTCTAAATAGTGTGGATGCTGAGAACGAAAACTATCGCCATCTATGATAACAATATTTCCTTGAAATTCTTTCTGTTTAATTCGATGAATTGTAGTCTTACCAGCACCACTTTGCCCTCCAAGCAAAATCGCTATAGGTTGCTTACTGGACTTTTTTCCTCTTGTCAGAGAGCGAAGGTTCCTCTCTAAAGCATGTTTGAATTCACTATCGGTATAATCTTGGATTTCCATTAGGCTACCATCCGTTTTTCAGATATCTCTAACATACGTTCAATTCCATCCAAATAGCCGCTATACCTCTCTATTTCATCAAAATTCTCTACTAAATAGATATTCGTATGAATCAAGTCAGATAGATCATCACTCATTAAAATCCAAGGATTAGATTCATCATCAATGCTAATTCCCTGTCTATCTTGATAACGATAGATTCGAGATAATAGATTAGCACCTCTTTCTTTCACTATTTCAATTTTTAAAGTCAATTCATAATCTTCAACAGGATTCAGCATTTTATCTTCTCCTACAATATCGACATAAGATACATTAAACTTCTGACAAATGATGTCTATTAATTCGGTAGAGACTGAACTCGTTCCATTTTCATAACGACTCAGACTATTTCGTGAAATACCTACAATCCGTGCAAATTCGGGTTGTGTTAAGTCATGTGTTTTACGTAAGGATTTTATGTTCTTTCCAATCATGGCAAACTCCTTTATTTTTCTAAATCCATTATAGCATAAAAAAGCAGAACGCACCAAAATTGGTGCGTTGTTTGTTGTTTTTCTAGCCTAAACTTTACTTCTAAAAAAGCCACCTTAAAGAGTAATTCCTTTTTCGGTGGCTTTTCAAAATACTATACAATAAAATACTCTTGTTTAATTTTTGTAAGCAGGTTGTTAGCAACCGAAGTTACACCAACATGCATCAGTTCAGGATCAGAATAATCTAGATTACGAGCATAGCCTTCTGCAACAGTCTGAGCAATACGCTCATCCAATTTATAATTAGAGGCTTTTAATAGTGCTTGAAATAATTCTGAACTATATAGTTTAATATTATTTTCCAACGATACTACTGCCATTTTTGTAACTCCTCTCCTGTCTTTGATTGATAAACTTTCTCTATTTTCATTATATCACAAAAAGATTGGTTGTGAATGGATAATTGTTTAAAAGAATAGGGTTTTCTAAACTCAGCAAGCATTTCTTCTTTTGTAATTTCATTCTGACGAAAACGAGCTAAAGCTTGGGTTGGATTGTCATCAGTCTGAACACCATAGATAAAATCAAAATGGTGTTGTAATTCATCTGGATTTTCCCGATTTTGAACGACAAGTTCCGCAAAATCTAAATCTGACTCTGACTTTTTATGTTTTGCAAAATAGTGACAATGATAGTCAGGGTTCTTAAAAATTTCTATAAAATTTGAAATACGAAATTCTACTATAATTCCTACTTCTTCTTCTGAGTCAAAAATATTATTATTAGAAGTGCTTCGATTTAATACTTCAACTTGCTTGTTAATAAATTTTCTAGCTTGTTCAAAGTCAGGTGTGATATAGAAACCAGGTCCAAAGTCTAGCTCACTTCCTAAATTAAATTTAACATCGATTCCTTTTTTTAAGGATTCTAAATGTCTCAATAATGTAGCATGAAACCACTGCGTCTGACCTAGTTGCTTTTCCTGCTTGGTAGTCAACTCCAAAATATTTACTTCCTTCTCTAGTCTATACTAAAAGTATAACACAAGACTTTATGCAAGTAAAAGAAAATTTTATAAAACCATTTATTTCATTCCATTTTTCCTAAATCTCTCTAAATTCTTCTCCAATTGTTCTTTATGAAGTTGGTTCTTAGCTTCCTTTAATGTGTCGTCCAAAGTTTCTTCTCTGTAAGTTGCTTCTGTTTTTAGCTGTTCGGTTTCTTGATCTGGAGTGAAAATAATATCTAGCAGTCGGTCTATTTTTTCAAGATCTTGGACAGACATATCAGATAGTCTATGAATTAGCTTTTTAAATACATCACTATTGTCGTGATTTTTCTTAAAAAATGTTGTAAACATCTATAACCTCTCAAAAAAAAGCAGCCTATCAGGACTGCTTAGTGTAATTCGGAAATCGCATCATAAATGGACTGCAATTTCTTATTTTCTTTATTCTTTGTGTCAATCAACGTATGTAGCTCTTCAATTTTCTTTTGACTACTTTGAATATCGCTATTGTTATCCGCAATAAGTCTTTTAAGATGTTGCTGATAACTTGTAGTGATATCTGTCTCTTTTCCTGTTCTAACCTCTGTAACTTTGGGTTTAGAACTAGAATTTGATTCCGTCACAGGTGCTTGTTTGCGCTTTTGAAAAGCTGCTTCATAATTTACATCATTACCTCCTTGATGATTTCCAAATAAGGCCGCAATTTTATCTGGATCTTCTTGATTTTCTGATTTACTTTCTAATGGTTGATTAAAATTCCAATCTTTTGTCATTCACTCATTTCATCCTTTCTAAATTCAGAATCATCGAATTGTCTTTCTTTACCAAAGGCATGATCAAGAGCTTCTTCAAAACTCATGTGACTGATGCTTTGACGCCTTTTGAACGTCGCAAACATCGCTGTCTCCAGTTGCTCTTTGTAAGCAGCTAGTTTTTCTGTCTCTCTTGCTACCTTACTTTCTTGCCTAGTGACCTTTTCTTCTAAGCGTTCAATAATGGTCATATACTATCCTCCTTCATTCTAATATTAGCTAAAACATCTTGATTTTGTTATCACAATTCTAAACATTGAGAGGTTTGTCTTACTGGTTGATTCCTCAATGTCTCTTTTGCATTCTCGAACATCAATTGTAAATCTGATTTCTTTTCTCGAAGAATATCGTTCCAGTCTCTTTTTTCTTTCCCATATTCATTATCAGGTAAATCCAGTAAAACAGGAAATCCTGATTTAGATAACTTATCAGAAAAATCTTTACCTGCATCATCACAATCTACTGCCAGTGTCAATAAATCAGAATGATTATCAAAATAGCTGGTGGTATCACGAATTGTATTGAACAAAGGCAATAACTTTGAAGGTATTACTGTATCTAAAAATTCCAACTTCTGATTTTCTTCAGCTATCAGTCGTAAAGTTTGATAAGCAACAACAGACCTTTTTAATCCCTCCATAGATACCAAACGAACATCTGATAGGCTTTGTTGATGAAGTTCGTAATAGCTCATCAAGTCGATAAACGATTCACAAAAGACCAGTCTATTTGGTTTACCAATATCAAAGGATATTCCAACATGTCCATGGCTTCCTTTTAGAATCGTTTTTAACCTCTCTCTAGGAAGAGAGTGATTCTTATAAATCCCTTGTATACTTGCTGCCTGCAGTTTGTGACGATGATCAAAGCTTTTAAAAACAATAACAGGTTCAACAGTTTCATTTGTTTTCCAACTAGCTTGTGCTATCAAACCTTGTTGAATCATCTTTTCTATGATTTCTTCTGAGATTCCTCTACATTTTGTTAAGTAATATCTGGCCAGACTGCAGTTAGAATCTTCTACTCTCTTTAAAGGATAATAAAATGGTCTCTCTCTTTTTTCTTGAACAGCTTCTTTTTGAAAAGGTTCTTCAGAAAGAAAAGCTAGAGCTTCTTTAAAGGAAATTCCCTTAACAAGTCGAACAAAATCAATAACATCACCTTGAATATCTCTTGAAAACCATTTAAAAGTATTGGTAGTTGAAAAAATTCGGAATGAATCGTGTTCAGGATGTTCATAGACACGGCTAGAAACTTGTTTAAAGGAAATACCTAAACGATTGGCTACATCAAGAATTGAAATTTGCTTACATTCCTCTATATTCATAAAACATCATCATTTTGTCGTAGTATTTGGCAGTGATGGTATTGATGATGATTCTTCTAAAGTTTTAGGAGTTGCCTTATCTAAATCATCTAACCCAGATTTCCAAACCTGTACTTGATTGACCAATAACTTACCTGGTAGTTTCGAATAAGACAACTTAACTGTTCTTGTTTCTGTCTGATTAGTCTTTGATTGGTTGGCATTCTTTAAATCAGATACATAGGTTACATTATAAGAGACCATGGCAATGGCTTGATTCGTAGTCTGATTGACAAAGATATCTGCTTTTTCAAAATGATAATCCAAAATATAATCCTTATACACTTGGTTCATAGCATCATTTTGACTTGACAATTCTTGAGAATAAGCCGATTCAGTCATATAAGGTTGAATACGTGTATTATTTTCTCCGAGCTTTTCTTTCGTATAGTACTGCGTCAAAAATTCTTTTACAGTATCCGATGACAAAATGCTGGCTTTATCTTCTGCTTGTTTGTCCTCTACAAGTTTAGCTGCAGCCAATTCGATTTCTTTGCGACTTTGTTTAGCAGTAGAATGTTGACCAGCAGTATATCCCATCATGAGAATAAAGCTAGTTGCGGCTACTGCTCCAACACTAATTAAGGCTTTAGTTTTGACTTTATTTAACATCTTAGACCTTCTTTCTATAAAAACTAGGTCAAGAATAACAAAAAGAACTTGTAAGTTTTATCACATCACAACGAAAGGTAATTCCTACATTTCAGGCGCCAAATCGTACAGTTCAGAGAAAAATATCAAAATTAGCTGTCTTCAGCTTATAATATAAATATGAACAAATTAAAAGAAGAAAATTTGAGAAGAGCTCTTTCTCATATTGAACGACATAAACAAGCTATAAATACAAGTAATAATAGTGAGGATAATGATTTTCATAAATTATTACTCCAATTTAGCTATGAAGTATATGAAAGAATCAAGGCAAATAAAAAACCTTATCCGAATTTAGATTCAGATAAAGTCTTTTGATTATCTAAAAAGTTCATATTTTTTCCTTATTTATGGAGTTAATGAAGTGCCAACTGAATCCTAGAACCAACATCAGATTGATGAAAAGGTACACAGCCGTAAAACTAGTTAAACCATGTTGTCTGATATCATCAAAATATAAACTAGGTTCAGTAAAGAACAAATAAATTCCATAGACCTCCACGAAAATAAGAAAACTAATAAAACCAATAAGGAAAAGTCCACTGGCAATAAGAAAGAGTCTCCATAAAAGAATGAGAATTCCTCCTACTGCTAAAAAAATTACTGGGATAAGGAGTAAATCATTCATGACTTTCTCCTTTCTAGTCAATCAATTGACGATAATGGGTGTCAAGAGAGGAATCAAACTCTTCTAATTTTTGAACTAAGTCCAAATACTCCTCTTTTTCATATTCTTCAAAGTCCACACCTCGATGATTTTGAAGAGCTATTTCCAATTGACTAGTGAGTTCTCGTTTAGAAAAACTGTAATCCCCAGTAACTTCCTCATAATGTTCCTTTAGCTCCTTGTAGGCTTGGTATTCTTCAGGCGTTTGAAATCCCTGTACCAAGGCCTCTTCTAATTGATAATAGGTATCTTCCATCATAATCGTTACCTCGTTTCTTTCTATCTTTATTTTACCGCGCTTTTCTTTTCTTGTCCGCTATTTGTATCTATTTTTTAATCTAATTCAAAAGAAAGTTGTTCTTGCCTTTCTTTTCCTTTTTCGTGGAATTGTCTTAAGGCCTGATCAATAATATCTAAATCCGTTTCTGTTTCAATCAATGGCGAGAGTACATCGTATTCGGCCTTTTTAGTTTGATAATCCTCTTCCTTTGGAAAATTTTTCTCAATTTCAACTTTAGCAGTAGTCAATTTATCCTGTAATTCATCCAATAAGTTCTGAGTTTTCACTTGGTCCTCCTTAATGTGATCAATCGTATGCTGAAGTCTTTGAATTGTCCCCAAAGGAGAATACAAATCTAAACTGACAGAATACTGATTTTCTCCCACAATCTTAACAGAGAAGGTTTCAGGAAGAGGTTGATTTGTTGGAAGACTAAGCATTTTAATGTCAAATCCTCGATAGCTTGCTAGGGTTCGGAATTCTTTGCTGTCAGCTTGATTATGACGGATAAGACGGTGTAGGGATTCACCTGCTTCAGCTCGTTGCTCAAAAGCTTGCTTGCCTACTGTCATAGAAAATGCCTGGTCTTTCGACATTTCAGACTGTTGAATGTCGCCTTCATACTTGCTTAATCGTTTCTCAAGAATGGGCATATTTTCTTCACAGTAAGAGATTGTATGACGATAGTGATCCTTGCTGCGTTGAAAGGCACGTCTTTGATTTTCTAATAGGGTCAAATCATTCTCTAGTTCCATCTTATATTTAAGATAAGGATTACCTGTTGCTAGTGCCTTAAAATCAGAAGCTGTCATGGTCTGCTCATCAATATCTTCTGCAGCACGAATTGGCTCCTTAGAAGTCATAATCTGCTTAATATAACGGAGTTTGTTCTCCTGAGTTGCCCATAGATAATTATCAAACGAACCTTTGGTAATGTAGTGGTAAATATCCACTTCCTTATTTTCATTTCCTTGTCGGATAATCCGTCCATTGCGTTGCTGAATGTCACTTGGTCTCCAGGGGACATCCAGGTGATGAACTGCTTTCATCTTGCTCTGAACATTTAAACCTGTTCCTCCTTTTTCAGTTGAGGCAAGGAGAATCCGCACTTCTCCTGCATTGACCTTTCGAGACAAACTATTCTTCTTTTCATCACTATTGGCATCATGTACAAAGGCAATTTCCTTACTAGGGATTCCTCTATCAACTAATAAAGCCTTTATTTCAGAATAGACATCAAAGCCATTATCCTTTTTCTTAGGTGTTCCAATATCTGAAAAAATCATCTGAGTAGCCTTATTTTCCATTCCCTCACGATAAATTCTTTCAACATTATCCACTACCTGAAGCAGTTTATGATTGTCTGCTAGACTATAACTAGAGTCCAATAAACGCATATCAATAGCTAGTTTTCGTGCCTCACCCGTAATTTTTAACATGTTATCCTGGCTCGGATCAACTGTTCCACATTTGACCATATCTGACCTCATAACTAATTCTTCTAAATAGAGTATCTGGTTTTCAGTTAACTCACTCTCAATAGGGATAATATGAGCTTCTGGAACAGGTAAATCCAACATATCTTGTGTTTGAATGTCGGCTGTTTCTTTATAGATTTTCATCAACTCAGGTAGATTGACAAACTTTTTAAATCGTTTCTTAGGTTGGTACTTATCCCCTGTAGGAGCTAATTCCATAGAGTTTTGAATTTCTCCAAAAGCACCTACCCAAGAGTCAAAATAATCAACTTGATAGCGTTTTAAGATATCTGGTTGAATATAGTTCATCATAGTATACAACTCACTAATAGAATTGGAAACAGGTGTCCCTGTCGCAAAGACAATATTTTTAAAATCATGTTCTTCCTGAATCTGTCGAACCTTCATCTCCATATCCACGTTCTTCTTAGAGGTTGTATTGGTAATACCTGCTACATTCCCAAGTCCAGTAATTGGACGAATATTTTTAAAGTGATGTGCTTCATCCACAAAGAGAAAATCAATTCCTAAGTTCTCAAAATCAATAAAACTATCACGATTGAAACGTTGGAGTTCTTCCAATTGTTTCTCTAGACCACTTATTGATTGTTCTGCTTCTTTAACGGTATACTTATTTTCAGAATGTGTTTTAATCTCTCGTAGTTCATTGAGTTTATCCTCTATATAGTTCATCTGTCTTTCCTTACTGACAGGGATTTTTTCAAATTGAGAATCCCCAATGACAATAGCATCGTAATCTCCTGTAATAATACGTGATACAAATTGTTTTCTTCTCGCCTTCACAAAATCTTTCTTAGTGGTCACAAAGACTTTTTTAGTAGGGAAAAATTTCATGATTTCTTGGCCAAATTGAGCAGACAAACTAGAGGGCACCACATACAATGGCTTATGAACCATCCCCAACTCCTTTAATTTAAACCCAGCACCAAGCATAGTCAAGGTCTTTCCTGAACCTACCTCATGAGCTAACAATGCTCTTTTTTCTTCTACGATTCTTTGAATGGCATTCTCTTGATGAGGACGAAGACTGATGTTTTGTGCCAAGCCATCAATGACTAGATGGCTACCGTCATACTCTCGACTAACTGTTCGATTATAAAGACGATTGTAGCTTTCCTCAATGACTTGTTGGACTTCTGGATACCGTGAGACAAAGTCTTGAAAGAGCTCTTGTAAATGCTGCTCTTTTGCTCTTAGAACAGAGGTTTTTTCCAAATCTGTGATAGTCTTTTTCTTTTCTCCTTCCGTAACAGTCATAGTAATCGTCGGTTGGTTTGAATTTAGTAAATTCTCAAAAATCTTTCTTCCTGTATCATAACGTGACCCACTGACTCCAAGACTACTATCTTTGGCACTTGGATAGCGATAAGCAAATGATGTCCTTAAATGAACCTGGCCATCGACAGGATTCACTTCAATGACTTGTTCAACATCAGGCGAAGACAATTCAAATTCACGATTGGTAAAACATTCAAAGGCAAATTTACCATAAACGGATTGAGGAATCCAACGTGACCCTATTTTAAACTCAATATCTGCCAGATGAATCCGTGGAGGACGAACAGATTCTAACAAATCTAAAGCATGAGACCAGTCACATTCTTGATTGTTTTCCTCCACTAATAGTTGAACTACTTCTATCTTGTTGAGAATATCTCCTGACAAAAACTGGTTCTTAGAAAGATATTTTCTTTCCCCTCTTAAATAGCTTTCTGGATCTATTAAAATCTGGTCACCTAACTCATCTAAAATAGCAGCTTGGCTATGTTCGGGATAAATTGATACCATATAGTCTAAATCAACCCCTCTACCATCCGATAAACTGGAGTTTAAGGCATCTAAAGCCGTTGAAACTCTTGCAATAACTCTCTCTGGTCTAACCAATGCTTTCTCAAAGGCTAAAGATTTTTTATATTTTACTTTCTGATCTTTAGAATCAATGTATTCATCTTCTAAACTTGCTAGTAAAGAATACTTATCGTCACTATCAAATAAGTTCCGATTAACTGAGGCATTCAAGTATCCAAATTGACTTACAAAGCGGTCATAGTCACGATTGAGTTTACTAAGTAATACCTGAAAATCTGTCCGACTATAATCTTGATGACGTTGAATTTCAATTAAGGATTGATAGGTCTCTCTCAAATCAACCATGCCCTTAATACGACTAATATCCTTATCCGATAAGGGACTTTCATAAAAGACCGTTTTTTTGAACAGTCCCTTATATTTCCCTCTTTTACTCGCTTCTTCTGACTTGTAAACATCTAGTGCTTCCTCATCTGTCAAATGAAGTTGCACGAATCGGTCTATTTTATGTTCAGACAAAGAACTGTCCCAGGCTTTAAAATCTCCCTTCTCGTCTACATAATAACTAATTTCGTCTACTTTTGAACTTTTCCGAATACCATGCGTATCTCGATAATAAATTTGATTTCCCTCATATCCAAAAGAATAGAGCGCTAAGTCCTCACGTATACGACTTGGGATAGAATTATCCACTTCTTCTTTGATAAAAACAGGTGCTTTCAAAGAATTGTCAATTTGTTTAGGTGCTTCCACATTCTCGAATGCTTTCATTATTTCAGTAGCTAATGTTTCTGATACTCCCTTAACATTGAGAGTTCCTCCATTAAAATTACGTATCTCATATTCACCCAAAACTTGTGTATTGTATTTCCCATCAAAATAAGGATTGATCCAGACACGCTTATCCTCCTCAAAGGGAATAGAGCCACCAAAGACAAGCTCATCTTCATTAAGATTCTTTGCTTGATCCTTTTGAAAGAAGAGGAGGTCTGTGGTCACTCGAGTACCTGCAATCTTTTTAAAAGCCGTATCCGGCAAACGAACTCCCCCTAAAAAATGAGTGTTGGTTTTAATCTCTTGTAAGACATTATCTGTCCGCTTATCCATTGTCCCGATAGATGAGATAATCGACACTTGTCCTCCGTCTCTTACTAAATCAAGTGAGTGTTTGACAAAGTAATCATGAATCATATAAGGTTTATCATAGTTTTTATCGGCAATGCGAAAATTTCCAAAAGGAACATTCGTTAAGACTAAATCAAAACTATTATTTTGATAGGGAACATCTTCAAATCCTCGCACTTCAATATGGGTATTGGGGTGGAGTTGTTTTGCGATTGCGCCTGTCACACTGTCTAATTCAACCCCATAGAGTTCTGATTTATCTAGTATACTTCTAGGCATCGCCGCAAAGAAGTTCCCAGTTCCCATAGAAGGATCTAATATCCTTCCTCCCTCAAAACCATCATCCAGTAATTTTTGCCAAATCTGGCGAATAATCATTGGGTCTGTATAATAGGCTGTGAGAGAACTTTGTTTCATAGTGGAGTACTCTGATTTACTTACTAAACTCTTAAGAGTTAAACGTTCTGTTTCATACTTTGGATTGAGTTCATCGAAAAATTCATTGGCAAGACCGCCCCAGCCGACATACTTGGCTAGTAGCTCTTGTTCTTCTGGATTCGCTTGTCGTCCCTCTTTTTCTAATCTTTTAACAAGTTCAATTGCGGCGATATTCGTTTCAATTTTTTCTCGATTTGTCTTAGGATAAAAGTCCTCTAAATCATCTGGAAAAACAAAATCTAGAACAGGGATATCCGTCTCTTCTATGCCTACAATAAGCGTTTCTGTTTCCTTATCCTTTTCATTTTCATTATCTTCTTCCAGATAGGAAAACAAATCTATTTCCTGACTTTCACTTGATGAATCAATATCAATCTCTGAATCTTCTTTTTCAAATTCTACATGAGACAATACTTGTTCAATCTCTTCCAAACTGTTCAAGTATAAGATAGGATTCTCTTCAAATAACTGGTTGGAATTATTGAATAGCTCTAGGCGAACTAAGTCATTTAACTGTGCATTTTCAATCGAAACCAACTGAAATACTTGTCCTTTATAACTTACTTGTGAATCAATCGGATATTCCCTCAAAGCTTCTTCTACAATTTTATCTACTTTAGATAGGGAATGAACTTCTACATTTTCTTCTACCTGGTCAGTATTATCTAAAGATAAGACTGCTTCCTCTACTTGCTTAGACTTTTCTCTTATAGCCTTTACTTCATCAAAATGAGTAATAATCTTTAGCTTTTGTGTCAGTGGGAGTTGTGTGTAGTTTTCTTCATGATGGACAAGTTCCGTAACGGTATCTAAAGTAGCCATCAATTCTGAACCCAAATAGGCTAGAACATCTCCCTCTTTTTCTTCAAAATGAATCTCAAGAACTTCTTTTTTTAGTTCTTTGGAATCAACCATTAAAAGAAATTCCTCTATATCTCTACTAATACGGTCAGATAGATTATTCGCAACCCGATAGACATTGACTAAATTGACATCCTGATTCTGATGACATACAAGCTCACTTAATAGTTCTAACTTCTCTTTTTCAGATTGGATGTAAAATCGAGTGGAAAGGTTATAGGTTGCGACTTCTAGCACCAAGTTTTTCTCAAAATTACTTAATTGAGATAATTTACTTAGACCTGCTTGCCCAAAACTTCTTGTGTAACTTTCTAAATCTTGGTCATTATTTTCAGAACTAGCCTCTAAGAAAGAAACAATATCTTGATCAAAAGAATAGACGTGAGGAATCTCTTCTATCTTACCTTCTTCGGACAAAAAATTTTCTACCAAGTCCTGCCATTTCTCATCAAAATGTTGCGCTTGATAGCGAAGAAATAGGTCCATTTTCTCCCTATCTTTTGGAATTGTTCCACGAAACATAGCCAATAATTGCATTACTTCCATACTCGCTCCTTTCATCTATACGAAAATAGGAGAATCACATGATTCCCCTACAACTCTATCTCCATTTCAACCTCTTGAGGACTGGTTTCTAAATCACTAGACAAAAGAGAAACGGCATCTGTTCTCATGTAGTAAGTATATAAGTCTTCTAGGTCTTGTTGGTTCTCAATCCCTGTTTCAATACTAATAAGAGCCTGTATAAATTCCTTGTAGTGACTCTCCATCATATCTGAAATCTTTTCTTTCATTTCCATAAATACTAAAGACGGTTCAGTTATACTTGTTTGGTCCATGTCTTGTAAATCCTTTTCTAAGGGATTGGTTCCTTCTTCTACTTCCACTAGATCTGAACGACCATCACCATCAGAATCTGCGCTAAGAGGATTGGTTCCTAGCGCCAATTCTTGAGCATCAGTTAGTCCATCTTGATCCGAATCACGTTGATAAATGGCTTCCATATACTTCCTTCTTTCCTAGTTAATCTTTTTTCACTCCAATCCTACCAAATATTCCTTGAAAGAAGTATCACAAATCGAGTAGGGGATAATCTCTAGCCCCTCTCACACCACCGTACGTGCCGTTCGGCATACGGCGGTTCAACTAACTTTTAACGCATGTAGTTCAAGGTAATAATCCAAACACGAAACCAGTCCACGTTTTTCGCGGGTGCCCACGGAGGACTTACACCTCAGATGCACGACATGCCCGTCGTACACAAAAAACGGTTCATTACCTAATATGGTAATGAACCGTTTTTGAGAATATAAAGAAAGATTTGGATTTGATAAACCTAACTCAAATTACTTATTAATGTACTGAGTAACGTTTTGCAATATCCGCGATATTATCAGCGATAAGGTCTGAAGTCAAATGAGAGCCTCCATTATCCAACTCTTCAAACCAATTCTTCAATACAACATTTGTGACAGAAGAAACAGTATCAGGAGTAATGCGATAATTCTTCCGTAAAAACTGTTCTACCTCAACTCTAAGAGCTTGTTTTTCATTTGTCAAAATCATATCGTGTCCTCCTTAACTAAGATTAGTTTATTTGCAATTTTTTGATCACATATACAAAGTTGTGTATCACCCTGATATTTTCCCAAAAGAATATCAGCGGTTTTTCTAAGGAATTTACTCCCTTGAAATAGTCATCTAAAGTGACTTTCAAACGAGTAACTTGACCATCAAGAACTGGGCCAAATACTGCTGAAAAATTATGAAAATTAATTCCAGCCTTAGCGTCTAACTTCAATCTATTTTTATAAACAAACTGAAAGTATTCTTTATCAATTTCAAAAATCTTCGTTTCAACATCATTAGAATCTTGAAACTGATAACTTAAAACAACAGGCTTTACGTTTGGATTAAAAGGAAGTTCATCTTTTGTTTTTCGCTGAGCCCATTTAACAGCCTGATCAAATTTAGATGTCACATAAAATCCTATACCAAAATCACAGTTCCGTTTACTATGATAAACATCTATTCCATCTTTTAAAGATGGAACCTGAGTAGATGTCGTTCCGTGATACCAAACGGCTGTGTTGCTAAATTGATTACTAAAGCTTAACTCTCCCATAAATTAATTATATCATTTTACTATAATTTATGCACGTACTATTTTATAAATTTCATCTCTCATTAACTATTTTCCGTTTTAGTCATTAATCCATTGATTAATATGTAAATCAAAAATCACTAATAGTATCAGTGACCTTTGATTCTTAAATTGAATTTTGCTCCTTTAAAATAAAGTCTTTAAACGCATTATTGAAAATAGTGATAGCCTTAGAAGCTTTTCTGCTCATTAAGTAAGTAAAAGAAACGGGGGTGGTTACTGTAGTGGTTTCAAGATGAGCAATCTTATCTGTAAAAGTCTTTTTTAAGTAAAGGGGCAGAAAGGAAATGCCTTGATTCATTTCTATTAGTTTGGCAGTTACTGTAATATCATTGATAGTAGTGAAATCGGCTTCTGGAACTAGCTCAATGATTTCTTTTTTTAGATTTTCCCAATAGACGGGGTGGCTATCGGATAATATTTTATAGTTTCTAAATAATTGTAATTCGTCGCATTTTACTGTTGTTTTAGGATAAAAGAGGGCAATCTTTCCTTCACAAATTTGTTCGGATATGATTTTTTTACTATATGGAACTTCTCTATCAATACCAATATCGAATGTATTAGTTTCAATAGCTTGTTCAATATGGCTATTTAGCACGGATACAGAGATATCAATATCTGGATAGCGCTGAAAGAATTCCTGTAAAAATTGTGGTAAAAGGTATGTGGCAATGTAAGGAGATACGGCTATTTCTATATGAAATTGTTGTTTTTTATTTTGTAGCCTAATCTTTTGAATACTTTGCTCATAGGTTTGTATAAGATTTTCAGCAATCTCTATAAATTCTCTTCCAACAGCAGTTAGTGTCAAGTTTCTTCCCACTGTTTCGAAAAGTTGAACTTGAAGGTGCTTTTCTAATTTCTTAATTTGTTGATGTAGTGTTGGTTCGGTAAGAAATAGCTCTTCGCTGGCTTTACGATAATTGAGATGTTTTGATAATACCAAAAAAGTGTAATACCAATCTAAGTTCATAGTTACTCCTATTTATAAATTTTTTCTTAATGATTTCTAAACTTTTTTCAAATTTTAAAATACCTTGATATAGTATACCATATTATTACAGATAGGAGCTCGTATCTAATAAAATAAGGAGTGAGGTATGATATACATTCAAGATAATACAATTAGAGATGGTATGCAGCAAACGTCGATTAAGAAAGATGTTGCAACTAAGAAAAAGGTTATTACTGAGATTAGTAAATCCAAAATTCATTCGGTTGAGATTGGTATGTGTGATACTATTCAAGATTTGAATATTTTAAAAGGCTATATGCGTATATTAAGAAAAGATCAATCTGGGGTAGTTTTAACTCGCTTGATTGAGAGTAGTATTGACTTAGCATTCCAGCTGTATAGTATGTTTCCTAATACGGTTATTAAACTACTGGTACCTGTTTCTAAGATGCATATAACCGAAAAATTAAAAACTAGAGAGGATATCTATCTAAAACGCTTAGAGAGAATTTTGGATTATTCTAAGGAAAAATCACTGCATGTAGATATGGTCTTAGAAGATTCAACACGTGCTAATAGAGAATTTTTATTCCAAGTATTAGATATTGTTTCAAACTATGAAGTAGGATTTGTAACTTTAGCAGATACTGTTGGATGTTCTACGCCAGATGAATATGGAAAAATGTTTAGTGATATTCATAGTAGATTTCCAGCTCTAAAGTTATCAGCGCATTGTCATAATGATTTAGGATTAGCAACAGCTAATACAGTAGCTGCGATTATGAATCATGCAAGTCAGATTGAGACAACCTTTTTAGGAATTGGGGAACGTGCTGGTAATACATCTTTAGATGAGGTGATTGCTATTTTACAAAAGAAGAAGTTTGATGAAATTGACTTTGATTTGCAGACTGTATATCAACTGTCTATAAAGATAAGTGATATTTTAGAGTATGATGTAGCACCCACTAAACCTATAATAGGGAAGAATGTCTTTGTACACGAATCAGGAATTCATCAAGATGGAACTATGAAAAATATTGAAATGTACCAGTATTTATTGCCGAATGAATTAGGAATTCCTAATTCCACTAATTATACAATTAGTGGAATATCTAGTAAAAAGGTTTTATATAGATATTTTGAATCGTTAGTAGGAGGTGATGTCAATATTGATGAACTAATAGGTTTTTATAGAAAATTGAGTAAAATTACTGATAAGCTTAGTCCAGAAGATTGTTTAGAATTGTTTAAATTAGAAAGAGGTTAATAGTGAAAATTTTAGAATTAAATCAGGAGAATTTAGAAGTTCTCAAATCTAAATTAAACGCTGGATATCCCATCATAGTTCCAACAGATACTAACTATAATTTGTGTTGTCTTCCAGATAATAGGATGGCTATTAACCGAATTTTTGAATATAAAATTCGGCCTAAAAATAAGCCTCTCTCTATTTTCATGTCCAATCCTAATGATTGGGAAAAATATGGTAAGACTTCACAAACAAATTTAATGAAATTATTGGTCGATGAGTTTTGGCCAGGGGCACTAAATATAGTGGTAGAAAATATTAGTCCATTTCATTATGCAATAAATGATAGTTCCACAATTTCCTTGGGATGTGTTCAAAATGAAGTTTTTAGAGAATTTGTAGAATATTTAGGAGGAGTAGTTGCAATTACCTCAGCTAATATCTCTGGAACAGCTGATGACCTACTTATCACAGAGGAGGTCGCTGATGAACATATGGGAGATAAAGTTGATTATTTGTTAAAATCAAATGTAGAATCATTGGCTACTAAATCAAGTACTATAATAAAAGTTAATGATATTGGAACTGTCACTATTTTGAGGGAGGGAGATATTAGCAAAAAAGAAATCCAAAATGTATTACAAAAGGAGGGATATGTAATTGAAAAATAAGTTGGGAATAATATTCTATCGGATTTTATCAAGGGCATATTTCTATTTACCCTTTTTATTAATAATTTTATATTCAAAAGGATACTCAATTATAGGTATAGAATTATTGATGTCTTGTTATGGAATAGGAACGTTTGTAAGTTCTACTTTTATTAAAAGGTACATTAGCAATATTCCATCAAAGAGATTATTAATTCTGAGTGAAGTTGTCAAATTAATTGGATTAGGGATATTAAGTTTATCTGATAGTACAATTTTAATTGTTATTGCTCAACTATGCTTAGGAGCAAGCTATTCTATTGGAGCTGGTGAGGATACTAATCTTATCCAGTACTTCTTAGATTCTGAAGCAACTGATTTTCAAAATAGAACAAATGGCTATATGTTCATCTCATTATTATTTTCTGGAATTATTGGGGGGACTCTTTATAAACTGAATCCTAATTATCCGATTTATGCCACGATTATTGCCACGATTATTAATACAATATTACTTTCTTTATTAGTACCTCTAGATTATAAGAAAGAGCAACGTGAATTTAGAAATACTACTAAATATCATTTGACGAATTTTGAAAAATATTGGGTTGGTCATTATGTTTTCCTAAGAGGAATCATCCTAGGACTATTTACAGGATTTTTACCATTTTATTTTTTTACAGATCTGCATATTTCAACTCAATATTTTGTCTTAATATTGGCTTCATACACTTTGATGGGAAATATCTCCTCGAAATTTTTTGTTAATAAGAATAGATACTTTTCTTCCGTACTATTGTTCCCATCTTTGCTATTATTTCTTACCAACAATATTATTTGTATTTGTTTAGGTATGGTTTTATTGGGGCTATCATCTGGAATTACTAGACCTCAGACTATTAAAATGTTAAAAGAGAGTAATAGCAAATTGTCTATTGTTCTGAAAATCGCAGAAGTGTATTATGCTTGTTTTAATATCATATTTCTTATGTTAGGAGGTCTCTTATATTTAAATTTTAATTTTGAAGGGGTAATATGTATGTCGCTAATCGCTTTAGCTATTTATTGTATATTTAGCTTTATAATTCTTAAAGGAGAAAAAAATGAAAATTAAAACAACATTTAATAATATTTTACCAAAGGAGTTTGGAAAGGAAGCAAAAAGGGAAGATATAATGCAAGGAAATCCGGTTCGTTCTTTTGCGTTTGAAGTTGATAATTTACCCAAAGGTACTGAATATATCGCTTTTACTCTTATTGATTATGATGCCATTCCTGTTTGCTCTTTTCCTTGGATTCATTGGAGCGTTGCTGATTTAAAAGTTAATGGTGATAGTATTCAGATTGAAGAAAATATGAGCCGAATTGGTCAATTAATTCAAGGTAAAAATAGTTTTTCTAGTCAATTTTTAGATGGTGATTTTTCTGAAATTGATACAATGTTTGTTGGACCGACTCCACCTGATCGAGACCATAACTATACTTTAAAAGTGTTTGCATTATCAGAGAAAACAGGACTTAAAAATGGCTTTTGGGTTAATGAATTACTAAATAAAGTAAAGGATTTAACTTTGGGTACGGTTGAGTTAGACCTTATTGGAAAATGTTAAAGTCATGATTGGTAAACCTAAATAAATTAAACGTTTAGGTCTTGTTATTATCTTGTAAAACCAGTAAAGTAGCTAAATCTACTATTTTTAGGGGAGTTAGTCACAAAGAAAATCAAACAGTTAGACTGACTGTTTGAGTATGAAAAAAGCAGATAAAAAATCCCTTGAGTAAATAACTTGAGGGATTTTAAAGGTTGGGATAGGGTATTGAAAAGCTCGTACAAAGTATAATAAAAATCCCCACCAAAATTTGAAAATCTATTGAAATGTATTGAAGTTTATTAGCATAATACATAAGTGGAAAGCTTAATTTTAATACATTTAGAAGATTATTGAAAAAGAAATATCACACTTTCATTCTTATTAAAATTCTTATAACTGTATTTTGAATGATTTTCCCCAACCAAGCATCCCTCTCTCTTATAAAATATATAATACATTCAGTTGTATGAAATGTAATATTGTTCTTATCAGACTTGAAACTTTTACTAATCCAACTATTTATCTTATACATTTAATTTAAACCTATAGTATCCTATTTTCTTAATATTCTACAGTGTAGGTTGTTTGGAGCATATCATCAACAAAAAAGAGAACGAGCCAAAACTTCGTTCTCCTTAAAATATAAAACATTACTATTAAAGTAAAAAAGATGGCTTACAGAACCTGTAAGCCACCTAGTCAGTCGGTTTATTCTGGTGTCTGCCACCGCTTGGCCCTTACGTCCAAGATTGCTATCGGATTTCGTTCTGGTGTCCGCCACCGCTTGGCCCTTATGTCCAAGATTACTATCAGATTGACCATGAGCCGACCACTCATCTACACAATTATTCTAACGAATATGAGCTACAAATACAAGAGAAAAACTTATTTTGGATTTATACACTATAGAAAACATACACTATCTTTAGATTGAACTTTTGTTCAAAATAAGCTATAATGAATTTAAGTAGAAACAGGAGGTAGAACAAATGGCTACAATCAGTTTAACACGTGATATAAAACTAACAAACGAAGATGCTCTAAAAATTCTTAATCATAAACCATCTAAAAAGCTACAAGCAGTCTTGAAATCTATTGAATCACAAGGCGCTACCGCTCCAACGAAAAATAAACTCATTTCAAAGTATCTGTAAGATGACAATTCAAGTAACACCACTTAAGCAATATCTTGAAAATATTCAAGTGCTGGCTCCTGATAAAACTGAGAAACAAGTTCAGGAGCTATTTAAAACTATCATTTTAGAAAATGTTGATTTCAACGGTAATGAAGAGATGTTGACTTATCTATCTGATAAAGCTCCCAATTTTGAAAAACAACATCGTTCTCGTAATTTTATCGTTGAAGAAACTGAAACAAATAACATCATAGGATTCTTTAGTTGATCTCTCAAAGTTGTTGATATTTCTGATTTAGAGAAATCCTTAAAAAAGAAACTCGTCCTAAAAGGGAAAAGTCCCAAAAATATTGATTATCTCCCTGTGTTACTTATCGGTCAATTCGGCAAAAACACAAAGCTAAATAAACTATCAGGACAAGAGTTATTTGAAATTGTAATTCAAAAAATTGAAGAATTTCGAGCAATTGTAGGAACTCAGATGGTATTTTTAGATAGTATCAATCATCCTAAAGTCATTCAATTTTATGAACAGTTCGGATTTGTTGCTTACAGTCAATTGATTAAAGACAATCATCAAGTAAGTTATCAGCCTATGGCATTAAATATGTCACTCTATAAAAAATAAGAATCATGTCACCTAAACTGATGACATGATTCTTTTATTTCACCGTATAGGCAAAACTGATGGCACTATCTGCTTGAGAGATTTTTCTAAAGGTATAGTTAGGATTACCCCCATAGTTTGTCTCAGACACAAGAAAAGAACCATCATCATAAACTTTCTCGACAAAAGCCACATGACCATAGTCTGCTGGTGTCCCATGTGTACCTCCTACAAAAGAAACAATAGCACCTGCTTTTGGTGTGGAACCCGTTTCTCCACCAAGACTTGAAGCTGTCGCAACCCAGTCCTGACCATTTCCCATGGTATTAATAATTGAAATCTTCTCTCCATTACTTCCTTTTAATTTTAAGCCTAACTGATTCATACGAGCCGCAACACCCCATGTACATTGTCCATAGGCATAGGCCATACCATCTCCACCATCAGGAACAGAATGATCATACAAGTCCCCACGAACCCCTTCAAGGGATTGCGGGTCACTCTTTGCCTGTCCTCCATTTGTTTGGCTGAAGCCTTTTTCAATTTGGTAATACCATTCCGTTGCTCTTGTTTGTCTTTCTAGTAGCTTGTCACCAGAATTTCCCTCCCAATAGGTAAGGAAGAGTTGGGCCAGATTGGCTGCACTGCCCGTATTTTTAAAGAAATCCTTTAACCAACTTTGATAGTAAGGACTATCCCCATGAAGCATAAAATCAAGTTGGAGGGCTAAATCATACCACTTCTTATTTTTGCTATGTGCATAATTCAATAAAGCTGTATGCCGTGTTGACCCATCTGCGGTATCTGTCCATTGCCCTAACCCCAAACCTCTATGAAGAATATTAGGATAAGCTCCTCCATAAATGTCTGGCCCTCCTATCGCTAACCAGGTTTCATCATCCCATGAGGAATCGGTAGCGCCAACTGGAGGAGATAAATAATCTCCTTCAGCTCGTTTAGGATTGATAGAAGACTCTACCGACCAATTTCCTAAAATAGCCGCAATGGCTTGGGGACTTGCCCCTTGAGATTTCAAAAACTCATAAATATGTTTTGCTCGTTCAAACTCATCCCCACCAAACTGACCAATGGCAGGTAAGATAGTGGTCTGAAGTTGAATGACCTTTGGAAAATAAAATTGCGGATTGACATACACCAATTTTTCTTTCTTGTTCTTATACTTTTGATAGGAAACTTTCAAACCTGTATCGTCTGGTGTTTCACCAATAACATCACCCGTTAGGACTCTTGTCCCCTCAATCGCACGGCCGTTATGAATAGAATATAAGGTCAATCGGCTCTCATTCTCTCCTTTTCCGTTAGTGAGAATAACATTGTCACCATCTAGAGATACAACTCCATCCATTGGTGCGACAATCGTTTGGTGAGCCTTCGCTTCTAGTAGAATGTACTCCTGAAGGGTAGGTTTTCCGTCTAAATCATAGTATCCATAACGATAAGTCATGGTTAGACTATCTTCGTTGCTTTTCCCCTCAAATGGATTGTCCAATTCCTGCATGGAAGCATAGACACCTTCTTCTTTTAGTTCCTTCATTTCCTCTTGATCGTCTTTCGATAGTTTATACTTAGGAGTTTCATAAAGGTCTTGCATGGATTTCAAATCTTCCCCATCGTTTAAATCATGCCACAAAGTAGACAGATAATCCTTGTAAGTTTCTGAACTAAATAAGTGAACTGGTTTGTGTAACTCATAGTCATGGAATTTAAAGTTCATATACCCCATCACATCATCAACTTTTGTGTAATAGGTAATGCCTTTGTCATTTGTACGAGTATGTTCTGCGTCTTCCCAAGTTAGGTGGGTATAAGCTTTTGTTAATTCAAATTCATCTTGTTGAATCAAACTAGCAGATGAAAATCCTAAAAAGAAGCTCATCATAAGTAAAAGAAGAAAGACTATTCCTCCAACTATCCAGGTTGCAGGATTTCCAGCCGCAAATGTAAAGAAGGAAAAGGCTGCTTTTATTTTTTGATAGATATTTCGGACACTTGTAAGACCTTGTTTCTTTAATTTTCGAAACCGATTTTTAAAGGAACTTGGGTTATCTTTCGCTAGTTTCCATCCTTTTCCATCCTTAAAATGATGGTATCGCTCTTTTGTGTTGGTCAGTCTTTTCTTGGTAAAACGACCTGTTGCTTGTCCTGTTTTGACACTAGCTTTCCCCAGATTATAAGAAAGCCGACTGTAGCGTTTCCCTTTTCTAATGGTCTCTTGAAGTGTGCGATAGCCTTCTAAATCTTCATTTTCTGAAGCTAACTCTCCACCTTCACGTCCAAGGACAAAAAGAAAAGTTTTGGCTTTCCTACTGACTTTTTTGGACTTATAGGCTTGTTTAGTAGATTTTAAATTTTCTTTAGCAGCCTTGACTTCTTTCTTAGCTTTTAATTCTTCTAAACTCTTCCCTTGAAAGAAAAAATTAGATTTTTGTTTCGATTCCTGACCGTAGAGAAATTTTTGATTGGTTTTTCTTTCTTTACGACTCTCTTTTCTTTCTTCTTTTGCTTCTACCTTTGCTTCCTTAAATTGTTTCTTGGCTATTTTCAATCGTTTCCTAGCATGAGGCAACCGTCTGTCTCTTAATTCTTTGCGATTCAAAAGAGATGGAGGACTATTTTGAAGAATATGATTGTAGTCTTCATTTGCTTGTTTTACTCTCTCCTTTGAAGCTTCTCTCATCTCCTCTAGCTTTTGCTTCATCTCTTTTTTCCATGCTTTTTCATCCAGTACAGCGGAATCTTTTTTCTGTTTCCTCACCTCCTTCTTTCCTTGTTTCAAGAATTTCTTCTCATCTTTTAGGCTTCTTCTAAATGCCTTTCTTGCACGTATGATTTCTCTTTTATCCTTCATTTACCTTCCCCTTAGTTAGAAGCCATTTTATCAGGATCCGTACTCATGATATCAAACAATTGAGTACCTTAAGGAATCTTATTTTTAAAGGGTACGACAACTGAACCAGCTTTTATCAGTCCTGCCCCTTTTTCTGGATTGACAAGGTATTTTTCGAGTTCTTTTGACAAGCCTAAGAGTTGAACCAGTTCTTCTCGGTCATTTTTTGCTTGCTTGAGGAGAATCATAAATTCACTATTTGCAATAATCCGTCTACCATTTGGATCTAACAATAAGGTTTCGACGTTTTGAGTTATTCCAGTCGGACTGGCTCCATATTTTCTGACACGACTCCACAATTTAAAGAAGAAATCACTGGCATATTTATCTAATAAGAGAAGCTGCATCTCATCAAAATAAATCCAAGTCTTCTTCCCTAATTTTTGGTTCCGAACAACACGATTCCATATCTGATCAAACACTACCATAAGAGCGATTTGTTTCAGCTCATCTCCTAACTTTTTAACGTTATAGATTAAGAAGTTAGATCCTGTCTGAATATTGGTCTTATGAGAAAAAATATCAAGAGAACCTTCGACATACAGTTCCATATCAAGTGCCAAATTCTGCGCTTCTTCTTCTGGTTGTTGGCTCAAGACAAAGACCCATTCTTCCAAAGAAGGCTCTTTAAATGACTGATAGGTGAGTCTGGTTACTCGGTCGATAATCGATTTTTCTCTTCCATCCATTTTCCTATCCAATAACTTGCCGATAAAGGATAAAAGAAATTCTGATTTTACCTTTACAGGATCTTCATCCATATTTTCATCAGACAAGTCAAGTACATTGAGATAGGTTTGGGAATCTGGCGCAATATCAATCATTTCCCCACCAAATGCTCGTCCAATGACACTGTATTCTGCTTCTGGATCCACGATGATAATTTCAGTATTTTCACCAGATTCCTTGATTTTTGTCGTGATAATTTCATGCTTGGTTGCCATCCCTTTCCCAGCTCCAGATGTCCCTAAAATCAGACCAGACGGTGTATTTAATAGGCTTCGATCAATGGTAATAATATTGCTTGATATTTGATTGATACCGTAATATTTCCCACTGCGGTCTTGTAAGTCTACTGAAGTCCATGGAGAGTTCACTGCTACATTGGACGTTAATAAACTCCGTGATACTCCCTCTAAAAAATCACAACCAAATGGCAGCAAACTATTAAAGGCTGCTTCTTGCATATATGGAAGTTTATCAATCATTAGGTCATTTGAGCCGGCCACTTGTTGGATCGTGTCTAGGGCTTGTTTGAGTTCTTCTTCATCCTGACCAAAAACCCCAATCATAAAGACCGTTTGAAACAGTTTATCTCCTGTCTCGGTCATGGTTTTTAAGAGTTCTTCAGCTTCATCGATATTGCTTTCTAATACATGACCTACTTTTTCCAAATAGATACCTGTACGAGCAAGTTTTTGTTGTTCCCCAATCTTTTGGGACTCCATTAAGGTTTTCTTTGTTCGTAGTTTCTTCATGGCATCAGCCTTGGTCGAACTTTGAGCATGGAGGCTCACTATCAATTCCAAATCTCCTTGCATGAGGTCTCTGATAAACTGATCCCCTAATTCCATACCGTAGTCTCTGACATAGACAATCTGTAATAAGCGGTCATTGATTTGTAGGTAATTCTTGTTTTTAAAATCCAAGAGATTAGGTGCTATGAAGTGACGAGTTGTCTGACCAGATCTCGTTAAATCACGGTAAGAAAAAGGAAGATGGTGTTCTCCTCTAAGCATGTCTGCCAACAAGTTCACCCGTTCTTCACCAGCCAAGGATTCAAAACGTGCATCAATTTCTGAGAAACCACTCTTGAAATATTCTCCAATTTGAGACAAGGAACGATAAGCTTGTTTGGGATTAGAATCCTTTCTACCAAAGCTAATCAGTTTCACAGCTGAAAAATTATTTTCGCCACTGTCTAAATTCTGATTCATCATCCGATTCAATTCTTTACGATAGGTATCATACCCATCTTCTTTTTCCTCATACAAAACACTTTGTCTGAATTTTTCTAAATTCAATCTTTTGTTAAAGATAGTCAATTGGAAGTTGGTTTGGTCGTCTAAAGAGTTAATCAAATCAGAATACTTCTCAATGATTGCGCCCTTGTCTTCTAAACCAACAGTCTGGTAATTGACATCACCAAGTAAATAGCTTTGTGAGAAATAATCTTCTTTTACCTGCATCAGACCATTTTGATACAGGGCTTGATAGGAAAGAGTATTAGCCGTTGATGGTAACACTTCCTCTTTTTTTCCTTTAACTACTTCTTTCTGATTAGTCATTGAAGTTTTTTGTTTCTTTAATGTATTTGATTTTCTTTTCATGTTCAGGTCCTTTCTTTCCTGTAATTGTGCGTAGGGGAACCGTTAATTCAAAATGAAGACGGTATTTCAAATAATGTTCAAAATATAAATCATTGGGTTTATAGACTCCAAAAAGCATGAGGGGGATGGTAAAAGCAAACACAAAACCGTAAACAAACCAATCTCCAAATTGCCAGAAAAAGAGATTCAAGCCCAAAACAATAATTGTGACAATAAAGGCTGGTAAAACAAAGATGATTTGTCTTGTGGTGAAACCTAACCAAGCCCTGTGTTGGTATTTTGAGATGTCTTTAAAGACACGTGTATTCATGACTTTCCTTTCTAAAAAGGCTAAGAAGCAATCACTTCCTAGCCTTTATCTAATTACATACCTAAAATTGAGCGAGCCGTACGTTGAGAACCAACGAGGGCAATAATCAGTAAGATAGCTTGTACCAAACTACCAAACATAATCGCAAGTGATTGCAGGACTCCTGCACCATTTGAAACAGCTATTTTCCCAGCAGATTCAAACAAAGGAACAAGAGAAACAATCAGAAAAATAAGAACCCCTTGTACTGCATAGACCATAATATTTTTTAAATAGCCAATACCAATAGACTTCCACTCATCACTTAAAAATGTTGGAATCGTAAGAGGGGCAAATGGAATCATAAGGTAGAGTTGAATAAATCGAATAGATACCAAAAGATTGACCATGGCTGCACTTACTATCCGAACAAGCCAAATGAGGAGGGCGAAAAAGCCCACAATCATCCGACCAATAAATCCTGACCCTTTTAATCCAGAGATGGTATCATACTTCGCCCCACTGTGAGCCACAATCGAGGCCACTTGTTCAATGGCGTGACTCGCAATCCCGATGATAGCTTCTACAATGACGGTAGTGTTTGTAATTACAACTGCGACCATAATATAACTAATCAACATCGGGGCTAATGCTTCAAAGGTCATCGCTCCACCTGAGTTAGCAATTTTCTTTGCCATCTTCGAAAATTCTAAGATGAGAACAACTGATAGAATCGCAACTCCAAGGGGCTGCATGACACTTTTAGTAATACTAGACATATAAGTCCAAACTGTTGGATTGTAGCTAGATAGGGATTTAATCAGATCTACCGTAGATTGTAAATCTACATTAAATCCTTCAAATAAATTTTCAGCTGATATTTTTTCAGATGCAAGGTAAACAAAGGATGAGACTAAACTAAGATTCATGTCATTGTTTATCCTCCTAAATTGAAATTTGAGTTACAAAGGCTCCAGCAGCCCCTACCATAACTCCGCCGACAATTTCCAGAATGGCATTCCGAACACCTGGTCCACCATCTTTAATGTTGGTTGCAAGATTGACAATCCCCACAACAACGAGAAAGGCACCAACCGCAATCAATCCCTTCTGTAACAAAGACATAGCTTGTGCAAACATAGCACTTGCGTCTACTCCATAAACAAAACCTTTAAAATGCGTAATCATCTATTTCCTCTTTTCTATTTTTATTTTAAACTAGATTCAAAAGTTAAATCACGAATTCTAAGGCCTTCAAGATGGTTTTCTTGACTTTGATTCAAAGGATTGATCTGATAGTTCCACCACCGTTCATCGGTTTCTTGATTGGCTAGGTATTTCCAGTTTGGATGCTTGGTAGAATTGTATTTTTTGCTTTTAAAGACAGGCATATTGGCAATTCGAACCAGACATTCATGCCGTTTCATATTTCCGACTTCATCAGGTGTCATTAAATCACGAGCAATCTTTTGATAAGAAAGGGATCCTGAACCTGTCTGGCCAAAGGAACGACTAGTATTTCGAACATCAATGGTTTGTTTACCGAGTAACCCACTCATAAATTTAAAGGTATCTTCATCATTACCACCTAAGTAGACTAAGCTATCACAGTTCCCCAAAATGGTTTTCCAAGCTTCTTTTTCTTTATAGAGCCCTTGAAGTTGGGCAATATTTTGAAGAATAGGAACGAGACTCATATTCCGAGAACGGACTGTTGAGGTTTGTTCAGCAAAATCTGGAATTTCTCCGATATTTGCGAACTCATCTAAGTAAACTCTTACATGAAGAGGCAATTGACCCTTAAAATCAATATCTGCTTGTCTTGTTAGGGTTTGAAATACGGTTGAAAAAAAGAGGGCTGAAAGAAAGCGAAAGGTACTATCGTTATCTGGGATAACTAAGTAAACCATTGATTTTTCCTGGCCCCATGTCTTCATATCAAGGGTATCTCTTTTGGTCAAATCCATGACACTTTGAATATTGAAGAGGGCAAATTTAGCAGTGGTTACAGCTATGACAGAATCCAGAGTCTTATCCTTATAATTTTGAAAATCGGCCCAATTTCGCATGGTAAAATTTTCAGTTCCATACTTTTTAGCATAATTTTCGAATAGAATTTCTAAGACACTTTTTTCTTGGTTTTCACCCTTGGATAAGTGTTTAATGAGTTTTGAGATTTCCGCAAAACTTGGATAACGTCCTCGTTTTTTTCGCTCTTCCACTTCTTTTTTTTGACGTTTCAACAAGTTTTGGTATTCTTTTTGACTTAAACGACTTTCTTCTATGAGCTGTTCTCTTGTTTTAGGTGGGTTATAGAAATCGACCAAGTAAGAGGCTAAAGCACGGACTAAAGTCATAGAAGCTTCATCCCAAAATGGATCACTACGGGATCCAGAGCCTTTGGTGTTATTAAAATAAACCGTCAGCATGCGATTCAAATCATTTTCTGTCTCTATATAGCGAAAAGGATTGAAGCCATCTGAGTTCTTCATATTGACTAAATCTAACACCTTTACTTGGTAGCCATGTTCTAAAAAGAGTTTGCCCGTTTTCTCGGCCAAGTGATCTTTAGGATCCACTACAATATTGGAACTATTCATCTGAATCAGATTGGGTTTCACAAAGCGAAATGTCTTCCCACTTCCTGAACCTCCGATCACCGCAATATTCTTATTTCTATCATATTGGGGTGGTTTTTTATCTAATAATGTCAAACGAACATCTTGTGCTAAGATCGTATCATGAGAAAATTCCTTACCGTAAAAGAACTTCTTTTCTTTTAGAGTTCCAAAACGGGCGCTCCCGTATTCTACCCCTTCTCGGTATTGTTTTTTACCAGTCTCTAAATAGAGATAAACCAGCAACATCATCACAAATCCTAGTAGAAAAAAAGCACTTGATTTTCCAGTAAAGGAAACATTCCATGGCGACTGAAGAACTTCATCTTGACCTTCCATCAGAAGACGAGTCCATTTATCTATGGTATTTCCAGTATAGGAATCATACAAAAGCGTCAAACGATGAAAAAGATAGCCTAGTAAGATACCTAACAGTGAGAATAGTAGGAATTTCTTTCCACTGTACATCATCTCACCATCTCTTTCTGTTTGACGGCCCCTTCTTGTCTCAAGGTAATTTGGGATTTAGCCTCATCAATTGCATCGTCTAATGACTTATCCATGGTAAAATCAGCTAATTTCTCCGGATCATTAACCATTTTTTCTAACAGATGGTCTAAATGATTGTCTAGAATCGAACGGTCTTTCGTGTAGAAATGCAGAGAATCCCCTTGCCAAGCGATGGCTAAAGGAATCTCTTCTTTTTCTATAAAAGCTTTAAATTTCTCGATATCAATTGGTTTGTCTAAGAAATCTTTTTTCAGATTAATCGTATCAATCGCATAGGGAGATTGTAGCAATTCTTCTAATTTCTGCACCCCTATCTTATAGGCGGAATCCTGTGCTAAAGCCTGACGTCTAGACCATTCTAGAATCTTTAAGAGACTTTTTACAGTAAATAAAAGACTACGCTCAGCATATTGAACTGCCATTCGTTCCTGTTGTTCAGAGGACATCTGATGCCTCCTTCTTAACAAATAGCAGCTTTCCTTCTTTATAACGATAAGCTATCAATTTCTGACGTTGCTTAATCGACTTGACAGCCTGCAGTAGATCTCTCGAATAAGGTTCTCGAAGAGTAACTTCTACTGCTTTCCCATCAACGATACCAACGCGTTTAAATTCAATGTAGTCTTTTTTGAGATGTCCTAAGCCCATACCAAAAGGAAAGTGATGAATCAATTGGATGGTACAACCACCTTTATTTCCCATTTGTTTCAAATCATACAAGTTTACTACCTTCATGATTAACTCCTTTATCTAGTTTGTCGCATCGTTTAAGTCTGGTAACGATAAACTCCGTGTCTGTTAGAAAATTCTCACACACGTCTTGTGCCAGTTGCCCTTCACAGGGAAATACTCTCAGTCCCTACTTACACAGGCACGCTAATCAAGACGGAGTGGATTCAATTTTCAAAGAACAGGTAGCTTTATTATAGATAAGAGTAGTTGAAATTTTTATCACATTTCTTATTTTTCTGTAGAGCTAAATTCATATTAATCAAAGAGTTTGAAATAAAAGACTAACATTGTTACATAACGTTAGCATTTCATTTCCCTAAAACAAGCTAATTTGGTCTAAAAAAGCAACAAAATATAAACCAGTAGATTCCATACCAAATGTAGACCTATACTTCCCCATAAGTCCGATTTATAGCGTACAAGCCCTAAAAACATCCCAAGTGAAACATATAAACACCAAGCTAGAATGGTTCCTGGATGATGTGCTAAGGCAAATAAAACACTTGTCAAAGCAACTCGAATATCTAATTTTCTGACCAAGTTCCATAACATTTCTCTATATAGAAATTCTTCAACCATACTCGCATTGATTAAGAACAATAAAAATGAAAACCAAGGAACTTGATGTTGAAGCCCAATTAAGTTTGCTTGATTCGTGCTTCCTTGAGCATGGATTAGGCTAAAACATAGACTTATAATCAGTAGGCTAGCTAATCCAATACCAAGCCATTTCATCCTAGATTTCATACTGACCTTATGCACTTTTTTACGTTGGCCATACATCCATAAAAAAGAAATGAGTGACGAACCATAGAGAATCTGTAGTATAGTTAACTCACCGATACAAAGAAATTTCAGTAAGTATAGAGATACCAATAGGACATTTACTTGTTGGAATATATAAACTGGAATTATTCTTTTCATAGTTACCTCCGAAATAAATCTTCATAATCTAAATCTAATACCTGCACAATCCTTTCTACCCATGGACTTTGAGGCATTCGTTGTTCCATCTTATAGTGACGAATCTTTTGATACAAACGATTCAATTCACTTGGATAGTGAAACTCTCCCGCAAACATTTTTCTGGTTAACTCAATCCAGCTGATATTTCTTTCAGCCAAAATAATGGACAAGTTCTCCCAAAATCGTTCAGCCATATTGATTCTCCTTTAGTTAGATAAATAATGTGTTTGTGCCATGTAAATCAATTGTTTCGTATCTCTTGGCAATAAAGCTCTAGCCTCTTCCAAATTCAGATTTGGATAAACTCTCTTATTTGAAACCGCAAGAGGAAGTCTAATAGTTAGTTCAGGATTTTTTAATATCATTTCAATGAAATCCGTTAGTCTTAAATTGTCACGGTTCTTAAATCGTAATAAATTAGGAGATAAAAACTCAAAACAATCTGAAGAATAGCTCATCATCTCAATTAATTTATCCCTTGTCATTTCAGAAATCGAATGACAGGATACCTCAATGCCATAGTTTTGGAAGAATTCTAAAAGAAGTTGATTTCTATGGTTATTTTTACTTAGATAGAGGTCAATCATGGGAAACCTCCCAAAGATTCGGTTCCATTTGATATTCTGATACGATTAAGGAATCTAATAAATTTGCGAAGTTAATCGGTTGCTTGTCTTCATCATAAGCTTTTACAGTTACTTGGGTTGTAAGTATTCCCTCTTTTCCCTCGGCTCGATAGCCTTGTCCATATAAAACAAAAACAAGATTTTGATGATCATCTACAAAGGCATCAGCTCCGTTCTTTATATCCTGACTTTCAAGGAATTCCATAATGTTTTGAAGATAGGATTCGTAAAATAGGGGGTAGTTGTGTTTTTTATGGTAATCATCTAAAAATGTCACCTCAAACTCACATGGATAATTGGGCATCAAAAATATTTGTTCATCCAGCTGTCTGATTTCTGCATCATGTAATTCTGTTTCTAATTCATCACAATCTAGTATTGACTCTTTATTTAAAGCTTTCATCTTTTTCCTCTACTTCTTTTAATTTCTTTGCGATTGCGGCAATCACAGGAACGGTTACACTATTACCAGCTTGTTTATAGAGCTGACTATTACTAGAGACTTTTCTAGCAGCTTCAAAAGCCCAATCAGGAAATCCCTGCAGTCTAAAACACTCTTTAGGGGTGATTCTTCGTATCCTCAAACGGTAAAATTGCCCATCAATTAAGACACCGGCTACATGATAAACTTGCTTATCTTCCCCTTCATAGCTAGCCACTACTACTCCCATTTGCCCACTAGTTGTTAACGTATTCGCTATACCTTTTCCAACTCTACCACGACGATACTGAGAACTTGGTCTTTCTAAATTGATTGAATCCCCAATCTCTGCTTGAGCATATCCTTTTTTCGTTGCTTCCCGTACTTTTAGAAATTGGATTGGTTCTGGAATCAGTATTTTGGGGATTTTATCTCCACCTTGCATCGTAGTCAGTGTTGGAGATAGCCCCTCACTTCCATAGACGCGACCAGTTTCCTTAAAGCTAGTTGGTAAATCTCCAACAACGATAATACCATGGCGATCCTGAGTATTTAAAGTAAACATTGGCTCTTGATTATCCTTGAAACGTCTACCATTTTGTCTTTTTTCTAATCTATCTGGTGTCATACAAGGAATCGCAACTTTAAATCCTTCTCCTTTACCACGAACTAAGGTTGGCGCAAGACCTTCTGAATAATAGACTTTACCGCTCATTCCACTTTTTGATGGATTCAAATTCCCTAATGTTTTTAAAATCTCAGAGTTAGTTGCTTGACCTTCTCGTCTGAAAGGAAATAAGAGTCTGGTACCTTTCTTTCTAGAATGTCCGATAATAAACACCCTCTCCCTGTTTTGGGGAACGCCAAAATCCTTACTGTTAAGCACCTGCCACTCAACATCAAACCCCAACTCATCAAGTGTGGTAAGGATTGTGGTGAACGTCCGTCCCTTATCGTGATTGAGTAGGCCTTTAACATTTTCAAGAAAAAGAAAACGTGGTTGGATTTGTTTGGTCGCTCGAGCAATTTCAAAGAACAAAGTTCCTCTAGTATCTTCAAATCCCAATCGTCTTCCTGCGATTGAAAATGCTTGACAAGGGAATCCCCCACAGATGACATCGACTTTCCCTCTAAGTTTTTTAAATTCGTCATCTGAAACATCTCGTATGTCATGAAATTCTATTTCTCCTTCCGTTTGAAAAATGGACTTATAAGATTTCCTAGCAAATTTATCAATCTCACAAAATCCAATACACTCGTGTCCGACACTTTCCATTCCAAGTCGAAAGCCACCGATACCTGAAAATAAATCAATAAACCTCATTTCTTGATCACCCCTTCCTGATCGACTATCAATGTCCAAAGAGTCACTCCACTTGAAATGACAATGAGCATAACTAATATCCACTCGATTGGCGACATTTAACCACCTCCTTTTCTAACACGGTTATTCCAAACAGAATACAAGCCGTTAAACAC
The DNA here is from genome assembly GCF_003428885.1 of Streptococcus sp. LQJ-218. Classification (GTDB taxonomy): domain Bacteria; phylum Bacillota; class Bacilli; order Lactobacillales; family Streptococcaceae; genus Streptococcus. The sequence continues at coordinate 290,269 of NZ_QQRU01000001.1, forward strand.
AAATTCAGCAAGTACTTCCGCTCGTCTAACAAAGCGAACATTGTCAAGAGCATACTGATAGATTCTCTCAAAATCAGTCATAGCAATTTCACTGGCTGTTTCAGAAAAACCCTCTCGTCTAAATTGATCTTGCACCAATCCCCAAATATAATCTCTATCATATTTTGTGACCTTTTCTACTTTTCTTCTCAAAATAGGTTGAGAATTCCTATCCTCCTCATCCTCAATAAATAAAGATTCAGTCTCACTAAATTTAGTCTCACTAACTTCAGTCTCACTAGGGGCTGAATAAGAGACGGGGGCCGTTTCATTTTCATACAGGCCTAGTCTTTTTTTAACACTAGGCCTGTTCGGACTAGCTACTGGGGTAGAAGACAACTCCCCTAAATAAATCTTATTAGCTAGCCTCCCTTTCTCACTTGAAGACTGTTGGACTTCATCAATTAGGTCATATTCTTTAAGAGTTTTTTTGATGGACAGTAATTTTGACTTCGAACAACCTAACAGCCTCATCAGTTTAGAATTAGAAAATACTAAATAAACCGCCCCTTCTTCATCTATCCAACCACGACTAAGAGATAATTCTAAACGATCTTTTAAAATAGAATAAGCCACCTTTACTTCTAGTTTCATATCCATATATTTCTCATCCTCAAAAAGAATTTTAGGTAATTTATAATACCGTTCTGAAGTTTGGTATTGATTTGCGGTAATTCGTTTCATAACGCTCCTCCAAGTTCTTTGAGTATTAAATCTCCACTTGACTCCAATCGAACCAAGCCACTTTTTTCTAATTCAGCCATAAGAGAGATGGCTTCAACAATGTCAATTCCCATTTCACGTACTAAAAATGAAATGACAATATAGCGTGATGATTGTAATTCTTTTGTCATTTTTCCTCCTGATAATAAAAAAAGAGAACAATATACAATTGTTCTCTCTTTAGATAAATATTTATTGTTGTATTCATTTTTCCGATACGCAAACGACATCTACAAATACATATACATCTATGTGCCTTTTTAGAACTTTTTTGACGTCAAAATTGCCTTTATCTACAAATACAAAATGCTTGTAAAATAGCTTAAAATCAAGGATTTTCACCCTCTTGTTCGTTGTAGCAACACTACACACTCCACGTGATGCGTCTGAGGAAATAGATCCACCGGCTGTATTTTCTTCAATTCATAGCCCAATTCTTGGTAGAGTTTAATATCACGCGCCATGGTAGCGACATTGCATGAGATATAGGCGATGCGGTCTGCTCCTGTTTGAGCGCTTGCCTTGATAAAGCTTTCTGTGAGTCCTTTTCTTGGTGGGTCCACTAGGATAAGACTTGGTTGAATCCCATCTTTAAGCCAAGTTTTCATAGCATTTTCAGCTGTATCACAGACATAGTGGGCGTTTGAAATATTGTTGAGTTGGGCATTCTTTTTACTATTCTCAACCGCTTCTGGAATCACTTCAACACCATAGACTTCTTTGACGTGTTTCGCAACAGAGAGACCAATCGTCCCGATACCAGAATAGGCATCAATGACCACGTCATCTGCTCTTAATTCAGCAAAATCAATGGCTGTCTGATAGAGTTTTTCAGCCATTTCAGTATTAACTTGGTAAAAGGCTGGTCCAGCGATTTAGTAGTCATTTCCCAACATCTGGTCGGTAATATAGTCTTGTCCATAAAGGGTGCGCCACTCCTTACCAAAAATCGCATTGGTATTTTGGTCGTTGATATTTTGCATAATAGACACAATCTCTGGGAACTGCTTGATGAGTTGTTCAATCAATTGTTCCACACGAAAAACTTTGGGACGAGTTGTCACCAAAATAACCATAATTTGACCTGAATAGTGTCCGCGACGCACCACAAGATTCCGAATCAAGCCAGCTTGTTCCTTTTCATCATAAGGTTTTAAATCATAACGTCGAAGCAAGTCGCGTAGGGCTACAACTACCTCATCAATCACAGGATCTTGGATAAAGAAATCTTCAAGTGGCATGAGGTCATGGGAATTCTTACGGAAAAAGCCAGTTTCCAAAACACCATTTACTCGACGAACAGGGACCTGTGCCTTGTTGCGGTACTTGATTGGGTCTTCCATACCCAAAGTTTCAGCAACCTCTACATCTGCAATTCCAGCAATCTTGTAAAGACTGTCCTTGACTTGCTTGGTTTTAAACTTAAGCTGTTCTGGATAAGCAAGGTGTCCTAAATCAGCAATTCCTGAACGTAGGTAAGCCAAATCTAGATCTTGATTACGGTGTGGTGACTGGACAAGGTATTCTTCCACTTTCCCAAAGCCAATTCTTTTGTTTACTTTGAGGACTCGCATGAGGATTTTTTCACTCGGTAAAGCATTTTCTACAAAAAAGACCAAACCATCCACCTTGGCAACTCCTGCCCCTTCATGGGTCAAGTCAACAATTTCAACTTCTACAATATCATTTTTCTTTAACATTCTATTCTCTTTCTATTGGCCGACAAAAAAGACGGCAACGTTACGGTTACCATCTATTATACCATGAAATTTCTTAAGAACCAAAACTCTTGAAGAAGTTGACAATGGCTTGCCAGAGGGAGCTTAAGAAGTTCCCGCCGTCCTCTAGCGCCTTATCCGCATCAAAGTTAAGATTGATATTTTTAAAACTGTCGCCAGCTTGTGATACGATACTTTGTTTAAGGTCATTTAGGGTTTTAGTGAAGTCTGCATTGCTGAGGATATCACTCTTTGAGAGATTCAAAGCAAAATTGATGATGATATTGATCTGGTTTCCTGTTATAACCTGATCAAGTTTGTAATTTTTTAAGGTATCTTCAACGATTTTACGGATATCTTCCTCCGTCAGATTTTCCTTGCTTTCTTTAGCTTTGGCAAGTCCTGACTTGATATCAGCTAGGGCAACATTTAATTTGTTCGCATCATAGCCTGACTTGTCCTTATTTTCAGCATTGATATCGGACAGAGCCTTCAACTCTTCTTGAGCCAAATCTTTGTTGGCTTGTGGCACCTTGGCTCCATTAGCCTCTAGCGAATAGTAAATCCCGGCTAAGGCACTTTCACCTGTAACTGGAATAGGTGCTGCTACAGTGATTTTGGCGTGTTCCACACCCAAAGTTACGGCCGCATTGCGGTACATATCCTGCGTTACCTTAGTGATATTCTCTGGTGTTTCAATCTTGACCTCAAGTGGCGATTTGTCACCTAGCTTTTGAATCTTGGCTGATGAATACAATTGTAAGCTGGAGTCATTGGCCACATTCATAATCTTAGAATAGACATCAGGTGTCATCGTCTTGAGTTCTTTGGTGTCTGTTGAGGCATTGTAGCCTAGTTTTTTTAGGGTTTGATTTTTTTGGTCTTCAGACAATGAAGAACCTAGGACATATTCAGGTTGAACATAGGTTTCATCGATAACTTTTTGCACATCTGTTGCTGCATGGACGCTACTCATAGCTGTTACTGCCCACAAGACCGCAGCACTAGTCAGAAAGAGTTTCTTTCTCATAGGGATTTTCCTCCTTTACCTTTCTAGAGTAATATATCTATCTTAAAGAAAACTTATAACAAAAACACCTGGACTAGCCAGATGTTGAAAAGAGTGTGAAACATTTGATGATGTAAAGGTTGAGTTGAACCTGTCTAGAATAATAATAGTTTCCTCCATTTACATAGAGTTCGGCTCCATGAAAAATGGAAATAGGGTGAATATAACTATAAGTCTTTCCAGTGGTATTGCCAAGCAAGGGAGCAACAGTATCACGAGAGTACTGTTTAGCCAGTGATAGGGTGTTTTCCTTACCATTTTGGGCGATAAAATCGATATAGGCAGGTCCAAAATTATAGGCTTGAACAGCCGTCCAAACATCTACACCCTGCTTCTGGGCCAGATAGAGATTGTCTGTCAGAGTTTGAACGCCTTGCCGAATGCTAGAGGCATTATCATTGATGGTGTTGGTAGAGCCACTAGCAGACTCACTAGACTGCATAACATCGCCTTCTTTTCCTTTGGTTTCGGTATAAATCATAGCGAGCACAAGCTCTTCGTTTGCTGGGGTGTCTTTTTCACTCAAGATTTCTCGCACCATGGGCTGGTAGGTCATGACTTGCTTGACATCTTGGTGAACGCGGTAAGCTTTATATCCAGCAAAAAGGAAGACTGCTAGTACAAGCACTCTTCGAATTCGTTTAAACATTATTTACTTTGGATATCCTCGATATTTTTGATTAAGATAGAGTAGGTTCCATTGTCATTTTGGATAAACTCAACAGACTCAGCGTCTTGATAGACGTTGTTAGGTACAATGAGCTCTATTCCATTTGACAAGGAAAGTTTTTGGTTTTCAAATTTTTTAAGCTGACGACTGGCATCAATTTCATCAAATTGAACTGGTTCTGGTACTGCTTCTTTCACTTGGTCAATAAAGCTCAAACGAGCCGTCAGATTGTTGTCAAAAAGGTCGTTAGCCAATTTTTCAGGTGACAATTCATTACTTTCTTCTAGATTATTGAAAATCGCTGATTTGACCTTAGATTGAAATTGAAAATCATCTGTGTTAAAAGTCTCAGCAATTCTCTGAGCCGTTTTTTCAAGTTCTTTGATCGATTTCTTAGGAGAAATCTTGGGAGCGACAGCAAGAAGATTATCTGAAAAATAGTTCAAAAAAGTCCCGTTGTACTTGATTCGTTTCTCGATCAGGTGGTACTTGCGACTCTGAAGATTGACCACCAAGGCCTCGTCAGCACCCGTTCCAAATCCAGGCAGGTTATTCTGAGTCAGCTTGATTGGATTATCAACTTCTCCACCGAGGTGGGTCAAGGTCTCTCGCAGGGCAATTCGCAAGAAAGCGAAATGTTCTACACCTTCTTTCGAAAATTGCACAAAAATCAAGTCATTGGTTTTGAGGTTTTCAGAAATGCTGAACTCCTCTTTCCAGAGATTAGCTAGTGTTACTGAAGTCTCCAACAAATCGTCTGTGATGTGATTGAAGAAGGGATTTTCTTCTTCGAAAATCCCAGTCTTGGCTTCATCTGAATACACACGTTCAATTTTTTTGCGTAGATATTCTTCGATTTTTGGAGTGATATTGAGAAACCTATCCGCTAGAAACAGCTCGGTATCATCCGGACTGAACTGGTGAATAATGGCTTTCTTAATATAAATGTCCATAAAAGTATTAGTCCTCATACAATGGGAAGGCATCTGTCAATTCTTTGACTGCACTTCTCACTTCTTCTAAGACAGCCTCATTTTCTGCATTCTTAAGGGTTTTAATGATCAGTTCAGCCACTTTGCGACTTTCTTCTTCACCAAATCCACGTGCAGTTATTGCTGCTGCTCCGATACGAATACCACTTGTCTTGAATGGTGACAAGGTTTCGTAAGGGATTGAGTTTTTATTTAAGGTAATATTGACCTCATCCAGCAGGTTTTGAGCAACCTTTCCATTTTCTACAACTTTGGTTACATCAACAAGGAAGAGATGGTTTTCAGTTCCGCCAGAAATGATACGGAAATCAGGATCTTGCAAGAAGACATCTGCCATAGCCTTGCTGTTCTTGATGACATTGGTAGCATATTCCTTGAAGGCTGGATCCAAAACTTCTTTGAAAGACACAGCTTTAGCAGCGATAACGTGCTCCAAAGGTCCACCTTGGATACCTGGGAAGATAGCTGAATTGATTTTCTTGGCAAGTTCTTCGTCATTGGTCAAAATCAAACCACCACGTGGGCCACGAAGGGTTTTGTGGGTCGTTGTTGTAGTGATATGAGCGTATGGTACTGGGCTTGGGTGAAGACCAGCAGCAACCAAACCAGCGATATGAGCCATATCTACCATAAGTTTAGCCCCAACAGCGTCCGCAATTTCACGGAATTTAGAAAAGTCAATAATTTGAGAATAGGCTGACGCACCAGCTACGATGAGTTTAGGTTTTACTTCTTGGGCTTGTTTCAAGACAGCATCAAAGTCCAAGATTTCCGTTTCAGGATCTACACTATAAGAAACAAAGTTGTAGGTTTGACCTGAGAAGCTAACAGGAGCCCCATGAGTCAAGTGTCCACCTGCAGCCAAATCCATCCCCATAACGGTATCACCTGGCTCAATCAAGGCCATGTAGGCAGCACAGTTGGCTTGGCTTCCTGAGTGTGGTTGAACATTGGCAAATTTTGCGCCAAAAATTTCCTTTGCACGTTCAATAGCTAGAGTTTCTATCACATCTACTACATCAGTCCCACCATAATAACGGCGTCCTGGGTAGCCTTCGGCGTATTTATTCGTCAAGATAGACCCTTGAGCTGCCATAACAGCCTTAGAAACCACATTTTCTGAAGCGATCAACTCAATGTTGTTTTGTTGGCGTTCCTCTTCTTTGGCAATGGCATTCCAAAGATCTGCATCATATGCTTTAAAATCATCTTTGTCAAAAATCATAGGTCTTCTCCTTTATAGTGTGACAGGTCTTTAGTTTGTTTTTACAATAAGAAAAGAAACTAAAAGATGCGAATAAACCGTTTCTGCATTTTATCACAAGTATAACCAACTTTTTCATAAAATGCATGAGCTCCCAGACGATGATCGGCAGAGTTTAAGCGAATAAACCCATAACCACGTCTTTTTGCTTCTTGCTCCAACCCTTGCAGTAAGCTTTTACCAATACCTTGCCCTTGTGCTTGAGGTAAAACTGCTAAGGCTAAGATATTAAATCCTGCCTTGGAATAGAGAGATTCATAAACTTCAGCATGAACATATCCAAGCAGGACATGACTGGCTGTATCCTCGTAGCCAAGTAGGAAGTGATGGGAATTCTGAGACAGTCTAGCTAGTTGACTAGCTGTGTCCTCTGGACTAAAAGAATAGCCCAAAGCCTCTTGGTTAATTTCACAAATGGCTTTCACATCAGTTTCTCTTAAATCTCTTAACATTTTATTTCTCCTCAAAAGAAATCTCTGGCAACCGAGCAAGAATATCTTCTCGTTTAATGGCCCCTTGGCGTAAGATTTTCACCTTATCTCTAGACAAGTCCAAAATCGTCGAATCTTGTCCAGTTAGAAAAGAATCGTCTTCCAAACCCAAAACCTCTTGGTCAAAATCCTTCAGAATTTGTTCAAAGGTTATTCCACTTGCCTGACCTGAGATATTAGCAGACGGCCCAATTAAGGGACCTGTCTCTCGAATCAAATCAAGGGTAATGGGATGACTAGGCATCCGAAATCCAACAGTTGCAAGACCAGAATTGACCCAATAGGGAACTCGGTCATTAGCTTCGAGAATAATGGTCAAGGGACCTGGTAAAAAATTCTCGATAAGTTTTGGTAGATAAGCTGGCTGATTCTTAGAAAAGTGCAAGATGTCCTCTAGAGAGGCGATATTGAGATTGAGTGCCTTATCTCTAGGACGACGTTTGAGCCGGTAAACATGGTCAACAGCCTTTTCATCCAATGCTTTTGCAAAAAGTCCGTAAACTGTCTCTGTAGGCAGAACGACAGCTCCGCCATTTTCCAACTCTTGTCTAATCTTGTCCATCATCAACCACGACCATCCTATCTTGACCGAATTGGTCCTTAAGTATTCTTACACGTTTTTTAGGAAGATATTTCCTAAAAAGTTCAGGAACACTTTGACCTTGCTTGTATCCAATTTCAAGGTAAATCTTACCACCATCTTTGAGATAGTCTTTTACATCTTCCGCAATTCTACGGTAAATAGCTAGACCAGCCTCATCTGCAAAGAGAGCTAGATGAGGCTCCGAATGCAAAACATTCAAGCCGACTTCTGACGCATCTTCACGAGAGATATAGGGTGGATTGGAAACAATTATATCATATTTTTCAGAAATTTCTGTAAAACAGTCAGATTTTTTTAAAAATAGTTGAAGATTTTGATTTTTAGCATTTTCGCTAGCTACATCTAAAGCATCTCGGGAAATATCCGCTGCTGTCAGTGGCCAATTTGGTCTGTTTTTTGCTAAAGCGAGAGCAATGGCTCCACTACCTGTTCCAATATCCAGAACTGAAAGATTCGTCTCAGGATTTTCAGCCAGGATAAGCTCAATTAACTCCTCAGTCTCTGGACGAGGAATCAAAACACGCTCATCCACTTTTAGCTGCATTCCAAAGAAATCTGCATGACCAATGATGTATTGGGCAGGTTTATGATTTGCCAGTTTCGTGTAAATTTCCTCTACAAATAATTCTTCCTCTTTTGTCACTTCCTGCTGAAGGGCAAAGACGAAGTCAGTAAAAGAAATATTTTTCAAGCTACGATAGACAAAAGAGAGGCTTTCAGCTTCCTCTCCTTGTCTTATCAACTCTTCTTCAAAATCTGAAAATAATTGAGCTAATTTCATTATTTGTTTAATTCTTCTAATTTTTGTGTTTGGTCGTAAAGTACCAAAGCGTCTACAACTTCATCCAATTTACCAGACAAGATGGTATCTAGTTTTTGGAGGGTCAAGCCAATACGGTGGTCTGTAACACGGTTTTGTGGGAAGTTATAAGTACGGATTCGTTCTGAACGGTCACCAGTACCGATTGTTGATTTACGCTCAGCGTCTTGTTCATCTTGAGCAATCTGAGCAAAATGGTCAGCAACACGCGCACGGATAATCTTCATAGCTTTTTCACGGTTTTTCTGCTGGGTACGTTCTTCCTGCATTTCAACCTTGATATTGGTTGGCAAGTGAACGATACGAACGGCAGTCGCAACTTTGTTGACGTTCTGTCCACCAGCTCCAGATGCGTGGTAGATGTCAACACGAAGGTCTTTTGGATCAATATCGTACTCTACTTCTTCCACTTCAGGCATGACAAGAACTGTCGCTGTCGAAGTATGTACGCGACCTTGGCTTTCTGTCACAGGGACACGTTGCACACGGTGAGCACCTGACTCATACTTGAGTTTAGAATAAACAGATTGACCCGACACCATGGCAACCACTTCTTTGAAACCGCCGACACCGTTCATAGAAGCTTCCATGACTTCAAAGCGCCAACCTTGGGCTTCCGCATACTTTTGGTACATAGTTAGAAGGTCTCCGGCGAAAAGTGCCGCCTCATCTCCACCAGCGGCGCCACGGATTTCAAGGATGATGTTCTTATCATCATTTGGATCCTTTGGAAGGAGTAAGATTTTCAGTTTTTCTTCGTATTCTTCTTTTTCAGCCTTGGCATCTTTGAGTTCTTGCTTGGCCATTTCTTCCAAGTCCGCATCTCCACCTGATTCCTTAATCATTTCTTCAGCATCAACGATGTTTTGAAGAACTTGCTTATATTCACGGTAGGCCGTTACGGTGTCACGAGTTGAAGCTTCTTCTTTTGACAATTCCATGAAGCGATTGGTGTCTGAAACGACATCCGGGTCACTCAGCAATTCTCCCAACTCTTCATAACGGTCTTCTACAGCTTGTAGTTGATCATAGATGTTCATTTTTCTTCATTCTCCTTATTGATTTCAGGGGCAAAATAATGTTTACGGCAAACCGAAATATAGGTTTCATTGCCACCAATCTGGATCTGCTCACCATCATAAACGGGCAGTCCATCTTGTGTACGCAAGACCATAGTCGCTTTTTTCTTGCAATACTGGCAAATGGTCTTGATTTCGTCAATCTTATCCGCTAAGAGCAAAAGATATTTTGAACCTTCGAATAATTCATTGCGAAAATCATTTTTTAAACCGAATGCCATAACAGGTATATCTAACTCATCCACAACACGAGCTAGGTCGTAAACATGGTGACGCTTTAAAAACTGGGCTTCATCGACAAGTACACAGTAAGGCATTTCAGGTAAATCTCGGATAAATCCAAAGATATCCGTTGTTTCCTTAATAGCAACTGCTGGTCGTTTCATCCCAATTCGACTTGAAACATAGCCAATACCGTCACGTGTATCCAGAGCTGAGGTCATAATCACAACACCTTTTCCTTGCTCCTCGTAGTTATAGGCCACCTTGAGAATCTCAATCGTCTTTCCTGAGTTCATGGTCCCATAACGATAATACAACTGTGCCATGCTTCTATTTCACGTCCATTTCTAAATTTTTGCTACATTCTAGTATACCATATTTTCTCAAAGCTTTAAACGGCAAAATGTGGTAAAATAGAAGAAATCAAATAACTAGTGGAGGACGCAATTATGCCATTTGTACGCATCGACTTATTTGAAGGACGCACGTTAGAACAAAAGAAAGCCCTAGCCAAGGAAGTTACGGAAGCTGTTGTCCGTAACACTGGAGCTCCTCAATCTGCTGTCCATGTCATCATCAACGACATGCCAGAAGGAAGCTATTTCCCACAAGGCGAAATGCGCACTAAGTAAAGCTTAAGCAATCTGCTTAGGCTTTTCTTTATAAGTAAGATTCATTGAAGAAAATACTAAAATTTGTTACAATTTGAAGAGATATTAGTCTATACAAACAAATAAACTATAAAGGAATTGATATGATTACACGTGAATTTGATACCATCGCTGCTATTTCTACTCCACTAGGTGAAGGGGCTATTGGTATTGTCCGCTTGAGCGGAACAGATAGTTTTGCCATTGCGCAGAAAATCTTTAAAGGTAAGGACTTGAGCAAGGTTGCTAGCCACACTCTTAACTACGGCCACATTGTTGACCCTCAAACTGGTAAGGTCATGGACGAGGTTATGATTGGGGCTATGAAATCTCCAAAGACCTTCACTCGTGAGGATATTATCGAGATTAACACCCACGGTGGGATTGCGGTGACCAATGAGATTCTCCAGCTAGCTATCCGTGAAGGAGCTCGGCTGGCAGAGCCTGGTGAATTTACCAAACGTGCCTTCCTCAATGGTCGTGTGGATTTGACTCAGGCCGAGGCGGTCATGGACATCATCCGTGCTAAGACAGACAAGGCTATGAATATTGCAGTCAAACAACTAGATGGTTCCCTTTCTGATCTTATCAATAATACTCGTCAGGAAATCCTCAATACACTAGCACAAGTAGAGGTTAATATCGACTATCCTGAATACGACGATGTTGAAGAAGCCACTACTGCTGTTGTCCGAGAGAAGACTATGGAGTTTGAGCAATTGCTAACTAATCTCTTAAAAACGGCACGTCGTGGGAAGATTCTCCGTGAAGGAATTTCAACAGCTATCATCGGACGCCCCAACGTTGGGAAGTCTAGCCTTCTTAATAACCTCTTGCGCGAAGATAAAGCCATTGTAACTGATATTGCAGGAACTACTCGAGATGTCATCGAAGAATACGTCAACATCAACGGCGTTCCTCTAAAATTGATTGACACAGCTGGTATCCGCGAAACAGATGACATAGTGGAACAAATCGGTGTCGAGCGCTCCAAAAAGGCCCTCAAGGAAGCTGATCTGGTTTTACTTGTCTTAAACGCCAGTGAACCTCTAACTGCTCAAGACCAACAACTTCTTGAAATTAGCCAGGATACGAATCGCATTATTCTACTCAATAAAACTGACCTACCTGAAGCGATTGAAACTTCGGAACTACCTGAAGATGTTATCCGTATTTCAGTTCTTAAAAACCAAAATATCGATAAGATTGAAGAGAGAATCAACAATCTCTTCTTTGAAAATGCTGGTTTGGTTGAGCAAGACGCTACTTACTTGTCTAACGCCCGTCACATTTCCCTGATTGAAAAAGCAGTTGAAAGCCTACAAGCTGTTAACCAAGGTCTTGAGCTGGGAATGCCAGTTGATTTGCTTCAAGTTGATTTGACTCGTACATGGGAAATCCTTGGAGAAATCACTGGAGATGCTGCTCCTGATGAACTCATTACCCAACTCTTTAGCCAATTCTGTTTAGGAAAATAAGAAAAATCCATGCTCGTTATTGCGGTCATGGATTTTATTGTCATTATTAGTAATCTGGTCTTAAGACACCTGTTACGGTTGCTTTAGTCGCTTCGTAGTCCCCATCTACAACAACCTTGATAATGCGTTTGGCATCTTCTTCTGCTGCTGGAACTAGAGGTAGACGAGTTGGGCCAGCTTCAAATCCCATATAGTTCAGAACGGCCTTGACTGGAGCAGGACTTGGATAAGAGAAGAGTGCATTGACCTTAGGAATGAACTTGCGCTGAATTGCTGCAGCTTTCTTCATATCGCTTTCTGCAATGGCAGTAAACATCTCGTGCATTTCATCCCCATTTGTATGAGAGGCAACAGAAATAACCCCGTCCGCACCAAGATTCATGGCATGAAAAGCATCACCATCCTCACCAGTATAGACCAAGAACTCTTCTGGCTTATGCTCAATCAAGTAAGCCATATTTGCCAAGCTGGTACATTCTTTAACACCGATGATATTTGGATGGTCAGCCAAGCGAAGCATGGTTTCTGGAGTCAATTCGACAACCACACGCCCTGGAATGTTATAGATAATAATTGGTAGGTCAGAAGCATCTGCGATGGCTTTAAAGTGCTGATACATTCCTTCTTGAGAAGGTTTGTTGTAGTAAGGAACAATAGCAAGACCAGCTGCAAAACCACCAAAGTCTGCGACTTCTTTGACAAACTCAATAGAGTCACGCGTATCATTGGTACCAACACCCGCAATCAAAGGAACTCGTCCATTGACAACCTTTTGAACTGCCGCAAAGAGTTCCAACTCTTCATCGTGGGTCAAGGTTGGACTTTCAGCAGTCGTTCCCGCAAGAAGAATTCCGTCCGTATGATGGACCAATAAATGCTCAATCAAGGCTGGAATAGCTTCAAAGTTAATAGAACCATCCTCGTGGAAAGGGGTAATGAAGGCCGTGATGATTTTACACTCTTTTAAAACTTGATAAGACATGAGAAACACCTCTCAATTTCAAAGAAGGAGTTCATTTGAACTCCTAAACGATATGGCTATTTTAATTCAAATTTCAATTCAGCTGTTGGACGAACCAATCCACGTTCGTGCAGAGTTTCAGCAATCTGAACTGAGTTCCAAGCAGCACCTTTGAGAAGGTTATCTGAAACAACCCACATGTGAATTCCTTTTTCTGCATCCAAGTCTTTACGGATACGACCAACAAAGGTATCACGCGAACCCACTGCGTTGATGGCTTGAGGATAAATTTGATGAGCTACATCATCTTCAAGAACGGCACCTGGGAAGGCTGCGATAGCTGCCTTGACTTCTTCGATTGGAGCCACTTCTTTTGTTTCAATGTAAACAGACTCAGAGTGAGCTGACAAGACTGGAATACGGACACATGTTGCAGATACCGCAATGCTATCATCTTCCATAATTTTCTTAGTTTCCTTAGTCATCTTCATCTCTTCATAAGTGTAATCATTATCTGTGAAGACATCGATTTGTGGAAGAGCATTGAAGGCGATAGGATAATGTTTCTTGTCCCCACCTGAAGGCAAGATTTCGGCATGTAAATCACGTGGAGTTACACCATCATTCAAGACTTCACGAAGTTCACGTTGTGTCTCAAGAATCGCTCCCATACCAGCACCTGAAACGGCTTGGTAAGTTGAAACAATGATACGGTCCAAGCCCCATTTTTGGCGGACCGGCTCAAGAGCTACCATCATTTGGATTGTTGAACAGTTAGGGCAGGCAATAATCCCGTTGTGGGCATCAAGTGCATGAGCATTGACCTCTGGAACAACCAAAGGAACATCTGGATTTTGACGGAAGTAAGAAGTATTATCTACTACTACCGCGCCAGCTTTTACTGCGTATGGTGCATACTTAGCTGATGTAGAACCGCCTGCTGAAAAGAGAGCGATATCAACTCCTTCAAAAGCTGTCTCAGTCGCTTCTTCAATCGTAATATCTTGATCTTTAAATTTCAAAATCTTGCCTGCTGAACGTACAGAAGCAAGGTAACGAATTTTATCGATTGGAAGTGTTGATTCTTCCAACATTTTTATCATCTGAGCTCCGACAGCACCTGTCGCGCCGACTACAGCAACTGTATATCCCATAAATAACCTCTTTCGGAATTTTCTAAAAATTTCTATAATAGATGTATTATACTACTTTTTCCATGAATTGCAAAGCTTTTTCATCAATTTTTGGAAAATAAAAATCCCCAGTCGCTAGACTAGGGACTAAGAGGCATCTTCATGTGATGAGCAGGTTCACACAACTCATCAAGGTCCGCTCCTGCGTTATGACCTCCTTATGCTCAATAGTAGTCCGAAGACTACCTATCGACTCATCGCATCTTCTATTCTACTAAAGAGAATGACTTTTGTCAACAGACAAAATTCTTTAGCTTCATTTACACAGGTGCGGTAACTTCTCAAAGTAACTTCCACTTGCCTGACCAAAGTGGAAATTAGTCTAAAACGGATTTTTATGGTGGAATTAAGTGTGAGACGTTTGAGTTAGAAATGAGGTCTACTATGACAAAACATAAACACCTTACCCTTTCAGAACGCAATGACATCCAGCTAGGTTTAGAGCGCGATGAAACCTTCAAAGCTATTGACCAACTTATTCTAAAAGACCCAACTACGACACGGATTTCCGGCTCTATAATATTTGTAGTGGGTAAATCCTCTATAGATATTATGGAGCCTATTTTGTGTAGAAAAAAATCCCATAAGATCTATAATGAAAAGCAACCAAACCATCATTAGAAAGAATCATATGGAACAATTACATTTTTTCACAAAACTACTTGATATTAAAGGCCCAAATATCCAAATTATAGATATCATCAATAGCTCGAAACGACTGGCATGCTTACTAGAATTCTCCTTTGAAAACGCCGTTTTAGGTGCTATCGTTGCTCAAAAATGATGGTCGCTGAGACTTCTCTCGTCAAGAAGAATCACCAAATCCCTCGTATCATCAACCAAAAGATTGCTCAAAAGCTAATTGAAAAGACTTCTATGACTGATATTGCTCATCAGCTGTCCATTTCAACTTCAACTGTTATTCGTAAGCTCAATGATTTTCACTTTAAGCATGATCTTTCTCGTCTTCCTGAAATTATGTCATGGGACGAGTATGCCTTCACTAAGGGAAAGATGAGTTTCATTGCGCAAGATTTTGATAAGCTCAATATCATTACTGTTCTTGAAGGTAGAACACAAGCTATCATTCGAAATCACTTTCTTAAATATGATAGAACCATCCGATGTCGAGTGAAGATCATTACGATGGATATGTTTAGTCCCTACTATGACTTAGCTAAACAGCTTCGCTTTCGAATTTCTAGGCTCAGGCTGAAACAGTCTCCCAGACTGTTTCACTCCCATGTGCTAAAATCGTTCTTGACCGCTTTCACCCTTCGTTATTCTATTTCTAAACTCAGGCTAAAACAGTCCACTGGACTGTTTTACTCCAACATCTTAGCCGTGCTATGAGTCGTGTGCGTGTCCAAATCATGAATCAGTTTGAGCGAAAATCTCATGAATACAAGGCTATCAAGCACTACTGGAAAATCATCCAACAGGATAGTCGTAAATTGAGTGATAAACGTTTTTATCGCCCTACTTTTCGCATGCACTTAACAAATAAAGAAATTCTTGACAAGATTTTAAGCTATTCAGAAGACTTGAAACACCACTATCAGATCTATCAACTCTTACTTTTTCACTTTCAGAACAAAGACCCTGAGAAATTTTTCGGACTCATTGAGGACAATCTGAAGCAGGTTCATCCTATTTTTCAGACTG
>NZ_QQRU01000010.1 GCF_003428885.1 Streptococcus sp. LQJ-218
ATCTACATCAACAAGCGCCTCTGAATCAGCAAGCACAAGTGCATCTGAGTCTGCATCGACATCAGCTTCTGAATCAGCATCAACAAGTGCATCAGAATCTACATCAACAAGTGCATCAGAGTCAGCAAGTACATCAGCTTCTGAATCTGCATCAACAAGTGCGTCTGAGTCAGCAAGCACATCGGCTTCTGAATCTACATCAACAAGTGCATCAGAATCAGCAAGTACATCAGCTTCTGAATCTGCATCAACAAGTGCATCAGAGTCAGCAAGCACATCAGAGTCAGCAAGTAACTCAAGACAGCAATTGCCAAATACTGGTACAGAAGCTTCTAAATCATCTGTACTTTTAGGAGCTTTGGCAGCTGTGACTGGTTTAGGTCTGTTTGCGAAACGCCGTAAAAATGATCAGGAAGATTAATAAGACTACTATCTAAAAAGTTTTCTTATTGATTAGAAATGCTGAAAGAAACCCCTTGAAAAGTTAAACTTTTCAAGGGGTTTCTATTGTATTGTAGGGAAAAATAATGTTATAATTTAAAATAGGGATATTTTTTAACTGTTTTGCAAATTTAGTTTATAGTATCAAAAAATCAAAACGAAGTTTATACTCAATGAAAATCAAATAGCAAACGAGACACAAGTTGCTCAAAGCATTACTTTGAAGTTGCATATAGAACTGACGAAATCAGGTCGAAACACAGTTATACGATAAGGTGAAACTGACGTAGTTTGAAGAGTATTAATTATCTTTCATAAAGGAAAAAACGTATTAGAATTTAATTGAATTCTAGTATTTTCTATGTTTGATTTTAAAAAATTAAACCACCAATTTGATGTTTATTGAGTTTGTAAATTAATAGAAAAATAAATGGAAATAGGTAAATACAATGGAAAAATTAACATTTGTTTTAGCTGGTGATTATGGTTATATTCGATATATAGAAGCAACATTAAAGTCAATTTGCTATCATCATGATAATTGTAAAGTGTATATTTTGAATCAAGATATTCCTCAGGAATGGTTTATTAGTGTTCGTGAAAAAATGGGGCATAAACAGAGTGAGTTAGTTGATGTGAAGTTGACAAGTGGCTTGGTCTCAAAAACATGGAAGCTACCTCCGTTTGGAGCTCATATGAACCATATGTCTTTTGCTAGATACTTTATCCCACAATTTGTGGAAGAAGATAAGGTGCTGTATTTGGATAGTGATACGATTGTAACGAGATCGCTAAATGAGTTATTTGAAATCGAACTTGGTGATAAACTTTTGGCAGCGGCCAGAGTTGTTTATGGATTAGCAGATAGATTTAATTCGGGTGTCTTGCTAGTTAATAATAAGTTGTGGAAAGAAGAAAATATTCAAGCGACTTTAATTGAAATTACTGATAGGGATCATGAAACATTGCCAGAGTCAGATCAAACTGTCTTTAATCGAGTGGCAGGGGAACGCTATATCGTATTAGACGATACTTACAATTTCCAAGTTGGTTATGACCGAATTGCAGAGGAGAGACAGCAGTATTTTATTTTAGAAATGTCGACAGACCCATTGCCAGCGATTATTCATTATCTTTCAGGAGATAAGCCTTGGAATTTAATGTCTTTCTCTCGTTTAAGAGAAGTATGGTGGAGATATTCAATGATGGACTGGTCAGAGATTACGAGTCATAAAACACCTATAAAAAAACGTGACATATTTATTATGACAGCTAGTCAGTCATTGGAACAGATTGATTATCTAGTTACTCATTTACCAAATTTCATGTTTCATATAGCAGCAAATACGCTAATGGGTGATGTTCTGAATTGTTTGAGAAAATATGAAAATGTGAGATTATATCCAGCTATTTTAGATTGGCATCGCCATCGGTTAGTTGATGAGTGTGATATTTATTTAGACATTAACTACGAGGAAAAAAATCAACAAGTAATTGATACTGCAAAACAAAAAGGAAAACCAATCCTAACATTTGATACAGTAGTGAATCCCTATCATGTGGATCAGGTATTCTCTAGTTCAGAACCTCAAAAGATGTGTGACTACATTCTATCTTTATAGGATTTTTCGTTTTAATTAGTTTATGATTGTGGAGCAATCAAAGGGAGATATCGATGCTTTATCTAACAAAGCAGTATAATCTGGATGAGCAACAATTTGTAGAAAATGCACTTTCTTCTGGTATTGAGGTTCATGTTATAACCATGGAGTATGTAGAACAGACTCAAGACTATATTCATTTTTTACCGATGCTACTTGCTGGGAAATCATCATTAAATCAATATAAAAATGAATCATTGATAGCTTTGAAGGTGGCGGTTCCTAAATATTGGGAAATTTGTATGGAAGAAGATTGCGCAACCATATGGGATAAAGATATTCAACGAGGTCAGATTTTCTACCGTCATAGAGAATTATATACAGTAGACAGGGTTGAATGGTGGGATAGTCAGGGAAAAGTTATAAGCTGCGATTACTATTTAGAAAATGGTTGGCGTTATAAACAGGAAATAATGGATGAATTAGAAAAAAGTATCTCTGTTCATTATTATGATGCTCAAAATGCTCTATTAATGATTAAAAATGTGGAGCGAGGCTTGTTTACTTTATTTAAAGATGAAATCACCCATATTTATACTGAAGGTGAATTATGGCAGGCCTGTTTAGAGATATTTGATTTAGAAAATGAAGTGCTAGTTGTTGGAGATTTAGAAATAGCAGATTATTTAGATAGTCAAAAAGTTTCTGCAGTTTATTCTTCTAAAGAACCGATTCAAGCCAAAGAAGTAGAGGAGTACCTATCAAGAGTAGATAGACTCTATATTTATCATTATTCAGTATTTGAATCTCTTACTCCAAACGATAAAATTCATCATATCAGTCCCTTGTATCCTTCAAAAATGAATGTAAATCATCATCGTGCGCTCATCATGACTCACACACAAGAAATTGAAAAAATAGAGGAAATTATTGAGAAGCTGCCGATGGTTGATTTTCATATTGCTGCTCTTACGAGTATGGGACCTAGACTATTGAATCTTGGACGAAGTGAAAATGTCTATTTACATCCAGGGATTAGCCAGGTAGAGTATGAAAGTTTGCTAGAACAGTGTAGTTTGTATTTAGATATTAACCATAGTATAGAAATATTGAATGCTGTGGAAGAATCCTTGGAAAAAGGGTTGCTTTTATTTGCTTTTCAAGAGACTCAGCATAGGAGAGGTTTTATCTGTCCTGAGCATCTATCTTCAAGTCAAGATGCGGCTGGTTTGATTGATTATATAAAGAAAGTTGTCGTTTCAGAGGAAATGTATCATTCGGCTTTGCAAAAGCAATGGAAGTGGCTTGAATCTTCGACTAAAGAAGATTACAATAGAGCTTTTCGAAAGGTGGAAAATTAAGTGACAGTATATCTATTTGACTTACTAGTAGGGTACGAACCAAATGGTGTGGATCGTTCTCAGGCCAATCGTGCTCGAATCTTTGAAAAGATAGATTTAGATGTTCGTTACATATTTTCTGTCATTCCTCCAAGAGAAGATTTTCTTTATTTTCAACATATTGGGATTCCTCTAGATAAAATGATGATTGCTCCCTTTTACTTAGCAGGAGAAAGAGGTGTACAATCCACAATCACTATTGAAGAGATGATTAGTAGATTGCGTCTAGAGAATGGTACAATTGTTGAGAGAAATCAGCATCAACTCGTTTATCAAATATCTGAAAATCATATGCTATTTCTGAAATATGAGGATGGGATAGTTTATCAGGTTGATCATTTTTATCAAGATACACTCTATCAGAGAGATCATTATACTTCTCATTTGATATGTAGAGAGTGGTTTAATCAAGGGACTTATCAGTGGAATAAAAGGTGTTTTTATAATTCTAAACGAGAAGTGGTCTATGAAGGTTTCCAAACTTTAGGAAAAACACGGTATCGATTTGGCTCAGAATGGCTTGAAGGCGAATACGACTTGATGCAATATTTTGTCAAATCCTTGTCCCTTTCTTCTGCTGATGTCGTCCTTATGGACAGGGTCTCTAGATTTTCCTTTTCACAGGCAATTTTAGAATATGGAAATCGTGCAAAAATAGGAGTTTTCCTGCACTCTCTCCATCAATATAAGACGGGCGCGATGAATAATGAATATCATTATTTATTCCAATATGCAACTTCTTTTGACTTTATGATTGTTTCGACAGAAGCACAAAAAACAGACTTGGAAACCTATCTAAGAGAGATGGACTTACCTAGCTGTCCGATTTGTGTGATACCAGCTGCTAGTGTCGAAAGTCTCGAGAGCAATGTAGAGACGATGGTTCCTTATTCGGCTATGCTTGCAGCTCGATTAAACTATCGCAAACAAGTCGATATAGCGATTAAGGTAGGAGCAAAGATCAAAGAGAAAATACCAGGATTCACTTTGGATATCTATGGTCAAGGGGAAGATTATCATAAATTGAACCAACTAATTTCAGAGCTAAATGCTGAAGATTATATAAGGTTACGTGGTTATCAAAATTTAAAAGAAGAGTATAAAAAACACCAGCTGTATCTCTCAACTTCTTCTTGGGAAACCTTGGGGCTAACCTTACTTGAAGGGGTGGCTTCTGGTATGGGGTTAGTAGGTTTAGATGTCCCTTATGGAGCGCCTACCTTTATTCAAAATGGGAAGAATGGTTATTTAGTTCCCTATTCTGAAGGTCAAGATAAAGAAGAAAGTGTTAAAAGAATGACGAAGGCAGTATTGGAGTTTTTTGATTTGAATCAAAATGATGTATCGCAATATTCATATCGAATTGCAGCCTCTTATTTGGATGAGGTTATTGCAGAAAAATGGTTAAACTTATTGAAGTAATCTATTTTTCTAATGATTTTCATTTCAGATATAATGGTTGTCACTGCTAAATTAGATGTAAAAATGTGTAAAACAGAATACTGAAAACCAGAGTACTAGTTTTGTTTGCAAAATTTTAGAAAAGTTGTGGAAGAAATTGATTTGGATATTAATTATGAAGAAGAAGTTGATAATCTTGGAAAACCAATATTGACTTTTGATAGTACAGATCAAACTGCAGGGAAAGCAAGCTATATTTGTAAAAAGGACAAACCTGAAAAGATGGTTGAAAAAATAAGAAGCTTATTTAGTTGATAAGTATTGGAAAAATAAAATGAAGAAATACCCTTTAATTAGTATAATTGTACCTGTAACAATGTTGAATAGTATTTACGACAATGTATAGATAACCCGTGGTGCTAGTTAATTTCAAAATACCATAATAAGCTCAAAAGGACTATACTGTAAGTGAGCAAACAAACAGGAGGTTAGTCCCAATGAGCTACTTACAGTATACCGCAAAAATCATCACTTACAATGGAACATCAGCCAATTATCCAAACTTTGCCATCAGCTATATCGTGATTATTGTCCTGAATCCTTCAAACATCGTCGAAATGTGAACCTATATAAGGTTTCAGACCAATCTCTATTAGTCTTGCTTCTCTTGCAAGCTGAGCTAGGTATTAAGGCACAACGTCATTCCTATCGCATCTATCAACTCTTTCCTTGTGCTCGTCTCCTTGAAAGAAGTCGGTTTAATCGGCGGGCACGACAGCTGGTTTGGTTAGTTCAACTCATCAGACAAGCAATGAATGCTCAACTCTCTCCTGATACCGTTAAAATAATTTGGACTATTGTCTGTTTTACAAAATGAGAGTAATTTCTAGTAGTTCAGTTTTAAGATAATACATACTCAGAACTAGATAGTTATAAAATCAGTTCTAATAGAGCTAATTTTTAACATTTATTTCTTACCTGATATAATTGCTTTGAATGCTATTTTTGTGAGAGTGAGTTAGTTTAGGGAGTTGTTTTAGTTGAGGTATAAAGATAGAATGTGGTAGTATCAAAACATAGCATATAAATTCATGGATTTCTCAGATCATGATTGGATATTGTGCTTCTCCACTTGCGGTAGTTAAGCGAAGTTGAGGGAATGAGAGTAAGTATGAAAAGGAGTAGAAATGAAAAATTTAGTTAGTGTTGTTGTATTGAAAATTAGGTTAGAAAGTTAGGAAAATTTATTTATGAGACCATTGATTAGTGTGATTGTTCCAGTATATAATGTAGAACAGTATTTACGACACTGTATTGAAAGCATTTTAAAACAATCTTATCGAGAAATAGAAGTGTTGCTCATAAATGATGGTTCAACCGATTCTTCTGGAATAATTTGTCAAGAATTTGCGGAATATGATAACCGATGTCGCTATTTTGAAAAGGAAAATGGAGGTCTTTCAGATGCGAGAAATTATGGCTTAGATCGTTCAGAAGGGGAGTATATTACTTTTATAGATTCGGATGATTTTTTAATGGATAATGCTATAGAAAAATTATATGCTACAGCACTATTAGGAGACTCAGATCTAGTTGTGGGAGCTTATTGTAGATTTGATGAACCAAATTTTCTCTTATATTCAAAAGAAAATTTACCGAGTTTACCTGTTACTTTTGTGGATAAAAGATTTGCTATAAATCAAATGGATGAACTTATAGACTTCCCATTTATTATGTATTCAACTGCTTGGGGAAAACTTTACAAGCGTAGTTTATTTGAGGGGATTCGTTTTCCTTATGGAAAATATGCAGAAGATCAGTTTACAACTTGGAAATTATACATGAAGGCTTCTACAATATCTATTTGTAATCATGTTATCTATTCCTATCGTATCAATTATTCAGGCCTATCAAGTAATTTTGATTTGTCTCATCTGGATTACATTGAAGCACTAGAAGAACGGATTGAGAAGACTAGACATTTAGATGGGATTGATATGGGGAAAACTTATAAAATGTATGACTATGTTTTGAGGCGTATGTTGACAGAATTGTCAAATCATGGATATTTGGAAGAAAGACAAAAATTGGAACATAAAATAGAATCTTTAAAACTAGATCATATTATCAATTAGAGAATTATAAACTTTCCCTAAAGTTAAACAAAGAATTTATCCAAAGAATGTAGTTCTGTATTGCCTAATCCAGCCTCCTATCAATTTGTGATGAGAAATTGTGATTATGAGATTGATTCAGTGCTACTAATAAGAGTTAAAAATGATTGTTTGTTTATCTTGACTGATTGAAGTAGTGAATCTCAAATTATCCGCTTGCTTTCAAATAAAAGTGTGGAAACGATCAATCAGTATCGATTTAATTGTAAGTGGTGATATAGGTCCTCTATTTGAGTTGGATGTTAATGCTTATCCGATAGCAGCAGTACAGGATAACTATGGTTGAGAACTATCTATAAATGGTTTTAATGCTGGAGTTTTATTAATCAATAATGATATGTGGAGAGAACAAAATATTACACATGATTTATTGGTATTGACAGAAGAAAAGCAAGACCAGGTTCAAATGGCAGACCAGAGTATTTTAAATATCTATTTTGAGAATAGATGGTTACAATTAGATTGCAAGTTCAATCAATTAACTGGTCTTGATTTTCTACATATATCAGGGGATTTAGAAAATTTAGATAAGAAGTGGCCAGTAATTACGCATTTTGCAAGTCATGATAAACCTTGGAACACTGATAGTGTATCGCGACTTCGAGAGCTGTGGTAGACCTATAGAGATTTAGATTGGTCTGAAATGCTATCAGGAAAAGCAAATCTTAATTATTTTGAACCTTGTAATCAGTCTAAGAAGACCGCCTTCATAGTAACATGGGTTTTAGAAGTAGAGCATTTAGAATATTTAATAAAGTCTTTACCAGAATGGCATTTCCATATCGGAGCTCTAGTAGATTGTGCTCCTGCTTTAACTAATCTATCAGTTTATGGAAATGTAACTCTTTGTCAGAGTATCATTCATAATAGGATTGAATGGCTCTTAGGTGATGCAACGGTTTATTTAGATATTAATTACGGAGCAGAGGTTCTGGATGTCTTGTCAAAGGCCAGAGATAAAGGGTAAAAATCTTTGCATTTGATAATACTAGGAAATCCTCAGATGATAGTATTTACGATGGTATTTTTTCTGTAGAAAGTCCTGCGGAAATGGTGACAGCTATAATTAGTTTGAAAAACTAGTCTTAAATTGAGTACAAGTTTGTATTATGACGATATTCAAATTAAGATTTCATAAAGGAGTATTTAGTGAAAAAAATTTACTCATCAATAGCAGTAAAAAAAGGCCTAGCTACCTTATTTCTACTGTTTATCTATGTATTGGGAAGCAGGATTACTCTCCCTTTTGTTGATTTGAATTCCAAAGATTTCTTAGGTGGTTCAACGGCCTACCTAGCCTTCTCAGCTGCCCTAACAGGTGGAAATCTAAGAAGTTTATCGATTTTTTCTATAGGATTATCACCTTGGATGTCTGCAATGATTTTGTGGCAGATGTTTTCTTATTCTAAAAAATTGGGGCTAAGTTCTACAGCGATTGAAATTCAAGATCGTCGAAAAATGTATCTGACCCTACTGATTGCTGTTATTCAATCCTTAGCAATTTCTCTAAGTTTACCGATACAAGCATCCTATTCTTCGGTCTTGGTTATACTTATGAATACCTTATTACTAATAGCAGGGACTTTTTTTCTGGTGTGGTTGTCAGATTTGAATGCCAGTATGGGGGTGGGTGGATTCATTGTCATTCTCTTATCTAGTATTATCATCAATATTCCCCAGGATGTTATTGAAACTTTTAAACTGGTTCATATTCCAAAAGGGATTATGGTCTTACTTGTTTTTGTGACCATTATCTTTTCTTACTTACTTGCTATTATGTATCGTGCGCGTTATCTAGTGCCAGTCAATAAGATAGGACTTCACAATCGTTTTAAACGCTATTCTTACCTTGAAATCATGTTGAATCCTGCAGGGGGGATGCCTTTTATGTATGTCACAAGCTTTTTGGGATTACCAACCTATCTATTCACCCTATTAGGCTTTCTTTTCCCTAACGCTTCAGGACTGACGGGCTTATCTAAAGAATTTATGATTGGAAAGCCTTTGTGGGTCTATGTTTATATTTCGGTCTTATTTTTATTTAGTATTATTTTTGCATTTGTTACTATGAATGGTGAAGAGATTGCAGACCGCATGAAAAAATCTGGAGAATACATTTATGGTATTTATCCAGGAGAGGATACTAGTCGATTTATTAATCGATTGGTCCTTCGTTTCTCAGTTATAGGCGGTCTCTTTAATGTGATTATGGCAGGTGCCCCCATGCTTTTTGTTTTGTATGATGAAAAGTTATTAAGATTAGCAATGATTCCAGGCTTGTTTATGATGTTTGGGGGCATGATTTTTACGATTAGAGACGAAGTCAAGGCTTTAAGATTAAATGAAACCTATAAACCCTTGATTTAGGAGACTTTTATGTATTATTTTATTCCAGCTTGGTATGGTTCTGAGAGGAAATGGCATGCAGATATCACTCCATGGTATTTTTCTCACTTTCGTCTAGAGTTTGATGATACCTTTCACCAGATTCGACTCTTTCAAGATCAAGATATAGATTCTCGTCTATTAGTATTGGCTTATCAGCCACATCTACGTTATTTTTTACATAGACATGGTGTGTTAGAAACGGATACTTATTCCGTTTTTGATGTTATGCAAGATTTTCATAATCCCCATACCCAACTTTTAAGCATTCGAGACATTGAGTGGGATAATGACTGTGAATTTATTTATAGTCCCTTTGCGATTATCGTTCAAAAAAATGGGAAGAAATTTGCTAAGGTTGAACATGGAGTTGAAGGCTTCATTAGTGATATACAGTATTTTGAACCGAATGGTCAAGTAGATACGCACTATATCATGGATGATCGTGGGTTTGTATCAAGTGTTATCTTTTTTGAAGATGGGCAAGCGGCCTATCAAGAATATCTGAATCCCAAGGGAGTATGGCAATTTAGAGAGTATTTAAAAGAAGGCGGACAGGTAGAAATCAATCCAATTTTTGGTTATCGCTTTAAAGCGCTTATCTATCAAAATATGGGAGACCTAGTGGCAGAATTTTTTGAGAATTATCTGCAAAAGTGTGTGAAGTATCAGGATATTTTTATGCTTCCTTCTCATTCTCATCACGACCAGTTGGTATTAGACCGTTTACCTAGAAAAAATCCTAAACTGTTGAGTCTTTTCATTGGACGTAATCCTCAAAATACCTTTAGGGATTTAGAATTAACTTTTGAAAAATCAGATTTGATTTTGGTGGATAGAGAGGATAGTTTACGATTATTGCAGGAGTTGTATCCTGAACGAATGCATCAATTTTATCATTTATCATCTTTTGACACCCGTTTACGATTGGGACGAAGCCAAACTAAGAAAGAATCCATCATTTATTATCAACTGGATTTTGAGCAGGGGATTGATAACCAAGCTCTACTTCAAGTCTTGTCCTTTGTTGCTAAAAATAAAGATACTGAGGTGATTTTTGGCGCTTTTGCTGCTAGTCAGGAGCAAATGAATGAGGTTGAAGGAATTGTTGAGTCTATCATCCAAGAAAACATTCAATTTAAAAATCTGGGGAAGGCGATTGATTATGGTGATGCAGAAAATCCTCTGGAAGAAAATCAACACCAGGACTTACGCTTGCAGTTTGTCAACTTGAATGATGAGTTAGATTTGATAAAAACACTAGAATTTGTCCGTTTGATTGTAGATTTAAATAGACAGCCTCATCTCTACACACAGATAGCTGGTATTAGTGCAGGGATTCCTCAAATCAACTTAGTTGAAACCGTCTATGTTGAACATTTAAAAAATGGTTACTTGTTAGCAGATGTGACAGAATTTTCTAAGGCTGCACATTATTACACAGATAGGTTGAAAGAGTGGAATGAGTCCTTGATTTATTCGATTGATAAGATTAAGGAGCACACAGGACAACAATTTCTTGAAAAATTAGAGAAATGGATAGAGGAGGTTAAAAATGTCAAAGGAACTTAATATTTTACAGATAGGACTTACCAATTGGGGAAATCAGTATGACATTCCCGAAAATATGAATTGGTATCATTTTTATCCCAACTCATCAGTAGCCCTTCGTGAAATAATAGAAAAAGAGGATATTAGCCGTTTTCATGCCGTTTTAATAGAAGATGGTCAGTATGCCAAAGACTTATTTTCCTTTGTGAAATATTTTGAACCTTATACTTTATTTTATAACCAGAATCTACAAATAAATGATAGAGAGGTTTTGGATTTTTTAAAAAAAAGATGTGCACAAGCAATTGATTTTTCAAATCCCCAACAATTAATCAATGATTTGAGTAAATCTCTTTTTAGCGGTGGATATGGCGATAAATTTTCTCCTTCTACAATCCAAATGAATCCAAATTTTACAGGGGCTATTTCTTATCAAGGATTTGATTATGTCAGTTTGGAAGGGGATTTTGGACAAGATTTTTCCCAACTTGCCTTTTGGTCTTATAATATAGTAGTTCAAAAAACACTTCCTATTGAGTTGTGGCTCGAGTATGAGAAGCAAGGAAATTGTGACTTTCGTTTGGTTATTCGTAAAATATGGAGTGGCTCTGTTGATGATTTTTTCGAAGAGACAATAGTGTCTGAAAAGGATTTGGAGCAAGCGCTTATTATGGATAGTCGAGACGGAGACTACTTTCTCTCGGTATCTATTGAGGCAAGAGGTCATGGAACAATCAAACTAGGTAATCTTCATAAACGTTGGAGTCGAAAACAATTTGGTAAGTTTGTACTGGGTGGAAATATCCTACATGATTCCAAACGTGATGAAATAAACTATTTCTTCCATCCGGGTGACTTTAAACCGCCTTTGGCTGTTTATTTTGCAGGTTTTCGCCCAGCGGAAGGATTCGAGGGTTACTTTATGATGAAAACTCTAGGATGTCCCTTCATTTTATTTTCTGATCCACGTTTAGAGGGGGGAGCTTTTTATCTAGGAACTGATGAGCTAGAGGGAAAGGTCACAGAGACGATTGCTCATTATCTTGATTATTTAGGCTTTGATCGCAAGGATTTGATTTTATCAGGCCTCTCTATGGGAACGTTTCCGGCTCTCTATTATGGTGCTTCTTTTGAACCTCATGCTATTATAGTTGGTAAGCCCTTGGCAAACTTAGGAACCATAGCTAGCCGCGGACGTTTAGCAAGTCCTAGAGTTTTTCCTACGAGTTTTGATGTTTTAAAACATCAAACTGGAGGAGTAAGTCTTAATCACATGTTGGAGTTAGACCAGCGTTTTTGGAAAGTATTTAAACAAGCAAATTTTTCAAAGACAACCTTTGGTTTGTCCTACATGAAGGATGAAGATATGGATCCTCAGGCTTATGAGAATCTAGTTACTTATTTATGTAATACAGGTGCCAAGATTTTATCTAAAGGAACTGCTGGACGACACAATGATGATACAGATACCAATATTGCTTGGTTTCTTCACTTTTATCGAATGGTACTAGCAAGTGGTTTTGGAAGGGAGAAAGAATGATTATCACACAGAGACAGTCTATTCATTGGGGAGAAGTTGGTGGGACGTATATGTACGGATCAACTGTATCTTATTACCCTGACAAAAGTATTCGGCTCTATAATCCTCTATTGCCATCTGGGGAGATTCTCAAGACTTGGCTTTCTAGTGTCAATTACCAGGCTGCACGGACTCAGCCCCAGCTTCCCTTACTAAAAAGAAATCAGGAGTATCAACTATCACTGGTTTTTGATTGTCAGCCTGAAAATGGGGTTTATACTAAGATAACTTTTTTTGACCGCTATGGTGATATTTTAGAAGAAAAGGTAGAAAAAGTGAAAGATTTTATATTTACTTATCCAGAAGATAGTTATACTTATCAAGTTTCTCTTTTAAGTGCTGGTTTTGAATCCTTAACTTTTTATCATTTTTCTATCAAGGAGATTAGAAGTGTTTAGACGTTTAGGTCAAGATTTCCAGCTTAGGAAAGTGAAAAAGATTTTAAAGAGGATTAATAGCTTAAAAGGCAAGATGTCCTCTCTTTCGGATCAAGAATTAGTCGCTAAAACAGTGGAGTTCCGTCAGCGTCTTTCCAAGGGAGAAAGTCTAGATGACCTTTTAGTAGAAGCTTTTGCAGTGGTGCGTGAAGCAGACAAGCGGATTTTAGGGATGTTCCCCTATGATGTTCAGGTTATGGGAGCTATTGTCATGCACTATGGAAATGTTGCTGAGATGAATACAGGTGAAGGTAAAACCCTAACAGCCACCATGCCTGTCTATTTGAACGCTCTTTCAGGAGAAGGTGTGATGGTTGTTACGCCTAATGAGTATTTATCAAAGCGTGATGCAGAGGAAATGGGCCAAGTTTATCGTTTCCTAGGATTAACCATTGGGGTACCATTTACAGGAGATCCAAAGGAAGAAATGAAAGCTGAAGAAAAGAAACTAATCTATACTTCGGATATCATTTATACGACCAATAGTAATTTAGGTTTTGATTACTTAAATGAAAATCTAGCCTCGGATAAAGAAGGTAAATTTTTACGACCTTTTAACTATGTCATTATTGATGAAATTGATGATATCTTGCTAGATAGTGCACAAACTCCTTTGATTATTGCGGGTTCTCCTCGTGTTCAGTCTAATTACTATGCGATTATTGATACACTGGTAACAACATTGGTCGAAGGAGAAGATTATATTTTCAAAGAGGAGAAAGAAGAGGTTTGGCTTACGACTAAGGGTGCCAAGTCTGCTGAAAGTTTCCTAGGAA
Source organism: Streptococcus sp. LQJ-218 (assembly GCF_003428885.1). Classification (GTDB taxonomy): domain Bacteria; phylum Bacillota; class Bacilli; order Lactobacillales; family Streptococcaceae; genus Streptococcus. The sequence continues at coordinate 13,746 of NZ_QQRU01000010.1, forward strand.
TTGACAATTTATATAAGGAAGAACATGCGTCCTTTGCTCGTCACTTAGTCTATGCTATTCGAGCTCATAAGCTCTTTACCAAAGATAAGGACTATATCATTCGTGAGAATGAAATGGTACTGGTTGATAAGGGAACAGGACGTCTAATGGAACTGACTAAACTGCAGGGAGGTCTCCATCAGGCCATTGAAGCAAAGGAACACGTGAAGTTGTCTCCTGAAACGAGAGCCATGGCTTCCATCACCTATCAGAGTCTCTTTAAGATGTTTAAAAAAATATCTGGGATGACGGGGACAGGAAAGGTAGCAGAAAAAGAATTTCTTGAGACTTATAATATGGCTGTTATCCGGATTCCAACCAATCGTCCTAAGCAACGGATTGATTATCCAGATAATCTCTATGTGACTTTACCGGAGAAAGTGTATGCATCTTTGGAGTATATTAAAGATTATCATGCTAAAGGCAACCCCTTACTCGTTTTTGTAGGTTCAGTGGAGATGTCTCAGCTTTATTCATCACTCTTGCTTCGTGAAGGGATTGCCCACAATGTCCTAAATGCCAATAATGCTGCGCGTGAGGCCCAAATTATCGCTGAATCAGGTCAGATGGGGGCCGTAACAGTTGCAACCTCAATGGCCGGACGTGGGACGGATATTAAACTCGGTAAGGGCGTTGCTGAACTTGGTGGTTTGATTGTCATTGGAACAGAGCGGATGGAGAGTCAGCGGATTGACCTTCAAATCCGTGGACGTTCTGGCCGTCAGGGAGATCCAGGTATGAGTAAGTTTTTTGTATCTCTGGAAGATGATGTTATCAAGAAATTTGGTCCATCTTGGGTTCACAAGAAGTATAAAGATTATCAAGTTCAAGATATGACACAACCAAAAGTTCTCAAAGGTCGTAAGTATCGTAATCTGGTTGAAAGGGCGCAACATGCCAGTGATAGCGCTGGTCGAACTGCCCGTCGTCAGACCTTAGAGTACGCTGAGAGTATGAATATCCAACGCGATATGGTTTACAAGGAACGCAATCGTCTAATAGATGGCTCTCGTAACTTAGAAGATGTAGTTGTGGATATCATTGAGAGATATACAGAAGAGGTAGCAGCTGAACACTATGCCAGTCGTGAATTGCTGTTTCACTTTATCGTTACCAATATCAGTTTCCATGTAAAGGAAATTCCAGATAATCTAGACCTATCTAATCAGAAACAAGTCCGCTCCTTTATTCGACAAGTTGTGAATAGAGAACTTTCTGAAAAGAAGGAATTACTGGAACAACATGACTTGTATGAACAGTATTTACGACTCTCTCTACTTAAGGCTATTGATGATAACTGGGTGGAGCAAGTAGACTATCTCCAACAGTTATCTATGGCTATCGGTAGGCAATCTACTGCACAGAAAAATCCAATTGTAGAATATTATCAAGAAGCCTATGCTGGCTTTGAAACGATGAAAGAACAAATCCGTGCGGATATGGTACGAAATCTCCTGATGGGGCTGGTTGAGATCACTCCAAAAGGAGAAATTGTGACTCATTTTCCATAAGAGGAGAAAATATGACAATTTACAATATAAATTTAGGAATTGGTTGGGCTAGTAGCGGTGTAGAATACGCTCAAGCCTATCGTGCTGGTATTTTTCGAAGTTTGAATTTACCCTCTAAATTTATCTTTACAGATATGATTTTAGCTGATAATATTCAGCATTTGACAGCCAATATTGGTTTTGATGATGAGCAAGTGATTTGGCTTTATAATTACTTTACAGATATCAAGATTGCACCGACTAGTGTGACAGTGGATGATGTCTTAGCTACTTTTGACGGTGTTGAAAGTCGTAGAGAAAAGAATGGTAAGGTATTGCGTGTCTTCTTTTCTGACCAAGATAAGTTTGTCACCTGTTATTTGGTTGATGAGAACAAGGACTTGGTCCAATATGTAGAGTATGTTTTTAAAGGAAATTTGATTCGTAAGGATTACTTTTCTTATACACGTTATTGTAGCGAGTACTTTGCTCCCAAGGATAATGTCGCAGTCCTATACCAACGAACTTTTTACAATGAAGACGGGACTCCAGCCTATGATATCTTGATGAATCAAGGCAAGGAAGAAGTTTACCGTTTCAAGGATAAGATTTTCTATGGGAAGCCAGCTTTTATGCGTGCCTTTATGAAGTCCTTGAATTTGAACAAGTCTGATTTGGTCATTCTCGATAGAGAGACAGGCATTGGACAGGTTGTGTTTGAGGAAGCGCAGGCAGCGCATTTAGCGGTAGTTGTTCATGCGGAGCATTATAGTGAAAATGCTACAAACGAGGACTATATCCTATGGAACAACTATTATGACTATCAGTTTACCAATGCAGATAAGGTTGACTTCTTCATCGTATCCACTGACAGACAAAATGAAGTGTTGCAAGAGCAATTTGCTAAATACACCCAGCACCAACCAAAGATTGTTACCATTCCTGTAGGTAGTATTGATTCCTTGACTGAGTCAAGTCAGGGACGCAAGCCATTTTCATTGATTACGGCTTCACGTCTTGCCAAAGAAAAACACATCGATTGGTTGGTCAAGGCGGTCATTGAGGCGCGTAAGGAAATACCTGAATTAACCTTTGATATTTATGGTAGCGGTGGTGAAGATTCTCTGCTTAGAGAGATTATTGCAACTCATCAGGCTGAGGACTATATCCAACTCAAGGGACATGCGGAACTTTCGCAGATTTATAGCCAGTATGAGGTTTACTTGACGGCTTCAACCAGCGAAGGATTTGGTTTGACTCTGATGGAGGCAATTGGCTCCGGTCTACCTCTAATTGGTTTTGATGTGCCTTATGGCAATCAGACTTTTATAGAAGATGGGCAAAATGGTTATCTGATTCCAAGTTCATCTGACCATGTGGAAGATAAAATCAAGCAAGCTTATGCAGCTAAGATTTGTCAATTATATCAAGAAAATCGTTTGGAAACCATGCGTGCCCATTCTTATCAAATTGCAAAAGGCTTCTTAACCGAAGAAATTTTAGAAAAGTGGAAGAAAACAGTAGAGGAGGTGCTCCATGATTGAACTTTATGATCGTTATGGTCAAGAAAGTCGAGATTTACATGAAAGTCTAGTAGCTACTGGTCTTTCTCAACTTGGAGTGGTCATCGATGCAGATGGTTTTCTGCCTGATGGTCTGGTATCTCCTTTTACTTATTATCTAGGATATGAAAAGGGAAAACCTCTTTATTTTAATCAAGTTCCTGTTCCAGCTTTTTGGGAAATTTCAGGAAATAATCAGTCTGCTCGTATTGAAGATATGACACAGGAGAGGGCCGTTATTCATTATGCTGATGGAATGCAGGCGCGCTTGGTTAAGCAAGTAGATTGGAAAGACCTGGAAGGTCGAGTCCGTCAAGTTGATCATTATAATCGCTTTGGAGCTTGCTTTGCCACAACGACCTATAGTGCTGATAGTGAGCCAATTATGACGGTTTACCAAGATGTCAATGGTCAGGAGCTGTTACTTGAAAACCATGTGACAGGTGATATCTTATTGACTTTACCTAGTCAGTCCATTCGTTACTTTGCAAATAAAGTTGAATTTATCACCTTCTTTTTACAAGATTTGGGGCTAGCTAAGCATCAGATTGTCTTTAATAGCTTAGCGACTGCTTTCTTGGTTTCCTTCCATCATCCAGATAAATCTGGCTCAGATGTCTTGGTTTGGCAGGAACCTCTCTATGATGCCATTCCAGGTAATATGCAGTTGATTTTGGACAGTGATGCTGTGCGTACCAAAAAAATCATCATTCCAAACAAGGCGACTTATGAGCGTGCTTTAGAGTTGACTGAAGAGAGATACCATGATCAGTTTGTGCATGTAGGTTACCATTATCAGTTTAAACGTGATAATTTCCTAAGACGAGACGCCTTGATCTTGACTAATTCAGATCAGATTGAGCAAGTGGAAGCAATTGTAGAAGCCTTGCCTGATGTCACTTTCCGTATCGCAGCAGTAACAGAGATGTCTTCTAAGCTCTTAGACATGCTTCGCTATCCTAATGTGGTACTTTACCAGAATGCTAGCCCACAAAAGATTCAGGAGCTCTATCAATTGTCGGATATTTATTTGGATATCAATCACAGCAATGAGTTGCTGCAGGCAGTGCGTCAAGCCTTTGAGCACAATCTCTTGATTCTGGGCTTCAATCAAACGGTCCACAATAGACTTTATATCGCTCCAGATCATCTATTTGAAAGTAGTGAAGTTTCTTCTTTGGTTGAGACCATCAAACTGGCCCTTTCAGATGTGAATCAAATGAATCTGGCACTTGGGAAGCAAGGACAACATGCAAATTATGTTGACTTGGTGCGATATCAGGAAACTATGCAAACTGTTTTAGGAGGCTAACATGTCAGACAAAGATTTATTTTACAAAGACGTTGAAGGTCGCATGGAAGAGTTGAAACAAAAGCCGATTAAGAAGGAAAAAGAAACCCGAGGGGAAAAGATTAGTAAGACTTTTTCACTTTTACTGGGATTAGTGATTCTAATTGGTTTACTCTTTACCTTGCTGAGAATTTTGAGGTAGGCCTATGATTGACATACTGATTGTTTTAGCTATTGTCCTCTCTCTTGCTTTGATTGTACTGGTAACCATACAACCCCGACAAAATCAACTATTTTCCATGGATGCGACTAGTAATATTGGTAAGCCGAGCTACTGGCAGAGCAACACCTTGGTCAAGGTGCTCACCTTATTGGTGAGTTTGGCCTTATTCTTTTTACTATTAACCTTTATGGTACTAACCTACAAATAAAAGAAAACTTCAGACCAATCACAAAAAGTGAAAATCTGAAGTTTTCTTTTTTACACGGTTTTGAGGTTGTGGATAGAGCTGACCTAGGTTGAAGAGATTTACGAAGAGTATTACTGTCCATATTTTTGGTAAAAGTCAACTTTTACTTGGATGAAGCTTTTTGCTTCACGTAGGAGTTGAAGAAGCGTGGCGCGGGTTTCAAATTCTTCTCTGGTCTTAGGCAGACTGCGGTTCCGGAAGACTTCCAGATAACGTTCAATTTCATCGAGCAAATCAGAAGCAGGATTGGTCTGGCTCAATTGACCGGCAATTTTTGAAAAGAGTTGGGCCAAAATTAGGCTTTCACTGGCAGCTAGGTGACAGGTGTTGATCTGCTGAGCCATATTTCGCAGGATGCGACTTTGTCGCTGTCTCATCTCAAAGTAGTGAATATGGTAATCAGTCTGGTGAAAGAGGTGGTCTGAGTGGTCCAAATAGACCAGTCTGAGGGCTTCTTCCAAAAGAGTGTCTAATTCTTCTACTAGCTGTGCTTGGTTGCGTCCGTCCCCTCTTGATAAATAATATTTGAAGCGCTGGAGAATATCTTTTAACTTTTCTTCTACCAATGCGTGGTAGTGATGAATTTCCTCTTCTCGTGAAGGCATGTAGAGATTGACAAGCAAGGCAAATCCTGTACCAATAGCAAAGAGAAGGAATTCATTGACTAGAAGGTCTGGAGAGGTTGACTCTTGCACCAAGAGATGGCTAACCAAAACGCTACTTGGTGTGATGCCAATTTCCCAGCCCATCTTATAGGCTAGAGGCACATAAAGGGCTAGGTAGAGGCCGAGGCTCCAGATATGAAATCCGCTCAAGTGAAAAACCAGAACACCGATAGCTAGAGCTAGGAGCATGGAAAAGAGTCGATTGCGGGCCAGTTTTAAGGTACTTCTACGAGTATCGGATAGGCTCAAGAGGGCGATGATTCCAGCCGAGACAGCTGAGGAGAGATTGAAAAAATAAGCAAGAAGACAGGCAAGACAGGTAGCTAAGATGAGTTTTGTCGTACGTTGGCTAATAGACATAAGAATTTCCTAGTAAGTTAGAATAAAAGCGGAAAAGACAAGACCTGAGTAGGCTTGCCTTTATGAGTTATTTTTTACGGGCTGTCGCATATTCGGCAACGGCAGTAAAGAGGACATCTGTAGAAGAGTTGAGGGCTGTTTCACATGAGTCCTGGATGACCCCAATCACAAATCCAACCCCAACAACTTGCATGGCAATATCGTTAGAAATACCGAAAAGGCTACAAGCAACTGGGATAAGAAGGAGGGATCCTCCGGCAATACCAGAAGCACCACAGGCTGAGATAGCTGCTATCAAACTGAGGATAAAGGCTGTCGCAAAGTCAACAGGGATTCCAAGAGTATTAACTGCAGCAAGGGTCAAAATGTTAATAGTAATCGCTGCCCCGGCCATGTTGATAGTAGAACCAAGTGGGATAGAAACAGAATAGGTGTCTGGATTTAGACCGAGGTCGTGACAAAGTTTCATGTTGACAGGGATGTTAGCTGCAGAACTACGAGTGAAGAAGGCTGTCACACCGCTGACACGCAAACATTTCCAAACGAGGGGATAAGGATTTCTCTTTATAAAGAAAAAGGCGATTAGTGGATTGACTACCAGCGCTACAAAGAGCATGGTTGTCACCAAGAGTGCAAGTAAGATTCCATAGTTCGCTAGACTTCCGATTCCCTTATCAGAGATAGTTTTAAAGACAAGGCCAAGGATTCCAAATGGAGCTAGGTTAATGATCCATTCGACAATCTTAGAAGTTACATCAGCCATGGTTTTCAGCAATTCTTTACTATTTTTGCTGGCCTCTCTCATAGCAATTCCGAAAACAACTGCCCAAGATAGGATACCGATGTAGTTAGCAGTAACGAGGGCATTGACTGGATTGTCAACCAGTTTGAGCAAGAGGTTGCTGAGGACCTGTCCAATTCCATCTGGTGGTGCAATTTCTGTATTGGCACTATTTAAGGTAATCTCAACAGGGACGATGAAACTTGCTAAGACAGCAACAAGAGCGGCAGCAAAAGTTCCTAGCAAGTAAAGGAAGATAACTGTTTTCATGTTGCTATCTTGCCCTTTTTGATGTTGGGAAAGGGCGTTAGCAACGAGGGCAAAGACTAGAATAGGTGCGATGGCTTTTAGGCCGCCAACAAAGAGATCTCCGAGTAAACCAATTCCTGAAATATTAGGAAGTGTCAGTCCTAGGCTTCCTCCAATAAGCATACCAATCAAAATCCGTTTGATCAGGCTTGTCTTATTCCAAGCATGGATGCATTTTTTCATAACAATCTCCTTTGTTGTGTAATGTTTATGATTATAGTATAAAGATGAACTAAAATCAAGAATTTTCTGTCTATTTTTGCTGTTATTTTTGAATATTTATGGAGACTCATCACTTGTAAAAGTATGGTATAATAGATGAAAGGAGTTTTCTATGAAAGAATTTATTCAAACCTACCTCAATAAGCTTGATGTTACAACGATTATTGAAAATATCTTAACCAAGTTAATTTCTCTGTTATTCCTAGTTTTGCTTTTTTATATAGCTAAGAAATTGCTCCATACCATGGTGCAGAGAATTGTCAAACCTTCTCTAAAAATGTCTCGTCATGATGTTGGACGTCAGAAAACCATTTCACGTTTATTAGAGAATGTGTTTAATTATACTCTCTATTTCTTTTTACTCTATTGCATTTTGTCGATTTTAGGTTTGCCAGTCTCTAGTTTACTTGCTGGGGCTGGGATTGCTGGGGTAGCTATTGGAATGGGAGCTCAAGGTTTTCTGTCTGATGTCATCAATGGCTTTTTCATCCTTTTTGAACGTCAACTGGATGTAGGAGATGAGGTTGTTCTGACAAATGGCCCTATCACTGTATCGGGCAAGGTTGTCAGCGTCGGTATTCGAACTACTCAACTCAGAGGAGAAGACCAGGTTCTGCACTTCGTTCCCAATCGGAATATCACCGTTGTCAGCAATTTCTCTCGGACAGACCAGGTCTGAAATTCTAGCAGATTTATGGTACAATAGAAAGAGTTTTGTAAAGGAGAGAAGATGTTTTTAGAAAAACAGTTGGGTAATGGTTGTATCTGGATTAACTTAGATTTGGACAGGTTGAAAAAACTAGAGGACCTTTCTGAAATCTACGGTTTGGACCAAGAAACCATTGAATACGCACTGGATAGAAATGAACGTGCTCACATGGATTATCACCGTGAAAATGGGACGGTGACCTTTATCTACAATGTCTTGGACTTGAAAAAGGATAAGACCTACTATGAAGCCTTTCCTATGACTTTTATCGTGGAACATCGTCGCCTGATTACCATTAGTAATACTAAGAACGCCTATATTATTGAACAGATGACACGTTATCTGGAGAATCATGATATGCTTTCGATTTACAAGTTTCTCTTTGCCAGTCTAGAAATCATTAGCAACGCCTACTATCCTATCATCGAGCAGATGGACAAGAGTAAGGATGAAGTCAATGGGCTCTTGCGTCAGCGGACGACAAAGAAAAATCTCTTTGCCCTTTCCGACTTGGAGACTGGTATGGTCTATCTGACAGTGGCTGCCAAGCAAAATCGCATGTTGCTTGAGTATATCCAAGAACATGCTCTTTATCGCGGTTTTAACGAAATTGAGAGAGAGCAGTTTGATGACGCCATGATTGAGGCTCATCAGTTGGTGTCCATGACAGACTTGATTTCACAAGTCCTTCAACAACTATCAGCATCTTACAACAACATCCTAAACAACAACCTGAATGATAACTTGACAACCTTGACCATTATTTCAGTTTTACTAGCAGTTTTGGCAGTAGTGACGGGCTTTTTTGGGATGAATGTTCCCCTTCCCTTCACAGATGAGCCCTATGCTTGGGTCTACATTAGTTTAGCCAGTGCTGGGTTGTGGATTGTTTTGTCATCGTTATTAAGGAAAATTGCGAAAAAAAGTTAAGAAAAGGAGCCAAAATGGCGATTGAAAATTACATGCCAGATTTTGCTGTGGAAGCAGTCTATGATCTGACAGTCCCAAGCCTGCAGGCGCAGGGAATCAAGGCTGTTTTGGTCGATTTGGACAATACCCTCATTGCTTGGAATAATCCAGATGGAACAGAAGAGATGAAGCAATGGCTACATGACCTTCGAGACGCGGGTATTCGCATTATCGTAGTTTCAAATAACACTAAAAAACGGGTCCAACGAGCAGTTGAAAAATTTGGGATTGACTATGTTTATTGGGCTTTAAAGCCTTTCACATTTGGGATTGACCGTGCCATGAAACATTTCCACTATGAAAAAGACCAAGTGGTCATGGTAGGCGACCAGCTTATGACGGATATTCGGGCAGCCCATCGTGCAGGTATTCGTTCGATTTTGGTTAAACCCTTGGTTCAGCAAGACTCTATTAAGACTCAGATTAACCGAGCGCGTGAGCGTCGTGTCATGAAAAAAATCGCTGAAAAGTATGGCCCTATCACTTATAAAAAAGGAATCTAATTATGGAAGAAATTCTCTGTATTGGTTGTGGAGCAATCATTCAGACGGAAGATAAGACTGGTTTAGGTTTTACTCCCCAGTCGGCACTTGAAAAAGGTTTGGAGACTGGCGAAGTTTATTGCCAGCGTTGTTTCCGTCTTCGTCATTATAATGAAATCACAGATGTTCAGTTGACGGACGATGATTTCCTAAGACTCTTGCACGAGGTGGGAGACAGTGATGCTTTAGTGGTTAATGTCATTGATATCTTTGATTTTAATGGGTCTGTCATCCCAGGCTTGCCACGCTTTGTATCGGGCAATGATGTCCTCTTGGTTGGAAATAAAAAAGATATTCTGCCCAAGTCAGTTAAACCGGGCAAGATTAGCCAGTGGCTGATGGAACGTGCCCACGAAGAAGGACTTCGTCCTGTTGATGTCGTCCTAACTTCAGCTCAAAACAAACATGCCATTAAGGAAGTCATTGACAAAATCGAGCAGTATCGTATGGGCCGTGATGTCTACGTGGTCGGTGTGACCAACGTTGGAAAATCAACCCTTATCAATGCTATTATCCAAGAAATCACGGGTGACCAGAATGTTATCACGACTTCGCGCTTCCCAGGGACAACCTTGGACAAGATTGAGATTCCACTTGACGACGGATCTTATATCTACGATACACCGGGAATTATCCACCGTCACCAGATGGCCCACTACTTGACGGCTAAAAACCTTAAGTATGTCAGCCCTAAAAAGGAAATCAAACCTAAAACCTACCAGCTCAATCCTGAACAAACCCTATTTCTAGGTGGTCTCGGACGCTTTGACTTCATTGCGGGTGAAAAGCAAGGTTTTACAGCCTTCTTTGACAATGAACTAAAACTCCACCGTACCAAGCTCGAAGGAGCGAGTGCCTTTTACGACAAGCATCTCGGAACCCTTTTAACGCCACCAAATAGCAAGGAAAAAGAAGATTTTCCAAAACTGGTCCAACATGTCTTTACTATCAAGGATAAGACTGACTTAGTTATCTCAGGACTAGGCTGGATCCGTGTGACAGGAAGTGCCAAAGTCGCCGTCTGGGCACCAGAAGGCGTCGCAGTTGTCACACGAAAAGCAATTATTTAAAATAAAATCACTGAGCGAACAAAGTGAGCTCATAAAAAGATAGTTATTGCTGTGGTGTGATTGCCAATCGTTAGATTGGCAAGGGGCGCAATTGAGACCAAGGCTCAATTGTGAGGTCAGGAAATCCATTTTTCAAAGATGAGATCTTTGGAAAATTAGTTCCGACCGTCCCTCACCACCTAAAATAACTATCAAAAAAGGAAGAAAAAATATGTCATTAACATCGAAACAACGTGCCTTCCTCAACAGTCAGGCACACACCCTCAAGCCCATCATTCAAATCGGGAAAAATGGACTTAACGACCAAATCAAAACCAGCGTCCGTCAAGCTCTTGATGCCCGCGAATTGATTAAAGTAACGCTCTTGCAAAACACTGATGAAAACATCCACGAAGTAGCTGAAATCTTGGAAGAAGAAATTGGTGTGGATACTGTCCAAAAAATCGGTCGTATCTTGATTTTGTATAAACAATCAAGCAAGAAAGAGAATCGCAAGATTTCTAAAAAAGTTAAAGAAATCTAAAAAACCTACTCCAAACAACTATTTTTACAGAGAAATAAAGGAGACTAGCCTATGGCAATCGAATTATTGACTCCCTTTACCAAGGTAGAGTTGGAGCCAGAAATCAAGGAGAAAAAACGCAAACAAGTTGGGATTTTAGGGGGGAATTTTAATCCTGTTCACAATGCCCATCTCATTGTTGCGGATCAAGTGCGCCAGCAGTTGGGACTGGACCAGGTTCTGCTCATGCCTGAATACCAACCTCCTCATGTAGATAAAAAGGAAACCATCCCTGAACACCATCGTCTTAAGATGCTTGAGTTGGCTATTGAGGGAAGTGAAGGTCTGGCTATTGAAACCATTGAGCTAGAGCGCAAGGGCATTTCCTATACCTACGACACCATGAAGCTTTTAACAGGGAAGAATCCAGATACCGATTATTATTTCATTATCGGAGCCGACATGGTGGACTATCTGCCTAAGTGGTATCGAATTGACGAGCTGGTTGACATGGTTCAGTTTGTGGGGGTTCAGCGCCCACGCTACAAGGCAGGGACTTCTTACCCAGTTATCTGGGTGGATGTGCCTCTCATGGATATCTCGTCCAGCATGGTACGTGATTTCATCGCCCAAGGACGCACACCTAACTTTCTCTTGCCAAAACCAGTGCTAGACTATATTGAGAAAGAAAGGCTTTACTGATGGGCTATCAAGACTATATTAACTGCACCCGTGAGGCTTTGTTGGAAAAAATGGCAGAGCTTCTACCCGAGAAACGTTTAACCCATTGCTTAGGTGTGGAGCGTGCAGCCATGGAATTGGCTCAGCGCTTTGGCGTGGATGTTGAAAAAGCTGGTTTAGCAGGTCTCCTTCATGACTATGCAAAAAAACTGTTCGATCAGGAATTCCTAGACTTGATTGATCGTTATCAGCTAGACCCTGACCTTAAAAATTGGGGTAACAATGTCTGGCATGGTATGGTTGGGATTTATAAAATTCAGGAAGATTTGGATTTACAAGATTCTGAAATCCTACGAGCTATTGAAATTCATACAGTCGGAGCAAGTCAGATGACAGACCTTGATAAGGTTATCTACGTCGCAGACTATATCGAGCACAATCGTACCTTTCCAGATGTGGATGAGGCTCGTGAGATTGCAAGTTTATCGCTCAATAAGGCAGTTGCTTACGAAACAGCTCGTACTGTGGAACATTTGGCTCACCAAGGATTTCCCATCTATCCCCAAACCCTTGAAACCTATAACGCCTTTGTGCACTATTTGAAAGAGGACTAAATGAACGAAAAAGAATTACTAGAACTAGTCGTGAAAGCGGCTGATGAGAAACGTGCAGAGGATATCCTCGCACTTGATGTACAAGATTTGACTAGTGTGACGGACTACTTTGTCATCACTAGCTCAATGAATAGCCGTCAGTTGGACGCTATCGCTGATAACATCCGTGAAAAAGTAGCGGAAGCAGGTTTTAAAGGCAGCCATGTCGAAGGTGATGCGGCTGGAGGCTGGGTCCTATTAGACTTCGGTAGTGTCGTAGTGCATATCTTCTCAGAAGAAATGCGTGCCCACTATAACCTCGAAAAACTATGGCATGAGGCAAATTCAGTAGATATTTCAGAAGCTCTTGCTTAGAAGATGAACTCAGTTGTAGTCAACTGGGTTTCTTTGCTTATTTTAGAAAAATTGATAGAAAGGTAAAGGGCGAGTGGTGTTTGCCATGGAGGCTCTTGGTATCATGTTTTATGGCAACTTATGAAACTTTTGCGGCTGTTTACGATGCTGTGATGGATGATAGTTTATACGATAAATGGACGGATTTTTCCCTCCGGCATTTGCCCAAGACTAAGGAGAGAAAGAAACTCTTGGAATTGGCTTGTGGGACAGGCATCCAGTCTGTGCGCTTTTCTCAGGCTGGTTTTAATGTGACTGGACTTGATTTGAGTGCGGATATGTTGAAGATTGCCGAAAAGAGAGCGGCTTCAGCCAAGCAAAAGATTGATTTCATTGAAGGCAATATGCTGGATTTATCCAAGGTTGGTCAATACGACTTTGTCACTTGTTATTCGGACTCAATCTGCTACATGCAGGATGAGGTGGAAGTCGGGGACGTCTTTAAGGAAGTCTATAATGCTCTCAATGAGGACGGAATCTTTATCTTTGATGTGCATTCGACTTACCAGACAGATGAGGTCTTCCCGGGCTATTCCTACCATGAAAACGCCGAAGACTTTGCCATGCTTTGGGATACCTATGAGGACGATGCTCCTCACTCCATCGTGCATGAACTGACCTTCTTTGTCAAGGAGGCAGATGGTTCCTTTAGCCGTCATGATGAGGTACATGAGGAACGGACTTACGAGATCTTGACCTATGATATCTTGCTGGAACAGGCTGGTTTCAAATCCTTCAAACTCTATGCAGACTTTGAAGACAAGGAGCCAACAGAAACCAGTACCCGTTGGTTTTTTGTGGCGCAGAAGTAGGAGATTAGCATGATAAAAGGACTAGTTTGGCTGTTAGTATTTATATTAATTTATTTTGCTGCTTATTGTATAAAATTTAGAGATAGTATTAGATTTAAATCAATTGCTGTTAGTAAAGCTGAGTTTCAGAGTGATATTGATTTCTTTCGTGAACATATATCTTTTAAAAGTTGGGAAAAAGGAATAAAATCGATTTTCTGGATTTTAATAGCAAGTGTTATTGTTGTATTTGTATTGACGTTACATCTGTTACTATTAGTTTTAAAAATACCATTATTATTTTTGAAGAAGATTGTAATTTATGAAACTGATAATAAGTTTGAATTTTTTAAATATGTCATACTTCCTATGAGTTTGGCGTATTTATTTATAGGGTATTCCAAAACTGTGAATATAAGTGATACATCTGTAAATATGATAATTTGTTTTGGAGATAAAATTATAAAATTGATCAGTGAATATTCAATTATTCCAAACGCTTTGTTTTCCATTTTAGTTGTATGTTATGTGATCAAATTGTCATTAAAAAACGATACAGATTTTATTAAAGAATTGTTTGAGTATTTTTTGATCTGGATTAAAATTATTATAGTTGCATTACTATTTATTTTAATCGGTGGATCTTATGTTCTCCTTTTAGACGAAATAAAAAATTCTAGTTCTAATTTAGATCCATATACGATTATACCGATATTTATTGCTAGTTGTATTGTCACATCCAAGATAATTGTTAGATTAATAGTTGTTAAAAGTAATAATGTGTCAATGAAGGCTAAACGATACCCCTATAGAACAAAAAGGAAATATAGACGTAGGAGATTAGCATGACCATCACAGGTATTATCGCGGAGTTCAATCCTTTTCATAATGGGCATAAATACCTGCTGGAACAGGCGGAGGGGCTGAAAATTGTTGCCATGTCTGGGAATTTCATGCAGCGAGGAGAACCAGCTATCGTGGACAAGTGGACACGAGCCCAGATGGCGCTGGAAAATGGGGCGGACTTAGTGATAGAATTGCCCTTTTTAGTCAGTGTTCAGGCGGCGGATTTCTTCGGCCAAGGAGCTGTGGATATCTTAGCCCTATTAGGCATTGATACTCTAGCCTTTGGGACAGAGGAAGTTCTAGATTACCAGAAAATCGCTGACTTATACACAGAGAAAGGTGCTGAGATGGAGCAATTTGTGGATAATCTACCTGACTCTCTCTCCTATCCACAGAAAACTCAAGCCATGTGGAAGGAATTTGCTGGTCTTGATTTTTCAGGCAATACCCCCAATCATGTCCTTGCTCTTGCCTATGCCAAGGCAGTTGCGGGACGCAACATCAAACTCCATCCGATTCAGCGTCAGGGAGCAGGTTACCATTCTGTGGACAAGGATGTAGACTTTGCCTCGGCGACAGCTCTCCGTCGGCACCAAAGTGACCAAAAATTCTTAGAACGCTTTATGCCTTCTGTTGAACTCTTTGATCAGGCGTGTAAGGTAAACTGGGAAGATTATTTTTCTTTGATACGCTATCAAATCTTGTCAAATCCAGACCTAACCGCCATCTATC
This sequence comes from Streptococcus sp. LQJ-218, assembly GCF_003428885.1. GTDB lineage: Bacteria > Bacillota > Bacilli > Lactobacillales > Streptococcaceae > Streptococcus. The sequence goes on from NZ_QQRU01000010.1 coordinate 28,784, forward strand.
AGGTCAATCAAGAAATGGCAGTGCGTATTAAGGAAGCTATCAAGACAGCCCAGTCTGTTGACGAATTGGTCGAGGTAGTTGCAACCAAGCGTTATACCAAAGCGCGTGTCAGACGCCTTTTGACTTATATCTTGGTGCAAGCTAGAGAAAGTGCCTTACCAGAAGCCATTCATATTCTTGGTTTTACCGAAAAAGGTAGACAGCATCTCAAGTCTTTGAAAGGGCAGGTCAATCTAGTCAGCCGAATTGGCAAAGAACCCTGGGATGCCATGACCCAAAAGGCAGACCAGATTTACCAACTTGGAAATCCAAGTATAGCAGAGCAGAATTTTGGAAGAGTACCGATTAGAATAGAAACAAAGTAAGTCTACTGAAAGGTAGGCTTTTTAAATAACAAGTTTATTTTAGTGATTGTGACCTAAATTCCCCAAAACATATTTTATTTAAGGTTTGTGAAAATCACTTTTTTATGGTAGAATGTTAAAGAATGTATGTCATTCGGAATAACAATAAAATGAGGTAAAAACATGGAAATCATGTCGATTGCGATTGCTGTTTTTGCCGTCATCATTGGTTTAGTCATTGGATATGTCAGCATCTCAGCTAAGATGAAATCATCTCAGGAAGCTGCAGAGTTGATGCTTTTAAATGCTGAACAAGAAGCAACTAATTTACGAGGACAAGCTGAGCGTGAAGCGGATTTACTTGTTAATGAAGCTAAACGTGAAAGCAAGTCTCTTAAAAAAGAAGCACTATTGGAGGCCAAAGAAGAAGCCAGAAAATACCGTGAAGAAGTGGACGCTGAATTCAAATCAGAACGTCAAGAACTCAAACAAATCGAAAGTCGTTTGACAGAGAGAGCTACTAGCCTCGACCGTAAGGACGACAATTTGACGAGTAAAGAACAAACACTTGAACAAAAAGAACAAAGTATTTCTGATAGAGCGAAAAACCTTGATGCGCGTGAAGAGCAATTAGAGGAAGTCGAAAGACAAAAAGAAGCAGAGTTAGAGCGTATTGGTGCCCTGTCTCAGGCAGAAGCACGAGATATTATCTTGGCTCAGACAGAGGAAAACTTGACCAAGGAGATTGCTAGCCGTATTCGCGAAGCTGAGCAAGAGGTCAAGGAACGTTCTGACAAAATGGCCAAGGATATCCTGGTTCAAGCTATGCAACGTATCGCTGGTGAATATGTAGCGGAGTCAACAAACTCAACAGTTCATCTGTCAGACGATACTATGAAGGGGCGCATTATTGGTCGTGAAGGTCGTAACATTCGTACCTTTGAAAGTTTGACAGGGGTCGATGTGATTATCGACGATACACCAGAAGTGGTGACCTTGTCAGGTTTTGATCCGATCCGTCGTGAGATTGCCCGTATGACTATGGAAATGTTGCTCAAGGATGGCCGTATCCACCCAGCTCGTATCGAAGAGTTGGTTGAGAAAAACCGTCAAGAGATTGACAATAAGATTCGTGAATACGGTGAGGCGGCAGCCTATGAGATTGGTGCGCCAAACCTTCATCCAGACTTGATGAAGATTATGGGACGTTTGCAATTCCGTACTTCTTATGGACAAAATGTCTTGCGTCATTCGATTGAGGTTGCTAAGTTGGCTGGTATCATGGCGAGCGAACTTGGTGAAAATGCGGCTCTTGCCCGTCGTGCTGGTTTCCTTCACGATATTGGGAAAGCCATTGACCGCGAGGTTGAAGGTAGCCACGTTGAAATCGGTATGGAATTGGCACGTAAGTACAAGGAACACCCAGTTGTGGTCAATACGATTGCTAGCCACCACGGTGATGTTGAAGCTGAAAGTGTCATTGCAGTAATCGTAGCTGCGGCAGATGCCTTGAGCGCAGCCCGTCCAGGTGCTCGTAGTGAGTCTCTTGAAAACTACATCAAGCGTCTTCATGATTTGGAAGAAATTGCTAACGGCTTTGAAGGAGTACAAAATAGCTTTGCCCTTCAAGCAGGACGTGAAATCCGTATCATGGTCAATCCAGGAAAAATCAAGGACGACAAAGTCACAATCTTGGCTCACAAAGTTCGTGAAAAAATTGAAAACAATCTCGATTACCCAGGAAATATCAAGGTAACGGTGATTAGCGAGCTTCGTGCAGTAGATTATGCTAAATAAATAAGAAAGAGCAGTTGAAAAATTACTGCTTTTTTGTTACACTAGATAGAAAGACTGTTAAGGATAATCTGGCTTTTGCCATTATTCTAGAGAAATGTTATTTCACAGACTAACTAAAGGAGACACAATGGCAGACCGAGGCTTACTAATCGTTTTTTCTGGTCCCTCAGGGGTTGGAAAAGGAACGGTTAGAAGAGAGATTTTTGAGAGTTCTGAAAACCAATTTCAATACTCTGTATCGATGACGACACGCGCACAACGTCCTGGAGAAGTGGATAGTGTTGACTATTTCTTTCGGACTCGCGAAGAGTTTGAAGAGTTGATTCGTCAAGGACAGATGTTGGAATACGCAGAATATGTCGGCAACTACTATGGAACTCCTCTGACCTATGTCAATGAAACCTTGGACAAGGGAATCGATGTTTTCCTTGAAATTGAAGTTCAGGGTGCTCTTCAGGTCAAGAAAAAGGTTCCAGATGCTGTCTTTATTTTCCTGACACCACCAGATTTGGATGAATTGCAAGATCGTTTGGTAGGACGTGGAACAGACAGTGCAGAAGTGATTGCCCAACGAATCGAAAAAGCCAAGGAAGAAATTGCCCTCATGCGTGAGTATGATTATGCGATTGTCAACGATCAGGTGCCCCTAGCTGCTGAGCGTGTTAAACGTGTTATCGAAGCAGAACACTTCCGTGTGGATCGTGTCATTGGTCACTATCAGGAGATGTTACCAAAATCTCCAACTACCCGATAAAATTTAGAAAATAGGAACAAGCAAATGATGTCAAAACCCTCTATTGATACCTTGCTCGACAAGGTTCCATCAAAATATTCACTCGTAATTTTGGAAGCAAAACGTGCCCACGAATTGACAGCAGGTGCGCCAGCAACTCAAGGTTTCAAATCTGAAAAGTCAACTCTTTGCGCTTTAGAAGAAATCGAAGCAGGAAACGTTACAATTCACCCAGATCCAGAAGGAAAACGTGAAGCGGTGCGTCGCCGTATCGAAGAAGAAAAACGCCGCAAAGAAGAAGAAGAAAAGAAAATCAAAGAGCAAATCGCTAAAGAAAAAGAAGATGGTGAAAAAATTTAAGGTTGGGGGGACTCAATCTTATTTTTTCTATTGCAAAAACGTACGGACAAGGAGGAGGTGAGAAGATGGCCGTAGCTAACATTATCGTAGATGTACCTTTGATGCAGACGGACCAGCCTTATACTTATAGGATTCCGGAGGAATTTCTGGGAATGCTAGAGGTTGGGATGCGGGTCCATGTACCTTTTGGTAAAGGAAATCGCCTGATTCAAGGGATTGTTCTTGGTTTGGAGTTCCAATCGGATGAAGAAGAGATGGAGCAAGATTTAAAAAATATTGCGGAGGTGCTGGATTTTTCACCTGTTCTCACGCAAGAACAACTCTGGCTGGCTGAGGAGTTACGTAAATCCGTCTTCTCCTATAAGATCTCCATCCTCAAGGCTATGTTACCGGGATTTCTTAACTCTAGCTATGACAAGATCCTCTATCCTCTGGCAGGTCTGAGTCGGGAAGATCGAGAGCGCTTGTTTGGTTCAGAAGATTCGCTTGCCTTTTCTTCACTAGACATCGCGAAGCAAGCTGAAATGATGCGTTTGACTAGAAAAGGCTTGCTTGGTCTGGAATATCAGGCAGTCGATCAAAAGAAGGTCAAGACTCAGTCCTGGGTTGAAATTTATCTTGACAAATTAGAAAAGTTAGAAATTTCAAATCGTGCCAAGAAGAAATTGGAATTGCGAGATTATTTATTAACTCATCCTGAAAGTACTCCTTTGTCAGCCTTATTAGAAAATTACTCACGGGAACAAGTCAATTTCTTTGTAGAACAAGGTGCTGTTACCATAGTCCAAAAGGAAGTTCAACGCTCGGCTGCTTATTTTGAAGGCATTGAGGCAAGTCAGTCTCTGGAATTGAATCCAGAACAAAGACAGGCGCGAGATGCGGTTGTTAGTGCGATTGGCAGTCATCAGCCTCCCTTCCTGCTTCAAGGAATCACTGGAAGTGGGAAAACTGAGGTTTACTTGCAGATTATACAAGGTGCCTTGGATATGGGAAAAACAGCGATTGTTCTAGTGCCTGAGATTTCTCTGACACCTCAAATGACCGAGCGCTTTATTGCTCGTTTTGGTGAGAAAGTGGCCATCCTCCACTCAGGCTTGTCTAATGGTGAAAAGTATGATGAATGGCGCAAGGTAGAGCGTGGGGATGCCCAAGTTGTTGTTGGTGCTAGATCAGCTATCTTTGCCCCGCTGAAAAATCTGGGTGTTATCATTATCGATGAAGAGCATGAAGCGACTTATAAGCAGGACAGCAATCCCCGTTACCATGCCAGAGAGGTAGCTATTTTACGAGCCCAGTATAATCAAGCAGCTCTGGTACTTGGTTCAGCAACTCCGAGTCTAGAAAGTCGTGCGCGTGCTGGTAAGGGTGTTTATCAACACTTACGTCTAACCCAACGGGCCAATCCTTTGGCTAGGATCCCTGAGGTTCAAGTAATTGACTTTCGGGACTATATTGGACAAAATGAGACGTCAAACTTTACACCTCCTTTGCTAGAAGCTATTCAGGACCGTCTGACTAAAAAAGAGCAGGTCGTTCTCATGCTCAATCGCCGTGGTTATTCTAGCTTTGTTATGTGTCGGGAGTGTGGGACAGTGGATACTTGTCCCAACTGTGACATATCCTTGACCTTGCACATGGATACCAAGACCATGAACTGCCATTACTGTGGCTTTTCTAAGGAAATTCCTCAGGTCTGTCCTAACTGTAAGAGCCGCAGTATTCGTTACTATGGGACGGGGACACAGAAAGCCTACGATGAGCTAAGTGAACTCTTTCCTCAGGCCCGGATTTTACGGATGGATGTGGATACGACTCGTAAGAAAGGTAGTCACCAAGCACTTCTTGAGCAGTTTGGCAAGGGTGAAGCGGATATTCTTCTGGGAACCCAGATGATTGCCAAGGGCTTGGATTTTCCAAATGTAACTTTAGTCGGAGTTCTAAATGCGGATACAGCTTTGAATCTGCCTGATTTCCGTTCTTCTGAAAGGACCTTTCAGCTTTTGACTCAGGTTGCGGGCCGTGCAGGCCGGGCTGAAAAAGCTGGTCAGGTCTTGATCCAGTCTTACAATCCGCAGCACTATGCTATTCGATTTGCCAAGGATCAGGATTACGAAGGTTTCTATGCCTATGAAATGGGTATCAGACGACAACTTGGCTATCCACCTTACTATTTCACGATTGGCATTACTCTTTCTCATAAGAAAGAAGAAAAGGTGGTCAAACGTGCCTATGAAGTCATGAACATTTTGCGGTCAGGATTATCAGAGACTAGTAAAATACTAGGTCCGACCCCTAAGCCTATCGCCCGCACTCATAACCTCTATCATTATCAGATTTTAATTAAATACCGTTTAGAAGATGAGCTAGGTCCGACCCTCAACCAGGTCTTGGCCTTGTCACAAGAACGAGAAAATAGCGAACTTCGTCTCAGTATTGACCACGAACCGCAACAATTTTTATAAGAAGGAGCAGATATGACAAAACTAATATTTATGGGAACGCCTGAATTTTCAGCGACTGTTTTAAAGGGACTTTTGACAGATGACCGCTACGAGATTGTTGCAGTTGTAACTCAGCCAGATCGTGCGGTTGGACGTAAAAAAATCATCCAAGAAACTCCAGTGAAACAAGCAGCCAAAGAGGCAGGCCTACCTATCTACCAACCTGAAAAATTATCGGGTAGCCCAGAAATGGAAGCCATCATGAATTTGGGAGCTGATGGGATTGTAACAGCAGCTTTTGGACAATTCCTCCCAAGTAAACTCCTTGATAGCATGGATTTTGCAGTCAATGTTCATGCTTCCCTCCTTCCTAAACACCGTGGTGGTGCTCCTATCCATTATGCCTTGATTCAGGGTGATGAGGAGGCAGGAGTAACCATTATGGAGATGGTTAAGGAGATGGACGCAGGAGACATGATTTCTCGTCGCAGTATTCCTATTACTGATGAGGACAATGTTGGAACTTTGTTTGAAAAATTGGCCATTGTCGGTCGTGATTTGCTTTTGGACACTTTGCCTGCATACATTGCTGGTGAGATTCAGCCAGAGCCGCAAGATCCAAGCCAGGTTACATTTTCTCCTAATATCAAACCTGAAGAAGAAAAGTTGGACTGGAACAAGAGCAATCATCAACTCTTTAACCAAATCCGTGGAATGAATCCCTGGCCTGTTGCTCATACTTTCCTTAAGGGTGACCGCTTTAAGATTTATGAAGCACTCCCTGTAGAAGGCCATGGAACTCCAGGTGAGATTCTTTCCATTGGTAAGAAGGAATTGATTGTCGCAACAGAAGAAGGAGCCCTGTCTCTCAAACAGGTTCAACCAGCAGGAAAACCTAAGATGGACATTACTTCCTTCCTCAACGGTGTGGGACGAACTTTGGCAGTAGGAGAACGATTTGGTGACTAAAGTAGAAACGGCTAGAAGTTTAGCCTTAAAGGTGCTAGAGGATGTCTTTATCAATCAAGCCTACTCCAATATCGCCTTAAATAAACATCTTAAGGAAAGTCAACTGTCAGCGGCAGATAAGGGCTTGGTGACAGAGCTTGTTTACGGAACCGTAGCCCGTAAACTAACTTTAGAATGGTACCTGTCTCACTTTATTGAGGATAGAGACCAGTTAGACAGTTGGCTTTATGTCCTTCTTCTTATGAGTGTCTACCAACTGTGCTATCTGGATAAGATTCCAGATCATGCAGTGGTCAATGAAGCGGTGGAACTAGCTAAACTTCGTAAAAAAGGTAGCGAAAAACTGGTCAATGCAGTCCTTCGTCGTATCTTGCGTGAGGGCTTGCCAGATATTGCCAGTATCAAACGTAAAAATAAGCGTGATTCCATTGCCTACTCTTTGCCAGTTTGGTTGGTTTCTAAGCTCAAGGAAGAGTACGGGGAAGAGCGAGCACAAGCAATTTTTGAAAGTCTTTTGTTGCGCAACAAGGCCAGTATTCGTGTAAGAGATTTGAGCCGAAAAGCGGAAATCAAAGATCTGCTTGGTGCAAGTGATTCTCATTTATCTCCTGCTGGACTGGTTAAGGAACAGGGACATTTTGCTAGCCATGATTTGTTTGCGGATGGATCCATTACCATCCAAGACGAGTCCAGCCAGCTGGTTGCTCCGATGCTTGATTTGCAAGGTGATGAACGAGTGCTTGATGCCTGTGCAGCTCCTGGCGGAAAGACCGCCCATATGGCATCTTATCTGACGACAGGCCAGGTTACTGCGCTGGACTTGTACGACCACAAATTGGACTTAATCCAAGAAAACGCTCAACGTCTAGGAGTTGCAGATCGGGTTCAAACGAAAAAATTGGATGCCAGAAAGGTGCATGAGTTTTTTGGTCAGAATTCATTTGATAAGATTTTGGTGGATGCTCCCTGTTCAGGAATCGGTCTTTTGCGCCGCAAACCAGATATCAAATACAATAAAGAAACGGTAGATTTCGCGTCCTTACAGGAAATTCAGCTAGAAATATTAGGTAGTGTTTGTCAAACACTACGCAAAGGTGGTATAATAACGTATAGTACCTGTACTATTGTCTCAGAGGAGAATTTTCAAGTCGTTGAGGCGTTTTTAGAAAGTCATCCTGAGTTCGAGCAGGTAAAACTAGAACATGAATGTAAGGATATCATGAAAGACGGCTGTATCCTCATTACACCTGAATTGTATGGAAGTGATGGATTCTTCATCAGTCAATTTCGCAAGATATCGGATTAGGAAGGAACTAACACATGGAAATTTCATTATTAACAGATGTTGGTCAGAAACGAACAAATAACCAAGACTATGTCAACCACTATGTCAATAGAGTTGGGCGTACCATGATTATTCTAGCTGATGGTATGGGAGGTCATCGTGCGGGGAATATCGCTAGTGAGATGGCGGTAACAGATCTTGGTGTAGCTTGGGTAGATACTCAAATTGATACAGTTAATGAAGTGCGTGAATGGTTTGCTAACAACCTTGAGATTGAAAATCAAAAGATTCACCAACTTGGGCAGGCTGAAGTCTATAAAGGAATGGGGACAACCCTTGAGGCTGTAGCCATTATTGATAATCAGGCTATTTATGCTCACATTGGAGATTCTCGTATCAGTTTGATTCGTGGAGAAGAATATCACCAGTTAACGAGCGACCATTCTTTGGTCAATGAATTGCTCAAGGCGGGTCAATTGACGCCGGAAGAAGCAGCCAGCCACCCACAGAAAAATATTATTACTCAATCTATCGGTCAAAAAGATGAAATTCAACCTGATTTTGGGATCATTACCCTTGAGCCGGGAGACTATCTCCTACTTAATAGTGATGGCTTGACAAATATGATTTCAGGAAGTGAAATCTATGATATTGTAACCAGCGATATTTCTTTGGCAGATAAGGCAGCAACCTTGATTCGTTTTGCCAACAATGCGGGTGGTTTGGACAATATCACAGTTGCCCTTATTGCTGTTAATGAGGAGGCAATAGAATGATCCAAATCGGCAAAATTTTTGCCGGGCGGTATCGGATTATCAAACAAATTGGTCGAGGAGGCATGGCAGATGTCTATTTAGCCAAGGATTTGATTTTAGACGGTGAAGAAGTGGCAGTCAAGGTTCTGCGGACCAACTACCAGACAGATCCTATTGCAGTGGCGCGTTTTCAGCGTGAAGCAAGAGCTATGGCAGATCTGGATCATCCTCATATCGTTCGGATTACAGATATCGGTGAAGAAGAGGGACAACAGTATCTTGCAATGGAATATGTTGCTGGATTAGACCTCAAACGCTATATCAAGGAACATCATCCTCTATCAAATGAAGAAGCGGTTCGAATCATGGGACAAATCCTCTTAGCTATGCGCTTAGCTCATACTCGAGGGATTGTTCACAGGGATTTGAAACCTCAAAATATTCTCTTGACATCAGATGGGACGGCCAAGGTCACAGACTTTGGGATCGCAGTAGCCTTTGCAGAGACGAGTCTGACTCAGACTAACTCAATGCTAGGTTCAGTTCATTATTTGTCACCAGAGCAGGCTCGTGGTTCTAAAGCGACTGTACAGAGTGATATCTATGCCATGGGGATTATTTTCTATGAGATGCTGACAGGTCATATTCCTTACGATGGGGATAGTGCGGTGACCATCGCCCTCCAACATTTTCAGAAGCCATTGCCATCGGTTATTGCTGAAAATCCATCTGTGCCTCAGGCTTTAGAAAATGTTGTTATCAAGGCAACTGCCAAGAAATTGACAGACCGCTACAAATCAGTCGCGGAAATGTATGTGGATTTGTCTAGTTGTTTGTCTTATAATCGTCGTAATGAACCAAAGCTAGTCTTTGACGAAACGACTAAGGCAGACACTAAGACTCTTCCAAAAGTTCCACAAAGTACCTTGACTTCTATTCCTAAAACCCCGGTAAAAGAGGACAGGCCTCAACCTCAGCCTCCTCAGACAGAAAAACCGGTAACTAGTGCAAAACCAGTCAAGCGGCGTCGCATGAAAGCACGTTATCCAATTCTATTTGCGACCTTCTTGTTGATTGTGGCATCTTTGGTATGGATTTTATATAGAACGCCCGCTACCATTGCCATTCCAAAGGTGGCAGGTCAGACGGTTGCAGAGGCCAAAGAAGCTCTTAAAAAAGCCAATTTTGAGGTTGGTGAAGAAAAATCAGAGGCCAGTGATAAGGTTGAAGAAGGTCGGGTTATTCGTACCGATCCTGACGCAGGTACGACACGCAAAGAAGGAACAAAAATTAATTTGATTGTGTCTTCTGGTCCGCAATCTTTCCAACTTGGAAATTATCTTGGAAGAAAATCCAGTGATGTAGTGGCAGAATTGAAAGGCAAGAAGGTTCCAGAAAATTTGATTAAGATTGAAGAAGAAAAATCCAATGAAATCGAAGCCGGTACAATCATGAAACAAAGTTTACCGGAAGGGACAACCTACGATCTTAGCAAGGCAACTCAAATAGTTCTGACTGTTGCTAAAAAAGGAAATTCTATTTCAATGCCAAGTTATATTGGTTCTAGCCGAGAATTTACAGTCAATAATCTTACTCAGATATACGAAGTTAAAAAGGCGAATATTGAAGTTATAGAAGTGACTACAGCTCCAGATGGAACAGCTGATGAGACTGTTGTAGAGCAAAGTCCAAAAGCAGGTGAAAAGGTAGATTTGAGCACTACTCGTGTTAAAATTTCTATTTATAAAGCGAAACAAACTCATTCTTCTTCAACTTCTTCATCCTCATCCTCATCATCTTCGTCCTCAAGTTCTTCTCGGAAACCTAACGAACAAGGGGATGCAGAATCCACTCCAACACAGGGAAATTCACAAGGCAATTCACAACGAGGAGATACTTCCCGAGAAAATCAATAGTGATACTAGAATCTTTGTCATGATTTCATGGCAAAGATTTTTTTTGACTCCAGATTTGTGATAAAATAGAGGGAGTTGATAAAAGGAGGAAAGCATGGAAGAATTAAGAGAACTAAATACCGTTATCGATGTGATTATGCTAGCAGGAACGATTCTCCTCAAAAGTGGTTCAGAGATTCATCGTGTAGAAGATACCATGATTCGTATTGCGCATTCACAGGGGATTGTGGATTGCAATGTTCTTGCCATGCCAGCCGCTATCTTTTTCTCCATTGAAAAGACAAATATTTCGCGTATGAAGCGCGTGACTTCCTCGTCTTATAATATTGAAAAAGTCTGCGATGTGAATCAGATTTCTCGTCAACTGGTTGGGGGGCAGATTGATTTAGAGACAGCCTTCAAGCAATTGACGGACTTACAAGCTCAACCCCTTCCCTATACCAAGTTGCAGGTAACTCTGGCTGCGACCTTTAGTGCTCCTTTCTTTTCGATTATGTTTAGTGGGAATATCTACGATGCACTTGGGGCAGGAGTGGCTACCTTATTTGGTTTTACCTTTTCTCTTTATGTAGAGAAGTTTATCCGAATTCCTTTTGTGACGGTCTTTGCTGGAGCTTTTGTCTTTGGGATAATTGCTCAGTTTTGGGTTCGCTACACAGGCTTTCCTTCAACGGCAGATTTGATTATAGCTGGTGCGGTCATGCCGTTTGTACCAGGGATTGCCTTGACGAATGCGGTTCGTGATATTATGACTAACCATATAAACTCTGGTATGAGCAAGATATTTGAATCCTTGCTCATTACCCTAGCTTTAGGGGCGGGAACTTCTGTCGCCTTGATATTAATGAACTAATATGACACTAACAACCTTTTTATTACAAGCCATAGCAAGTCTTCTTGCCATTATCACTTTTTTAATTGTACTCAATGTTCAACGGTCCATGCTCTTACCTAGTGGGATTTTAGGCATGTTTGTCTGGCTGATTTATCTCTTGCTCAAGGAACCAACCAATGTCATCGTAGCAACCTTCATTGCGGCCGTTATTGGTTCTTGTATCAGTCAGATTTTAAGTATTCTTTACAAGACACCTGCTGTGGTCTTTATCTTGGCCATCTTGGCACCACTGGTTCCAGGATATCTCTCCTATCGAACAACTGCCTTTTTTGTGACAGGGGATTATAGCCATGCCATTGCCAGTGCTGCCTTGGTTGTCATGTTGGCTTTGGTAATCTCTATTGGAATGGCTAGTGGAACAGTAATTCTCAGACTTTATACCTACTTAAGAAACCAGCATAAAAGTTAGAATAATAAAAGACTTGATTTGGTGAATCAAGTCTTTTTTCTCTCTTTTACTGCCATTTGTGATAAAATAGTATAGAACGATTTTTTACAATGAATGATAAAACAGAGGTAAATATGACAATCGGTATTGATAAGATTGGTTTTGCGACCAGTCAATATGTCTTGAAATTACAAGACTTAGCAGAAGCGAGGGGAATTGACCCTGAAAAATTAAGTAAAGGACTCTTGCTCAAAGAATTGAGTATTGCGCCCCTAACTGAGGACATCGTGACCTTGGCGGCTAGTGCAAGTGACTCTATTTTAACTGAGCAAGAAAGAGCAGAAATTGATATGGTCATCGTGGCTACCGAGTCAGGAATTGACCAGAGTAAGGCTGCGGCCGTCTTTGTGCATGGCTTGCTTGGCATCCAGCCCTTTGCTCGTAGTTTTGAGATTAAAGAAGCCTGCTATGGAGCGACAGCTGCCCTTCATTATGCTAAATTGCATGTGGAAAATTCTCCAGAGTCCAAGGTCTTGGTCATCGCTAGTGATATTGCCAAATATGGAATTGAAACACCGGGAGAACCAACTCAGGGTGCTGGAAGTGTAGCAATGTTGATTACACAAAATCCACGTATTATGGCCTTTAATAATGATAACGTTGCTCAAACCCGTGATATCATGGATTTCTGGCGTCCAAATTACTCGACAACTCCTTATGTAAATGGTGTTTATTCTACTCAGCAATACTTGGATAGCTTGAAAACGACTTGGCTTGAATACCAAAAACGCTACCAGCTTACTTTGGATGATTTTGCGGCTATTTGCTTCCACTTGCCTTACCCTAAATTAGCGCTAAAAGGCTTGAAAAAAATTATGGATAAGAGCCTGCCTCAAGAGAAAAAAGACCTCTTGCAAAAACATTTTGACCAGTCTATTCTCTACAGTCAAAAGGTAGGGAATATCTATACAGGTTCACTTTTCCTTGGACTTTTGTCCCTCTTAGAAAATGCAGATAGCCTAAAGGCTGGGGATAAAATTGCCCTTTATAGTTATGGAAGTGGTGCTGTAGCTGAGTTTTTCAGTGGGGAATTGGTTGAAGGTTATGAAGCTTATCTGGATAAAGAACGCTTGAACAAGCTCAACCAACGTACTGCCTTATCCGTCGCAGAATACGAAAAGGTCTTCTTTGAAGAAGTAGACTTGGATGAAACCAACTCTGTCCAGTTTGCTAGCTATGAAAATCAAGATTTTGCCTTGGTTGAAATTCTCGACCACCAACGCCGTTATAGCAAGGTTGAAAAAGAATGAAGATAAGTTGGAATGGATTTTCTAAAAAATCATACCAAGAGCGCCTTGAGTTGTTAAAAGCTCAGGCGCTCCTTAGTCCTGAAAAGCAAATTAGCTTGGATCAGGATGAACAGATGAGTGTGGCTGTTGCAGACCAGCTGAGTGAGAATGTAGTGGGAACTTTTTCTCTGCCTTATTCGCTGGTTCCAGAGGTTCTTGTCAATGGTCAGGAATATACAGTTCCCTATGTGACAGAAGAACCGTCTGTTGTTGCTGCAGCCAGCTATGCCAGTAAAATCATCAAGCGTGCAGGCGGTTTTACTGCACAAGTGCATAAGCGCCAGATGATTGGGCAGGTAGCCCTTTATCAAGTTACTGATCCTGAACAAGCGCAAGAGAAGATTGTAAAGAAAAAGGCTGAGCTCTTGGAACTTGCCAATCAAGCCTACCCTTCCATTGTTAAACGCGGGGGCGGGGCGCGCGATCTGCATGTCGAGCAGATAAAAGGCGAAACAGACTTTCTCGTCGTTTATCTTCATGTCGATACCCAGGAAGCCATGGGAGCCAATATGCTCAACACTATGCTGGAGGCTTTAAAATCAGTCTTAGAAGAACTCAGTCAGGGACAAAGTCTCATGGGAATCCTATCTAATTACGCGACCGATTCTCTGGTGACTGTAAACTGTCGCATCGCTTTTCGCTACTTGAGTCGCCAAAAAGATGAGGCGCGTGAACTGGCAGAAAAATTGGTCTTGGCCAGCCAGTTTGCGCAAGCTGATCCTTACCGAGCTGCTACCCATAACAAAGGAATTTTTAACGGTATTGATGCTATTTTAATCGCCACAGGTAATGACTGGCGTGCCATTGAGGCGGGGGCCCATGCCTTTGCTAGTCGAGACGGGCGCTATCAAGGTCTTAGTCGCTGGACACTGGATGTTGAAAGAGAAGAATTGGTCGGTGAGATGACCTTACCCATGCCTGTAGCGACCAAGGGTGGTTCTATCGGCCTCAACCCTCGTGTAGCCCTTAGTCATGAACTACTGAGAAATCCTTCTGCTAAAGAATTGGCCCAGCTTATCGTGTCTATCGGACTTGCCCAAAACTTTGCAGCGCTCAAAGCCTTGGTCAGTACAGGAATCCAGCAAGGCCACATGAAATTGCAGGCCAAATCCTTGGCACTTCTCGCAGGTGCTAGTGAATCCGAGGTAGCTCCCCTAGTTGAGCGCCTCATCGCAGATAAAACCTTTAACTTAGAGACAGCTCAGCGTTATCTAGAAAACTTAAGATCATAAAAAAACTCAGACGAGGACAGTCTGAGTTTTTTTATGCTTAAATACTTTTTCCTGGTAATAAGGTAACTGGTAAGAAGTAGCCTGTTGTCGCGACTGCCTTGCCTTCGATTTTCTGCAAGAGGAGGTCAACAGTGAGGCTGGCAATCTCTTCCATAGGTTGCTTCACAGTCGTCAAATGAGGATAGTAATTCTCGATAAAGTAAGTTCCATCATAGCCGATGACCTTGAGCTCTTCCGGGACAGAAATGCCCAGTTCTTGAGCGATTTTAATGACCAGAATAGCTGTTAAGTCATCTGAAGCAAAGATAGCATCTGGTTTTTGTCGGGTCAAGATATTCTTGATTTCCATTTCTTTTCTGACAGGCGAAAAGTCACTGGAAATATTAATAATAGGAGCTTTTGGGAGTACGGATGCAAAACCAGCATGACGCAGTCCAGTTGGCGAGTTAGAATTGTCGTTCCCGGTAATCATAATGATAGACTGGGAACCTGTCTTAACCAAGGTCTGGGCCGCAAGAACCCCACCAGCATAGTTGTCAGAGGAAACGACAGGGATGTCTGGAGACAGGTTTCGGTCAAAGGAAATAATCGGTGCTGTCACGCGATTATAGTCTTCGATTCCCAAGTTGTGACTACCCGAAATGATGCCGTCCACCTGATTGGCTTCCAACATTTCGATGTATTCGCGTTCCTTCTCAGAGTCATGCTCGCTATTGCAGATGATGGTCTTGTAACCATTCTTAAAAAGTTGGTGTTCCAGTTTATCAATCAATTCTGCGTAGAAAACGTTAGAAATATTTGGGAAAATCAGGCCGATTAACTTAGCTGATTTTCCTTGTAGACTGCGAGCTAGGTTGTTGGGTTTATAGCCCAATTCTCGCATGGCTTCATTGACTTTTTGAATGGTTTTCTCAGAGAGATACCCTTTTTTATTGATAACTCGAGAAACAGTAGTAGGGCTGACGCCTGCAATTTTGGCGACATCAGTTAGTTTTGCGACCATAATCTAATTCATAGTAAGTTCCGGTTGGGTTTCCAGATTTGATTAGGATGCCATTTTGGTCCGCATGTGGGAAGACACGACCAGAAAATACTTTTTCTCCTTTATTGATGAAAATTTCAAAGACAGAGTTATCGATGAAGATTGTAGCAGTAGTAGTTTGATTGTCGATAGGGCAAGAACGAGTAGTTCCAAATTCTTGGGCATACTGCTCACCAGCCTGGCCACGATCTACTGTCACTTGACCATTTACAAGGTCAAAGTTGATGGAAAGTCCCTTGCCTTCTTTATCAGCAAGTAAGACAATCTCGATCTGACTATTAGCTTCCAAGTTGAGTTCGAGTTCGTAAGTGTTCTTGGTTTGAGCACGGTTTGAGAAGGCTTCTTCAGTAGCACGAAGGTCCTTGATAGCTGCGACTGGGTATTGATAGAGTTTGTCGTCTTTGATAGTGAGCTCCTTGACCAAAGAGAAGGTTCCTTGGTGGTCAAAACGATCAGATGGATATGAAACATCAGGCAAACCAAGCCAGCTGATAGCCAGAGCACGCCCATCAGGAGCGTTGAAGGCTTGAGTTGCATAAGCTTCGAAACCATAATCCATGTTTTGAAGTTGAGACACATCTACCATTTTGGCATTTTCAGGGTCAAAAGAAGCCCCAATCTTATACATATTTGGAAAGATATTATCGTAGTCTAGAACTTTCTTATCCAATCCTTGTGGACAATAGAGGAGGACAGGTTGCTCCCCTACAAAGACCAGA
Source organism: Streptococcus sp. LQJ-218 (assembly GCF_003428885.1). GTDB lineage: Bacteria > Bacillota > Bacilli > Lactobacillales > Streptococcaceae > Streptococcus. Next base: position 45,009 of record NZ_QQRU01000010.1, read on the forward strand.
TTTGGGCATTCCATCATGTAGGCAGTACGGTCGTTAGCAAAGTCGAGGTCGCCAACTGCTTGCCAGTTTGTATAGTCGTTGTCAACAGCCTTGTAGAGACGGACGAAGCCTTTTTTCTCCAAGTCTTGCCCCCCCACGATGGCATAATATTGCCCCTTGAAGTTAAAAATTTGCGGATCACGGAAGTGATCAGTAGAGTCAGCTGGCTGGTCAATCAAGATCTTGTCAATCTTTGTAATCTTGCCATCCTTATCCATCAAAGCTCCAATCTGGTATGGGTGACGGGTCCAATTTTCATCGCGAACATTTCCTGTATAAAATAGGAACAAGTTTTCGCCAAACTGCATGGCAGAACCAGAGTAGGCACCGTGGCTATCTAATGGAGTATCAGGCAAAACTTTGACTCCAGTTTCTGTGAAGTGAACCAAGTCCTCGCTTTCCAATTGAACCCAAGATTTCAAACCGTGTGCTGCACCAAAAGGAAAGTTCTGATAAAAAACAATCCACTTACCATCAAAGTAAGAAAAACCATTTGGGTCATTGAGAAGTCCTGTTTTTGGCTCAACATGGTAATGAGTATGCCATGGAGATTGTGCCATATTTTCTTTTATATGTTGAATTTCTTCTTGCGTCCAATCTTGATAAAGTCTGTAACGACGCTCAGTTGTCCATTCCATTTATTTTATTCCTCCAAAAATCTTATCACTTTTAATAGTAACCGTTTTCGGTTAAAAAAGCAAGTCTTTTATGTTAAAAAAGAGAAAAAACTGTCAAACGATTGTTATAAAATAAATGTAGGAAATCAATCAAATTTTCACAAAAATATGAAAGATAATGAAATGAATTCCTGATAAAAAAGATGTTAAACTTACCTTTTTAAGGAATATCTGTTAAAACAGTCAAAACCAATCAAACAAAGCTAAGGATACTAAGTAGAAACAAATATTTTTTCTGCAAAACGCTTGACATATTTTTAAAACATGATAAAATAATAGTCGTAGGGCGGATAAAATCGCTTTCAAACAAGAACAAAATTTTATATAAGGAGATTTTTGCTATGGATTATAGTAAAGTTGCTGCCGAGGTCATTGAGGCTGTCGGTAAGGATAATCTTGTAGCTGCAGCCCACTGTGCAACTCGTCTTCGTTTGGTATTAAAAGACGAATCAAAAGTGAATCAAGCAGCTCTAGATAATAATGCGGATGTGAAGGGAACTTTTAGTACTAACGGACAATATCAAATTATCATTGGTCCTGGTGATGTTAACTTCGTATATGCGGAAATTATTAAGAAAACTGGTTTGAAAGAAGTTTCGACAGATGATTTGAAAGAGATTGCTAATAAAGACAAAAAGTTCAATCCATTGATGGACTTGATTAAACTTTTGTCAGACATCTTTGTTCCTATTATCCCTGCCTTAGTTGCAGGTGGTCTCTTGATGGCTTTACGTAACTTCTTGACATCACCAGACTTGTTTGGACCTCAATCAATTGAAGATATGTATCCTGCAATCAAAGGCTTCTCAGCTATGATTCAATTGATGTCTGCTGCTCCATTTATGTTCCTCCCTGTTTTGGTTGGTATTTCAGCAGCCAAACGCTTTGGAGCAAACCAATTCCTTGGTGCGGCAATTGGTATGATCATGACCACTCCAGATTTGGGTGGGAAAGAAGCCTTCTGGGACATCTTAGGTTTCCATGTTACACAAACTAACTATGCTTATCAAGTTATTCCAGTCCTTGTTGCAGTCTGGTTGTTAGCTAATTTGGAAAAATTCTTCCACAAGAAATTGCCATCTGCAGTTGACTTCACTTTCACACCGCTTTTATCAGTGATGATTACAGGATTCCTTACCTTTACAGTTATTGGTCCTGTTATGTTGGTTGTGTCTGATGCGATTACAAATGCGATTGTATGGTTGTACAACACAACAGGTGCCTTTGGTATGGGTCTATTTGGTGGAACTTACTCATTAATCGTTATGACAGGTCTTCACCAATCATTCCCAGCAATCGAAACACAATTGTTGTCTGCTTACAATAATAACGGTACTGGATTTGGAGACTACATCTTTGTTGTTGCTTCAATGGCAAACGTAGCACAAGGTGCTGCTACTCTCGCAATCTACTTCTTGACAAAAAATGCTAAAACAAAAGGATTGTCAAGTTCGGCTGCTGTCTCTGCCTTCCTTGGTATTACAGAACCTGCTCTCTTTGGGGTAAACTTGAAATACAAATTCCCATTCTTCTGCGCCCTTGCTGGTTCAGCAATTGGTGCCTTCGTAGCAGGTTTAAGTCACGTTATTGCGGTTTCATTGGGAGCGGCTGGATTTATTGGATTCCTTTCTATTAAGGCTGGTTCAATCCCTATGTATATAATTGCGGAAATCGTATCCTTTGTTGCCGCTTTTGCTTTCACTTATTTCTACGGGAAAACAAAAGCAGCCAGTGTCTTTGCTGATGAAGCTGCTACAGCAACCGCAGAAACAGTTACAGAACCTACAGTAGAAGCACCAGTAGTGGAAGAGACTGATACTCTTCAAAATGAAACACTTGTAACTCCTATCGTCGGTGATGTTGTTGCTCTTGCTGATGTCAATGACCCAGTCTTCTCGAGTGGAGCTATGGGACAAGGTATCGCTGTGAAACCAAGTCAAGGTGTGGTCTACGCACCAGCTGATGCGGAAGTTTCAATTGCCTTTCCAACAGGACACGCTTTTGGTTTGAAAACAGCTAATGGTGCTGAAGTTTTGATCCACGTTGGTATTGACACTGTATCTATGGATGGTGAAGGTTTTGAAGCAAAAGTTGCTCAAGGTGACAAGGTGAAAGCGGGCGATGTTCTTGGAACATTTGACTCAAACAAAATCGCTGCAGCTGGACTTGATGATACAACAATGGTTATCGTTACTAATACAGCTGACTACGCTTCAGTAGCTCCAGTCGCAGCAGGTTCAGTTGCGAAGGGTGATGCTGTGATCGAAGTGAAAGCTTAATACTCTTCGAAAATCAAATTCAAACCACGTCAGCTTCGCCTTGCCGTAGATATATGTAACTGACTTCGTCAGTCTTATCTACAACCTCAAAGCATTGCTTTGAGCAACCCTCGGCTAGCTTCCTAGTTTGCTCTTTGATTTTCATTGAGTACAATATTCCCTCTCAAAATGAAAACGAACAAATGACATGTTTGTTCGTTTTTGCTTGAATGGTAAGATTTACAGAGGAAAATCTAAAAAATAGAGAAATTTAGATTTTCAAAATATGCTATAATAAAGAAAATAAAAACAAGAGGTTTATCATGACAAAATTATATGGAAGCTTGGAAGCGGGCGGTACAAAGTTTGTCTGTGCTGTCGGTGATGAAAACTTTAATGTTGTAGAAAAAACACAATTTCCAACAACAACTCCAATCGAAACAATCGATAAAACCATAGAGTTCTTCTCGAAATTCGACAACCTTGCTGGTCTTGCAGTTGGTTCATTTGGTCCCATTGATATTGATAAAAACTCAAAAACTTATGGCTTTATCACAACGACTCCAAAACCAAACTGGGCAAATGTGGACTTGCTTGGTGCCCTTCGTCGCGCTCTAAACGTGCCAATGTACTTCACAACAGACGTAAACAGCTCTGCTTATGGTGAAGTGGTTGCCCGTAATAATGCTGGTGGTCGTATCGAAAACTTGGTTTACTACACAATCGGTACAGGTATCGGTGCAGGTGTTATCCAACGTGGTGAGTTTATCGGCGGTGTGGGTCACCCTGAAATGGGTCACTACTATGTTGCTAGACACCCAATGGATATTGAAAAAGAATTCAACGGTGTTTGTCCTTTCCACAAGGGCTGTTTGGAAGGTTATGCAGCTGGTCCAAGTTTGGAAGCTCGTACAGGTGTTCGTGGAGAAAATATTGAACTCAACAACCCTGTTTGGGATGTGCAAGCATACTACATCGCTCAAGCTGCGGTCAATGCGACTGTTACTTTCCGTCCAGACGTGATTGTCTTTGGTGGTGGGGTTATGGCTCAACAACACATGCTGGATCGTGTGCGTGAGAAATTCACATCTCTTCTCAATGGTTATCTACCAGTACCAGATGTACGTGATTACATTGTAACGCCAGCAGTTGCAGGAAATGGTTCTGCAACTCTTGGAAACTTTGTCCTTGCAAAAGAAGTTTCAAAATAAAGCACAAAATCCGCTCGGGAAACCAAACGGATTTTTTACATGTCAAAGCATTTGCCAGAAAAAGTCGATAATATAGGTCAGACCGTAGGTATAAACCACGAGGGTAAAGGGCTTGGTCAGAATGATGATAGTCATATAGCGCTTGAAGCTCATCTTGGTCAGGGCAGCCAGCATACAGAGAAAGTCAGCTGGACTAATGGGCCAAATCATCATAAAGATAAAGAAACGGTCAAAACGATTGCCCTTATCCAACCAGCCGATGTACTTGTCATAGGTGCGCTTGCTGACGACAGACTGGACAAAAGCAGCTCCGTAGAGGCGCACCAGATAGAAGATAATGGCACAGCCAATCACGATGCCGATATAGTTATAGATAGTTCCGATGATGTGGCCGTAAATAAAGACCCCAGCCACCGAGGTCAAGGCCCCAGGAATGATAGGAACGACCGTCTGTAAAATCTGTAAAAAGATAAAGAGGGGTGGACCCCAGATACCTGCCTGCTGAATAAAAGCAGAGAGGGTTTCTTTAGACTGTAAAACCCCAGCCTGATAAGCCCAAATACAGAAAATCAAACTCCCAACCCCACCGACAATTGATGAGATATTGATAACTTGCTGTAAAAGGGGAGAAACAGCTTTCATTTGTTTAACCTGTGCCATGTAAACTCCTCATAGATAGTATAATTCTACTATACCATATTTTGGAGGAGAAAGGGGGAATGAGTCTTTGATAGTAAGCGCCGATTGATTGGTTCGAACAAGAATGAGAAAAAAGTTAAAGCAGAAGAAATAGTTGGCTAAAACTAAATGAGGCTGGGACAAAAAGATTTTGATTTTAGGAATTCTTTATTATAAATTTTTAAAATCGATAGATTTGAAAAAAAGCGAACAAGACAGAATTCTGAGTATCAGATAACTTATTTTGTTCGCTTTTTATATTTATGATTAGACTTTTGTCCCAGACTCGTTTTTTGGTTGATTCGTGGTATAATTTTAGTAATTATCTATTATGTAGAGGAGAAAAATTCATGGCAGATACTATTCTAATTCTAGGAAATGGCTTTGATATTGCTATGGATCGAAAAACAAAGTATACTGATTTTATTGAGTTTGAAAAACAATTATTTTCTAATCCAGATGAGAAGTTGCTGGAGTTTCTAAAAGTTAAAAATATAAGAATTGAGAAATACAGAGATAATTTGTATTTGAAATTTATTAATGAAAATAAAAATACTCTTGGAGAAAATTGGTCTAATCTTGAAATCATGATTTCTCAACTTGCAGATGCGATAATGTATTTCAAAGAAAATAATGATTTAATATTCAAAGTTGCTGCTACAGGACGAATTTGGTTATTGGAAGAGAAATTGTTACAAGAAAAAAATTATAGGTCAAAATTATATATTGCAAATATGTTTTCTTCACTATTTCATGAAAAAAGTTGGAGTTCTTTAGAAAGAGAAGTCGCACTGGAAAAGTTGAATAATAAATTTATCAATCAACTTGATCTATTGATTGAATTGTTAGAAATCTATCTATCGTATTTAGATTATTTTGATTTTGAAGTTAGCAAGATTAAAGCTAAGCCAACAGCTTTAGATGCAGTATCGAATATATCAAATTCCTCTGTCCTAAATTTTAATTACACCAATACATCGGGCCATCTCTTTGGAACTTTTGAGGAGAAAACTCATTTTATACATGGGCGAATTGATTTAGATAGAACAATCAATACCATGGTTTTTGGAATTGAGGATAAGGAAAATGATGTCAACAGTGATTTGATACCTTATCAGAAATATTATCAACGAGTTGTCAAAGAAACAGGGAATAAATTTGAAGAATTTTTTATTAAGAGAAATTATACGGTAAAAAATACTTCTGTTGCAGGGCGTGCTGTTCCGACTAGAGTTCTAGTTTCGAAAAACATTGTTATTTTTGGTCATTCAGTAGATCCATTGGATAAAGAAATATTTCAAAAATGTTTTGCATTAGCAGAATCAGCAGAAAATGGAAAGTATGATTATAGATTTATTTTTACTTATTACGATGATGCAGCTAAACGTTCAATTGTTAAGAATCTCGCAATCATTCTTGGTAAGGAAAAACTGATAGAGTTAACAGGGAAACGAAATGTTGTATTTGTAAAAAGTGATGATAAGGATGGTATGGAAGATGTTCTACTACCTTAATAAAGTTAAGAATAGTTTATAGCCCACTCGTCCTCCCTAGGTCGAGTGGTTTTTCTTGAAATATGATAAAATAGAAAAGATAATACATTAAATAAGGAAAGTAAAAATGGCAAGTAAAGAAAATGCAGAACGCAAGGAGCTGCATCGTAAAATTTGGGCGATTGCGGACGATGTGCGTGGGGCTGTAGATGGTTGGGATTTTAAGCAATACATATTGGGAATCCTTTTCTATCGATTTATTTCAGAGCACATGTCAGACTATTTTGACCGTGCTGAGCATGAGGCTGGGGATCTATAATTTCGTTATGCTGGCTTAAGTGACCAAGAAGCTGAGCAAGATTTTAAACCAGGGACAGTTGAGGATAAGGGATTCTTTATTCTTCCAAGTCAACTGTTTGAAAATGTTGTCGAGAACGCTTCACAAAATGAAAATTTAAACGAAGAATTGGCCAATATTTTCCAAGCTATTGAGAAGTCAGCGATTGGCTTCAAATCAGAAGATGATATCAAAGGTCTGTTTGATAACTTGGATACACGAAGCAACATCCTTGGTGGGACTGTACCAGAAAAAAATAAACGCCTATCTGATATTCTTAATGGTATCAATAGTATTAACTTTGGCAACTTTGAGGAAAATGATATTGATGCTTTTGGTGATGCCTATGAATTCTTGATTTCTAACTATGCCAGTAATGCAGGAAAAAGCGGGGGTGAATTTTTCACACCTCAGACGGTTTCTAAATTACTAGCTCGACTAGTCATGGTCGGTAAAGACAAGATTAACAAGGTCTATGACCCAACATGTGGTTCAGGGTCACTCCTTCTTCAAATGAAAAAACAATATGAAGAGCATATCCTAGAAGATGGTTTCTTTGGTCAAGAAATCAACATGACCAACTATAACTTGGCTCGTATGAACATGTTCTTGCATAATATCAATTACAATAACTTTGACATTAAGCGAGGGGACACCCTTTTAAATCCTCAACATTTGGAAGAAAAGCCTTTTGATGCCATCGTATCTAACCCTCCTTACTCTGTCAAATGGGTGGGGGACGGGGATCCAACTCTGATAAACGATGACCGTTTTGCGCCAGCAGGGAAACTAGCACCTAAGTCAAAAGCTGACTTTGCCTTTATCATGCATAGTCTCAACCACTTGTCCAATAAAGGTCGGGCAGCCATTGTTTGTTTCCCAGGCATTTTCTATCGTGGAGGTGCTGAAAAGACCATTCGTCAGTATCTAGTAGATAACAACTTTGTTGAAGCAGTGATTGCTCTTCCAGACAATCTCTTCTTTGGAACTTCTATCGCAACTACGATTTTAGTTCTGGCGAAGAATAAACTTGAAAATAAAACACTCTTTATTGATGCGAGTAAAGAATTCAAAAAAGAAACCAATAACAACGTCTTGACGAATAGCAATATCGAGCATATAGTTGAATTATTCTCTAATTATCAAAATGTTGACTATAAATCTGCTCTTGTTGATAATGAGGTGATTGGTTCAGAGCAGGATTATAACCTGTCTGTTTCAACTTATGTTGAACAAGAAGATACTCGTGAGAAGATTGATATTGATGTGCTCAATAAAGAAATTGCTGAGACTGTTACTAAGATTGATTACTTGCGTGCAGAGATAGACAAGATTGTAGAGGAATTGAGCCATGGCAAATGATGTGATTCTTTACAGAACTGATGACGGTGAGTCCGCTATTGAGCTTCACTTGGATAATGGAACGGTCTGGCTGACACAACAGGAGCTAGCTGAGCTCTTTCAGACTTCCAAGCAAAACATTAGTAAACATATCAAGGCAATATTTGAGGATGGTGAATTAGATGAAACAGTGGTTGTCAACTATCAGTTGACAACCACTCGTCACGGTGCAATAGCAGGTAAAACCCAGTCAAAAAAAGTCGCCTATTATAATCTCGACATGATTTTGTCGATTGGCTATCGTGTGCGCTCCCCTCGTGGAGTCCAGTTTAGACACTATGCTTCGACAGTCTTGAAAGAGTATCTGATTAAGGGCTTTGCTATGGATGATGAGCGCTTGAAAAACTTGGGTGGAGGCTCCTACTTTAAAGAACTCTTGGAAAGAATTCGAGACATTCGCTCAAGTGAAAAAGTCTTTTACCGTCAGGTTTTAGATCTTTTTGCGACATCAAGTGACTACAATGCAAATTCACCAGAGGCAAAGAAATTCTTTGCGACGGTTCAAAACAAGATGCATTATGCTATTCACCACAATACTGCCAGTGAACTCATTTATCATCGTGTCGATAGCGAAAAGGAGTTTATGGGATTGACCACTTTTAAGGGAGACCTTCCCACTCTATCTGAAGCAAAAGTTGCCAAGAACTATCTGACAGAGAAGGAACTTCGTGGGCTTAATCAGCTTGTTTCAGGATATCTAGACTTTGCGGAAAGACAGGCAGAGCGTGAAGAAGTGATGACTATGGCTGACTGGGTGACTCATGTAGATCGTATCCTTCAGGCTACTGGAGAAGACTTACTGGACAATAGTGGTTCTATCTCTCGTGAACAGATGAAGCAGAAGGTAGATAAGGAATATAAGAGCTACCAAGCCAAGACCCTCAGTCAAGTTGAAAAAGATTACCTCAAAGAAATTAAAAGCATTGAAAATATAGCCAAGGAAGGAGGTAACTGATGAACATCCTAGAAGAAATCCAGAACTGTCCCGTTGAGTGGAAAGAGTTGGGGGAAGTGTGTGAAATAGAAACAGGTAAATTGAATGCCAATGAATCTGTCGAAGATGGGAAGTATCCTTTTTTTACAACAGCAAAAGAAATAAGTCGAATAAATTCTTTTCGGTGGAATACAGAGGCATTATTGATTGCTGGAAATGCAAATGTTGGAGATGTTAAATATTATTCAGGAAAATTTGAAGCATATCAAAGAACATATGTTTTGACAAATTTCTCACATAATGTGAAAGCTCGATTTTTGTTACACATTATCAAACAGGGGCTAAAATCTTATTTAGAGAATAATACAAATAAGGCGGCTATGTCTTACATTGTCATTTCAACTTTAAAATCATTTCCTATTCCTATCCCACCAATAGAAATTCAAGAAAAAATCGTGCAAATACTTGACAAAATGACTGAGTGTGTTATGGAATTGACCTCGGAATTGACCTCGGAATTGACCTCACGTAAAAAGCAATATTCTTATTATCGAGATAAACTTTTGTCCTTTGAGGATGAGGTTTATCAGGTTGAGTGGAAGACACTCTCGGAAATAGCAAAAGATTTTGGTCGTGGAAAATCGAAACATCGGCCTAGAAATGACGTAAGACTATATGGTGGTGATATACCGTTCATACAGACTGGAGATATAAGAGAGGCTGGTAAATGGATTGAAAACTATTCTCAAACTTATAGTGAATTTGGATTACAACAAAGTAAGCAGTGGGAAAAGGGAACATTATGTATCACAATTGCTGCTAATATAGCGGAAACTGGATTATTAGGATTTGATGCATGTTTCCCTGATAGTATTATAGGGTTTGTTGCAAATCCAGAATTTGCCATTACAGAATATGTTTACTACTATTTAAATTCAATAAAAGATTATCTTGCAAATAAGAGTTATGGTAGCGCACAGGATAATCTTAATTTATCTACATTTTCATCATTGAAAATCCCAGTTCCTTCTCTAGAAATCCAATCTCGGATTGTTCAAGTTCTAGACAACTTTGATACGGTTTGTCATGACCTCAACATCGGACTACCCAAGGAGATTGAACTACGCCAAAAACAATATGAATATTGGAGAAATATGATGTTCAATTTTGATAAAAAAGGAGAAAGTATACTATGACAGAATTCAAAACATTGGAAGAACTTGCGGATAATCTTATTTCAAAAAAATCAAAGACTTCCCTTTTATATGCTTTTAATGGAAGTGGAAAAACTAGACTATCCATGGCTGTTAAGAAAAAATTGGATGGCAATAAGTCTAATCAAGTTCAGAATAGGTTGATAGACGAAAAGAAAATGTTTTATTTTAATGCATTTACAGAAGATTTATTTTATTGGGATAATGATTTACGACACGATTTGAATAGAAAATTAAATATCAATCAGGAATCAACATTTGTAAGGTATATTCTTAAAGATCAGGGAAAGGGAAATGAGATAATTGATTTATTTCAAGCTTATCTAGGTATTTACCCAGTAGGCCAGGATAGAAGGAGTCACCAACAGATAATAGAGCCAAGATTTAACGATTATACAAATGTTACTTTTTCAAAAACTTATACTGACAAAAATGAGGATGGAACGCCTACAAGAATTACAGAGAACGATATAAAAATTTCTAAGGGGGAGGAAACAAATTTCATATGGAGTCTTTTCTATACTTTTATAAATGAAGTTATTGAAAGTAAAAATGATGATCCAGATTCTTTTCCGGAACTTAAATATATTTTTATTGATGATCCTGTATCCTCGCTGGATGACAGAAGAATCATTGAAATAGCTGTTGATTTAGCTAGTTTAATTAAGAAAAGTAACTTTACAAAAGCGACAGATAAAGCCGCTAATCCAACAGGTTTAAAATTCATTATTACAACACACCATCCTTTATTTTTTAATGTATTGTACAACGAGCTAAACAGAAAAGATTCGCTCGCGAAATTTGTATTAGAACACAAAGTATCGTTAACTGATGGTGAAGAGACATATTACCTGAAAGACACTAATGATTCTCCATTTGCCTATCATTTGAAGGTAATAGACATTCTCGATGAAGCAATTCAACAAGATCAATTGGAAAAATATCATTACAATTTATTAAGGACAGTTTTTGAAAAGACTTCTACTTATTTAGGGTATAAAGAATGGAAAGGCCTTTTACCTGTTAACGAAAATACAGCTATTTATAATAGATACTTAAATTTATTTAGTCATGATAAGCAGTCCTCTGAGGAATTTCCAGAGTTAACTGAGGATGATAAAGTACATTTTAAAGAAATTTATAAGTCATTTATTGAAAAATTTTATTTTAACAAAGATCCTAATCATTTGAGCTAGAATTTAGATAGAATAATGAGAGATTATGATTATGGTTGATTATTCAAAAGTACATGAAGTAATTGCGGAAACAAATGAAGGGATTCTTTTGGCTGAGTATCAACCAGAGTATCGCACAGATAGAGAATTTCAGTCTGAGGCAGATTTAGAAAAACAATTGCTTACGGATTTGGTCGATGGTCTCAATTATGAACGATTGGATATCCATACTCCTGCGGAGCTTTTAGCGAATGCAAAGGTTCAAATTGAAAAGCTTAATAAGGTGATCTTTACGAATGCTGAATGGCAACGTTTTGTAGTCGAGTATTTAGACTGTCCCAATGAAGGTTTGGTTGAAAAGACACGAAAAATCCAAGAAAATCATATCTATGATTTTGTCTTTGATGACGGACGAATTAAAAATATTTTCATACTCGACAAGAAAAATATTCACAACAACAGCATGCAGGTCATCAACCAAGTGACGCAAGTGGGGAGCCATACCAATCGTTATGATGTGACCATTTTAGTCAATGGTCTTCCACTAGTTCAGATTGAATTGAAGAAGCGTGGAGTTAGTCTACAAGAAGCTTTTAATCAGGTTCACCGTTATAGTAAGGAAAGCTTTAACAGCGAAAATTCTTTGTATAAGTATGTTCAGATTTTTGTGATTTCGAATGGCACTTATACACGCTACTTTGCAAATACGACAGCTCAAAATAAAAATCACTATGAGTTTACCTGTGAGTGGGCAGACCGTAAGAATAAGACTATTCATGAATTGGAAGATTTTACTGTTACTTTCTTAAGTAAGCGTGTCCTCTTGGAAGTCTTGACCAAGTATTGTGTTTTTGATGTGGATAATACCTTGCTCATCATGCGTCCTTATCAGATAGCAGCAACTGAGAGTATCTTGCGCAAGATTCATTCTTCCAATGAAATGAAGAACTTTGGCACTATCAATGCTTGTGGCTATATCTGGCATACAACGGGGTCAGGAAAAACTTTGACCAGCTTTAAGACTGCGCGCTTGGCAACAGAGTTGGACTACATTGACAAAGTGATTTTTGTGGTTGATAGAAAAGACCTTGACTATCAGACCATGAAGGAGTATCAAAAATTCCAGCCAAATTCAGTCAATGGTAGCAATAATACAAAAGAACTCCAACGAAGTATCGAAGAAAAGGATGATCGAATCGTTGTCACAACCATTCAAAAGTTAAACAAGTTTATAACAGCAAATCCAAATCATGAAACCTATAATAAAAAATGTGCTTTAATCTTTGATGAATGTCACCGTTCCCAGTTTGGGAAGGCGCAAAAGCGAATTAAGAAGGCCTTTAAACAGTACGCCTTGTTTGGATTTACAGGAACACCGATTTTCCCAGAAAATAGCTTGACGGGTGAAACGACACAAGAAGTTTTTGGAGAACAACTTCATAACTACGTTATCACAGATGCTATTCGAGATAAAAAAGTATTGAAGTTCAAGGTTGACTATAACTATATCAAGCCTGAAATCAATAAATATAGAGAAGCAGAAAAAGCAGTTGGTCAAGAGCTTGATGAGAAGAAACTCAAAAAGATGGAGAAGGAACTACTTCTCCATCCAGAACGGATAGCAACCATCACAGAGTACATGTTGAGAGTTTATAACGACAAGACGCGTCGGAGTAAATATTACACTCATAAACAAAAGAAGATGCAAGGTTTTAACGCCATGCTGGCTGTACAAAGTATTGAAGCAGCAAAGTTATACTATGACGAACTCCAGAGACAACAGGCGACACTACCCGAAGCCAAGCGCTTAAAGGTTGCAACCATCTTTAGCTTTGCACCTAACGAAGAACAGTCTGCTTATGGAGAAATTCAAGACGAAGAGCTGGAACTGCAAACTACTCAAATGCCTCAATCTTCTAAAGAGTTTCTGGAAAAAGCGATTGATGACTATAATCGAATGTTCAAGACCAACTTCTCGACTGATGGGAAGGAGTTCCAAAATTACTATCGAGACCTTTCTAAGAGAGTTAAGTCTAAAGAAGTGGATCTTCTGATTGTAGTGGGTATGTTCTTGACGGGATTTGATGCTCCGACTATGAATACGCTATTTGTCGATAAAAATCTACGTTATCATGGTTTGATTCAGGCATTCTCGAGAACCAATCGGATTTTTAACAAAGTTAAACCGTTTGGGAATATTGTTTGTTTCCGTGATTTAGAAAAAGCTACGCAAGAAGCTATTAAGACTTTTGGAGATACAAATAAGCTTGAAATTATATTAGAAAAAAGCTTTAGTGAATACATGGATGGTTTTGTCGATCAGGTAACAGGTATTGAGGTAAAAGGCTATACAGCAGTCTGTCAGGAAATTCTTGAGAAATTCCCAAATCCTCAGGAAATTGAAACAGAACATGAGAAAAAAGAATTTGTTAAGTTGTTTGGCGAGTTGTTGAAGCTTGATAATGTTCTTCGAAATTATGACGAATTCCAAGAAATCGACAAACCTATTTCTGAAGGTTATCTTCAGGATTTAAGAAGCACTTATGTGGAAATCCGAGATGAATTTTTGAACCTTAAAAATTATGAAAAGACCAAGGATTTGGATGTTGATCTTTCAGATGTTGAATTTGAAATCGAACTCTTAAAAACGGATGAGATTAATCTAGACTACATTCTGGCATTGATTGTTGAAAAATCTAAGAATTCTGAGTCTAAAGAAGTAATGAAAGCAGAAGTTAGTCGTGTGATTCGTTCTAGTATCGATATTCGTGCCAAAGAAGAGTTGGTTATCGGCTTCATCAATGATACCGATTTGCAAAAATTGAAAGATCATGATGGGATTATCAATGCTTTCTACGCATATGGCAAGGAGCGCAAGAAAATCGCAATCCATGACCTAGCTGAGTCTGAGAAACTTGTAGCTGATTACCAATTATTCATAGACAAATCAATTCAACAAGGTTATGCTGAAAACAGTGGGATTGATTTGGATTCGATTATTCCACCAACTTCTCGTAGACATGGAGCGCGTGAACGGAAAAAGCAAGAAGTTTTACGTAAGATTCAGTTGTTAGTAGAGACTTATTCAGGTATTTAAAGATTGTCAAACAAGGTTTATTAGAAAAATCAGACTCGACAAAAAACACTCTTTATTCGCTCATTTTTAAGATATAACTTTGTTTCCATATTTCCTGGAAACTAGTAGAATGTTAGGAGAAATATGGAAAATAACAATCAACGTGCCCTTTGTCAGCAAATCTGGGCGGAAAACAAATACCTTGTTTTGAGCCATTCCAGCAATATTTACAAGGATATTCGCCAGTATCTCAAGCAAGAAGTGGTGGAGGTAAGTCATGTTCAAGAACTGATCGACCGTGCCTGCCAGATTCCAGAACACAGGGGTCAGGTTTGCAATGCCTTTCAACATATTTGGGGCTATTTTAAAAAGCAAGCCAGCCTTGATGAGCGCAAAGATTATATGCTCTTGCTGGATCGCTATCGCTTTGGTCAAGCTTCCAAGGAAGACTTGATTGTTAAGACTCGAGTGTTGCTTGAGCGTTACCCAAATAGCTATTTACAAAATTCTACTTTATTGAAAGGAGATTCCCATGAGACTTTGGCATGAGGCTTTGATTTCACAACTTCCCCGTCCTCAACTTTTGGGGCAACATCGAGAGTGCTGCGCCCTTCGTGGCAATGGCTGGGGCAGAAAGCATGCGACGGTGGACTATGTCTTTACCCACTCGCCCTATCACCTCTATGCCTATCATCGCATGATCATGAAGGAGATGGCTGACCGTGGCTACAAGGTTAGTCCAGAGTGGCTGGACAAGAACTACCGTGGTAAGATTTGTCCTTCTTATGAGGATTTACCTGAGGAGACTTTAACGAGTCCTATTTACAAGGAGCACGATGCTGCCTACTTTGAGGAGTGCCTGGCTAACCTTCGAGAGAAGGGGATTGACCTATAGTCTTTTCTAATAACAAGCCATAGTTACTTATAAGAATTACTAATAACGCGTTTGAACCGTCTAACTGAAATAAAGCTATAAAACAAGCTACACAAAAGATTTGAGGCATTTGTCTCAGGTCTTTTTCTTTTGTTTAAAATAGAGATATAGTTTCAAACTATATCAAAGCCTAATTTTTTACAATTATACAGGTGATTTCTTTTCTGTTAAGATAGTTTCAACAACAAATTTTGGAGGACAAAACATGTCAACTACAATCATCGGTTTCCCTCGTTTGGGTGAATTCCGCGAATTAAAATTTACAACTGAAAAATACTTTAGAAAAGAAATCTCAGAAGAAGAACTCTTGGCTTCTGCTAAAGAATTGCGTGCAAAACACTGGAACATTGTCAAAGAAAAAGGCATCACTGAAATCCCATCAAATGACTTTTCTCACTATGACAACTTCCTAGATGCTGCTTTCCTTTTCAACGTAGTTCCTGCATCTGTTCAAAACTTGGAATTGTCTGACCTTGAACGTTACTTTGCTTTGGGACGTGGTTACCAAGGAGAAAAAGGGGATGTTCGTGCCCTTCCAATGAAGAAATGGTTCAACACTAACTACCACTACATCGTTCCTAAATTTGAAAAAGACACTCAAGTCAAATTGGCTGGTCACAAGATCTTTGATGAGTACCAAGAAGCCAAAGAACTTGGATTGAACACTCGTCCAGTCCTTGTAGGACCATTCACTTTCCTTCAATTGTCAGACTTTGAAGAAGGCGTGAAAGCAGAAGACTTCGTAGATAGCTTGGTAGCTGCTTACCAAGACGTTTTTGCAAAATTGTCTGAACTTGGTGCAACCCGTATCCAACTCGACGAAGCTGCTCTTGTCAAAGACTTGACAGAAGAAGAAAAAGCGCTCTTCTTAAACCTCTACAACAAATTGTTGTCTGACAAAAAAGGTCTTGAAGTCTTGCTTCAAACTTACTTCGGTGACGTTCGTGACGTTTACGCTGACCTTATCAAATTGCCAGTAGATGCCATCGGTCTTGACTTCGTTGAAGGTAAGAAAACGCTTGAATTGGTCAAAGGTGGCTTCCCAGCCGACAAAACTCTTTATGCAGGTATTGTCAATGGTAAGAATATCTGGCGCAACAACTACGAAAAGAGCTTGGCGATTCTTGAGCAAATTCCAGCTGAAAACATTGTCTTGACAAGCTCATGTTCACTTCTTCATGTGCCATTTACAACTGCTAATGAAGAATTTGAACCAGCTATCTTGAACCACTTTGCATTTGCAGTTGAAAAATTGGATGAGATCCGTGACTTGGATGCTATCCGCAACGGTCAAGGTGAAGTAGCTCTTGCAGCCAACAAAGAACTCTTTGCGACTGAGCGTGTGGGTGAGAATGCTGAACTTCGTGCGCGTATTGCTGGCTTGACAGACGCTGACTACACTCGTTTGCCAGCCTTTGCAGAACGTGAAGCTATCCAAGAAGAAGCTTTCAAACTTCCAGCTCTTCCAACAACAACTATCGGTTCATTCCCTCAAACTAAGGAAGTTCGTGCGAAGCGTTTGGCTTACCGTAAAGGTGAATTGTCTCAAGAAGAGTACGACGCTTTCCTTGCTGAAACGATCGATGAATGGATCAAATGGCAAGAAGATATTGACTTTGATGTCCTTGTTCACGGTGAATTTGAGCGTAATGACATGGTTGAGTATTTCGGTCAAAACTTGTCAGGTTACCTCTTCTCTAAAAATGGTTGGGTACAATCATACGGTATGCGTGGGGTGAAACCACCAATCATCTGGGGTGATGTGACTCGTCTCAACCCTATCACTGTTAAATGGTCTAGCTATGCACAAAGCCGTACTGACAAACCTGTTAAAGGTATGTTGACTGGACCGGTTACCATCCTCAACTGGTCATTCCCACGTGAAGATATCTCTATCAAGGATTCTACTCTTCAAATCGCCCTTGCTATCAAGGATGAAGTACTTGACCTTGAAGCTGCTGGTGTGAAAATCATCCAAATCGACGAGGCTGCTCTTCGTGAAAAATTGCCACTTCGTCGTAGCGACTGGTACGAAGACTACCTTGACTGGGCAATTCCTGCCTTCCGCTTGGTACACTCAACAGTAGCACCAGACACACAAATCCACACTCACATGTGTTACTCAGAATTTACAGATATCATCCCAGCTATCGACAACATGGATGCAGACGTTATCTCATTTGAGGCTAGCCGTTCAAACCTTGAAATATTGGACGAACTCAAAGCGAAAAACTTCCAAACAGAAGTTGGACCTGGGGTTTACGATATCCACTCACCTCGTGTGCCTAACGAAGGCGAAATCGACCACACCATCGAAGCCATCCTTGCAAAAGTTCCAAGCAAGAAAGTATGGATCAACCCTGACTGTGGTTTGAAAACACGTGGTATTCCAGAAACGAAAGAAAGCTTGATCCGCCTTGTAGAAGCTGCGAAAGCTGCGCGTGAGAAATTGTAAGAAAAGACAGTTCTCTCTACACGGGTGATCAGTAAGAAATCAACTAGAAAAGGTTTATACATATGTCACGTCAAACACCGTCCCTCTCATTTGAAGTTTTCCCTCCAAACCCAGCAGTAGGCAATGACAAAATTATCTCAGCCCTGAAAGACATGCAGGGCTTGGCACCACACTTCATCAGTGTGACTGCTAGTAATAATAAATTTAATATCAAAGAGACGACGGTTCGTTTGGCTGATTTTATCCAAAATGACTTGGAGATTCCAACCATTGCTCACTTGCCAGCTATCTATTTGACTAAGGACAAGGTTGCTGAAACGATTGCAGACTTGGACAAGGTTGGGGTGCAGAAAATCTTGGCTCTTCGTGGGGATATTATTCCAGATGTGGAACCGCAAAAGGATTTTCGCTACGCCACAGACCTGATCGAGTTTATCAAGGAGCAGGCCCCACATTTTGATATTATTGGAGCTTGTTATCCAGAAGGGCATCCAGACTCACAAAATCAGATTTCAGATATTCAAAATCTTAAGAAGAAAGTGGATGCAGGCTGTTCAAGCCTTGTAACTCAACTTTTCTTTGACAATGAGCGTTTCTACGATTTCCAAGATAAATGTATCTTGGCAGGGATTGATGTTCCCATTCATGCAGGGATTATGCCAATTCTTAACCGTAACCAAGCTCTTCGTCTCTTGAAGACTTGTGAGAATATCCATCTTCCACGCAAATTTAAAGCCATCTTAGACAAGTATGAGCATGACCCTGAGTCGCTCAGAACAGCAGGACTTGCCTATGCCGTGGACCAAATCGTGGACTTGG
The DNA here is from genome assembly GCF_003428885.1 of Streptococcus sp. LQJ-218. GTDB lineage: Bacteria > Bacillota > Bacilli > Lactobacillales > Streptococcaceae > Streptococcus. The sequence goes on from NZ_QQRU01000010.1 coordinate 63,710, forward strand.
TAACTCAGGATGTTGCAGGTGTCCATCTCTACACTATGAACAGTGCTGAAACAGCAAACTACATCCACCAAGCAACCCATGCCTTGTTTAATCATCAGTCTCTAGGATAATAAAAAGCAAACCATTCTTCTCAGCTGAGGGGAGTGGTTCCTTTTTAATAGAAAAGCCCGCACTTTTTAAGAAAAATATGATAAAATAGACTCTGTACGTACTTGATACAAAGATGAGGGTATTTAGGATCTTCTAATTCTCGATTTTTTGATAGCAATTTTTCCTAAACGACTCTTACTGATTTTGGGAAAGAGCGACACGATTGAGTCAAATCGATTTTATTTAATGAGGGAGTTAGTAAAGCATTTAGCTAATCGCCTGATAGCGATTAGCGTGAAAGGTTTAGATACTTTAGTATCAAACCTTTCTAATGATTTGTATCTTGAGAATTGAACACGCCTACAACTCTTTGGAAAAAGATAAATCTGCCTAGGAGCAGTCGCTCCGTCGTTCAATTTCCTATTTTCCTTTGAGTTGCTTAACGGCTTAGTATCTTGTGTAATTGAACACGGCCGAAAAGCTGTGTAAAAAAGATAAACTGTCTTGTCTTCATCGAAGACTTCGTCAGTTTCCTATTTTTACTTTGCTTTTGACGTCCTTAGTGTCTTGATCTTTGTAGGCAAGGCGTATAATTTCATCAATCCAAAGGGGATTAACATGACAAAACAAGTGTTTCAAACGACTTTTGCGGGTCGTGAGTTAATTGTAGAGACTGGTCAGGTTGCTAAACAAGCAAATGGCGCTGTTGTCGTGCGATACGGTGAGTCAACTGTCTTGACTGCTGCCGTTATGTCTAAGAAGATGGCAACTGGGGATTTTTTCCCTCTTCAAGTCAACTACGAAGAAAAAATGTATGCAGCTGGGAAGTTTCCTGGTGGCTTTATGAAACGTGAAGGACGTCCTTCAACAGATGCGACTTTGACAGCGCGTTTGATTGACCGTCCAATCCGTCCTATGTTTGCGGAAGGTTTCCGTAACGAAGTGCAAGTGATTAACACTGTGCTTTCTTATGATGAAAATGCATCGGCACCAATGGCAGCTATGTTTGGTTCATCTTTAGCGCTTTCTATCTCAGATATTCCATTTGACGGACCAATCGCTGGGGTACAAGTGGGTTATGTAGATGGCCAAATCATCATCAACCCAAGTCTAGAACAAGCAGAGCGCTCACTTCTTGAATTGACAGTAGCTGGTAGCAAGCACGCTATCAACATGGTAGAGTCTGGTGCTAAAGAGTTGTCAGAAGAAATCATGTTGGAAGCCCTTCTTAAAGGGCACGAAGCAGTCAAAGAATTGATCGCCTTCCAAGAAGAAATTGTTGCAGCTGTTGGGAAAGAAAAAGCAGAAGTGGAATTGCTTCATGTAGACGCTGACTTGCAAGCTGAAATCATCGCAGCCTACAACAGCGACCTCCAAAAAGCGGTCCAAGTAGAAGAAAAATTGGCGCGTGAAGCTGCTACTCAAGCAGTTAAGGACCAAGTGACTGCTGTTTACGAAGAAAAATATGCAGATTATGAAGAATTTGACCGTATCATGCGTGATGTGGCTGAAATCTTGGAACAAATGGAACACGCAGAAGTACGCCGTTTGATTACAGAAGACAAGGTTCGCCCAGATGGTCGTAAGGTTGATGAAATTCGTCCTTTGGATGCAGCTGTTGACTTTCTTCCTCGTGTGCACGGTTCAGGTCTCTTCACTCGTGGGCAAACTCAGGCTCTTTCAGTCTTGACCTTGGCGCCAATGGGAGAAACTCAAATCATCGATGGTTTGGATCTAGAGTACAAGAAACGCTTTATGCACCACTATAACTTCCCACAATACTCTGTAGGGGAAACTGGTCGTTACGGTGCGCCAGGTCGTCGTGAAATTGGTCACGGTGCTCTTGGTGAGCGTGCCCTTGCTCAAGTATTGCCAAGCTTGGAAGAATTTCCATATGCTATCCGCTTGGTAGCAGAGGTCTTGGAATCAAACGGTTCTTCCTCTCAGGCTTCTATCTGTGCGGGAACGCTTGCCCTTATGGCTGGTGGTGTTCCAATCAAGGCGCCAGTAGCAGGTATTGCGATGGGTCTCATTTCAGATGGAAACAACTACACAGTCTTGACAGACATTCAAGGTTTGGAAGATCACTTTGGAGACATGGACTTCAAGGTTGCAGGTACTCGTGACGGGATTACAGCTCTTCAAATGGATATCAAGATCCAAGGGATTACTGCAGAAATCTTGACGAAGGCTCTTGCTCAAGCCAAGAAAGCGCGTTTTGAAATCCTTGATGTGATCGAAGCAACTATACCTGAAGTTCGTCCAGAATTGGCTCCAACTGCTCCGAAAATTGATACCATTAAGATTGATGTGGATAAAATCAAGATTGTCATCGGTAAAGGTGGAGAAACCATCGATAAGATCATCGCTGAAACAGGCGTTAAGATTGATATCGACGAAGAAGGAAACGTATCTATCTACTCTAGCGACCAAGATGCTATCGACCGCGCCAAAGAAATCATTGCTAGTTTGGTTCGTGAAGCCAAGGTGGACGAAGTTTACCATGCTAAGGTTGTTCGCATTGAGAAATTCGGTGCCTTTGTCAACCTCTTTGACAAGACAGATGCCCTCGTTCACATCTCTGAAATGGCTTGGACTCGTACTAATCGTGTTGAAGACTTGGTAGAAATCGGAGATGAAGTCGATGTTAAGGTTATCAAAATTGACGAAAAAGGACGTGTAGATGCTTCTATGAAAGCTCTTCTTCCTCGTCCGCCAAAACCTGAACGTGATGAAAAAGATGAAAAATCAGAGCGTCCTCACCGCCCACGTCATCACAAGGACCACAAACCTAAGAAAGAAACTGCAGAAACACCAAAAGATTCAGAATAAGAAAAGGAGAAATATATGGGATGGTGGCGCGAAACCATTGATATTGTAAAAGAAAATGATCCAGCGGCCCGTACCACTTTGGAGGTTTTGCTGACTTATCCAGGTGTTAAGGCCTTGGCGGCCCACCGTCTCTCCCATTTTCTCTGGAAGCACGGCTTCAAACTCCTGGCTCGTATGCATAGCCAGTTTTGGCGTTTTTGGACTCAGATTGAGATTCACCCTGGAGCTCAGATTGAATCAGGTGTCTTTATCGACCATGGCTCTGGTTTGGTGATTGGGGAGACGGCTATCGTTGAAAAAGGGGTTCTTCTCTACCACGGGGTAACTCTTGGTGGGACTGGGAAGGATGTTGGCAAACGCCATCCGACCGTTCGTAAAGGAGCTCTCATATCAGCCCATGCCCAAGTTATTGGACCAGTAGAAATCGGTGAAAATGCCAAGATTGGTGCTGCAGCAGTTGTCGTAGCAGATGTTCCTAGTGATGTGACAGTTGTCGGTATTCCTGCCAAGATTGTCCGTGTACATGGTAAGAAAGATGAGCCCGTCATTCACGAAGTCGAAGAAAAACGAGAGTACTACGTTAATAAACTCGAGCAGGCTAAAGAAGCCAGTCACAGATCGTCTGGTTTGTAGAGGATATCTATATGATTCAAGCAAGAAACAAGTTGAGCCAAGAGGAGTTATCTGAGGCGAAAAAACTAATTAACTATTGCCAAAACTATGACGGTACCTATCGAGATCCCTATCTCTCTAACATGCTTAATTTTGACCCAAACATGCCCGCCTTTTTCCTTTATTATGAAAAAGGCGAACTTGTTGGTTTATTAACTGTCTATGCAGATGACCAAGATGTGGAAGTGACGATACTGGTTCATCCAGATCATCGCCGTCAGGGGGTTGCGCGTGCATTGTTTACTAGTTTTGAGAGAGAAACAGCTTCTTTTCCGATTCATTCAGTTACTTTTCGGACAGAGCGTGTTTTTCTAGACCGCCATCCTGATTTTGTCAGCAACTGGGGATTGGTCGAGGATGAAGAGACAGAAACTTGGTTAGGTAAGGATAGAAAACCTTATCCGTTAGCAAATGTTTCCAATCTTGAAGTTTTGTTAGCAGATAGCTCGTATCAGGATCAAATTAGTCAGTTGAAATTTCAGGCATTTTTAGGGGAACATGAATCTAGAGAAGTTGAGGATAGATATGTCGCTGAAGCTCTGAAAGATCCAGAAAGTCGCCTATATGTTTTATTAAAAGACGGTCAGGTTATTGGGACTTGCACGGTAGATTTATCGACTAATACGAATTACTTCTACGGTTTAGCAATATCAGAACTTGAACGTGGGAAAGGCTATGGAAGCTACTTAGCAAAATCCCTTGTCAACCAATTGATTGAGCAAAATGACAAGGAATTTCAGATTGCAGTGGAAGATAGCAATGTAGGTGCCAAGCGTTTGTATGAAAAAATTGGCTTTGTCAAACAGACTCAGGTGGTTTATCTGAATGAGAAAGGAGCAAGGGATTCCGAAGTGTAGAGATATTCGGACTGAAATTCAATTGAAATTTTAGTGATGTAATGAACTAATCTTGGATTTTAGCTTTCCTGATTAAGATTTATGATTAAAATCTATGATACCATGACTCGTGAATTGCGAGAATTTGTCCCGATTGAGGACGGCAAAGTTAAGATGTATGTTTGTGGGCCAACGGTGTACAACTATATCCATGTGGGGAATGCCCGTTCGACGGTAGCTTTTGATACGATTCGTCGTTATTTTGAGTACCGTGGGTATGAGGTTGCCTATATTTCCAATTTTACGGATGTGGATGATAAGATTATCAACCGTGCCAAGGAAGAAGGTATCACGCCTCAGGAGGTTGCGGACAAGTACATCGCTGCCTTTCGTGAGGATGTGACAGCCTTGGGCGTCAAACCTGCGACTCGCCATCCGCGTGTAGTGGAGTTTATGGCGGACATTATCCGCTTTGTGGAAGATTTGATTGAAAAAGGCTTTGCCTATGAGAGTCAAGGAGATGTTTACTTCCGTGTGGAAAAATCCCACAACTATGCCAAATTGGCTAATAAAACTTTAGAAGATTTGGAGCTGGGAGCTTCAGGTCGTACTGATGAAGAAACGGCTCGTAAGGAAAATCCTGTGGACTTTGCCCTCTGGAAATCTGCCAAATCAGGAGAGATTTCTTGGGATAGTCCTTGGGGACCTGGTCGTCCAGGCTGGCACATCGAGTGTTCAGTTATGTCGACAGAGATTTTAGGTGATACTATTGATATCCACGGCGGTGGAGCCGACCTAGAATTTCCACACCACACCAACGAGATTGCCCAGTCAGAAGCCAAAACAGGCAAGACCTTTGCCAACTACTGGATGCACAACGGTTTTGTCAATATCGACAATGTCAAGATGTCCAAGTCCTTGGGTAACTTTATTACAGTTCACGACGCTCTTAAAACACTTGATGGGCAAGTGCTTCGGTTCTTCTTTGCGACTCAACATTACCGCAAGCCAATCAATTTTACTGAAAAGGCCGTGCGTGATGCAGAGACTAATCTTAAGTATCTAAAGAACACTTACGCGCAACCATTTACTGGAACTGTAGATGCGGGGGAGTTGCAAGCATTTAAAGACAAGTTTGTGGCGGCTATGGATGAAGACTTTAACTCCGCCAACGGTATCACAGTTGTCTTTGAAATGGCTAAGTGGATCAACTCAGGCAACTATGATGCAAGTGTCAAGGAAGCTCTTGCAGCTATGTTAGAGGTCTTTGGAATTGTCTTTGTTGAGGAAGTTTTGGATGAAGAGATTGAAGCCTTAATCCAAAAACGCCAAGAAGCGCGTGCCAATCGTGACTTTGCGACAGCGGACCAAATCCGTGACCAACTGGCTGCTCAAGGAATTAAACTCCTTGACACCAAGGATGGAGTGAGGTGGACTCGTGATTGATGTCAATCTCATTAACGGGATTGCGTTAGCTTTTGAGGGGGACGCCGTTTACTCTATGTATATTCGGCGCCACCTCATTCTCAAAGGTATGACCAAGCCCAATAAACTCCACCAAGAAGCGACCAAGTATGTCTCAGCTAAGGCTCAGGCCCGCCTGATTTCCCTTATGTTGGATGAGCAGGTTCTAACGGAAAAAGAAGAAGAAATCTACAAACGTGGTCGCAATACCAATAGCCACACAAAGGCTAAAAATGCCGATGTGGTGACTTATCGTATGTCTACAGGTTTTGAAGCAGTCATGGGCTATCTTCATATGACTGAAAATCTGAAACGTCTTGAGAGCTTGATTTCGTGGTGCATCCAAAAAGTGGAGGGCTAGGACATGATAGCAAAAGAACTACAAGACTGGTTTCCTGAGGCTCAGATTTCAGACCAACCAGTAGAGAAAGAAGGTTATCTCACACTCCCTTTAGCTTCTCAGCAGTGGATTTTGCTGGAGGAAGCTGGACTCAGCGAGCGTGAAAAACAACTGGTGGCTCTTTTAACCAAGCAGGAGCAAACCATTTCCCTCAATCCTTGGTATTCTTTTCTGATTGAGGGCAAGGGGCAGGCACCGCAAACTTTTAAAAAGATTCAGTTGGTTTATTGTCATCTTTCTTATTTCCAACAAGAGAATCTACCTTCTTGGTTAGATATGATGCGAACTCTTTTTCCGAATTGTCAGACCGTCCTTCAGGTCGGAGCTCAGGATTATGTATTTGTGCTTCAACAAGATAAATACAGCTCTGTTCGATCAATTTTATCTGATACGATTGAAGCAGTTGAGTATGACTTTGGTCTTCGTCTGTCCATCATGTTAGGCCAGGTTTGGTCTCAGACTGGACATCATGCCCTATCAGACTTAATCAAAGCGGAGCGCGATTTGTTTAAGACTTGGTGGCGTCAGGGCCACCAAGGTGTTCATACATTTTCTCAGCTCTATCTGTGGAGTATAGGAGAAAGGCTTGTGGATTTGAGAGTAATTAAGGAATGCCTGCACCAGATAATCTTGGATCAAGATCAGATTCAGGAAATCATTCTCTCATTATGGGAAAATAGTGCTGTTCTCACTAAAACAGCCCAGCAACTCTATCTGCACCGTAATTCTCTCCAATACAAGATTGATAAATGGGAGGAATTGACAGGACTTCAGTTGAAGGAGTTAACGGATCTAACCCTGTGTTATCAATTGATTTTACCAGATATTCTCTAAAGTTTTGTGCAAGTTGCACAGAACTTTTTTATTTTTTTGGTCACCTTGCCATAGAAATGTAAAGCGTTTTCATTTATAATAAAACTATCAAAAGACAAAAGGAGTTCACCTCATGGTAGAATTGAATCTTAAAAATATTTACAAAAAATATCCAAACAGCGAACACTATTCAGTTGAAGATTTCAACTTGAACATCAAAGACAAAGAATTTATCGTTTTCGTAGGTCCTTCAGGATGTGGTAAATCAACTACACTCCGTATGATTGCTGGTCTTGAAGACATCACAGAAGGAACTGCATCTATCGATGGCGTGGTTGTCAACGACGTGGCTCCAAAAGACCGTGATATCGCCATGGTATTCCAAAACTACGCTCTTTACCCACACATGACTGTTTATGACAACATGGCTTTCGGTTTGAAATTGCGTAAATACAGCAAAGAAGACATCGACAAACGTGTACAAGAAGCAGCAGAAATTCTTGGTTTGAAAGAATTCTTGGATCGTAAACCAGCTGACCTTTCAGGTGGTCAACGTCAACGTGTTGCCATGGGTCGTGCAATCGTCCGTGATGCCAAAGTATTCTTGATGGACGAACCTTTGTCAAACTTGGATGCCAAACTTCGTGTATCAATGCGTGCTGAAATTGCGAAGATTCACCGTCGTATTGGAGCTACAACTATCTACGTAACGCACGACCAAACAGAAGCGATGACACTTGCAGACCGTATCGTTATCATGTCAGCAACTAAGAACCCTGCTGGTACAGGTACTATCGGACGTGTAGAACAAATCGGTACTCCTCAAGAAGTTTACAAAAACCCAGTTAACAAATTCGTAGCAGGATTCATCGGAAGCCCAGCTATGAACTTTATCAACGTGAAATTGGTTGGTAGCGAAATTGTATCTGACGGTTTCCGCTTGAAAGTTCCAGAAGGAGCATTGAAAGTTCTTCGTGAAAAAGGTTACGAAGGTAAAGAATTGATCTTCGGTATCCGTCCAGAAGATGTGAATGCAGAACCTGCTTTCCTTGAAACATTCCCAGAATCAGTTGTCAAAGCTACTATCTCTGTATCAGAATTACTTGGTTCAGAATCTCACCTTTACTGCCAAGTTGGTAAAGATGAATTTGTTGCCAAAGTTGACGCTCGTGACTACTTGCAAACAGGTGCAACAGTTGAACTTGGATTTGACTTGAACAAAGCACACTTCTTTGATGTAGAAACTGAAAAAACAGTCTACTAATACTCTTCGAAAATCAAATTCAAACCACGTCAACGTCGCCTTGCCGTACTCAAGTACAGCCTGCGGCTAGTTTCCTAGTTTGCTCTTTGATTTTCATTGAGTATAAGATAAATGAAACTCAAAACACTGCTAGAAATCTGGTAGTGTTTTTTGAGATGGCGTAGAAAAAACTCTCCAATGAACTGGAGAGTGGCTGTTTATTCTGCAGCTTGTTGCCAACGTTTGGCTAGCATATGAGATAGGCTAGAAATGGCTAGGTTAAAGCTGAAGTAGATGAGGGCAATCAGGATATACAAACTGAAGACCTGCTCTGGTTCGAAATAACGGCCCATGAGAATTTGGCTGGTTCCAAAGAGTTCTTGTAGGGCAATAACAGAGTAGAGGAGACTGGTATCCTTAATCACGGTCACAAACTGAGAAATGATGGCTGGCAACATTTTGCGGATGGCTTGTGGGAGAATGATGTGGTAGAGGATTTGGGCAGAGGTAAATCCTTGCGACATTCCTGCTGGTAAGGAATTTCCTTTGTGTTAGATTTTATTACATGATTCTACACCAAAAGATTTGTCTTGTCAAATCATATCTGAAAAAATTCACTAAAATCTTATAAAAAAGCAATCAGGATAGAGAAAAAGCCTAAATCATGTTATAATGAAGCAATAGAATTCTTAGAAAGAGTGGATGTCTTTTTGATAACACCTACTTATGAATGGCAGTTTGCCCCGCAGGTAGAAGATGCGGATTTTACAAAGATAGCCAAGAAGGCTGGACTGGGTCCTGAGGTGGCTCGGTTATTATTTGAGAGAGGGATTCAAGACCAAGAAAGTCTGAAAAAGTTTTTGGAACCTTCCTTGGAGGACTTGCACGACCCTTATCTGCTCCATGATATGGACAAGGCAGTGGAGCGGATTCGGCAGGCCATTGAAGAAGGGGAAAATATTCTCATCTATGGAGATTACGATGCGGATGGTATGACTTCGGCTTCGATTGTGAAGGAAAGTTTGGAACAGCTTGGCGCTGAGTGCCGTGTTTACTTGCCTAATCGTTTTACTGATGGCTATGGGCCTAATGCTAGTGTTTACAAATACTTTATAGAGCAAGAAGGAATCTCCTTGATTGTGACGGTGGATAATGGAGTTGCGGGTCACGAGGCTATTGAATTGGCCCAATCTATGGGAGTAGATGTCATTGTGACTGACCACCATTCCATGCCTGAAACCTTACCAGATGCCTATGCTATTGTCCATCCTGAGCATCCAGATGCGGACTATCCTTTCAAATATTTGGCTGGTTGCGGAGTGGCTTTCAAGTTGGCTTGTGCCCTGTTAGAAGAAGTACAAGTGGAACTGCTTGATTTGGTCGCTATCGGAACTATTGCGGATATGGTGAGTTTGACGGATGAAAACCGTATCTTGGTTCAGTATGGTCTAGAAATGCTGGGGCATACTCAACGAATTGGTCTGCAAGAAATGCTGGATATGGCTGGGATTGCTGCCAACGAAGTAACAGAAGAAACGGTTGGTTTTCAGATTGCCCCTCGTTTGAATGCCTTGGGGCGTTTGGATGATCCTAATCCTGCCATTGATTTGCTGACTGGGTTTGATGATGAGGAAGCGCACGAGATCGCCCTTATGATTCATCAGAAAAATGAAGAGCGCAAGGAAATCGTCCAGTCTATCTATGAAGAAGCTAAGACTATGGCGGACCCTGAGAAGAAGGTCCAAGTCTTGGCCAAGGAAGGCTGGAATCCTGGGGTTCTAGGGATCGTGGCTGGTCGTTTGTTGGAAGAATTGGGGCAGACAGTCATTGTTCTTAATATAGAGGACAGTCGTGCTAAGGGTAGTGCTCGTAGTGTGGAAGCAGTGGATATTTTTGAAGCCCTGGATCCTCATCGAGACCTTTTTATCGCTTTCGGAGGCCATGCTGGCGCAGCTGGCATGACGCTGGAAGTTGAGAAACTTTCAGATTTATCTCAGGTCTTGGAAGATTATGTCCGTGAAAAAGGCGCAGATGCTGCTGGCAAGAACAGGTTAAATCTAGATGAAGAGCTGGATTTGGAGACACTTAACTTGGAAACGGTCAAAAGTTTTGACCGTTTGGCACCTTTTGGCATGGACAATCAGAAACCTGTCTTTTATATCAAGGATTTTCAAGTCGAAAGTGCCCGTACTATGGGGGCGGGCAATGCCCATCTCAAGTTGAAAATATCCAAAGGTGAGGCGAGTTTTGAAGTGGTAGCCTTTGGCCAAGGTAGATGGGCGACAGAGTTTTCTCAAACCAAGAATCTAGAGCTGGCAGTCAAATTGTCTGTCAACCAATGGAATGGTCAAACTGCCCTCCAATTGATGATGGTGGATGCGCGTGTGGAGGGTGTTCAACTCTTTAACATTCGTGGGAAAAATGCAATCTTGCCAGAAGGAGTTCCAGTCTTGGATTTTGCTGGAGAACTGCCAAATCTAGTAAATAGTGATGCTGTGGTCGTAAAAACCATTCCTGAGGATATTACTCAGCTGAAGACTATTTTTCAAGAACAAAATTTTTCTGCTGTTTATTTTAAAAATGACATTGACAAGGCCTACTATCTAACAGGTTATGGGATTAGAGAGCAGTTTGCCAAATTGTACAAGACCATCTACCAGTTTCCAGAGTTTGATATTCGCTATAAGCTGAAGGATTTAGCTGCTTATCTCAATATTCAACAAATCTTGCTGGTCAAGATGATTCAAGTATTTGAAGAACTAGGCTTTGTGACCATCAAAGATGGGGTCATGACCGTCAATAAAGAGGCACCAAAGCGGGAAATCGGAGAAAGTCAGATTTACCAAAATCTTAAACAAACCGTCAAAGTCCAAGAAATGATGGCGCTGGGTACCGTGCAAGAAATTTATGACTTTTTAATGGAAAAAGAATAGCAGATAGGAAAGAGTTGGGCAACCAGCTCTTTTTTGAAAACAAATCTTCATTTTGAAAATCATCAAAAAAATGGTATAATGGTAGGAAAAGATTCGGCTAAAAGTTATAGTGCTTTTAGAATAAGAGGGCAAGCAACCCTATAATCAAGATAAATTAAGCTTTCGGAGGAAAAATGAGTAATATCAGTTTAACAACACTTGGTGGTGTGCGTGAAAATGGGAAAAATATGTATATCGCTGAAATCGATGGGTCTATTTTCGTTTTGGATGCAGGTCTAAAATACCCTGAAAATGAACAACTAGGAGTGGATGTGGTCATTCCCAATATGGACTACCTTTTTGAAAATAGCGACCGTATCGCAGGGGTCTTCTTGACTCACGGGCATGCGGATGCCATTGGTGCTCTGCCTTATCTCTTGGCTGAAGCCAAGGTACCTGTATTTGGCTCTGAGTTGACCATTGAGTTGGCAAAACTTTTTGTCAAAGGAAATGACACAGTTAAGAAATTCAATGATTTCCATGTCATTGATGAGAATACGGAGATTGATTTTGGAGGGACTGTGGTGTCCTTCTTCCGCACGACCCACTCTATCCCAGAAAGTCTGGGTGTTGTCTTGAAGACAGCTGAAGGTAGTATCGTTTATACAGGTGACTTCAAATTTGACCAGACAGCTAGTGAATCCTATGCGACAGACTTCGCTCGCTTGGCAGAAATCGGTCGTGATGGAGTTCTAGCCCTTCTTAGCGATTCAGCCAATGCGGACAGTAATATTCAAGTGGCTAGCGAAAGTGAAGTTGGGGATGAAATTACCCAAACTATAGCGGACTGGGATGGTCGTATCATTGTTGCAGCAGTAGCCAGCAACCTCTCTCGTATTCAGCAGGTGTTTGACGCTGCGGATGTAACAGGTCGTCGTGTGGTCTTGACAGGATTTGATATTGAAAATATCGTCCGCACTGCTATTCGTCTCAAGAAATTATCTCTAGCTAACGAGAGTCTTTTGATTAAGCCAAAAGATATGTCTCGCTTTGAAGACCATGAGTTGATTATCCTTGAGACAGGTCGTATGGGTGAGCCCATCAACGGTCTGCGTAAGATGTCGATTGGTCGCCACCGTTATGTGGAAATTAAGGACGGTGACCTAGTTTATATCGTAACGACTCCGTCTATCGCCAAAGAAGCAGTCATGGCGCGTGTGGAAAACATGATTTACCAAGCTGGTGGGGTTGTCAAACTGATCAATCAAAGCTTGAGAGTGTCAGGTCACGGGAATGCGCGTGATTTGCAGTTGATGATCAATCTCTTGCAACCTAAGTATCTATTCCCAATTCAAGGCGAATACCGTGAATTGGATGCCCATGCTAAGGCTGCTATGGCAGTTGGGATGTTGCCGGAACGCATTTTCATCCCTAAGAAGGGAACAAGCATGGCTTATGAGCATGGGGACTTTGTCCCAGCTGGCGCAGTTTCGGCAGGCGATGTCTTGATTGACGGAAATGCCATTGGTGATATTGGGAATGTGGTCCTTCGTGACCGTAAGGTCTTGTCAGAAGACGGTATTTTCATCGTAGCAATTACCGTTAACCGTCGTGAAAAGAAAATTGTGGCCAAGGCCCGTGTTCATACTCGTGGATTTGTTTATCTCAAGAAGAGTCGCGATATTCTCCGTGAAAGTTCAGAATTGATTAACCAAACGGTAGAAGACTATCTTCAAGGAGATGACTTTGACTGGGCAGATCTTAAAGGGAAGGTTCGTGATAATCTGACCAAGTACCTCTTTGATCAAACCAAGCGTCGTCCAGCTATTTTACCAGTAGTCATGGAAGCAAAATAATCGTTGAAATAAGTAGAGAGAAAGCCGAGTTTTGGCTTTTTCTTATAGAAACATAGAGGAAAAAATTATGGCAGTAATGAAAATTGAGTATTACTCACAAGTCTTGGATATGGAGTGGGGGGTTAATGTCCTCTATCCTGATGCTAATCGAGTGGAAGAACCAGATTGTACAGATATTCCCGTCTTGTACCTCTTGCACGGAATGTCTGGTAATCATAATAGTTGGCTTAAGCGGACCAATGTAGAACGCTTGCTTCGAGGGACTAATCTCATCGTCGTTATGCCCAATACCAGCAACGGTTGGTACACCGATACCCAATATGGTTTTGACTATTACACAGCACTAGCAGAGGAATCACCACAGGTTCTGAAACGCTTCTTCCCTAACATGACCAGTAAGCGTGAAAAGACCTTTATCGCTGGCCTCTCTATGGGAGGTTACGGCTGCTTTAAACTGGCTCTCGCTACAAATCGTTTTTCTCATGCAGCTAGTTTTTCAGGTGCCCTCAGCTTTCAAGATTTTTCTCCTGAGCGTCAAGATTTGGGAACTCCAGCTTACTGGAGAGGTATATTTGGAGAGATTAAAGACTGGACAACTAGTCCTTATTCTCTAGAAAGTCTGGCTAAAAAATCGGACAAAAAGACTAAGCTGTGGGCTTGGTGTGGCGAGCAGGATTTCTTGTACGAAGCCAATAATCTAGCAGTGAAAAATCTCAAAAAGCTGGGATTTGATGTGACCTATAGCCATAGCGCTGGAACTCACGAATGGTATTATTGGGAAAAACAATTGGAACGGTTCTTAGCAACCCTACCAATTGATTTCAAATTAGAAGAGAGATTGATTTAGTTTGAACTTTGGCGTAGGGTAGTAGAACTAAAATAAAATAAGTTTTCACTAGACTTTTCAAACGAAAGTAGTAGAATAGTAATAAAATACTGGAGAAAATAGGAAATGTACCGTTATCAAATTGGCATTCCCACGTTAGAATATGATCAGTTTGTCAAAGAACACGAATTAGTCAATATATTACAAAGTAGTGCTTGGGAAGCAGTTAAGTCTGATTGGCAACATGAGAAGTTTGGTGTCTACAGGGGAGAAAAGTTACTGGCGACAGCTAGTATTTTGATTAGAACTCTTCCGCTAGGCTATAAAATGTTTTACATTCCAAGAGGACCTATATTGGATTACAGGGATACAGAACTCTTGAGTTTTGTCATTCAGTCCATTAAGTCCTATGCTCGCAGTAAGAGAGCGGTTTTTGTGACTTTTGATCCAAGCATTTGTCTATCTCAAAGTTTAATCAATCAGGAAAAAACAGAATTTCCTGAAAATCTGGCTATTATTGATTGTTTGCAACAAATGGGGGCAAGGTGGTCAGGAAAAACGGAGGAAATGGGAGAACCATTCAACCTCGTATTCAGGCGAAAATATACAAGGAAAATTTTGAAGAAGATAAACTTTCTAAATCAACGAAGCAAGCTATCCGAACAGCACGAAACAAAGGGCTTGAGATTCAATATGGTGGACTGGAACTATTAAATTCATTTTCGGAGCTGATGAAAAAAACTGAGAAGCGAAAAGAGATCCATTTAAGAAACGAAGCTTATTATAAAAAATTATTAGATAACTTCAAAGAAGATTCCTATATCACGCTAACGAGTTTGGATGTTTCTAAACGTTTGAGAGAGTTAGAAGAACAGTTAGAAAAAAATAGAGCAGTTGCAGAAAAATTTAATGATGCAACCAAACCTTCAAAAGTTCAAGAAAATATAAAAGAAAAAGAACGTTTAGAAGAGGAAATAGATTTCTTACAGAGATATATGAATATGGGAAAATCAAACATTCCTTTAGCCGCTACTTTGAGTTTGGAATTTGGTAATACCTCTGTCAATCTATATGCTGGTATGGATGATGATTTTAAACGTTACAATGCATCAGTTTTAACTTGGTATGAAACGGCTCGCTATGCATTTGAGCGAGGTATGGTGTGGCAAAATTTAGGTGGTGTTGAAAACTCTCTCAATGGTGGACTTTATCATTTTAAGGAAAAATTTAATCCAACAATTGAAGAATACTTGGGTGAATTTACACTGCCTACCCATTTTCTTTATCCTCTGTTAAGACTTGCTCTTGATTTCCGTAAAACATTAAGAAAAAAACATAGAAAGTAAGTATATGGCACTAATTACACTAACAAAAGAAGAATTTCAGGCTTATTCTGATCAGGTTTCTTCTCGTTCTTTTATGCAATCAGTCCAGATGGGGGACTTGTTAGAAAAAAGAGGGGCTCGAATTGTTTATCTTGCTTTGAAACAAGAAGGAGAAATTCAAGTTGCAGCCCTGGTTTATAGCTTGCCCATGCTGGGTGGTCTGCACATGGAGCTCAATTCGGGACCGATCTATACTCAACAAGATGCCCTTCCAGTTTTTTATGCGGAGTTAAAAGAATATGCCAAGCAAAATGGTGTATTAGAGTTGCTTGTAAAACCTTATGAAACTTATCAAACTTTTGATAGCCAAGGTAATCCAATAGATGCTGAGAAAAAAACTATTATTCAAGATTTGACTGATTTGGGTTTTCAATTTGATGGTTTGATGACTGGGTATCCAGGTGGAGAACCAGATTGGTTATATTATAAGGACCTGACTGAATTAACTGAAAAGAATTTGCTTAAAAGTTTTAGTAAAAAAGGGAAACCTTTGGTGAAAAAGGCTGAAACCTTTGGTATTCGTTTGAAAAAGTTAAAACGTGAAGAGCTATCAATTTTTAAGAATATAACAAAAGAAACCTCTGAACGTAGAGAATATAGTGATAAAAGTTTAGAATACTATGAGCATTTTTATGATGCTTTTGGAGAACAAGCTGAGTTTATGATTGCGATACTCAATTTTTCAGAGTATTTAACAAATTTAATAAACAGGCAAAGTCAATTAATAAAACAAAAGGATGCGCTATTATCTTTGCTTGAGAAGTATCCAGATTCGGCAAAAAAGAAAAAAGAGTTAAGGGAACTATCTCGACAATTGGAGACCTTTGATGTCCGTAAGGTAGAGGCACGTAAATTGATTGAAAAATATGGAGAAGAAGATATTGTTTTAGCTGGGAGTTTATTTGTTTATATGCCTCAGGAAACGACTTACCTCTTTAGTGGCTCCTACACTGAATTTAATAAATTCTATGCCCCTGCACTGCTTCAAAAATATATTATGTTGGAAAGCATAAAACGTGGAATACCTAAATACAACTTCCTAGGCATTCAAGGGCTTTTTGATGGAAGTGATGGTGTTTTGCGTTTTAAACAAAATTTTAATGGCTACATTGTACGTAAAGCAGGTACTTTCCGTTATCATCCATCGCCTTTAAAATACAAAGCTATCCAGTTATTCAAAAAAATATTAGGACGTTAAGATGAAAAAGTCAGTATTTAGCTTTCTTTTTGCTTGTTTTAGTAAAATAGTCTTTATTTGCTAGAAAGGTGGAGAGACATGCGCTGGATTTTTCGTTTGATAGGGGCTTTCTTTTCTTTTGTGTGGCGTTTGTTTTGGCGCCTGGTTTGGATAGTTGTACTCTTATGTGCTCTTGCTTTTGGACTTCTCTGGTATCTAAACGGGGATTTGCAAGGAGCGCTAAAGCAAGCAGAGCGATCAGTCAAAATTGGTCAACAAAGTATCGACCAATGGGAAAAAACAGGGCAACTGACTAAGTTAAACCAGACAGATAGCCACCAACACTCTGAAGGAAGGTGGCCGCAGGCTTCTGCTCGTATTTACCTGGATCCCCAGATGGATTCACGTTTTCAAGAGGCCTATGTAGAAGCGATTCAGAATTGGAATCAAACGGGTGCTTTTAACTTTGAAATCGTGACTGAGTCCAGCAGGGCAGATATCATAGCTACGGAGATGAATGATGGAGGCACTCCTGTGGCAGGAGAAGCGGAAAGTCAGACCAATCTCTTAACGGGGCAATTCTTGTCTGTAACAGTTCGCTTGAATCATTATTATTTATCCAATCCAAACTATGGCTATACCTATGATCGCATCTTGCATACGGCAGAGCATGAGTTAGGACATGCCATTGGTTTGGAGCATACGAATGAAGTGTCAGTCATGCAGCCAGCAGGTTCTTATTATGGTATTCAGGAAGAGGATGTTGCAAATCTCCGAAAAATATATGAGACTAGTGAGTAGGGAACAATCTTTCCCTACTTTTTTGCTATAATGGAACTATGAATAACTTGATTAAATCAAAACTAGAGCTCTTGCCGACCAGCCCTGGTTGCTACATTCACAAGGATAAAAACGGCACCATTATCTATGTAGGAAAGGCTAAAAATCTGCGCAACCGCGTGAGGTCTTATTTCCGTGGGAGTCATGATACCAAAACAGAGGCATTGGTGTCTGAAATTGTAGATTTTGAATTTATTGTTACGGAGTCAAATATCGAGGCACTTCTCCTAGAAATCAACCTGATCAAGGAAAATAAGCCCAAGTACAATATCATGCTCAAGGATGATAAGTCTTATCCTTTCATCAAAATCACCAATGAACGCTATCCTCGTTTGATTATCACCCGTCAGGTCAAAAAAGACGGAGGTCTCTACTTTGGACCCTATCCAGATGTGGGGGCAGCCAATGAAATCAAACGACTGCTGGATCGGATTTTTCCTTTTCGTAAGTGCACCAATCCGCCCTCTAAGGTCTGTTTTTACTACCATATCGGTCAATGTATGGCCCATACCATCTGTAAGAAGGATGAGGACTATTTCAAGTCCATGGCTCAGGAGGTCTCTGATTTCTTAAAAGGACAGGATGACAAAATCATCGATGACCTTAAAGGTAAAATGGCATCTGCAGCCCAGACAATGGAATTTGAACGTGCAGCGGAATATCGTGACCTGATTCAGGCCATTGGAACGCTTCGAACCAAGCAACGGGTCATGGCCAAGGATCTCCAAAATCGGGATGTCTTTGGCTACTATGTGGATAAGGGCTGGATGTGCGTCCAGGTCTTCTTTGTCCGTCAGGGCAAGCTCATCGAGCGAGATGTCAATCTCTTTCCCTACTACAATGATCCGGATGAGGACTTCTTGACCTATGTGGGACAATTCTATCAAGAAAAATCTCATCTAGTTCCCAATGAGGTACTGATTCCGCAGGATATTGATCAAGAAGCAGTCAAAGCCTTGGTGGATACCAAGATTGTCAAACCCCAGCGTGGAGAGAAAAAGCAACTGGTCAATTTGGCTATAAAGAATGCGCGTGTTAGTCTAGAGCAGAAGTTTAGTCTGTTAGAGAAATCAGTTGAAAAGACACAAGGGGCTATTGAAAATCTGGGACGACTTCTACAAATTCCGACTCCAGTTCGTATCGAGTCCTTCGATAACTCCAATATCATGGGAACCAGCCCTGTTTCTGCCATGGTGGTCTTTGTTAACGGCAAACCGAGCAAGAAGGATTACCGCAAGTACAAGATAAAAACAGTTGTTGGGCCAGATGACTACGCAAGTATGCGAGAGGTTATTCGCAGACGTTATGGACGAGTCCAACGAGATGGTTTGATACCGCCTGACTTAATCGTTATTGATGGAGGACAAGGTCAGGTTAATATCGCAAAGCAAGTCATCCAAGAAGAGCTAGGCTTGGATATTCCCATTGCAGGTCTGCAAAAGAATGACAAGCACCAAACCCATGAATTGCTCTTTGGAGATCCGCTTGAGGTAGTGGAGTTGTCTCGCAATTCTCAGGAATTTTTCCTCCTCCAACGCATTCAAGATGAGGTGCACCGCTTTGCTATTACTTTCCACCGCCAACTGCGCTCAAAAAATTCTTTTTCATCACAACTGGATGGAATTGAAGGGCTGGGACCTAAACGCAAGCAGAATCTCATGAAGCATTTCAAGTCTCTCACTAAAATCAAGGAAGTCAGTGTGGATGAGATTGTCGAAGTTGGAGTACCAAGAACAGTCGCAGAAGCTGTGCAAAGAAAGTTGAACCCGCAGGAAGAAGGGGAATTGGCTCAAGTGGCGGAACCATTTATGATAGAATGGAATGATCGTGATGAAAATAAGCAATGAAATATTAGGAACAGTCTATATCGTCTCTTATCTATGTCTTCTTTATTGTCTCTGGTTGTGGAATGGTCTAGCGTTTCTTCTTTTGACATTTATTTTCTGGGGTATTCCCTTGTTGATAATAATTCTTCCCTTATTAGGTATATGGATATTTACAAACTTAAAATCCCTGGTTTTGATCGGTTATGTGGCAAGTTTATTGAACAGCTATTGTCTTTATTTGGTTCTTAGAAATTTTCATTTGGAAAGAATTACTGATACAGCAGGACAAAAAATTCCATTATCACCGTGGTTATCTGTTGCAATTATTGTGTTTGCTTGTTTGTTTTTATCTGTAGCTACATTGGGGTTTTATAAAAACTTTATTTTCCCTTTCTTTAAAAAGAATGAATAACGAATAATATCCTCTTTACATTAATTTGTAAGATAGCAGAATGGATACGTTTAGATTGATGTTAGGAACATGGAGCTATTTGAAAGAAGAAAACAGAGGAAAGTTGGTTCGGCATGATTCTATGGAAAATCTCTGCAAGCTCTTTCAAAATATGGTAGAATGGAAGTAGTAGAATTAGAAAAGGAAATCGATTATGAAATTTCTTGAATTAAACAAAAAACGTCATGCGACTAAGCATTTCGCTGATAAGCCAGTTGATCCAAAAGATGTGCGTACGGCTATCGAAATTGCAACCTTGGCTCCAAGTGCCCACAACAGCCAGCCTTGGAAATTTGTGGTAGTTCGTAAGAAAAATGCTGAACTAGCAAAATTGGCTTATGGTTCGAACTTTGAGCAGGTATCATCAGCACCTGTAACCATTGCCTTGTTTACCGATACAGACCTAGCTAAACGTGCCCGCAAGATTGCCCGTATTGGCGGAGCTAATAATTTCTCAGAAGAACAACTTCAATTTTTCATGAAAAATCTGCCTGCGGAATTTGCTCGTTACAATGAACAGCAGATCAGTGACTACCTAGCCCTTAATGCAGGTTTGGTTGCTATGAACTTGGTTTTGGCTCTGACAGACCAAGGAATTGGATCAAACATTATCCTTGGATTTGATAAATCAAAAGCCAATGAAGTTTTGGATATCGAAGACCGTTTCCGCCCAGAACTCTTGATTACCGTGGGTTACACAGACGAAAAATTAGAACCAAGCTATCGCTTGCCAGTAGATGAAATTATCGAAAAAAGATAGGAAGAAAAAATGACAGCAATTGATTTTACAGCAGAAGTAGAAAAACGCAAAGAAGACCTCTTGGCTGACTTGTTTAGCCTTTTAGAAATCAACTCTGAACGTGATGATAGCAAGGTTGATGCCCAGCATCCATTTGGACCTGGGCCGGTAAAAGCCTTGGAGAAATTCCTTGAAATCGCAGACCGTGATGGCTACCCAACTAAAAATGTTGATAACTATGCAGGACATTTTGAATTTGGTGATGGAGAAGAAATTCTCGGAATCTTTGCCCATATGGACGTAGTGCCTGCTGGTAGCGGTTGGGATACAGACCCATACACACCAACTATCAAAGATGGTCGCCTTTATGCGCGTGGAGCTTCTGATGATAAGGGACCTACAACAGCTTGTTACTATGGCTTGAAAATCATCAAAGAATTGGGCCTTCCAACTTCTAAAAAAGTTCGCTTCATCGTTGGAACAGATGAAGAATCAGGTTGGGCAGATATGGACTACTATTTCGAGCACGTAGGACTTGCAAAACCAGATTTTGGTTTCTCTCCTGATGCTGAGTTCCCGATCATCAATGGCGAAAAAGGAAACATCACTGAATATCTCCACTTTGCAGGTGAAAATGCAGGTGCTGCCCGTCTTCACCGTTTCACAGGTGGTTTGCGTGAAAATATGGTTCCTGAGTCAGCAACAGCAGTTGTTTCTGGTGATTTGGCTGACTTGCAAGCGAAATTAGATGCCTTTGTTGCAGAGCACAAACTTAGAGGAGAAATCCAAGAAGAAAACGGTCAGTACAAGGTAACTGTAATTGGTAAATCTGCCCACGGTGCTATGCCTGCTTCAGGTATCAATGGTGCGACTTACCTAGCCCTCTTCCTTAGCCAGTTTGACTTTGCTGGTCCAGCCAAAGACTACCTTGACATCGCTGGTAAGATTCTCTTGAACGACCATGAGGGTGAAAATCTCAAGGTTGCTCATGTAGATGAAAAGATGGGTGCCCTTTCTATGAATGCCGGTGTCTTCCGCTTTGATGAAACAAGTGCTGACAATACCATTGCCCTTAACTTCCGTTATCCAAAAGGAACAAGCCCAGAGCAAATCAAGTCAATCCTTGAAAACTTGCCAGTTGCTTCTGTTAGCCTTTCTGAACACGGTCATACCCCTCACTATGTGCCAATGAAAGATCCACTTGTGCAAACTTTGTTGAATGTCTATGAAAAACAAACTGGACTGAAAGGTCACGAGCAAGTCATTGGTGGCGGTACCTTTGGTCGTTTGCTCGAACGCGGAGTTGCCTATGGTGCCATGTTCCCAGACTCAATTGATACCATGCACCAAGCTAATGAATTTATCGCCTTGGATGATCTCTTCCGAGCAGCAGCGATCTATGCCGAAGCTATTTACGAATTGATCAAATAAAACGATAGAAGTCTGAGATTGTATGCTTAGACTTCTTTTTGGAGGGAAAACAGATGTCTCAAATCGAAAGAATCAAGCAAGCCATCATGGTGGATCCACAGAATGCCAGCTATACAGAGCGTGGCATTGAGCCTCTCTTTGCAGCGCCAAAGACTGCTCGCATCAATATCATCGGTCAAGCGCCTGGTCTTAAAACCC
Source organism: Streptococcus sp. LQJ-218 (assembly GCF_003428885.1). Lineage (GTDB taxonomy): Bacteria > Bacillota > Bacilli > Lactobacillales > Streptococcaceae > Streptococcus. The sequence goes on from NZ_QQRU01000010.1 coordinate 85,701, forward strand.
AAGAAGCAGGCCTTTACTGGAAGGACAAAAGTGGCGATCGCTTGCGAGACTGGCTAGGTGTGGATGAAGATACCTTTTACAATTCAGGTTATTTTGCAGTTTTGCCAATGGATTTTTACTTTCCAGGACATGGCAAGTCTGGCGACCTTCCACCTCGTAAAGGCTTTGCCGAAAAATGGCATCCGCAACTCTTGCAAGAGTTGCCCGATATCCAATTAACTCTCTTAATTGGCCAGTATGCCCAAGCCTACTATTTACAGGAGAAAATCAGTGGCAAGGTGACAGAACGGGTAAAACATTACCAGAACTATCTGCCAACCTATTTTCCACTGGTACACCCCTCACCGCGAAATCAAATCTGGATGGCTAAAAATCCTTGGTTTGAATCAGAAGTGATGCCAGATTTGAAAAAAAGAATTAAAACTATTTTAGGAGAAAAAGAATGAAAGAAATTACCTTTGACGCATTTTACCAGCTTTACCAAAATGAGCAACTTTCTTTAGTGGACGTGAGAGAAGAGGATGAGTTTGAAGCTCTTCATTTAGAAGGTGCTCAGAATCTTCCTCTGAGTCAATTGGCCGATATCTATGATCAGTTGGACAAGGACAAGTTACATTATGTTATTTGTAAATCTGGAATGAGATCGGCGCGTGCTTGCCAATTCCTATCAGAACAAGGTTATGAGGTTATCAATGTCCAAGGTGGTATGACGGCCTTTGAAGAACTTTAAAAGTTTGCATTTCTCCTACTTGGTTTGGACTATGTAGGAGAATTTTATTTTTAGATAATTCACATTTTTAAGAATATTGAAAACATTCAATATTTACTTCGTGAAACTTTTTTCATACTCCTATTCATGATATACTAGGTCAGTATTTTATAAATATGAAGGAGATTTTTATGGCTAAAAAAGGTGCCCTAACAGGTTTACTCCTGTTTGGAATATTTTTTGGTGCGGGGAACTTGATTTTTCCGCCTTCTCTAGGTGCTCTGTCTGGAGAACATTTTCTTCCTGCCATCGCAGGTTTTGTCTTTTCAGGTGTCGGTATCGCCGTCTTGACTCTTATTATTGGAACGCTAAATCCTAAAGGATATATCTACGAGATTTCAACAAAGATAGCACCTTGGTTTGCGACTCTTTACCTCTCGGTTCTTTACTTGTCAATCGGTCCATTCTTTGCTATTCCACGTACTGCTACAACAGCTTACGAAGTAGGGATTAGTCCTCTTTTGTCGGATGCCAATAAAGGGCTTGGCTTGATTGTCTTTACGGTGCTTTACTTTGCAGCAGCGTATCTGATTTCGCTTAATCCATCAAAAATCTTGGATCGTATCGGCCGTATTTTAACGCCAATCTTTGCGATTTTGATCGTTATCTTGGTAGTTTTAGGAGCTATCAAATACGGTGGAACAAGTCCTCAAACAGCTTCAGCTGCTTATCAAGCTTCTGCCTTTGGGACAGGTTTCCTAGAAGGATATAATACCTTGGATGCTCTTGCTTCAGTTGCCTTTAGTGTGATTGCAGTTCAAACCTTGAAACAACTTGGATTCTCAAGCAAGAAAGAATACATCTCAACTATTTGGGTGGTTGGTATAGTTGTAGCTCTTGCTTTCAGCGCTCTTTACATCGGTTTAGGTTTCCTTGGAAATCATTTCCCAGTACCAGCTGAGGCGATGAAGGGTGGAACACCAGGTGTTTACATCTTGTCACAAGCTACTCAAGAAATCTTTGGTTCAACAGCTCAACTCTTCCTCGCAGCTATGGTTACCGTAACCTGCTTCACAACAACAGTTGGTCTGATTGTGTCAACAGCTGAGTTCTTTAATGAACGCTTCCCACAAATCAGTTACAAGGTTTATGCGACAGCCTTTACCTTGATTGGATTTGCTATTGCCAATTTGGGACTTGATGCGATTATCAAGTACTCCATTCCAGTATTGGTTGTCTTGTACCCAATCACGATTGCCATCGTTATGATTGTCATTGTCAACAAATTTGTGGCTCTTTCAAAACCAGGTATGCAATTGACAATTACTGTGGTTACAGCTATTGCCATTGCAAGCGTATTAGGAAGCTCGTTTAAGGTTGAGTTTCTTGCAAATCTTGTCAACGCTCTTCCTTTTGCTAAGGCATCTCTCCCATGGTTGGTGCCAGCTATTGTCGGAATCCTGCTCTCATTGGTTCTACCAAACAAGCAAGAAAGCGATGTTTTTGAAATGGAATAATCATTAAAATCACTTTTGTAGCCAAGTCTACAGGAGTGATTTTCTTTTTTTATCCGAGGATAAATGTGTTATAATAGGTAGCAAAAGAGGTGAAGAAATGAATCAAACAGTAGAATATATCAAAGAACTGACAGCCATCGCATCGCCAACTGGCTTTACTCGGGAGATTTCGGACTATTTAGTCAAAACTCTAGAAGGTTTTGGTTATCAGCCAGTTCGCACAGCCAAGGGTGGTGTCAATGTGACCATCAAAGGTCAAAATGATGAGGAGCATCGCTATGTGACTGCCCATGTGGATACGCTGGGTGCCATTGTCCGTGCTGTCAAACCAGACGGTCGTCTCAAAATGGACCGTATCGGTGGTTTTCCTTGGAACATGATTGAAGGAGAAAACTGTACCGTTCATGTGGCTAGCACAGGTGAAAAAGTATCCGGAACCATCCTCATCCACCAAACCTCTTGCCATGTCTACAAGGATGCAGGAACTGCAGAACGCACGCAAGACAATATGGAAGTGCGTTTGGATGCAAAAGTAACCAGTGAAAAAGAAACTCGTGCTCTTGGCATTGAGGTCGGTGATTTTATCAGCTTTGATCCACGAACCGTCGTGACAGAGACAGGTTTTATCAAGTCTCGTCACTTGGACGATAAGGTCAGCGCAGCGATTTTGCTTAATCTGCTTCGTATTTATATGGAAGAGAAGATTGAGTTGCCTGTAACAACCCATTTTGCTTTTTCAGTTTTTGAAGAAGTGGGGCATGGAGCTAACTCTAATATCCCTGCTCAGGTAGTAGAATATCTGGCTGTGGACATGGGAGCTATGGGTGATGACCAGCAAACAGACGAATATACAGTGTCTATCTGTGTCAAGGATGCTTCTGGACCGTATCACTATGACTTCCGTCAACATTTGGTTGCTTTGGCTAAAGGGCAAGATATTCCATTTAAGCTGGATATCTATCCATTTTATGGTTCGGATGCTTCAGCGGCCATGTCTGCAGGTGCAGAAGTCAAACACGCCCTTCTAGGTGCTGGTATCGAGTCTAGTCATTCTTATGAGCGTACTCATATTGACTCGGTGGTCGCAACGGAACGTATGGTTGATGCTTATCTTAAGAGTGCATTGGTAGACTAATATGTGTTTGATTTGCCAGAGAATTGAGCTCATCAAGAAGAGAGAAAATCCCTATTTTGTTAAAGAGTTGGAAACAGGCTATCTTGTGATTGGAGATCACCAGTATTTTGCAGGCTATAGTCTCTTTCTAGCCAAGGAACATGTCACCGAATTGCATCATTTAGAGAAGGAAACTAGAATCCGTTTTCTAGAGGAAATGAGTATAGTCCAAGAGGCAATTGCTAAGGCTTTTGCTGCTGAGAAAATGAATATCGAACAGCTAGGAAATGGCGATGCCCATCTTCACTGGCATCTGTTTCCTAGACGAAGAGGTGATATGAATGGTCACGGTCTCAAGGGACGTGGACCAGTCTGGTGGGTTCCCTTTGAAGAAATGACAGCAGAACCCTACCAAGCAAAAACGGATGAGATTAAAAAACTAATTAAATGTTTATTGTCAGAAGTAGATAACCTATTAGAAATAAAGGAGTAGAAATGAAAAAAAGATACCTTGTCTTGACAGCCTTGCTAGCCTTGAGTCTAGCAGCTTGTTCACAAGAAAAAGCAAAAAATGAAGATGGCGCAGCTAAGACAGAGCAAACTGCTAAAGCTGATGGAACAGTCGGAAGTAAGTCTCAAGAAGCTACCCAGAAAAAAGCAGAAGTGGTCAACAAAGGAGACTACTACAGCATCCAAGGGAAATACGATGAAATCGTCGTAGCAAATAAACACTATCCCTTGTCTAAAGACTATAATCCAGGGGAAAATCCAACAGCCAAGGCAGAGTTGGTCAAACTTATCAAAGCAATGCAAGAGGCAGGTTTCCCGATTAGCGATCAGTACAGTGGTTTTAGAAGTTATGAAACTCAGACCAAGCTCTATCAAGATTATGTCAACCAAGATGGGAAGGCAGCAGCTGACCGTTACTCTGCCCGTCCTGGCTATAGCGAACACCAAACAGGTTTAGCCTTTGATGTGATTAGCACAAATGGAGAATTGGTGACAGAAGAAAAAGCAGCTCAATGGCTTTTGGATCATGCGGCTGATTATGGCTTTGTTGTCCGTTATCTCAAAGGTAAGGAAAAAGAAACCGGCTATATGGCTGAAGAATGGCATCTTCGTTATGTCGGAAAAGAAGCAAAAGAAATTGCTGAGAGTGGTCTCAGTTTGGAAGAATACTATGGATTTGAAGGCGGAGATTACGTCGATTAATACTCTTCGAAAATCTCTTCAAACCACGTCAGCGTCGCCTTGCCACAGGTATGGTTACTGACTTTGTCAGTTCTATCCGCAACCTCAAAGCAGTGCTTTGAGCTGACTTCGTCAGTTTTATCTGCAATCTCAAAGCTGTACTTTGAGCAGCCTGCGGCTAGCTTTTTAGTTTGCTCTTTGATTTTCATTGAGTATAAAAATAAACTTTTCTCTTGCAATTCTAGATAAATAGTGTATAATAGATGAGTATGTGTAAAGCATACTTGTGGGAGGTAAAAAACTCTAAATTACCGCCAAAACCACAAAGGAGGATTTAAAAATGGCTAAAAAAGTCGAAAAACTTGTAAAATTGCAAATCCCTGCTGGTAAAGCTACACCAGCTCCACCAGTTGGACCTGCTCTTGGTCAAGCTGGTATCAACATCATGGGATTCACAAAAGAGTTCAACGCTCGTACTGCTGACCAAGCTGGTATGATCATTCCAGTTGTTATCTCAGTTTACGAAGACAAATCATTTACTTTCGTTACAAAAACACCACCAGCTGCTGTTCTTTTGAAAAAAGCTGCAGGTGTTGAAAAAGGATCAGGTACACCTAACAAAACTAAAGTTGCTACAGTTACTCGTGCACAAGTACAAGAAATTGCAGAAACTAAGATGCCAGATTTGAACGCAGCAAACGTAGAGTCTGCAATGCGTATGATCGAAGGTACTGCTCGTTCTATGGGATTCACTGTTGTTGACTAATCAATAACACAGTAGAAAATCTCACAGCAGTCTATTAGTTGCTTTTCTTACTAGGCAAGTGACTGAAGCTTGTACTTGGGTACAGCAAGGGAGCTTAACAAAGTAGGAAAAGAATCTAATAGACTGAAAACCCGCAAGACTTCATCATTTCGAGAAGTGACGTGGGAGATGAAAATCGATTGAACCACTTACAAGGAGAATAGAAAATGGCTAAAAAAAGCAAACAACTTCGTGCTGCTCTTGAGAAAATCGACAGCACAAAAGCATACAGCGTAGAAGAAGCTGTAGCACTTGCAAAAGAAACTAACTTTGCAAAATTTGACGCAACTGTAGAAGTTGCTTACAACTTGAACATCGACGTTAAAAAAGCTGACCAACAAATCCGTGGAGCAATGGTATTGCCAAACGGTACTGGTAAAACTTCACGCGTTCTTGTTTTCGCACGTGGTGCAAAAGCTGAAGAAGCAAAAGCTGCTGGTGCAGATTTTGTTGGTGAAGATGACCTTGTTGCTAAAATCAACGACGGTTGGTTGGACTTCGACGTAGTTATCGCTACACCTGACATGATGGCTCTTGTTGGACGTCTTGGACGTGTCCTTGGACCACGTAACTTGATGCCAAACCCTAAAACTGGTACTGTAACTATGGATGTTGCTAAAGCAGTTGAAGAGTCTAAAGGTGGTAAAATTACTTACCGTGCTGACCGTGCAGGTAACGTTCAAGCAATCATCGGTAAAGTATCATTTGAAGCTGAAAAATTGGTTGAAAACTTCAAAGCTTTCAACGAAACAATCCAAAAAGCAAAACCAGCTACAGCTAAGGGAACTTACGTAACAAACTTGACTATCACAACTACTCAAGGTGTTGGTATCAAAGTTGACGTAAACTCACTTTAATCAGTAGTTTATACCAGAGAACGAGTGCGAAAGTGCTCGTTTTTTGCTTGGTTTTGCAACCAAAGAAGGAAGAACTGAGCTATTTTGCTCTTGATTTGAAAAAGGAAATGGAGTTTTGCTTTCTTCTTTTGGAGAAAATATGCTATAATAGAGAGTAAAAACTTTGAAAGAAAGAAAAAGATGAACTTAAAAGATTACATTGCAACAATTGAAAATTATCCAAAGGAGGGTATTACCTTCCGTGATATCAGTCCTTTGATGGCTGATGGAAACGCTTATAGCTACGCTGTTCGTGAAATTGTTCAGTATGCTACTGACAAGAAAATTGACATGGTTGTAGGGCCTGAGGCTCGTGGCTTTATCGTGGGTTGTCCAGTTGCCTTTGAGTTAGGAATTGGTTTTGCGCCTGTTCGTAAGCCAGGTAAATTACCACGCGAAGTCATTTCTGCTGACTATGAAAAAGAGTATGGTGTTGATACCTTGACTATGCACGCGGATGCCATCAAGCCAGGTCAACGTGTTCTTATCGTAGATGACCTTTTGGCAACAGGTGGAACTGTTAAGGCAACCATCGAGATGATTGAGAAACTTGGCGGTGTTGTGGCAGGTTGTGCCTTCCTTGTTGAATTGGATGAATTGAACGGTCGTGAAAAAATCGGTGACTACGACTACAAAGTTTTGATGCATTATTAATGAAAAACAGTCCCTAGGACTGTTTTCTCTACATTAGGATATAAAAATAGACTATAGCTAGTTAGAGAAAAAGTATAATTGAAAACTATATCTTCTTGCAGTATAATAAAAGGACTAAGTGTTTGGGATTTGATTTCAAATACATGCAATTATTTCTGAAAGTATACAGTTAGGAGAGGGCTATGCCGATTCGAATTGATAAAAAATTGCCAGCTGTTGAGATTTTACGTACAGAGAACATCTTTGTCATGGACGATCAACGTGCTGCCCATCAAGATATCCGTCCCTTAAAAATTTTAATTTTAAATCTCATGCCACAGAAAATGGTTACAGAGACCCAGTTGCTACGTCATTTGGCCAATACGCCTCTGCAACTAGATATTGATTTTCTCTATATGGAAAGCCATCGTTCTAAAACAACTCGTTCAGAACACATGGAGACCTTTTATAAAACCTTTCCTGAAGTCAAGGATGAGTATTTTGATGGGATGATTATCACAGGCGCTCCGGTTGAGCATTTATCATTTGAGGAAGTGGACTATTGGGAGGAATTCAGTCAGGTGATTGAGTGGTCCAAGACCCATGTTTATTCTACCCTTCATATCTGTTGGGGTGCTCAGGCTGGACTTTATCTGCGCTATGGGGTGGAAAAACGTCAAATGGACAGTAAGTTATCGGGTATCTATCCTCAGGATACTTTAAAGGAGGGGCACCTTCTCTTTAGAGGATTTGACGATAGCTATGTATCCCCTCATTCTCGACATACGGAGATTTCTAAGGATGAGATTTTAAACAAAACCAATCTTGAGATTTTATCAGAGGGTCCTCAGGTTGGGGTTTCGATTTTGGCCAGTCGTGATTTACGAGAAATTTATAGTTTTGGGCATTTGGAATATGACCGAGATACCTTGGCAAAAGAGTATTTTAGGGATCGTGATGCAGGTTTAGACCCACATATTCCAGAAAATTACTTTAAGGATGATGATGTCAATCAGACTCCTTGTCTTTGTTGGTCTTCATCAGCAGCCCTCTTTTTCAGTAACTGGGTGAATTATGCGGTCTATCAAGAAACGCCTTTTGACTGGAGAAAAATAGAAGATGATGTATCTGCATTTGGTTATTTATAAGAGGAATTATGACATATTTAGACGCTTTTAAATCAGGGAACTTGGTTTTACCGAGTGCCCTGCTCTTGCATTTTAAGGAACTCTTTCCTTCTAGCGATGATTTTCTAGTCTGGCAATTTTTCTATTTGCAAAATACGACGGGTTTGGAAGAAATGTCACCAAGCCAGATTGCTGAAAGGATTGGCAAGGAAATTTCGGATGTCAATCAGGCTATTTCCAATTTGACAGAGAGGGGACTGCTTCAGTATCGAACGATTGAATTAAATGGTGAAATTGAATTGCTTTTTGATGCTAGTTTGGCATTGGAACGTTTGGATGACCTGCTTGGAGCAGCTCATTCGAGTTCAGACCAGCTAACATCTCAAAATCAGCTCAAGGATTTGGTGGAAATCTTCCAGCAGGAATTAGGGCGCTTGTTGACTCCTTTTGAGATTGAGGATTTGACCAAGACACTAAAGGAAGATGGGACCAGTGCTGACTTGATTAAGGAAGCTCTTCGTGAAGCTGTTTTGAATGGAAAACCAAACTGGAAGTACATCCAGGCGATTTTGAGAAACTGGCGCCATGAAGGTATCAAAAGTGTGGCTCAAGTGGAGGCTAAGCGGGCAGAAAGAGAAGCAAGTAATCCTCAGTTGACACAGGTATCGGCAGATTTCAAAAATGCCATGGATCTATGGAAGGATTAATCCATGTAAGCAGGCTTGAAATCCGAGTAAGATTTGCAAGCTGTGTATAATTGTGATAAAATAAATAGAAAATAAAATGAAAAAAGAGGTATGTGAAATGTCACGTAAACCATTTATCGCTGGTAACTGGAAAATGAACAAAAACCCAGAAGAAGCAAAAGCATTCGTTGAAGCTGTAGCATCAAAACTTCCTTCATCAGATCTTGTTGAAGCAGGTATCGCAGCTCCTGCAGTTGATTTGACAACTGTTCTTGCTGCAGCTAAAGGTTCAAACCTTAAAGTTGCTGCTCAAAACTGTTACTTTGAAAATGCTGGTGCTTTCACTGGTGAAACTAGCCCACAAGTTTTGAAAGAAATCGGTACTGACTACGTTGTTATTGGTCACTCAGAACGCCGTGACTACTTCCATGAAACAGACGAAGATATCAACAAAAAAGCAAAAGCAATCTTTGCAAACGGTATGGTTCCAATCATCTGTTGTGGTGAGTCACTTGAAACTTACGAAGCTGGAAAAGCAGCTGAGTTTGTAGGTGCCCAAGTATCTGCTGCATTGGCTGGATTGACTGCTGAACAAGTTGCTGCCTCAGTTATCGCTTATGAGCCAATCTGGGCTATCGGTACTGGTAAATCAGCTTCACAAGACGATGCACAAAAAATGTGTAAAGTGGTTCGTGACGTTGTAGCTGCTGACTTCGGTCAAGAAGTTGCTGACAAAGTTCGTGTTCAATACGGTGGTTCAGTGAAACCTGAAAACGTTGCAGAATACATGGCTTGTCCAGACGTTGACGGTGCCCTTGTAGGTGGTGCGTCACTTGAAGCAGAAAGCTTCTTGGCTTTGCTTGACTTTGTAAAATAATGGCTCTTTGTCAACTATAGTGGGTTGAAGTAAGCTAGGATCGAGAAAGGACAAATTTTGTCTTTTCTTTTTTGATGTTCAGAGCTATAAAAATCCTTTTTTTGAAGTTTTCAAAGTTCCGAAAGTCCAAAGGCGCTTCGTTTGATAAGTTTGATGAGATTATTGGTCGCCTCCAATTTTGCGTTGGAATAAGGTAATTGAAGAGAGTTGATGATTTTCTCTTTGTTCTTTAGAAAGGTTTTAAAGACAGTCTGAAAAATAGGATGAACCTGCTTCAGATTGTCCTCAATGAGTCCGAAAAATTTCTCAGGGTCTTTGTTCTGAAAGTGAAAAAGTAAGAGTTGATAGATCTGATAGTGGTGTTTCAAGTCTTCTGAATAGCTTA
>NZ_QQRU01000011.1 GCF_003428885.1 Streptococcus sp. LQJ-218
TTATCCCAAATTTATTTGAAAGCTTCTCTATACTATATCCTTGCTTTCTAAGTTTATAGATCTGAACTTTATCCTCATAAGTTAATTTCATAATAAAAACACCCCAAAAATTAGATTTTTTCTGTCTAACTTTTGGGGTGCAGTACACAACCTTCAAGCTTTTGGACGTTTTCGAGCCAGTACTGCTCGGTAAAAAATTATTTTATTGATTTGAATGTAGGGTAGGAGTGAGAAACTAGCAATCCCAAAAGTAATCCAATTGAGGACGTACCAAGGAAGGAGTTGTAGGTCTAGAATAAAGCGCTGAAATTTGTAGCCTTTCATCAGGAAACGGCTAGTTTTTAGGACTTGTCCAGGTTTAGCTTGTCCCAAGTCTAGGGTGTCACAGAGGAGAAATTCTACCTGCGAATAGGCATAATATTGTGGAATATAGAGACTGTTTCCTATAATCATCAAGAAGATACTTGCTAGAAGGTAAAGACCAAAGGTCATGAGGAAGCGTTCAGTTTCAACTGAGGAGAGATCCAGATTGGGAAATTCAGGGTGAAGGGCAACAAATTTCTTTGCAAGAAAGCTACTGTAAAAAAGGAAGTAAATTCCAAGTAAACTAGGGATGGTCCATAAGAAGAGATAGAAACGTTTGAGAAGTAGAGTCAAAAAGGTTTGTGAAAAAAGCTCTTCGTTAAAGAGAGTGAGACTATTTTTGACGGATAGTTCTGTATCAGGATTCTTTATAAGTTTTAGCGTTGTATAGACGGAACTGGTTAGAAGTATTGTTCCGATAAAGGAGACTAATAGTGGAAAGAGGTAGGCTTGGGATACATGGCCAAACACGCTTAAAAAGGGTTGTTCTAAAATAGCCTCGTTGATGCGCTCTAAGGGATTGAGAAAGCCAGACAAGATGACCAGTATGCTAGGTAAGAAATAGACGAGAAAGAGGCGGGGATTTTCAACTTGAAATTGTCTAGCCTGCAGACGAATGGTTTTTAAATCAATTTTTGGGTATTTCATTCTTTCATTATACCATAGTTCGTGACAGTTCCCGTTTTTTTTGATAGAATCATACAGTATGCCCTTGGGGGCAAAGTAAGAACTGGAACTGTCTTTTCCAGCTTCGGAGGTAAAAAATGTCAGATTCACCAATCAAATACCGTTTGATTAAAAAAGAAAAACACACGGGAGCTCGTCTGGGTGAGATTATCACACCACACGGAACCTTCCCAACGCCTATGTTCATGCCAGTTGGTACTCAGGCAACTGTCAAAACCCAATCGCCAGAAGAGTTAAAGGAGATGGGTTCGGGAATTATCCTATCAAACACTTATCATCTCTGGCTGCGTCCTGGAGATGAACTCATCGCACGCGCAGGTGGTCTCCACAAGTTCATGAATTGGGACCAGCCTATTTTGACAGATAGTGGTGGTTTCCAGGTTTATTCCTTAGCAGATAGCCGCAATATCACAGAAGAAGGGGTAACTTTTAAAAACCATCTCAATGGGTCTAAGATGTTCTTGTCTCCAGAGAAGGCCATCTCTATTCAAAATAATCTGGGCTCAGACATCATGATGTCCTTTGACGAATGTCCTCAGTTTTATCAACCTTATGACTACGTTAAGAAATCGATCGAACGTACCAGCCGTTGGGCTGAGCGTGGTTTGAAGGCTCATCGTCGTCCGCATGACCAAGGTTTGTTTGGAATTGTGCAGGGGGCAGGATTTGAAGACCTTCGTCGTCAGTCAGCTCATGACCTTGTCAGCATGGATTTCCCAGGCTACTCTATCGGTGGTTTGGCAGTGGGAGAAACCCACGAAGAGATGAATGCTGTCTTGGACTTCACAACCCAACTGCTGCCTGAAAATAAACCTCGTTATCTGATGGGTGTGGGAGCGCCGGATAGCTTGATTGATGGAGTGATTCGTGGGGTGGATATGTTTGACTGTGTCTTGCCGACTCGCATTGCTCGTAACGGGACTTGTATGACTAGTCAGGGACGTTTGGTTGTAAAAAATGCCAAGTTTGCTGAGGATTTTACGCCACTGGATCCTGAGTGTGATTGCTACACATGTAAGAACTATACACGTGCCTATCTTCGTCACCTGCTCAAAGCTGATGAAACCTTCGGTATCCGCTTGACTAGCTACCATAACCTTTACTTCTTGCTTAACCTGATGAAGCAAGTGCGACAAGCCATCATGGATGATAATCTCTTGGAATTCCGTGAGTATTTTGTGGAAAAATATGGATATAATAAGTCAGGACGTAATTTCTAAAATAGAATTGACATAAGCTAAAAATCCTAAGTTTTCTCTTGGGATTTTTCTTATTTTTTTGATAGAATAAAGGGTATAATGAAAGGGAGAATAAACTCGTATGCGTATTAAATGGTTTTCCTTGATTAGGATTACAGGTTTACTGTTGGTACTCTTGTATCACTTTTTTCAGACGATCTTTCCTGGAGGATTTTTCGGGGTAGATGTCTTTTTCACATTTTCAGGTTTCCTGATTACAGCTCTACTCATTGAAGAATTTTCTAAAAACCATAAGATTGATTTGATAGGATTTTTTAGGAGACGTTTTTATCGGATTGTGCCACCTGTGGTTTTGATGGTCTTGGTGACCATGCCTTTTACCTTCCTAGTTCGACAAGATTATGTGGCTGGAATCGGGGGTCAGATTGCGGGTGTCTTAGGCTTTATGACCAACTTCTATGAACTGCTAACAGGTGGGAGTTATGAATCACAGTTCATTCCTCATTTGTTTGTTCATAATTGGAGCTTGGCTGTTGAAGTTCACTACTATATTCTTTGGGGATTGGCAGTTTGGTTCTTATCCAAAAAGGCTAAATCAAATGGTCAGTTAAAAGGGATGGTCTTTCTTTTATCTGCTGCGGCCTTCTTGATTAGTTTCTTCTCCATGTTTATTGGTAGTTTTCTAGTGACCTCTTATTCCTCTGTTTACTTCTCCAGTTTAACTCATGTCTATCCATTCTTTTTGGGAAGTGTGTTAGCAACTGTTGTAGGAGTTCGTCAGACGACTTCCTTAGTCAAGCAGTTGGATAAAATTTGGGATTTACGCAAGACCCTGTTGGTTTTTGCAGGAGGTTTTGGCTTCTTACTTATTTTGACCTTCTTTGTCAAATTCACTTATCTTTTTGCCTATCTTATTGGCTTCTTACTTGCCAGTCTGGCAGCCCTTGCTATGATACTAGCGGCGCGTGTTTTACATGAAAAGACTCCTAATGTGCAGGAACCAAAGATTATTAGCTTTTTAGCAGATACTAGCTATGCGGTTTATCTCTTCCATTGGCCTTTCTATATCATATTCTCACAGTTGACATCAAATCTTTTTGCTGTGTTACTGACTTTGCTTTTTTCTTATGGATTTGCTAGCCTATCATTTTATGTGTTGGAACCGTGGATTGCAGGAAAGAGTACACCTATTATACAAACTCTTCGTCCCCTACCTTATATCCATACAATTTTTGCAGCAAGTACTGGAATCTTGGCCTTCATTGTCTTCATAGTGACTTTGAAGGCACCACAAGTGGGAGCTTTTGAGACAGATTTGACTGTCAATGGTTTGAAGCAAGCTGCAACAAATATTGGTCAGACCAAGTTGATGGCAGAACGAGCAGAAGCTGATAGTTTAGGAATTGCTGATGGCACTATGCTAATTGGTGACTCGGTGGCTTTAAGGGCAAATACAGCCCTGCAGACAGCCCTTCCTGGAGCACAGATTAATGCGCAGGTCAGCAGAACAACCAAGACAGCCAATGAAATCATGCTAAATAATAGCCAGAATAAATTTCTACCAAAGATGGTGGTTATTGCAACTGGGGTAAATAATCCTGAAAATTATAAGGAAGATTGGGACAGTATCGTGAAAAATCTTCCTAAGGGTCATCATATGGTTTTGGTGACTCCTTACGAAGGAGATAAGACAAGAGAGACTTATGCAATCGTTGAGAAGGCGGCTGCCTATATGAGAGAATTGGCAGAGAATACACCTTATATCACAGTTGCTGATTGGAATCAAGTCGCTAAGGAACATCCAGAGATCTGGGTAGGGACAGACCAAGTCCACTTTGGAAGTGACACTAGCAAAATTGAAGAAGGAGCTAAATTGTATGCAGATACGATTGCTACAGCTTTACAAACAGCTCAAGACAAGCCAGTTAAATCAAAATAACTTGTATTAAAAAGACAAGAGTTGGAGAAATCCAGCTCTTTTATACTCTTCGAAAATCTCTTCAAACCACGTCAACTTCATCCACAACCTCAAAGCAGTGCTTTGAGCAACCTGCGGCTAGTTTCCTAGTTTGCTCTTTGATTTTCATTGAGTATTAAAATATCTCTAGAAAATAGGTCTATACCATTTACAAATAAAAAAGAAAGGTTTATAATATAATTGACATAATAAATTGTAGAATCAATCTTTTAAGGAGGTTAACATTATGCCTAACTATATTAAAGCGGATCAGTTTTTCTACCCACATGGTGTGCGTCGTGGTGGTTACTTGGAACTTGTGGATGGCAAGTTTGGAAAGCATGTAGAACAAATTCCTGAAGGAGCTGAGGTGATTGACTATACAGGTTATAGTATTGCTCCAGGACTTGTAGATACCCACATTCATGGATTTGGTGGTGTGGATGTTATGGACAATAATATCGAAGGAACCCTTCATACCATGAGTGAAGGATTGCTTAGCACGGGCGTTACCAGCTTCTTGCCAACCACTTTGACTTCCTCTTACGAGCAATTGCTTGCGGTAACAGAAAATATCGGTGCTCGTTACCAGGAAGCAAGTGGAGCCAAGATTCGTGGAATTTATTTTGAAGGGCCTTATTTCACAGAGAAATATAAGGGAGCTCAAAACCCTGTCTACATGAAAGATCCTCGCATGGATGAGTTTCGTGCTTGGCAAAAAGCAGCTAATGGTTTGCTTAATAAAATTGCCCTTGCGCCAGAACGTGAAGGTGTAGAAGACTTTGTACGTACAGTTACAGGTGAAGGAGTGACCGTTGCTCTTGGACACTCAAATGCGACTTTTGATGAAGCTAAAAAGGCAGTA
Source organism: Streptococcus sp. LQJ-218 (assembly GCF_003428885.1). Lineage (GTDB taxonomy): Bacteria > Bacillota > Bacilli > Lactobacillales > Streptococcaceae > Streptococcus. The sequence goes on from NZ_QQRU01000011.1 coordinate 5,072, forward strand.
GATGCTGGAGCGAGTGTTTGGGTACATGCCTACAATGGGATGCGTGGGTTGACTCACCGTGAACTAGGTATGGTGGGAGCTATGTATGAATTGCCACATACTTACGCAGAGTTGATCTGTGACGGTCACCACGTAGATCCAAAAGCCTGTGATATTTTGCTCAAGCAAAAAGGAACTGAAAATATTGCCCTTATCACAGACTGTATGACAGCGGGTGGGTTGGAAGATGGAGACTACATGTTGGGAGAATTTCCAGTAGTGGTTGCCAATGGAACTGCACGTCTCAAATCGACAGGTAACTTGGCAGGTTCTATCCTCAAACTCAAAGACGGTTTGAAAAATGTGGTTGAATGGGGCATTGCGAATCCGCATGAAGCCGTTATGATGGCTAGCCTCAACCCAGCAAAATCTGTTCACATTGATGATGTTTGTGGACAAATCCGTGAAGGCTACGATGCAGACTTTATCGTACTAGATAAAGATTTGGAATTGGTAGCAACCTATCTAGATGGTGTGAAACGTTATCAAGCATAATAAGAAGCAGAGGCTGTGTCTCAGCCTTTGTTTTTCTATTCAGAGGTATCTTTAGAAAGCTAGGGATTTGTTCTATAATTTTTAAAGTTAAGCAAAATCCTTTCATTGTTCTAGAAAATTGGTTATAATATACAATACAAAGGAAATGAATGAATATGTATCGTGTTATAGAAATGTACGGAGATTTTGAACCATGGTGGTTCATAGAAGGTTGGGAAAAAGATATTGTAGCAAGTAGGAAATTTGACCAGTATTATGATGCCCTCAAATACTATAAAACTTGCTGGTTTAGATTGGAACAAGAATCCCCTCTTTATAAAAGTAGAAGCGATTTGATGACCATTTTTTGGGATCCGGAAGACCAACGCTGGTGTGATGAATGTGATGACTATTTACAACAATACCATTCTTTGGCTCTTTTGCAGGATGAGCAGGTTATCCCAGATGAAAAACTACGCCCAGGTTATGAAAAACAAACAGGTAAGGAAAGGCACCGTTCTTGCCGTATGCAATTAAGATAGAAAAAAAGTAACTTTTTTGGAGTTGCTTTTTTTATTTTCCAAAATCTTTGCGAATAGTATAGGTGAGGAGGTAAGTATGGTTCAAGAAATTGCACAAGAAATCATTCGTTCGGCCCGGAAAAAAGGGGCGCAAGATATTTATTTTGTTCCTAAGTTAGATGCCTATGAGCTTCATATGAGGGTCGGAGACGAGCGCTGTAAAATCGGTTCTTATGATTTTGAAAAATTTGCGGCCGTCATCAGTCACTTTAAGTTTGTGGCGGGTATGAATGTTGGAGAAAAGCGACGTAGTCAACTTGGTTCCTGTGATTATGCCTATGACCAGAAGATAGCATCTCTACGCTTATCTACAGTGGGTGATTATCGAGGACATGAGAGTTTAGTTATTCGCTTGTTGCATGATAAGGAGCAGGAGTTGCATTTTTGGTTTCAGGATATTGGAGAACTGGGCCAGCAGTACAGGCAACGTGGTCTCTATCTCTTTGCTGGCCCAGTCGGAAGTGGCAAGACGACCCTGATGCACGAATTAGCTAAATCCCTCTTTAAGGGACAGCAAGTCATGTCCATCGAGGATCCTGTCGAAATCAAGCAGGACGACATGCTCCAGTTGCAGCTAAATGAAGCGATTGGGCTTACCTATGAAAATCTGATAAAACTTTCCTTGCGTCATCGTCCTGATCTCCTGATTATCGGAGAAATTCGAGACAGCGAGACAGCGCGTGCAGTGGTCAGAGCTAGTTTGACAGGGGCGACAGTATTTTCAACCATTCATGCCAAGAGTATCCGAGGTGTTTATGAACGCCTGCTGGAGTTGGGTGTGAGTAAGGAGGAATTAGCAGTCGTTCTACAAGGAGTCTGCTATCAGAGATTAATCGGGGGAGGAGGAATCGTTGACTTTGCAAACAAAGACTATAAAGAACACCAGCCAACTAGCTGGAATGAGCAGATTGGCCAGCTTCTTAAAGATGGACATATCACAAGCCTTCAGGCTGAGACGGAAAAAATTAGCTACAGCTAAGCAAAAAAATATCATTACCTTGTTTAACAATCTCTTTTCCAGCGGTTTTCATCTGGTAGAGACCATCTCCTTTTTAGATAGGAGTGCCTTGTTGGACAAGCAGTGTGTGACCCAGATGCGCACGGGCTTGTCTCAGGGGAAATCATTCTCAGAAATGATGGAAAGTTTAGGTTTTTCAAGTGCTATTGTTACTCAGTTATCCCTAGCTGAAGTTCATGGAAATCTTCACCTGAGTTTGGGAAAGATAGAAGAGTATCTAGACAATCTGGCCAAGGTCAAGAAAAAATTAATTGAAGTAGCGACCTATCCCTTGATTTTGCTGGGTTTTCTTCTCTTAATTATGCTGGGACTACGTAATTATTTGCTACCGCAACTAGATAGTAGCAATATTGCTACCCAAATTATCGGAAATCTGCCACAAATTTTTCTAGGCATGCTAGGGTTTGTTTCAGTAGGTGCCCTTTTAGCACTAACTTTTTATAAAAGAAGTTCTAAGATGCGCGTCTTTTCTATCTTAGCACGTCTTCCCCTCTTTGGAATCTTTGTGCAGACCTATTTGACAGCCTATTATGCGCGTGAGTGGGGGAATATGATTTCACAGGGGATGGAACTGACGCAGATTTTTCAGATGATGCAGGAACAAGGTTCCCAGCTCTTTAAAGAAATCGGTCAAGACTTAGCTCAAGCCCTGCAAAATGGTCGCGAATTTTCTCAGACGATAGGAACCTATCCTTTCTTTAAAAAGGAGTTGAGTCTCATCATCGAGTATGGTGAAGTTAAGTCCAAGCTTGGGAGTGAGTTGGAAATCTATGCTGAAAAAACTTGGGAAGCCTTTTTTACCCGAGTCAACCGCACCATGAATTTGGTGCAGCCACTGGTTTTTATTTTTGTGGCACTGATTATCGTTTTACTTTATGCGGCAATGCTCATGCCCATGTATCAAAATATGGAGGTGAATTTTTAACATGAAAAAAATGATGACATTCTTGAAAAAAGCTAAGGTTAAAGCTTTCACATTGGTGGAGATGTTGGTGGTCTTGCTCATTATCAGCGTACTTCTCTTGCTCTTTGTACCTAATCTGACCAAGCAAAAAGAAGCAGTTAATGACAAAGGAAAAGCTGCTGTTGTTAAGGTGGTAGAAAGTCAGGCAGAGCTTTATAGCTTGGATAAAAATGAAGAAGCTAGTCTAAGCAAGTTACAAGCAGATGGGCGAATCACAGAAGAACAGGCTAAAGCTTATAAAGAATACCATGCTAAACAAAATACCAGTCAAAGTGTTGCAGATTAAGGCCTTTACCATGCTTGAAAGTCTCTTGGTTTTGGGACTTGTGAGTATCCTTGCCTTGGGCTTATCCGGCTCTGTCCAGTCCACTTTTGCGGCGGTAGAGGAGCAGATTTTCTTTATGGAGTTTGAAGAACTCTATCGAGAAACCCAAAAACGCAGTGTAGCCAGTCAGCAAAAGACTAGTCTGAACTTAGATGGGCAGACGATTAGCAATGGCAGTCAAAAGTTGACAGTCCCTAAAGGAATTCAGGCACCATCAGGCCAAAGTATCATATTTGACCGGGCTGGGGGCAATTCGTCCCTGGCTAAGGTTGAATTTCAGACCAGTAAAGGAGCGATTCGCTATCAGTTATATCTAGGAAATGGAAAAATTAAACGCATTCAGGAAACAAAAAATTAAGGCAGTGATTTTACTGGAAGCAGTAGTTGCTCTAGCTATCTTTGCCAGCATAGCAACCCTCCTTTTGGGACAAATTCAGAAAAATAGGCAAGAAGAAGCAAAAATCTTGCAAAAGGAAGAAGTCTTGCGTGTAGCTAAGATGGCCTTGCAGACAGGTCAAAATCAGGTAAGCATAAACGGAGTTGAGACTCAAGTGTTTTCTAGTGAAAAAGGATTGGAGGTCTACCATGGTCCAGAACAGTTGTTGGCTATCAAAGAGCCATAAGGTCAAGGCTTTCACCTTATTGGAATCCCTGGTTGCCCTGATTGTCATCAGTGGAAGCTTACTCCTCTTTCAGGCCATGAGCCAACTCCTCATTTCAGAAGTTCGCTACCAGCAACAAAGTGAGCAAAAGGAGTGGCTCTTATTTGTGGATCAGCTGGAGGCAGAATTAGACCGTTCGCAGTTTGAAAAAGTAGAGGGAAATCGCCTCTATCTGAAGCAGGATGGTAAGGAAATTGCGATAGGTAAGTCCAAGTCAGATGATTTTCGGAAAACCGATGCCAGTAGACGAGGTTATCAACCCATGGTTTATGGCCTCAAATCTGCACAGATTACAGAGGACAATCAACTGGTGCGTTTTCGTTTCCAGTTCCAAAAAGGCTTAGAAAGGGAGTTCATTTATCGTGTGGAAAAAGAAAAAAGTTAAGGCAGGTGTTCTCCTATATGCAGTGACCATGGCAGCCATCTTTAGTCTTTTGTTACAATTTTACTTGAATCGACAAGTCGCCCACCATCAAGACCATGCTTTAAATAAAGAAAAGCTGATTGCTTTTGCCATGGCAAAGCGAACCAAAGATAAGGTTGATAAGGAAAGTGGGGAACAGGCCTTTAATCTGGGCCAGGTAAGCTATCAAAACAAGAAAACAAGCTTGGTGACAAGGGTTCGTACGACTAAGAGTCAATATGAATTTCTATTTCCTTCAGTCAAAATCAAAGAAGAGAAAAGTGATAAAAAGGAAGAGGTAGTGACTGATTCAAGTAATCAAGTAGAGAAGAAAAAATCAGAAGAGAAATCTGAAAAGAAAGAGAATTTCTAGCCAATCAAGCTACTTTGTGCTAAACTAAAAATATGAAACATGATTTTAACCACAAAGCAGCAACTTTTGATTCACCTAAAAATATCTTCCTTGCAAACTTGGTTTATCAAGCTATCGAGCAACAGATTGCTCTTCTATCAGACAAAGAAATTTTGGATTTCGGTGGTGGCACGGGTCTGTTAACCTTGCCCCTAGCCAAGCAGGTCAAGTCTGTAACATTGGTGGATATTTCGGAGAAAATGCTGGAGCAAGCTCGTTTGAAAGCGGAGCAGCAAGATATCAAGAATATCCAGTTTTTGGAGCAAGATTTACTGGAAAAACCCTTGGAGAAAGAGTTTGATCTCATTGTTGTTTGTCGGGTTCTTCATCATATGCCTGATTTGGATGCGGCGCTCTCACTGTTTCATCAACATCTGAGGGAAAATGGACAACTTTTACTTGCTGATTTTACCAAGACAGAGGCTAATCATCATGGATTTGATTTAGCTGAACTGGAAAAACAGCTAGCCCAGTTTGGTTTTTCGAGCATTGACAGTCAGATCCTCTATAGCGCTAAAGACCTGTTTCAAGGAAATTACTCAGAACTCTTTTTAACAGTAGCCCAAAAATCACTCGCCTAGTCAGGGAGTGATTTTTCTATAAGGATGGAAAAAAGCAGGGAAATTTGATAAGATAGGAATATGGATTTTGAAAAAATTGAACAAGCTTATACCTATTTACTAGAGAATGTCCAAGTCATCCAAAGTGATTTGGCGACCAACTTTTATGACGCCTTGGTGGAGCAAAACAGCATCTATCTGGATGGTGAGACTGAGCTAAAACAGGTCAAGGAGAACAATCAAGCCCTTAAACGTTTAGCGCTTCGCAAAGAAGAATGGCTCAAGACCTACCAGTTTCTCTTGATGAAGGCTGGGCAGACAGAGCCCCTACAGGCCAATCACCAGTTTACACCAGATGCCATTGCTTTACTTTTGGTGTTTATTGTGGAAGAGTTGTTTAAAGAAGAGGAAATTACGATCCTCGAAATGGGTTCTGGGATGGGAATTCTGGGCGCTACTTTCTTGACCTCGCTTGATAAAAAGGTGGATTACTTGGGAATGGAAGTGGATGATTTGCTGATTGATTTGGCAGCTAGTATGGCAGATGTAATTGGTTTGCAGGCTGGCTTTGTCCAAGGAGATGCAGTTCGTCCACAGATGCTCAAAGAAAGTGATGTGGTCATCAGCGACTTGCCTGTCGGCTATTATCCTGATGACGCCGTTGCGTCGCGCCATCAAGTTGCTTCTAGCCAAGAACATACTTACGCGCATCACTTGCTCATGGAACAAGGGCTTAAGTATCTCAAGTCAGATGGATACGCTATTTTTCTCTCTCCTAGTGATTTGTTGACCAGTCCTCAGAGTGATTTGTTGAAAGGGTGGTTGAAAGAGGAAGCGAGTCTGATTGCCATGATTAGTTTACCTGAAAATCTCTTTGCCAATGCTAAACAATCTAAGACTATTTTTATCTTACAGAAGAAAAATGAAATAGCAGTAGAGCCTTTTGTTTATCCACTTGCTAGCTTGCAAGATGCAAGTGTTTTAATGAAATTTAAAGAAAATTTTCAAAAATGGACTCAAGGTACTGAAATATAAAATAGATTTTGTTATAATAGATGAAAACGCTTAAAAAGGGGTATCATGTTATGACAAAAACAATTGCAATCAATGCAGGAAGTTCAAGTTTGAAATGGCAATTATACTTAATGCCAGAAGAAAAAGTATTGGCGAAAGGTTTGATTGAACGTATCGGTTTGAAAGATTCAATTTCAACTGTAAAATTTGATGGCCGTTCTGAACAACAAATTTTGGATATTGAAAATCACACACAAGCTGTTAAAATCTTATTGGATGACTTGATTCGTTTCGATATTATCAAGGCTTATGATGAGATTACAGGTGTTGGACACCGTGTTGTTGCCGGTGGAGAATATTTCAAAGAATCAACAGTCGTTGAGGGAGATGTTTTAGAAAAAGTTGAAGAGTTGAGCTTGTTGGCTCCTCTCCACAATCCAGCCAATGCAGCAGGTGTTCGTGCCTTCAAGGAATTGTTGCCAGACATTACCAGTGTAGTTGTTTTTGATACTTCATTCCACGCAACTATGCCAGAGAAAGCTTATTGCTACCCTCTACCAACAAAATATTACACAGAAAACAAGGTTCGTAAATATGGTGCCCACGGTACAAGTCATCAGTTTGTAGCAGGAGAAGCAGCAAAACTCTTGGGCCGTCCATTAGAAGACTTGAAATTGATTACTTGCCACATCGGTAATGGTGCTTCTATGACAGCTGTTAAGGGTGGTCAATCTGTCGATACTTCAATGGGATTCACTCCACTTGGTGGTGTGATGATGGGAACTCGTACAGGGGATATTGACCCAGCTATCATTCCTTACTTAATGCAATATACAGAGGACTTTAACACTCCTGAAGATATTAGTCACGTCCTTAATCGTGAATCAGGACTAATGGGGGTTTCAGGTAAATCTAGTGATATGCGTGATGTGATTGCTGCTATGAAAGAAGGGGATCACGATGCCACTTTGGCCTATGAAATGTATGTTGACCGTATCCAAAAACATATCGGTCAATACCTTGCGGTCCTAAATGGAGCAGATGCTATTATCTTTACTGCAGGTATCGGTGAAAATGCTGCAAATGTACGTGAAGATGTTATCTCAGGTATCTCTTGGTTTGGTTGTGATGTTGATCCAGAAAAGAACGTATTTGGCGTGACAGGAGACATCTCAACAGAGGCAGCGAAGATCCGTGTATTGGTTATTCCAACTGATGAAGAATTGGTCATTGCCCGTGACGTTGAACGCTTGAAAAAATAACTAAAATCAGAAAAAATATTTAGTACAAGGAGTTGGGAAAGTGATTTTTCCAGCTTCTTTTTCTGATGAAATTGTCCAAAACCTTGCTATGATTGGCTTTTTTGAAAAATATGGTATAATAGTAGTAATTTAATAGATGGAGTTGAGTTTTGAAGAAAAACTTTCGTGTAAAAAGAGAGAAAGATTTTAAGGCAATTTTCAAGGAGGGGACAAGTTTTGCTAATCGCAAATTTGTTGTTTACCAACTAGAAAACCAGAAAAACCATTTTCGAGTAGGTCTATCAGTTAGCAAAAAACTGGGGAATGCCGTCACCAGAAATCAAATCAAGCGACGGATTCGGCATATTATCCAGAATGCAAAAGGGAGTCTGGTAGAAGATGTAGACTTTGTTGTCATTGCTCGAAAAGGGGTTGAAACCTTGGGATACGTAGAGATGGAGAAAAATCTACTCCATGTATTAAAATTATCAAAGATTTACCAGGAAGGAAATGGGAGTGAAAAAGAAACTACAGTTGACTAGTTTGCTAGGACTGTCTCTATTGATCATGACAGCCTGTGCAACAAATGGGACAACTAGCGATATCACAGCCGATTCGGCTGATTTTTGGAGTAAATTTGTTTACTTCTTTGCGGAAATTATTCGCTTTTTATCGTTTGATATTAGTATCGGAGTGGGGATTGTTCTCTTTACGGTCTTGATTCGTACACTGCTTTTGCCAGTCTTTCAAGTTCAAATGGTGGCGTCTAGAAAAATGCAGGAAGCTCAACCACGCATTAAGGCGCTTCGAGAACAATATCCAGGACGAGATATGGAGAGCAGAACTAAGCTAGAGCAAGAAATGCGTAAAGTCTTTAAAGAAATGGGTGTCAGACAGTCAGATTCTCTTTGGCCGATTTTGATTCAGATGCCGATTATCTTGGCCTTGTTCCAAGCTCTATCAAGAGTTGACTTTTTAAAGACAGGTCATTTCTTGTGGATTAACCTTGGTGGTGTGGATACAACCCTTGTTCTTCCGGTTTTAGCAGCTGTATTCACCTTTTTAAGTACTTGGTTGTCCAATAAAGCCTTGTCTGAGCGTAATGGGGCTACGACAGCAATGATGTATGGGATTCCGGTTTTGATTTTTATCTTTGCAGTTTATGCGCCAGGTGGAGTCGCCCTCTACTGGACAGTATCCAACGCTTATCAAGTCTTGCAAACCTATTTCTTGAACAATCCATTCAAGATTATTGCAGAGCGCGAGGCCATAGTACAGGCACAGAAAGATTTGGAAAATAGAAAAAGAAAAGCCAAGAAAAAGGCTCAGAAAACGAAATAATAAGGAGGAATCTGGTAATGGTAGTATTTACAGGTTCAACTGTTGAAGAAGCAATCCAGAAAGGATTGAAAGAATTAGATATCCCAAGATTGAAGGCTCACATCAAAGTCATTTCTCGTGAAAAAAATGGCTTTCTTGGTTTATTTGGTAAAAAACCAGCTCAAGTTGATATTGAAGCTATTAGTGAAACAACGGTCATTAAAGCAAATCAGCAGGCTGTAAAGGGCGTTCCTAAAGAAATTAATGAACAAAATGAACCAGTCAAGACGGTCAGTGAAGCGACTGTTGATTTAGGGCATGTTGTAGAAGCAATTAAAAAGATTGAAGAAGAAGGCCAAGGGGTTTCTGATGAGGTCAAGGCTGAAATCTTGAAAAATGAAAAACATGCTAGCACTATCTTAGAAGAAACTGGGCACATTGAGATTTTAAATGAATTACAGCTTGAAGAAGCTGGTCTCGAAGAAGTAGAAACTCCTATTGTTGAGAGTCAAGCTGAACAAACTGAAAGCCAAGAATTAGAAGATTTGGGCTTAAAGGTGGAACCGAGCTTTGATATTGAACAAGTAGCTACGGAAGTAACGACTTATGTTCAGACGATTATTGATGATATGGACGTTGAGGCGACGATTTCAAATGATTATAACCGCCGTAGCATCAATCTACAAATTGATACTAACGAACCAGGTCGTATTATCGGTTACCATGGTAAAGTTTTGAAGGCCTTGCAACTATTGGCTCAAAATTGTCTTTATAACCGCTATTCAAGAACCTTCTACATCACAATCAATGTCAATGATTACGTTGAACACCGTGCAGAAGTCTTGCAGACCTATGCGCAAAAATTGGCGACTCGTGTTTTAGAAGAAGGCCGCAGTCATCAAACAGATCCAATGTCAAATAGTGAACGCAAGATTATCCATCGTATTATTTCACGTATGGATGGCGTGACTAGTTACTCTGAGGGTGATGAACCAAATCGCTATGTCGTTGTAGATACAGAATAAGTAAAATCAGGTTTATCCTGATTTTTTGCTAGCTAGAGGAGATTAAACGGATGTTAAATGAAATAAGAAATTATCTAGACTTTGCTGGTTTGCAGTACCGTAATCCTGATAAAGCAGGAGAAGAGCGAGAGAAAATGCTGGAATTGCGCCACAAAGGTCAAGAGGCACGAAAGGCTTTTACAGAGCTAGCCAAAGCCTTTCAAGCAAGCCATCCAGAATGGCAACTCCAACAGACTAGCCAGTGGATGAACCAAGCGCAGCGCTTGCGACCCCATTTCTGGGCCTATTTGCAGCGTGAGGGGGAAGTGACAGAGCCTATGTTGGCCTTACGATTGTACGGGAATCCTTCTGATTTTGGAGTCTCACTAGAAGTCAGTTTTATCGAACGTAAGAAGGATGAGCGAACATTAGACAAACAAGCCAAGGTCTTAGAAGTTCCAGTGGTAGAAGGGATTTATTATCTAGCCTACTCAGATGGAGAAAGCCAAAGATGGGAGGCGAACGAAGAAAATCGTTGTACTTTACGCGAGAAGGTGAGAAGTCAGGAAGTCCGCAAAGTGTTAGTTAAATCAGATGTTTCTGTGACAGAAAATTCATCTGAGGAAGATATCGTAGAAAATTTATTGAAATCTTATGATAAAATTCTTCCCTATTATTTAGCTACAAGAAAATTAGATAATCCGTAAAATATCATAAATCATACAGTCCAAGAGTGAACAGTCCGCTGTGTAATTCTTGGTCTTTTTGTTTCCGCTTTCACATTATATAATATAGGAGAACAATTAAAGACGAAATCCGTCGAATTTGGGGGTAGGCTATGACACGTCCGATTGGAATTTACGAAAAGGCGACGCCCAAGCACTTCACTTGGAAAGAACGCTTGGAGTTTGCCAAGGAGCTGGGCTTTGACTTTGTTGAAATGTCGGTTGATGAAAGCGATGCTCGCTTAGCGCGCTTGGAATGGAGTAAGGAAGAACGCTTTGAAGTGGTCAAGGCTGTTTATGAAACGGGTGTCCGCATTCCGACTATCTGCTTTTCTGGGCACCGCCGCTATCCGCTAGGATCAAACGATCCAGCCCTAGAAGCCAAGTCGCTGGAAACCATGAAGCAATGTATCGAGTTGGCGCAGGATTTGGGTGTGCGGGTCATTCAGCTGGCGGGCTATGATGTCTACTATGAGGAAAAATCGCCAGAAACACGAGCTCGCTTCCTTAAAAATCTACGCAAGGCTTGTAATTGGGCGGAGCAAGCGCAGGTTATTCTTGCGATTGAGATTATGGATGACCCATTTATCAATAGTATCGAAAAATACTTGGCTGTTGAAAAGGCTATCAACTCGCCTTATCTCTTTGTCTATCCAGACACAGGTAATCTCTCAGCTTGGCACAATGACCTCTATAGTGAGTTTGTTATCGGGCACCAGGCCCTGGCAGCTCTGCATCTCAAGGATACCTATCCTGTGACTGAGCAGTCCAAGGGGCAATTCCGCGATGTGCCTTTTGGTCAAGGTTGTGTCAACTGGGAAGATACTTTCAGAATTTTAAAAGAAACCAATTATCAAGGGCCGTTTTTGATTGAAATGTGGTCTGAAAATTGTCCAACAGTAGAGGAAACCAAGGCGGCTATCAAAGAAGCTCAAGATTTCCTTTATCCACTCATTGAGAAAGCGGGGTTAAACTAATGCTGTTACCAGAATTAAGAGAGCGCGTTTACAAGGCTAATTGTGACCTGCCAAAACATGGCTTGGTTAAGTTTACTTGGGGAAATGTCTCTGCGGTGGACCGCGAAGCGGGCTTGATTGTCATCAAACCGAGCGGTGTGGACTACGATAAGCTTAGTCCGGAAAATATGGTTGTGACCGACTTGGACGGCAATATCGTTGAAGGCGACCTCAATCCGTCATCTGATTTGCCTACCCACGTGGAGCTCTACAAGGCTTTCCCAAAAGTCGGTGGTGTTGTTCACACGCACTCAACGGAAGCGGTTGGCTGGGCACAGGCTGGGCGCGATATTCCATTTTACGGAACGACGCATGCGGATTATTTCTACGGTCCCATTCCAGCAGCACGTTCATTGACAGAAAGCGAAATCAACACGGCCTACGAAAAAGAAACAGGCACCGTGATTATTGAAACCTTCCGCGAACGTCAGATTGACCCAATGGCAGTGCCAGGTGTCACTGTGCGCAACCATGGTCCCTTTACTTGGGGCAAGACGCCAGAAGCTGCGGTTTACCACAGCGTTGTCTTGGAAGAAGTTGCCAAAATGGCGCGCTTCACCGAGCAAATCAAACCCGATGTCAAAGAAGCACCAAAATACCTCATGGACAAGCACTACCTCCGCAAACACGGACCGAACGCTTACTATGGGCAAAAAGGCGCTAGCCATTAAAAAACAAAGAGCAGTCTCAGGGATTGCTTTTTTGTGTTGGTTTTAAGTGGCATCTTGATTTTTAAAGTGATATAATAAATGCAATTTGATGAGTTAGAAAGAACAAAATGACAAAAAAAGTAACAATCAATGATATTGCTAACTTGGTTGGGGTGTCCAAGGCGACGATTTCTTATTACTTAAATGGAAATATGCGGAAAATGTCTTTGGAGACGAGGGAGAAAATCCGGCTGGCCATTGAAGAAACTGGTTATCAACCTAACAAAATGGCGCAAAGTTTGGTGACCAGAGACACCAAGACGATTGGCGTTGTGATTGCAGATATCACCAATCCCTTCATTTCCTCAGTTATCAAAGGAATTCATGACACCTGCAAGAAGTACGACTACACGGTTAACTTTACCAATTCAGACAATGACCAGCTGATTGAGCAGGAAAATATCGAGCGGCTTCAGCAGCAGAATGTCTCAGGGATTATTCTCGATACAGTGGATGCCAATTCTCCCCTGATTCAAAAGCTGAGTAAGAAGCGGACGGTTCTAGTGGACAGGCAATCGAGAGAAGTGACGCTGGACACGGTTGTATCTAATAATCGTGACTCGACCAAGGCTTTTTTGGCAGAAATGAAGAAGGCAGGCTATGAAGACATTTACTTTGTCACCTTTCCGATTGAGGGGATTTCGACGCGGGAAATGCGTTATCAGGGCTTTAAAGAAGAGGTTTCGGCTGCCCCAGAGAAACTTTTGGTTTTGGGACAAGACGGGACAGCTCAAAAAATTCTTCAGTTGATTGAGCAAAGGCAAGAAAAAATCGCTTTTTTTACCATGAACGGCCCAGCCCTGCTTGATTTTATGAAAATCTTGAACAAGACCGACTACAGCTATCCCCGTGATTTTGGTCTGGGTTCCTACGAGGATTTGGAATGGATGGAGGTTTTAAATCCGAATGTGTCCTGTATTCGCCAAGATTCTTATAAAATTGGTCAAGTGGCAGCAGAACATCTAATCAAAAAATTAAGAAGAGAGCTAGCGGCGGACCCTGCTCAACTCCTTGTCGTTCCTAGCTTTACAGTTCTTAGAAGCTCTTTTTAGAAATGAAGTATTCGCGCGAGTGGATACTTTTTTTAAAATATTTTTTGAAATCGCTTGCAATTTTGAAGAAGATAGTGTATACTGTAATAGTAGATCGGTGAAACGATTAACCATGAATTAAAGTATTATTTTATAAGAGAACGTAGTTCACTTTTATTTTTTGAAAATAAGTTAACCGTTTCACTCAGAGTTTGAAAATAATTTCGCAGTGAAAGGTTGATTGCTCGTCTAGAAAGGAGACCTAGTGAATAGTAAAACAATATTAAGCGACCACTTGGATGCCTGCTATGCCGTTGCAAGGTTGACCGATAGCGCTAACGACTATCTTTTGGTGGCTTCGGAGACCGAAAATGCCTGCTTAGCCTATGATGTCAATCGTGACTTCGCAAGGACGGTGGTTTGGAGCGAGGTTGGTGGCACCATGTCCATTATCCAAGTGCCAGGGACGCTGGATTTCTTGGCAACACAGCGTTTTTATCCTGGTTTTGATGCCAAGGATTGCCGGATTGTTCACGGACAGTTCGAGAGCGAGGGCAAGTGGACAATCACGGAAGTGGGGGCTTTTCCTTATCTGCATCGATTTGATTTAGTTGACAATGAGCGTGGAGCTATTCTTTTTATCGGTTGTACGATTGCTAATTCCAAGCAGTTTGTCGAGGACTGGTCGGATGACGGGAAAATTTTTGTCGGTCATTTTGATAAACAGCTAAGGCAGCTGACAAATGTAGAAGAATTGCCACTTCGGCTCAAAAAAAATCACGGTTACTATCCTGTTCACGCGGAGCATTACTCGCTTATCACAGCGGTGGAAGGGATTTATCGTTTGGTCTATCCGCAGGGTGTGTCTGACTGGACTTTGACCCAGCTCTTTGATGAAGAAACGAGCGATATTGTGCAGTTGGACATGGACGGTGACGGTCGTCTGGAAAATATGATTATCCAGGCTTTCCATGGCGATAGCTTGAGAATTTTGTCAGAAGATTTTAAGGAGGAATTATTTGCCTATCCAGAAGCGACGCCTTTTGGGCACGCTATCTGGTCGGGGACTTTGCTCGGTCAGCCAACCTTTGTCTTTGGCTGGCGCTCAGGTAAGAAGCACTTGCTTGCTTTTACCTATGAAAATGGACGTTTTCTGGAACACATGATTGCTCCAGAAGTTGCTTCTAGCAACTGTTTGGCTTTTGAAAAAGCTGGAAAATCCTATATCTTTTCGGCGAATAATGGGAAAAATACAGTTGCTCTTTACGAACTACAAAAGGAGGAAAAGAATGCCTAAGAAGAAAGTTCTTGTGACGGGAATTGTGCCTAAGGAAGGCTTGGTCAAGCTAATGGAAAAGTACGATGTGACCTACTCAGACGGGGAGCCGTTTTCACGCGACTATGTGCTGGAACACTTGCCTGAGTACGACGCTTGGCTCTTAATGGGGCAAAAAGGGGACAAGGAAATGATCGATGCGGGGAAAAACTTGCAAATCATCTCTCTTAATGCGGTTGGTTTTGACCATGTGGACATCGAATACGCCAAACAAAAAGGGATTGTGGTCTCCAATTCGCCGCAAGCCGTGCGGGTACCGACAGCTGAAATGACTTTTGCCCTTCTCTTAGCCACTACCAAACGTTTAGCCTTCTATGACAAGATTGTCCGTACAGGAAACTGGATTGACCCGAGCGAAAGACGCTATCAAGGGCTGACACTTGAGGGCGCAACGCTTGGTATCTACGGTATGGGGCGTATTGGTTCAACTGTGGCTGGCTTTGCCAAAGCTTTTGGGATGAAAGTGCTCTATCACGACCTCTATCGATTGCCAGAGGAGAGGGAAAAAGAATTGGGCGTTAGCTATGTGGAATTTGATGATTTGGTTGAGAAGGCTGATGTCATTACCATTCATGCTCCGTCTCTACCGTCCACTCACCACAAATTTAACAAAGAAGTGTTCAAGAAAATGAAGAACAGAAGCTATCTAATCAATGCAGCTCGTGGTCCGATTGTGTCTGAAGAAGACTTGATTGAAGCGCTTAAAACTGAAGAGATAGCGGGAGCTGGTTTGGATGTCTTTGAGTTTGAGCCAGAAGTTTCTGAAGAGCTTCGCGCTTTGGACAATGTTATCATGGCGCCGCATGCAGGAACGGGAACGATTGAAGGTCGCCGTACCTTGGCAGCAGAAGCCGCAGCGAATATTCTTTCTTTCTTCGAAGGGAACCCTGTCAATGTCGTAAACAAATAAAATAAAGGAAAAAGGGTAAAACTATGCTAGAAGCCTTACAAAAATTTTTCGATGTTTTTGGTGCAGCAATTGTTGTGCCAGTAATGATTTTTATTGTTAGTCTGTTCTTGAAAGTCAGTCCCAAGCGCGCTTTTTTCAGTGCCCTGCGCGCTGGGGTTGGTTTGACAGGATTTGGCTGGATCATCTCTGCTTTTACACCGCTGGTAACCAAGTACATCCAGCAAATGGTTGACACGGCAGGGCTCAATTTGCCTATCGTTGACATCGGTTGGCAAACGGGTTCTCTGACTGCCTTCTCTTCTTCAATCGGTCTGTCCTTCTTCGTTTTTGGTCTGCTGATTGAGTTGCTTCTTTTCCTTTTTGGGATTACGCGGGTCTTTGTACCGTCCAATCTCTGGAATAACTTCGGTTACATGATTTGGGGAACAATGGCTTATGCGGCAACAGGAAACTTTATCCTCTCCTTTGCTTTCATGGTCTTTGTCCTTCTTTACTCACTGATTATGTCAGAAGTGGTAGCAGAGCGTTGGTCAGAATACTACAGAGTCAAAAATGCAACAATCAACTCTATTCACAATATCGAAACCTTGATTCCAGCCTTAGTATTGGATCCGCTGTGGAACCTTATCGGTATCAACAAGGTCAAACTCAATCCAGAATCGCTGAAAACCAAGCTGGGAATTTTCGGAGAACCCATGACTCTCGGTTTCTTGCTGGGGATGATTATCGGGATTCTCGGTAGCTTGAAAAATCTGGCGAGTTTGGAAGCCTGGGGTGGCATTCTAGGTTTTGCAATGTCACTTGCAGCCGTTATGACCATTTTCCCCTTGATTACAGGCGTGTTTGCAAGCGCTTTCGGACCTCTGGCTGAAGCGGTCGAAAAGAACAAGAAAAAAGAAAGCGAAGAAGAAGACGGACTGGCAGACAAGAAACGCTGGTTTATCGCAGTGGATGACGGAGTTGGTTTTGGTGAACCTGCCACTATCATTGCTGGGCTCATTCTGGTACCAATCATGGTCTTGATTTCCTTGATTTTGCCGGGCAACCGCGCGCTTCCAGTCGTTGACTTGATTGCTATTCCCTTTATGATTGAAGCCATGATTGCCGTATCAAAAGGAAATATCCTCAAGGCGATCCTAAACGGAATCGTTTGGTTTTCACTGGGACTTTATGCGGCCAGCGCCCTCGGTCCAATTTATACGGAAGCTGTGCAGCAATATGGATCGGTCTTGCCAGCAGGAGTGGTCTTGATTATGAGTTTCAATCTTTTGGCTCACCCTTTGACGGCTCTCGTCTTCTTTGCTTGGATTTCGGGCAATCCGCTTTGGATTGGCGTGACGATTGCTGTTTACCTAGTATCTCTTTTCTTCCTACGGACAAAACGCGAGTCTATCTACGCTTATTTGCGGAAAATGGCAGATAAAAATAGTGGCTTTGAAGGAAGTAAAGAAAAGATTATGATTAGCGAAGACTAATGAATGACAGATTTGAATTTGGAGGACTGTATCATGAAGAAAATTGACGGACATGCACATATTTTAAATACTATTGCTGGTTTTAATGGCAAGGGCAGACTGAATGCTCTGGGCAATGGCTATGCCATTTGGGACGACGGCGAATTGATTAAGCTCATTCCAGACGGCTATGGCGACAAGGACTTTACAGCAGAGGCTTTCTTGAAGTACATGGATGCCAATGATGTTGAGAAAGCGGTGATTTTGCAAGGCCACTTGAATGGCTATCAAAACTACTATACTCATCTGGCGATTAAGCGCTACCCAGACCGCTTTACAGGCGCATTTTCGGTGGATCCATTTGCTGAAAATGCCATGCAGATTGTTCGCCGTCATGTAGAAGAGCTGGGCTTTAGAGCACTCAAATTTGAAATCAGCCAAGGTGGTGGTATCCACGGCTATCGTGGACAAAAGACGCCTTTCCGCTTGGACAGCGACCCGCATGTCAGCTTGATTTTGAGCTACTTGCTGGATTATCCAGGCTTCGTTATCACTGTGGACTATGGCAACTTTGACCAAATCAGCCACCAGCCGGATGCTATTGCCAATCTTGCTCGTTTGCACCCAAGCCTTGACTTTGTTGTCTGTCATTTGTCATTCCCGCATGCAGATACACCAAATCGTCTGCGAGCGGAACTCAGCATGTGGAAAGATTTACCAAACATCTACACAGATATTTCTGCTATCCAAGATATTGACCGTCCAGATACTTTCCCATTCCCTAAATCTGAAAAGAATGTTCGGATTGCTAAGGAAGTGCTGGGAGCTAAGCGCATCATCTGGGGCACAGATTCACCTTGGTCAGCTACTTTTAACACTTATGAAGAGTTGGCAACTTGGCTGGAGCACGTGGATATTTTCACGCCAGAAGAGTTAGAAGATGTCCTCTATAATAATGCAGAGCGCGTTTACTTTAAGCCGTCGGCTGTTCAAGCAAACCGTGAAGCAGTTGATGCAGCGACTAAGGAATTAGGCTTGTACTAAAGCCGCATATGCTTGTTCATAAAGAAGCTGTGAGGCAATCTCAGCTTCTTTTATACTTGAAATCGGAGGAGAAAAATGAAATATTTTTTAAGTATCGATTATGGGGGAACTAATACCAAGGCAATCGTATTTGATGAAGAAGGGCGACAATTAGGGCAGTCTGCTTTTAGTACCAAGAAGATTGAGGAAAAAGCAGGCTATCGCGAAGTGGATTTGAAAGAGACCTGGCAGGGGATTCGTCAGGCTATGAGGCAAGCTGTCAAAAATGCCCAGCTTAAGGCAGAAGACATCAGTGCTCTTGCCTGTATTGGTCATGGGAAAGGCCTCTATCTGCTGGACAAAAATGGTCAGGAATTTACGCGCGGTATCTTGTCTACAGATGAGCGAGCAGTCGAGTTGGCTCAAGAATTTGAGGAGCGGCTAGACGAAATCTGGGATTTGACGCACCAGCATGTTGCTGCCGTGCAAAATCCCGTTTTGCTTCGCTGGCTCAAAGAGTATGAACCAGAGATTTACCAGAATATTGGGGCAATTCTGTCGGCCAAGGACTATGTCCGCTTCAAGCTGACTGGGCGTATTCATCAAGAGATGGGAGATGCTTCGGGCAATCACTGGATTAACTTCCAGACGGGTACTTACGACAAAAGAATTACGGCTTTCTTTGGTATTGAAGAAATGTACGAGGTTTTGGCGCCTCAAGTGGACTATGCAGAGTTTGTTGGTGGCTTGACCCAAGAAGCTGCCGCAGCAACGGGACTTCTTGCAGGAACGCCTGTGGTTGGTGGTCTCTTTGATATTGATGCTTGCGCAATTGGCTCTGGCGTCTTAGACGCCAGCACTTTTAGCGTGATTTCAGGCACTTGGAATATCAATACTTATCCCAGTAAGACGGCAGTCAGCCAAGATAGCGGATTGATGCACTCTTATTTTCCCAATCGTGATTTTTTGATAGAGGCAGGCAGTCCAACTTCGGCGGGCAATTTGGATGCTATGATAAAAATGCTAATGATGGAGGAAATCCAACATCTCAAGGGTTCAAAATCCTCTATTTACGATGTACTGGAAGTGTTTTTGCAGGAGACGGACGCTTCTTACAGCAAGATTCTCTTTTTCCCTTTTCTTTATGGCAGCAATATCAGCAGAGCTGCTGAGGCTTGTTTCTTTGGTCTGACAACCCAGTCCAGCAAGTCAGAGATGATTCGGGCGGTTTATGAGGGGATTGTCTATGCGCACAAGCAGCATATCGATGATTTGTTAGCGACGGTTGAGCAAAGACCGCGCGTTTTGCGTTTGTCAGGCGGTGCGACAAATTCGCCAGCTTGGATGCAGATGTTTGCTGATATTTTAAATATCCCAGTAGAGACGGTTGAAGCGTCAGAATTGGGCGGTCTGGGCGGCGCCATTGCTTGCTTGCAAGCGGTGGATGATTTGAGTCTAGAAGAAGCTGTCGAAAAAATGGTTCGGGTCAAGGAACGCTTTGAGCCTCAGGCTAAGGAACATGAGCTTTACCAAAAGAAATATCGTGTTTACCAAAGTTTGCTCGTAGCCATGGAGCCTGCTTGGGCAGAGCTTTGTCAGCTACGGACGACATTAGAATAGAGGGTTGGGATGAAAATAAAGCAAGAAGAATTGATTATCAACACGATTGCTTTTAAGGAAGAATTAGACAGGGGAGTCAAGCAAGAAGATTTGCTAGAAAGCGTCAAAAATCTAGGGCTTTCAAGGGTTGAAATTCGGCGAGAGTTTTTAGGGGATATTGATGTAGAGTTAAAAAACATCAGAAAAAAAGCCGACCAGCTAGGGCTGTCGCTCTTTTACAGTGTCAATGAGGATTTTGTCATAGGAGATAGGGTCAATCCGAAACTTAAGGCTTTGCGGCAGGAAGCGGAGCTCTTGGGCGCTCCCTTTATCAAATTAAACACGGGCGATGCTAGTCAGATTTCAGTAGCTTCTTTGGCAGAGTTGGCGCCTAGTTTTCAATCATCTGTCGGACTTAAACTGGAAAATAACCAAGACTCTCTTTATGCCAGTATCAAGAATTGCCGTTTGATGATGAACAAGGTCAGCGCAGCAGATCTGCCTATTGCTTTCGTCTTTGATCTTGGCAACTGGGCTTGGCTGGGAGAAGATATAGAGCAGGCTTTTGCTAGCTTGGCAGAAGTTACCGATTACCTCCACTGCAAAAATTACCGTCATGTAAATGGTCAAGTGGAGATTACTAGTTTATTTGAGGGTGAGTTAGATACTCTTAGCCTCATGAAGCGCTTTAGCCATGTGCGCTATCTTGCCCTAGAATATCCGACTTCCTTGGAAAGCTTAGAAGCAGACATAGCGCGGCTACTGGAAAAATAAAACTGGGATAGGTTCACCTACCTCAGTTTTATGGTTGATAATTGTTTTTGTCTTGGTCAGTGATTGGTCGAATGACGCGGCAAAGAACGCCAGCCACCACAACATTAGCTGGGGTGTCCTTGGTCACGACGCTCCCTGAGCCAATGACACTATTGTCACCAATCGTCACGCCTTGATTGATATGAACGCCAGCACCTAGCCAGACATTGTCGCCAATCTTAATCGGCTTGGAATAGCAACTTCCCTGACTACGCTCCCAAGCATCCAGAGCATGATTGGACGTGTAGAGTCCGACGCGCGGTCAAAAAAGGAAAGAAAAGCAAATGATTTATTTAGATAAAAGTAGCTCTGTCTTGCTCAACTATCTTTTGCAGTTGATAGAGCCTGAAACAATTATGGCGATTTCTCGTGCCACAGGGCAATCGCGCCGCAAAATTTATTATCATTTAGAAAAAATAAACGACGCTTTGCCTCAAGGAGTTAACAAGATTGTCAGCCAGCCGCGAGTCGGACTGGTTTTGACAGCGGAACAACGAGAAGCTTGTGAAGCCTTGCTTGAAAGCGTGGATGCTCACAGCTATGTCATGAGTATGGAAGAGCGCATGCAGCTGATGCTTCTCTTTATCTGCGTCTTGAAAGAGCGCGTGACGATTGAAAAGCTCATGGATTTGACCGAGGTGTCGCGTAATACAGTGCTCAAAGACCTTAACACCATTCGTAGCCAGCTGACGGTCGAGCAGTATCAGATTAGTCTCATTACAACCAAGTCGCAGGGCTATGTTCTCAAATGCCACCCGCTCAATAAAGTCCAGTACGTTCACGCTCTATTGACCACGATTTTTTCTGAGGGCAATAGCGGTTTTATGCGGATTTTGGGAAGTAAAATCAAGCAGTTTGTGGAGGAAGATGTGCTGCTATCCGAGGAATTACAAATTTTTCTCAACCAGCAGGTGCATTTTATCGAGCAGGACTTGGGCAAGAAAATCAATCGCTATGAAATCGAGTTTATGCTCAAGGTTCTGCCTTATCTGCTGCTGTCCTACCGTAATATGACCTTGAGCGAGCAGGAGAGAGACGATTTGTACCGCGAGTTTTCTCTTATTCGTAAGCGCGTGGAATACAGCACGGCTAAGAAACTTCAAACTTTGCTGGACGAAAAATTGGGCTTGCGTTTGGATGAGATTGAGCTGTCTTGGATTGCGGTTTTGTTGCTTTCTCATCGAAAAGACCAGGATTTACATGCAACTAGTGAAGATTTCGCGGATTTGCAACTGGCCATTGACAATTTTATCTGGGATTTTGAAGCGCATTCTCCCTATGAGCTGGAAAATCGTGACGACCTGATTCGCAATCTCATGACCCACTGTAAGGCGCTTTTGTTCCGCAAAACTTACGGTATTTTGTCCAAAAATCCTCTGACACGGCACATCCTGCAAAAGTATCCTGAGCTTTATCACTATACCGAGCAGAGCGTGGGGATTTTGGAGGAGGCCTGGCTCATTTCGCTGACGCGAGGCGAGATTGCCTACTTGGCTATGCACCTAGGTGGTGCTTTGAAGCCACAGGCGACGGGGCCCAAGGAGGTCAAGCAGATTTATATTGTTTGCGATGAGGGGGTGGCAGTCCAGCGCTTCTTGCTCAAGCAGTGCCAGTATTATTTTCCGCATGACTATATCCGCGCGGTCTTTACCAGTGAGCAATTTAAGAGCGTGGAAGACCTGCTGGAAGTGGATTTGCTGATTGTGACCAGCGACGGGCTTAGCAGTAGATTTCCGCTGGTGCAGGTCAATCCTATTTTTGACTATGAAGACGTGGTCAAGCTCAACAGCTTTATCAAGTATCGCCTGACAGCCAGTCAGCACAGCGATTTCAGAAGTGAGCTAGAGCGGCTCTTGGGGCATTATCTTGCTAATAGCGAAGAAGCCAAGGAACTCCAGTACCAAATCGAAAACCTGGTCGAAAAGCAGATTTTGACTGGAAATTAGCCTGATTTTACCAGTCCACGAACAAAAATGTACATTTTGAGGGCTCTTGTTTTAATTTTCTGAAAAATTTGTTATTTTATTTTGCATATGAAAAGAAAAATCAACCAATATATCTATCCAATTATTCTAGTAAAGATGTTAACAACCGTGTGGGTTGAAGTTTTTTAAACGGTAGGAAAGTAAAAGTCTACAGCGATTTGGGAATGACGATTTATTTGTCTGCTTTGCTAATTACGATTGTCTGTTCAATTTTTGCTATTTGGCACTGGGGTGATAAATCTATCTTTAAATTTTCTAAAATAAAACTGTCTTATACTCTAGTAACAGTGGGACTTTATTATTTACTTCAGTATTTTAACGAGCAGTATTGGAAATGGTTTCCTAATTACGTTACGACAAATCAACAAGGCTTAGATGATATTAGATATGCGCAACCTAGCACATTTGTATTGGGCAGTCACTTGTTCGTGATGTCTATTTTGAGCCCTGTTCGTGAGGAGTTGGTTTTTCGTGGAGCTATTATGACCAGTTATTTCAGGAATTCCCAATATTTCTTGGATGTTCTTGTTTCGGCAGCAACCTTTAGTATTTTTTACATTATAGGCTTTCCTTGGTCTTGGATTGATTTTTTCTTTTATGCAATGGCTGGTGCTGTGATAGGTTTTATTTTTCGTTACACCAAGTCGATTTACTACCCTTTGGCTTTCTATATTT
Source organism: Streptococcus sp. LQJ-218 (assembly GCF_003428885.1). GTDB lineage: Bacteria > Bacillota > Bacilli > Lactobacillales > Streptococcaceae > Streptococcus. Next base: position 28,366 of record NZ_QQRU01000011.1, read on the forward strand.
TTTGGAATACAGCTAATCATTGGAGTGAGATTTGGAGTTTCATCTATTTGAATATTCTCAATTAAACTACACCCGCAAGTCCAAACTCGCGGGTGTTTTTATCAAAAAATAAAGTCCAATCTTGAACACTGGCTTGTGTTTTATTTGGTCTTTTTTTCTTTGCCGCCAAGGGCTATACTAAGAGAGTAGATTAAAATTCGTTTGGAGGAGGAGCCACTCATGCCTAACGTAAAAGATATTACTAGAGAATCTTGGATTCTCTTAACTTTCCCAGAGTGGGGAACTTAGCTCAATGAGGAAATCGAAGAAGAAGTGGTGCCAGCAGACAACTTTGCCATGTGGTGGCTAGGAAACTGTGGTACTTGGATTAAAATACCAGATGGTGCTAACGTTGTCATGGACCTTTGGTCAAACCGTGGAAAATCAACTAAAAAAGGGAAAGATATGGTTCGCGGACACCAAATGGCCAATATGGCAGGTGTTCGTAAATTGCAACCAAACTTGCGTGTTCAGCCAATGGTTATCGATCCATTTGCTATCAACGAGCTAGACTACTATTTGGTTTCATATTTCCACAGTGATCATATCGATCCTTATACAGCTGCAGCAATTCTTAACAATCCCTAAGTTAGAGCATGTTAAGTTTATCGGCTCTTACCATTGTGGACGAATCTGGGAAGGATGGGGTGTTCCAAAAGAGCGTATCATCGTTGTCAAACCAGGCGACACTATCGAACTAAAAGACATGAAGATTCACTCAGTAGAATCATTTGACCGTACTTGCTTGGTAACTATACCAGTGAACGGTGCTGATGAGACAGGCAGTGAACTTGCTGGCTTAGCTGTTACAGATGAAGAGATGGCTCAAAAAGCTGTTAATTATGTCTTTGAAACACCTGGTGGAACTATTTATCATGGTGAAGATTCTCACTTCTCAAACTACTTTGCGAAGCATGATAAAGACTTCAAAATTGATGTTGCTTTGAATAACTATGGTGAAAATCCAGTCAGTATCCAAGATAAAATGACATCTATAAACCTTCTTCGTATGGCAGAAAATCTACGTGCCAAAGTTATTATTCCAGTTCACTATGATATCTGGTTTAACTTCATGGCTTCTACTAATGAAATCCTAGAACTTTGGAAAATGAGAAAAGATCGTTTGCAATACGATTTCCATCCATTTATCTGGGAAGTTGGTGGGAAGTACACTTATCCTCAATATCAACACTCAGTAGAATACCATCATCCACGTGGTTTCGACGATTGTTTTGAATAAGACTCTAATATTCAATTTAAAGCTTTGCTCTAATATAAAAATATTCTTTGGAGGTTATCCGTATGTTGCATGATACGGATAATTTTCATATAATAGTATAATAGAATGTGTGATTCAATCATCACCTCAAATAGAAAGGAAATTCTATGTCAAATCTATCTGTTAATGCAATTCGTTTCCTAGGTATTGACGCCATTAATAAAGCTAACTCAGGTCACCCAGGTGTGGTTATGGGAGCGGCTCCAATGGCTTATAGCCTCTTTACAAAACAACTTCGTATCAATCCAGCTCAACCAAACTGGATTAACCGCGACCGCTTTATTCTTTCAGCTGGTCATGGTTCAATGCTTCTTTATGCCCTTCTTCACCTTTCTGGCTTTGAAGATGTGAGTATGGATGAGATCAAGAGCTTCCGCCAATGGGGTTCAAAAACACCAGGTCATCCAGAATTTGGCCATACAGCGGGGATTGATGCTACGACAGGTCCTCTAGGACAAGGAATCTCAACTGCCACTGGTTTTGCCCAAGCAGAACGTTTCTTGGCAGCCAAATATAACCGCGAAGGCTACAATATCTTTGACCACTATACTTATGTTATCTGTGGAGACGGAGATTTGATGGAAGGTGTCTCAAGCGAGGCGGCTTCATACGCAGGCTTGCAAAAGCTAGACAAGTTGGTTGTTCTTTATGATTCAAATGACATCAACTTGGATGGTGAGACAAAGGATTCCTTTACAGAAAGTGTCCGTGACCGTTACAATGCCTATGGTTGGCATACTGCCTTAGTAGAAGATGGAACAGACTTGGAAGCAATCCATGCTGCTATTGAAGAAGCTAAGGCTTCAGGAAAACCATCTTTGATTGAAGTGAAAACTGTTATTGGTTATGGTTCTCCAAACAAACAAGGAACTAATGCTGTACACGGTGCTCCTCTTGGAGCGGATGAAACTGCAGCAACTCGTCAAGCCCTTGGTTGGGACTATGAACCGTTTGAAATCCCAGAACAAGTTTATGCTGATTTTAAAGAACATGTTGCAGACCGTGGCGCATCAGCCTATGAAGCATGGACAAAACTAGTAGCTGATTATAAAGAAGCTCACCCAGAATTGGCTGCAGAAGTAGAAGCCATCATCGATGGACGTGATCCAGCTGAAGTGACTCCAGCAGACTTCCCAGTATTAGAAAATGGCTTCTCTCAAGCAACTCGTAATTCAAGTCAAGATGCCTTGAATATTGTGGCGGCTAAGTTACCAACCTTCCTAGGTGGTTCAGCTGACCTAGCCCACTCAAACATGACTTATATCAAGACTGATGGACTTCAAGACGATGCCAATCGCTTGAACCGTAACATTCAGTTTGGCGTTCGTGAATTTGCCATGGGAACGATCTTGAACGGGATGGCCCTTCATGGTGGACTTCGTGTATACGGTGGAACTTTCTTTGTCTTCTCTGACTATGTGAAGGCAGCTGTTCGCTTGTCAGCCTTACAAGGACTTCCTGTGACTTATGTCTTTACCCACGATTCAATCGCGGTTGGGGAAGACGGTCCAACGCACGAACCAGTTGAGCATTTAGCAGGTCTTCGTGCCATGCCAAATCTAAATGTTTTCCGCCCAGCAGATGCGCGTGAAACGCAAGCAGCTTGGTACCTTGCAGTGACAAGTGAGAAAACACCAACTGCCCTTGTCTTGACACGTCAAAACTTGACTGTTGAAGAGGGGACAGATTTTGAGAAGGTTGCAAAAGGTGCCTATGTTGTCTATGAAAATGCAGCAGACTTTGATACCATCTTGATTGCGACAGGTTCAGAGGTCAATCTAGCTGTCTCAGCTGCTAAAGAATTGGCTAGTCAAGGTGCAAAAGTCCGCGTAGTCAGCATGCCTTCTACAGATGTCTTTGATAAACAAGATGCAGCTTACAAGGAAGAAATTCTTCCAAATGCAGTTCGTCGTCGTGTTGCAGTCGAAATGGGTGCGACTCAAAACTGGTACAAATATGTTGGACTAGATGGTGCCGTTCTTGGTATTGATACCTTTGGGGCCTCTGCTCCAGCACCAAAAGTACTGGCAGAATATTGCTTTACTGTAGAAAATCTTGTAAAAGTAGTTCAAAACTTGAAATAATCGCAGAAATCAGAGTGAAAGCTCTGATTTTTCTTACTAGAAAAACAAGGCACAACCTTGTAAAAGTAGCTGAAATTTGATATAGTAGTCCTATGTAAAATACAAAGGAGAAAATACTATGGAAAATATTAGTCCAAATTTAACATTTGTGATCATGCTTGTAGGTATGTTTGCCTTGATGTTCTTTATGCAACGCTCTCAAAAGAAACAAGCACAAAAACGTATGGAAAGCTTGAACAAGCTTCAAAAAGGCTATGAAGTGATTACAATCGGTGGTCTTTACGGAACAGTCGATGAAGTGGATACTGAGAAGAGAACGATTGTTCTTGATGTAGATGGAGTTTACTTGACTTTTGAACTAGCTGCTATCAAGACCGTGTTACCGCTTAAAGAAACAGCTTCATTAGAAGGTGCAATTGAAAAATAAAACGGGATTACTAACTCCCGTTTTTCTATAAAAGAAAGGAAATGGGATGAAAAAACTAGTCTTTGTCTGTCTGGGAAATATTTGCCGTAGCCCTATGGCCGAGTTTGTTATGAAATCAATGACAGATAATTATGAAATCCAAAGTCGAGCGACGTCCTCTTGGGAACATGGCAATCCGATTCATAAGGGAACTCAAGGGATTTTTCAAGAGTATGAGATTCCTTATGAAAAAGGCAAAACATCGCTTCAGATTAGTAAGGAAGATTTTGAATCCTTTGATTATATTATCGGAATGGATGCTTCAAATGTTTCTGACTTACGTCAGATGTGTCCAGTAGACTGTCAAGATAAGATTTACTCATTTGCATCTGAAAGTGTTCCAGACCCTTGGTATACAGGAGATTTTGAGGAAACCTATCAGCGTGTTCAAGAGGGTTGTCAAGCTTGGTTAGAACGTTTAAAAAAGGAGAGTAAAGATGGAAAATCTTAAGAATTTTTACAAAAAGTATCTTGTCTATCTGACTCGTCCACTTTTAGAGACTCTAGCAGTAGTCGTCATTGTTTTTTGTGCTGTACTCGTCTTTTTTCTAAATATGCCCGGAAAAGGTGTTCTAAAGCTTGATAATGGAACGATTGTTTACGATGGCAGTCTTGTACGTGGTAAAATGAATGGGCAAGGTACCATTACCTTCCAAAATGGAGACCAATATACAGGTGGTTTCAACAATGGAGCATTCAATGGAAAAGGTACCTTTCAATCTAAAGAAGGCTGGACATACGAGGGTGATTTTGTAAATGGTCAGGCTGATGGAAAAGGGAAACTAACAACTGAACAAGAAGTCGTTTATGAAGGGACTTTTAAACAAGGCGTTTTTCAACAAAAATAAAGCCTCCTTATCAAAGGAGGTATTGTTAGAAATAAAAAGTAAGCGCTTACCAGAAAATCTATCGATTTCCAAGCCTCTCTTCCAATCAAGTTTGTGAAATAAAAAAATTTGAAATAAATTTCACAAACTCTAAAAGAAAAGCTTGTGGAGAAAAGAAAATGAGAAACATTTCACAAGAAACTAAAAATTCTTTGTGAAATGTTTGTGAAACTGTTTACAAAGTTGAAATAATGCGTTATAATAATCTTGTGAAAAAATTAACAAAGGACTTGCAATCCTTGAAAGCTATGGAGGAAAATATGGCTGATAAAAAAACTGTGACACCAGAGGAAAAGAAACTTGCTGCTGAAAAGCATGTCGATGGTTTGGTGCAAAAAGCTCTAGTTGCTCTTGAAGAAATGCGTAAGTTGAACCAAGAGCAAGTTGACTACATCGTAGCTAAAGCATCAGTGGCGGCTTTGGATGCCCACGGAGAATTGGCTTTACATGCCTTTGAAGAAACAGGACGTGGTGTATTTGAAGATAAAGCGACTAAGAACTTGTTTGCTTGTGAACACGTGGTGAACAACATGCGTCACACTAAAACAGTTGGCATTATCGAAGAAGACGATGTAACAGGATTGACTCTCATCGCTGAACCAGTTGGTGTTGTTTGTGGTATCACTCCAACAACAAACCCAACATCAACAGCGATCTTTAAGGCATTGATTTCATTGAAGACTCGTAATCCAATCGTCTTTGCCTTCCACCCATCAGCTCAAGAATCATCAGCTCACGCAGCTCAAATCGTGCGTGATGCTGCGATTAAAGCAGGAGCTCCTGAAAACTGTGTACAGTGGATTACTCAACCATCTATGGAAGCAACTAGTGCGCTTATGAACCACGAAGGTGTTGCAACAATCCTTGCAACAGGTGGTAATGCCATGGTTAAAGCTGCATACTCATGTGGTAAACCAGCTCTTGGGGTAGGTGCCGGAAACGTTCCAGCTTATGTTGAAAAATCAGCTAACATCCGCCAAGCTGCTCACGATATCGTCATGTCTAAATCATTTGATAACGGTATGGTCTGTGCATCTGAACAAGCGGTTATTATCGATAAAGAAATTTATGATGAATTTGTAGCAGAGTTCAAATCTTACCACACTTACTTTGTAAACAAAAAAGAAAAAGCCCTTCTTGAAGAGTTCTGCTTCGGCGTGAAAGCAAACAGCAAAAACTGTGCTGGTGCAAAATTGAACGCTGACATCGTTGGTAAACCAGCAACTTGGATTGCAGAACAAGCAGGATTTACTGTTCCAGAAGGAACAAACATTCTTGCTGCAGAATGTAAAGAAGTTGGTGAAAATGAGCCATTGACTCGTGAAAAATTGTCACCAGTTATCGCCGTTTTGAAATCTGAAAGCCGTGAGGATGGTATTACTAAGGCTCGTCAAATGGTTGAATTTAACGGTCTTGGACACTCAGCAGCTATCCACACAGCTGACGAAGAATTGACTAAAGAATTTGGTAAAGCTGTTAAAGCTATTCGTGTTATCTGTAACTCACCTTCTACTTTCGGTGGTATCGGGGACGTTTACAATGCCTTCTTGCCATCATTGACACTTGGATGTGGTTCTTACGGACGCAACTCAGTTGGGGATAACGTTAGTGCCATTAACCTCTTGAACATCAAAAAAGTCGGAAGACGGAGAAATAACATGCAATGGATGAAACTTCCTTCAAAAACATACTTTGAACGTGATTCAATTCAATACCTTCAAAAATGTCGTGACGTAGAACGTGTCATGATCGTTACTGACCATGCCATGGTAGAGCTTGGTTTCCTTGATCGTATCATCGAACAACTTGACCTTCGTCGCAATAAGGTTGTTTACCAAATCTTTGCAGATGTAGAACCAGATCCAGATATCACTACAGTTGAGCGTGGTACTGAGATCATGCGTGCTTTCAAACCAGATACAATCATCGCTCTCGGTGGTGGATCTCCAATGGATGCTGCTAAAGTAATGTGGCTCTTCTACGAACAACCAGAAGTAGACTTCCGTGACCTTGTACAAAAATTCATGGATATCCGTAAACGTGCCTTCAAATTCCCATTGCTTGGTAAGAAGACTAAATTCATCGCGATTCCAACTACATCTGGTACAGGGTCTGAAGTAACACCATTTGCCGTTATCTCTGATAAAGCAAACAACCGCAAATACCCAATCGCTGACTACTCATTGACACCAACTGTGGCAATCGTAGACCCTGCTTTGGTATTGACAGTTCCTGGATTTGTTGCTGCGGATACTGGTATGGACGTATTGACCCACGCGACTGAAGCATACGTATCCCAAATGGCTAGCGACTACACTGACGGTCTTGCGCTTCAAGCTATCAAACTTGTATTTGAAAACCTTGAAAGCTCAGTTAAGAATGCAGACTTCCACTCACGTGAGAAAATGCATAACGCTTCAACAATCGCTGGTATGGCCTTTGCTAATGCCTTCCTAGGTATTTCTCACTCAATGGCCCATAAGATTGGTGCCCAATTCCACACAATCCACGGTCGTACAAATGCAATTTTGCTTCCATACGTCATCCGCTACAATGGTACACGTCCAGCTAAGACAGCAACATGGCCTAAGTACAACTACTACCGTGCAGATGAAAAATACCAAGATATCGCTCGCATGCTCGGCCTTCCAGCTTCTACTCCAGAAGAAGGTGTGGAATCTTACGCAAAAGCTGTCTACGAACTCGGTGAGCGCGTAGGTATCCAAATGAACTTCAAAGCACAAGGAATTGATGAAAAAGAATGGAAAGAACATTCACGTGAATTGGCCTTCCTTGCTTATGAAGATCAATGTTCACCAGCTAACCCACGTCTTCCAATGGTTGACCACATGCAAGAAATCATCGAAGATGCTTACTATGGCTACAAAGAAAGACCAGGACGCCGCAAATAATTAATTATCAGCCTAGAGGCAGGAATTTCCTGTCTCTTTTTTGTAATTCTATTTGAAAAATGGTATAATCATCGCATATGTTTATTTGAAAATCAAAGCTTTGATAATCGTGCGAGGGAGAAATCTAAGAGATGAATGATCTAGGGGAAAAGGTAAGACTTCTTAGAGAAGAGAAAGGACTTAGTCGCCCTGTTTTTTGTGGAGATGAGTCAGAACTGTCAGTCCGTCAGTTGGTGAGAATCGAAAAAGGAGAATTTCGCCCGACGATAAAAACACTAGAATATATTGCAGATAGATTAGAAATTCCGTCCTATGTCTTGATGCCAGATTATAAGGAATTACCGAAGCGTTACCAAGAATTAAAATACTTTCTACTTCATCATCCTGACTATGGAGACAAAGAGTTGCAGGAACAAAAGGAAGAATATTTTGATGAGATTTTTGAGTGTTTTTATGATGACCTGCCCCGTGATGAGAAGATGATAGTGGATTGTCTTCAAGCTATAGATGAGGTGAGGGCGACGGATAATGAACAGTATGGAATAGCGCTTTTAGATGAATCTTTTGAGGAGCTTTGGAATCAAAGAGAATTTTCCTTTTCAGAACTTTTAAAAATTAGATTGTATTTTTTGTGTAGTTATTTAGAAAATATAAAAAAAGGACAGTTATCTATTAGCGAACAGCAGAAACTTCAATTAATGTTTCAAAAAGTGTGTAATAACGTAGAAAATAGCAGTACCGACGATTTATTTCTTGTTCGTGATGTGTTATTTGCAGGGCTGGGAAGTTGTGAATTGCTGAATGACTTAGAATTATTTAAGTTAGCTGTGGAAAAACTTAATTGGATTTCTGAAAAAACACGAGATTTTCAAAAACAACCGATTGTCTTGATGGTGGAGTGGAAATATTATATTCAGACGGATTATGATACAGCCAAACAAAAGTATGAAGAAGCAAAAATGATGGCGAGGATGTTTGGCAATGAGAAGTTAATCGTTAGTTTAGATAATGAATGGGCTGAGGACCTAGAAAGATACCGTTAAATGGTTTATAGGAGTGACATTTCTGTCATTGGTGAAATGTCGCTTTTTTGTTACAATGAATTTTACTAGGTATACATTTGGTGCTGATGTCGCTTGAAGGATTTTCTATCAGTATGATGTATGACGATAAATGTTTCAAACAAGGAGATAAGAATGTCCATTTTATCCATTAAAAATATTTCAAAGTTTTACACTTTGGACGGTAAGCATCAAGAGCAGGCCCTAAGAAATATTAACCTGCAGATTGCAAAAGGTAAAATTACAGCGATTTACGGTCCATCAGGCTGTGGCAAAACTAGCTTGCTAAACATTATCAGTGGTCTAGATAGACAATACGAAGGAGTTTTAGAGTTTAAAGGGGAATCCCTCCGTGACTTATCAGAGATTGACCTAACTCAATTTCGTAAAGATAAGATTGGATTTGTATTTCAAAATTTTAACCTCATTCCTCATCAGTCTGTCTTGGACAATGTCAAGCTCCCTCTCTATGTCAAAGATTTATCTGACAGGGAGATGACAATGATTGCAAAGGAGCAATTAAGTAACTTGGGCATGGAGCCTTTTATGGCTAAAAATGTTAAACAGCTTTCTGGAGGTCAAAAGCAACGTGTAGCCATTGCGCGTGCTCTGGTCAATCAACCGGATATGATTGTAGCTGATGAGCCAACAGGGTCACTGGATTCTCAATCCCAAGAAAAGGTATTGGAGGTATTTAAAAATTTAGCCCAAACAGGGAAAACAGTAGTGATCGTAACCCATAATCCAGAGGTTGCCGAATATGCAGATGTGATTATCAAAATGAAGGATGGTGAAGTCGTTGAAGAAGTCAAAAAATAAAGGATTATCATTAAAAAATAAATTCAAACTTTCTTTAAATAACTTTATGGAAAGAAAGTGGCGTAACCTATTGATTGCGCTAGCAACCTCAATCGGTTTTGTAGGAGTCTTAATTTCTTTCGGCTTAGGAAATGCTTTGATTTCGATGATTGATGAAAATACGAATGGAGGTCAAATTCCTTCTCAAGTTCAGATTGCTTTAAACACAGAGAATGCTGGACGAGGCTTTTTGAACCAAGATGATAAGAACTATATCGTGGATACAGTTGGGAAAGAAGCTATTAAATATTTGGAGAGTCCTTTTGGGATGATCATGTCAACTATTACTATAGATGGACAAGAAATGGATCTGAGCCAAACGATGCCATCTTATGCTCAAGTGGTGAGTTTATATGAGGATACAAGTATCTCCGTTAGCAGTAATGAGAAAGAAAAAGTGCTAGCAGGGCCTATATACACTGATGCAAAGGAGCAGGGTTTGACGATTCCGATGAGTCTACTAAAAAATTGGAATGAACAGACAGGAAACAATCTGACAGCTAGTGATGTTATAGGCAAAACAGTATCGGCAAGCATTGTAGAAAATGGGGCTGAAGGTAGCAAGACTTCTCAATTTCAAACAAAAATTGTACGTGTGATCAATGATGAAGATGACATGGAGGACAGCAACAGTTTCATGCCGTCTCATCAAATGGAAACGATTTTGAAAGAAGCTGGATTTACAAAAGCTGTATCTTATTTTATCTTGGAACTCAAAGATCCATCACAGACAAAAGCGGTAACAGAAGAATTACAGAAAAATAAGAAGTATACTGTCCTTTCTCAACAGAAGATTCTTGATATTGTGATTACCTTTATTCGTGTCATTCAGGGATTGTTGATTGTGCTTTCATCACAAGCTATTGTGGTAGCAGCGGTCATGATTGGTATTATCATTTACATCAATATCATGCAACGTTCTAAGGAAATAGGTGTCATGAAGGCAGTTGGTTATCAAAATCGTGATGTCAAAGGAATTTTTATTTACGAGGCTATCTGGATTGTAGGCATCGCCTTGCTATTAGCATTTTTGGTTGCACAAGGGGTGGGAAGTTTGGCGAATGCGATTGTGAGTCATTTTTACCCATCCATCACGAAGGTTTTTGAATTAAATCTTCTATCTATTTTAGGAACTCTAGCTTTCGCTCTATTACTTGGTTATGTCTCAGCCTACTTCCCAGCACGTAAAATTAGTAAAATGGATCCTGTAGAATCGCTACGATACGAATAGTTAAGGACGTTACTAGATTATCATCCCTAAAAAGAAACTGGTAACTTCTCAAACTAACTTCCAGTTTCCCACAACCTAGCTTTTAGTATGAGAAAAACGCGTGAAACCAGTGGAAATCCGTCTTAGACTAACTTCCACTGGTTTTCTTTTTCTTGCTATATAAGGGTTCAAAAGCGAAAAGACTCAGAAAAAAGTGCACGACAAATAGCCCTAAAACGGAGTCGTCTTAGAGTAAATTCCAGTTGCTAGCGTTTAGTGTGAGACTTTTCGATGGTGATAAGATGTTTAGTTAGAGGGGAAACTTCCCTTTATTTCAATAAATCAGGTGATAAGTGTGTGTCTTCTGGTTTGACAAATTGGCAACCCAAAAGAGGAGCGATGTCCTTGCCAAATGTGAAGGTGAAGACGTCGTAAGCAGATTTCCCTTGAAACTCTTCTCGTTTCAAGGAATTGACATGGGAAATGACTAGATTGATGTCTTTCTGAGTTAAATGGTCAAAGGAAGTACCCTTGGGAAGAATGGCTCGCAAAACTGTATGGTTTTTCTCAATCCGCCCCTTCTGGTCAGGACGGCTAGGGTCGCAGAAGTAGAGGTGAGACTTCCCATCAATGTCTCGCTCAAGCTCCTCCACATAGGAGAACTCAGATCCCTTGTCCGTGCCGATGTAGATGAGCACAATGAAAAATGCAGTTCAAAATTCGTGCTTCACAAACCAGCAAGATTTCTTACCAATTGATTGTTGGAGGCAAGGAAATGTAAGCCATCACTAAAGACAGTAAGATAAATGACGAAATGGCGAACTAAAAAGACAATTTTGTTGTTTTTGCCCAAAAAAACAAGACATATCTATTGGTAGCGCTTTCAATTTTTATTATAATGTAATTGTAAATCATTAAGATTGGTAATCAAAAACTATAGAGAGAGGATTTTTGATTATGAAAAAAAATAAAAATGGTGAGTGTTGCATTACTTAGTACAGTAATGTTGAATATAGCACTTACAGAAGGTGTTTTAGTTGTTCATGCTAATGAGGTGGTTTCAGCGACAAAGCTTGGAAATACTTTTAATGATTTATCGGAAGAATCTATTTTATTAATTTTAAAAGCAGTAGATGAAATGCCACAAGGAATGTTGGAAAGAGGGAATCAGGAAGAAATTGATAAATATATGCTTAGCAAAGGTATAGATTTAAAATTTGATAATGAAGAACAGGTCAGGGACTTTTGGGGATATGTAGGTGCAGTTGCTTGGGCGGTAGGATCTGCTGCTATAGGTATTGCTATGCTTGCTAAAATTAAACAATTTATAGTAGCAGTAGGAACTATCAAGGCAGCCGCTTCCACTTTAATATCCATTGCTGAATCTGGAGCTAATTACGAAAATATTATAAAATTTGGATATGCTGTAGTGGATATGGAATCTACTATTTTGGAAATTAAGGCAATGGGTGATAACTGTTTTGAATAAGAAATATAATGTCGTTTTATTTTTATTATTTATAGTCTATTTGTTTGGATACTTCACAATTTCAAAAAATTTAATTCCTATAATGTGTGTGATCCAAATATTTTTGTTAGAAAATATATTTAAATCTCAAAATAAGCTTATCCAAATAGGTAAAATCATAGTTATTATTGCTTCTATAATATTATTTATTGATAGTATACTAAATTAAGAGTCTGGGACAATAGTGTCTCGATTTTATCAAAAAAAGCAACGGTTTTGTGCCGTTGTTTTTTACTTGGTTGCGATAGTCTTGGTAAAATAAAATTGATACCGCCTAAAATCGAAAAAATCTGCAGGAGTTTTTCACCCTGCAGAAATCAGATTCATTCGCTTAGTATTCAGTGCTTTAAAGGTCCTCCCTCAGTTCGTCGAGCACTTGACGCCAAGCTTGAACAATCTTTTCTCTCAAATAGTTCCTTGCGAGATCATAAGAAGCCTGGTGCATAGACTTCAAGTCATTTTCTAAGATAAAAACGAGCTTCTCTGCCATGTCAGCAACCAATTCTTCTTCATTTCTATCCACACCACATGGAACTAGATAGCCATTTTTTCCATCCTGAATGAAGGTTGGATTACCATAGCGAGCATCAAAACCAAGTAAGACCAACCCCGAACCAATGGCTTCCATCAGGGTTAAACCAAAGGTTTCCCACTGGGAAGTCGTGATATAAACTTGATACTGGGGATAGAGAGACTCTAAATCTGCATGTCCTTGAAGCAAGATATAATCATCCGCATGAAGATCTTGTATAAGCTGGCGCAAAGTAGGCTCCTCTCCTCCTTTACCAAAGATATGAAATTGCAAAGCGGGTACCCTTTGATGGGCCAAAGCAACCGCCCGAATGGCTAAATCAATTCGTTTACGAGGATCCAGACGAGAGGCTGTCATCAAGCTCAGAGGTTGGCGAGGGGACGATGGTTGCTGTAACTGATCCAAATGTCCAACAGGAAGTACATAAATAGGGAGTACATCTATACCTTGCTTTTTAAAGGTTTCTAATAAGACCTCTTTTTGAAGTTCTGTTGCTGTTAGCAGGAAGTCAAAGCGTTGCATATATTTAAATACATAATAGTACTCATAATTAAGAGAACCATTCAAAAATTCATGCTCCGAGTGAAAGACAAACCCTAAGCGAGCAGAAGTCTTTTGCTCAAGAATAGGACGGGCAAAGTCCATTAAGGATGCTCGATCAAGCAAGAGAATATCCTCTTTCCTAAATCAAGTCGAGCAAGAAAACGTTCCAACACTTGAGTTTGGGTCAATAAGATTTCCCTTCCCAATTGATAAAACCAGTCTTTTCCCTGCTTGATTTCCTGAAAAGCTACCCTGCCATTTTGATGGTGATAGGTTCGTCGAGCGATGATCTCATCTACAAAGTACTCTGTAACGATTTTTTTAGCTCCATACCACTCCCGTTTTACCATAGATTCTCTCACTAGATAATCAACATAGCGGACACAGCCTTGATGATAAGGATCTAAAGTAAAAACCAGTGATTGTTCATTAGAAATCTGGTAATGGACCTCAGTCTCCGTCTTTTTCACCAAGTCTAGTCCCGTTAGCTGAAAGTCCGTTTGTAGAGCCTCGACTGTGACAGAAGGAACACTGATTTCTTGATCCGTAAAGCTGAGATAGGCGTATAAGAGTTCTTCATCCTTGTGGCCAAGCGAGAGATAATAGGCTAACTTCTGAGGACTGGGCCAGGTCGTAAAGACAAATCGTGCTGGCTCCTGTAACTGACGAAGCATGATTGCCCGAGAAGCCTGAGCCACATCTACCCCATTTGGTTCATATCCCACCAAGAGATTAAAGGTATAAATGGTCATTTGGCTTCCTCCCCTCGACAATTAAAGAATGCAAGTAAATCTTCTTTCCTAGGCAATTGCAAGATGACTCTTTGTTCCTCAATCCGATTAGTAAACTCTTCTGGTGATTGCAACACATCTTTGATCTTTTCTAGTAATAACTCACTGGATGCGAGGACAGTTGGTAATTTTTTGTAAGCCTCATAATGAACAGTCGTGTTTAATCCAAGAATTAGTTGCCCACTTTCAATCGCTCTTATAGAGGCTGATAAAACTTCCTTACCATGATTCACATCCAAATATAGCGAGCAGCTTGTCAATAACTCCTGAAAACGCTCCTCTGAGCAATTCGGATGGAGATGAAGATTAGAAATAGAGCTTAAATTGGTTAATTTGGGTCCCATGTTGGTCAGGGCTGCAACATGAAAGTCCACTTCGGGAAGACTTGCTACCAAGTAGGCCAAGCTTTCCACTTCTTCTGATGCTGTCATGATCAAAGCCTTAGGTTGAAAGGTAATTGTCCCAGGATCAACCAACCCAGCCATATAGTGAAGGTCCGCTTTTCGATCTTCAGGAGCATAGTAATTCAAGATGAGTATCTGCTTGAATTGTTTTTGTAGGTCGCTTAAATTCTCTTGATGAGGACTGCAAAAAATCAGATCTTTTTTTCCAAATTCTTGTAGGAGGGGAACTACCTTCGAATCTAAACAGATAAGCGGTTCCTGACCAGAAAGGACTTTTTCGAATAGAGCTCGTCTCAATTCCTCCTCATTGGCATAAAGTTGATCTAGACCAGACTTTTTCTGATAGAGGAAATACCCCTTTTTGACAAAATGATGCAAGACCTCTTCCTGATTTCGATTGTAGTAAATTTCCAGGTAGGTTTGTCCATCTTCTTCCAACAGTCGTTTACGGCTTCTCCAACCATAGCGATTGTAATCCTCAACAGTCAGAACAGTATCCCCCTCACCCAGCCACTCTACATACTCTACGGTTCGTGATTGGATATCTTTTCGTAAGATTATATTTCCTCGTCGTTTCTGACCATCAAAAATATAGGTCGTAATCCCCATAGTCCATGGCTCCCAATAATCAGGAACAGGCAAGTCATTAAAAAAGAGGGGTTGCCCCTCCCTAGAGCTAGGATCTGTATAGGTCAAGAGGGAAGCCAAACTATCTTCACCTAGCCCCAAATCTGTTTCCAAATTGGTAAACAGGACCTGATAAGACTGCCCCAAGATAGCTAGTAGCTTTCTGATCTTTTCCAACTCTCTATTATTTTCTGGTGCAATGACTAGCATAAGAATCCTTTCTAAAAAGGAGCCCACTAACTAAGAATCTAGGGCTCCAACAAACCTAAGTTTATACGGGCACATCGATAAGTTTCTGTTTCTTGTAGCTGGGCTTCTTCAAGCTTTTCAATCGCTCGCTTCAATCTCGTCTTGTAGATATAGCGATGCAAAGTCAGATCATATCCCATCATTCCTAAAAGAGCCAGCTTTTCATTTTTTGCTTCCATTTCATCCAGGACGCGCTTCTCAGTCCAGACCTGGGATAAGGTGTCCTCTCTGCCGACCCGATACCAGTAGATACACTTCTCTGTATGAATAACACGCTCAGCCTTAAGCAAGAGCTTGTACATTAGGAAGTTATCCTCTACATTTTTCCCAAGTGGAAAACGAAGATTCTCAAAAAGAGAAAGCTTGAAGAGCTTCATCATGGCACAGGCCCAAGCCATATCCTTGGTTTCTTGGACAGCATCTTGATCGATAATCGCCCGCCCCTCATATACAGCTTCTGAGTAGGTCTCTTCCGTAACTTTAATGAGGTATTTACTTCTCGAATCATCATATAAATTATAGTTTCCAATGGAGATATCGGCCTCATATTTTTTTAATTGGTTATAGAGGGTTTCGATATAGTCTTCCGTTACCCAATCATCTGGGTCGATAAAGGTAATATAGTCCCCTGTTGCTAGATCAATCCCCGCATTTCTTGCAGCAGATAAACCCGCATTTTCTTGGCGAATGTAGCGAATACGTGTATCCTTCTTAAAAAACTCCTTACAAATGGCCTCTGATTGATCAGGAGACCCATCATTGACTAAGATAATCTCCAAATGAGGATAGGTTTGGGTCACAACGGTCTCGAGACACTGTCTCAGAAATTTTTCCACATTGTAAATGGGAATTATAATACTAACAAGTTCTTTTCTTTCCATTTTCTATTTCTCAACTGTCTTTAAATACTGGCGGATAGCTTCAATCATCTGATCTACATGCTGGTCTTCAAAAAGATAATTTCGGCCAGTCTGATCATGATTGGTACTAAGAAAGGAATAAATCGGCTTGCCCAACTTGTGAATTTTTTGAATAATTTGGTCTACTTCTCCATGTGGATTGATATCCAGATAAAAATCGATTTTTTCTAAAACCTTGCGACTTGTCAGAGGATCAAAGGCTGGATAAAGAATTAAATTTGGATACCGTTCCAACTGAATCAAGCCAAAACCAAAATGAGTGGGGGCTAATACATGAAAGGCAACGTCCGGAAAGGCTCTCAGTAGACACTCTACCTCATGTAAATCTGCCGAATGAGTATAAACCGCAGTATGATAAGGGAATTCCCCTACTAGATCTTCTAAGCGCTGCTGCATGAGTGGCTTTCTCAATAAGGTATCTTCCCAAGATAAAGTATAATAGAACCACCAAATCTCTCTAAAACGATTGAAACGATTGGCTGTCCAAGGTTTATTGTGAGATGTATAATGAATAACTGCTGGAAGACCTGAAAACTCATCATACCAGGCCAGGTCTCCATACTGATGCTGATCCTTATCCGATCCTACTTGAAGGTTATAGGTCAAAGGCAGGCGAAGCCAAGCATCCTTGAAGTAGTGATTCAAAATTCCTTGATCTCCATAAACATGCTGGTGATGCTCCTTGGTCAACTCAAATAGAGCTTGCGTCGTCTGGTGATCACGCCACCATGCCAAGTCCAATACGAGCAGTCCGGCATTGAAGCCCTCTCTTGTTGTTGGGCGATCTTCTACTGCACCTATACCACAGCCATCAAGATCTACTTCAAATAAGTCTGATAGAGGTTTCGTCACAATCATATCACAATCCAAATAGAGAATACGATCTTCTTCGACTAAGTCTGAAATGCAATAACGGAAAAAGGTCGCATAGTGAAGATGTGAGCTTGGCAGTGAGAACTGCTTGAAACTCTCTGAGGCAACCCGACAGTTCAAAATCTCTGAGTCAATGGTTGCCAAACGATGATTCATCAGTTGAAACCACTCTGTCGGGATATTTTCATTCAGTACATAGATTTTTAATTGGCGATGATGGGCACAAAGTGATTTGATAGCAATTTCTAATTTTTCCATATAGGATAACTCTGCTACAAAGACAACCGCTTTTCTATTCATTCATTTCTCCTTCTTAAACACCATTAAGAATATCATTTTTAAAGCTACAAAACAATTGCTAGCTCCTAAAAAATGAACCTGGGACAATAGTATCTCGATTTTATCAAAAAAAGCAACGGTTCCACAATTGGAAATCTCTAGCCTTTTTATAACTGAGAACTTGTTGTCTCAGGGTCTCTGCGAGTTAGAGAATATATTTTTATTAAGAAATCCATAGAACAAGAGGCAGGTTCAAGCTCGAGTAAATAAATGAAAATATTATAAAAGCTTATCAGAAAAACAAGTCCAGCGCTTGCAATTAAACTTAAATAGTTATATAATAGGTTTGTTGAAAGGTGATTTGTAGTGATTCAAGTTACTCTTTTCACAATAAAAATTTCATGATTTTCATAAGGAGGAAATCACTAATGGTAGTTAAAGTTGGTATTAACGGTTTCGGACGTATCGGTCGTCTTGCTTTCCGTCGTATCCAAAACGTAGAAGGTGTTGAAGTTACACGCATCAACGACCTTACAGATCCAGTTATGCTTGCACACTTGTTGAAATACGACACAACTCAAGGTCGTTTCGACGGTACTGTTGAAGTTAAAGAAGGTGGATTTGAAGTTAATGGTAAATTCATCAAAGTTTCTGCTGAACGTGATCCAGAACAAATCGACTGGGCTACTGACGGTGTAGAAATCGTTCTTGAAGCTACTGGTTTCTTTGCTAAGAAAGAAGCAGCTGAAAAACACCTTAAAGGTGGAGCTAAAAAAGTTGTTATCACTGCTCCTGGTGGAAACGACGTTAAAACAGTTGTATTCAACACTAACCACGACGTTCTTGACGGTACTGAAACAGTTATCTCAGGTGCTTCATGTACTACAAACTGCTTGGCTCCAATGGCTAAAGCTCTTCAAGACAACTTTGGTGTTGTAGAAGGATTGATGACTACTATCCACGCTTACACTGGTGACCAAATGATCCTTGACGGACCACACCGTGGTGGTGACCTTCGCCGTGCTCGCGCTGGTGCTGTAAACATCGTTCCTAACTCAACTGGTGCTGCAAAAGCTATCGGTCTTGTAATCCCAGAATTGAACGGTAAATTGGACGGAGCTGCTCAACGTGTTCCTGTTCCAGCAGGTTCTGTAACTGAGTTGGTAGCAGTTCTTGAAAAGAACGTTACGGTTGATGAAGTGAACGCAGCTATGAAAGCAGCTTCAAACGAATCATACGGTTACACAGAAGATCCAATCGTATCTTCAGATATCTTAGGTATGTCTTACGGTTCATTGTTTGACGCAACTCAAACTAAAGTTCTTGACGTTGACGGTAAACAATTGGTTAAAGTTGTATCATGGTACGACAACGAAATGTCATACACTGCACAACTTGTTCGTACTCTTGAATACTTCGCAAAAATTGCTAAATAATTCTTGAGTCGATAAAAAGCAAGGCCTCTTGGTCTTGTTTTTTTATATGGAAAAATGGATGACATAATCATCCATTCTTTTTTAATTCTTTTTCAAAAGTATCTGAAAGAGCAGTGAAACTTAACTTTTCTAAAGTAAGTGGGTGGGTTAAGGACAAACGGAAGGCATGAAGCATAAGCCGACTTGTCTTTAATTTGCTATTATAGAGAGGGTCACCTAAAATAGGAAGGTTATGATGCGAAAGGTGCACACGAATCTGATGGGTTCGCCCTGTCTTTAGCTTGCAACGAACCAAGGAAGTTTTATTTGGAAATTGTTTTAATCTGCTTATATGCGTTTCAGCATATTGCCCATTTTTTCTATCAACTATTCGTTTTCTGCGGTCATGGCGATCACGCCCAATTTTGTCTTTGAAGACAAGTTCTTTTTTATTGATATTTCCATCAACTAGTGCCCAATATTCTCTAGCAATCTCTTTTTTCTCCAATAAGCGATTGAGAATAGGTAGGATAAAAGGATTTTTAGCAAAAAGGACTAAACCGCTGGTCTCCATGTCTAGACGATGAACGACATAGCAGGTTTGGCCAACATAGGCACTGACATGGTTAAGAAGGGCAATTTCGTTTGGCTGATTACCATGCGTTTTCATCCCCTCTGGTTTATTGACAATAATCAAGTGTTGATCTTGATAAACTTCCTGAACTAGGTTTGGGTTGCCCCAAGGAATTTCTTTTTCGGGATAATCTTCCTCGTCAAAAGACAATTGGCAAACATCTCCAGGCTTCACCATCTCGTTCCAATGAACTTCTCGCTGATTAATCAAAATGTGTTTCTTGATTCTCAAAAAATGACGAATTTTTCTAGGGATAAGGAGTTGCTCCTCAAGTAACTGCTTTACCGTCATTTGAGGTAGAGAGTCTGGTAATGTAAATGTGAATTGCATACAGATATTGTAACAAAAAAAGCCCTATTTGGATAGAAAATAGCTAAATTCTTGTCTTCCTATGATGAAGATGATAAAATAAACGCATGAAATTAGATAAATTATTTGAGAAATTTCTTTCTCTTTTTAAAAAAGAAACCAGTGAACTAGAGGATTCTGCGGCTACTAGCTTGCGTCGCTCTCGTAGTGATAGAAAAAAATTAGCCCAAGTGGGTCCGATTCGAAAATTCTGGCGTCGTTATCATCTAACAAAGATTGTCCTTATACTAGGTTTGAGTGCAGGCTTGCTAGTTGGAACCTATTTGTTTGCTGTAGCCAAATCAACCAATGTCAATGATTTGCAAAGTGCCTTGAAAACTCGGACACTCATTTTTGACCGTGAAGAAAAAGAGGCTGGTGCCTTGTCTGGTCAAAAGGGAACCTATGTTGAACTGACTGACATCAGTAAAAATTTGCAGGATGCTGTTATTGCGACAGAAGACCGTTCTTTCTATAAAAATGACGGGATTAACTATGGTCGTTTCTTCTTGGCAATTGTCACTGCTGGTCGTTCAGGTGGTGGTTCTACTATTACCCAACAGCTGGCTAAAAATGCCTATCTGTCACAGGATCAAACCGTTGAGAGAAAAGCGAAAGAATTTTTCCTTGCCTTAGAATTAACAAAAAAATACAGTAAGGAACAGATATTAACCATGTACCTTAACAATGCCTATTTTGGAAATGGTGTGTGGGGTGTAGAAGATGCGAGTAAGAAATATTTTGGAGTCTCTGCATCAGAAGTGAGTCTGGATCAAGCTGCGACTCTGGCAGGGATGCTTAAAGGACCGGAACTGTATAATCCTTTGAATTCCGTAGAAGATTCTACCAATCGTCGTGATACTGTCTTGCAAAATATGGTTGCAGCGGGTTATATTGATAAAAATCAAGAAAGCGAAGCTGCAGAAGTTGATATGACTTCGCAATTGCACGATAAGTATGAAGGAAAAATCTCAGATTACCGCTATCCCTCTTACTTTGATGCGGTGGTTAACGAAGCCGTTTCCAAGTATAATCTAACAGAGGAAGAAATTGTCAATAATGGCTACCGCATTTATACAGAACTGGACCAAAACTATCAAGCAAATATGCAGGTTGTCTATGAAAATACATCGCTATTTCCGAGGGCAGAGGATGGAACATTTGCTCAATCAGGAAGCGTAGCTCTCGAACCGAAAACAGGGGGAGTTCGTGGAGTTGTCGGTCAGGTTGCCGACAATGATAAAACTGGATTCCGGAACTTCAACTATGCAACTCAATCAAAACGTAGCCCTGGTTCTACAATTAAGCCCTTAGTTGTTTATACGCCTGCAGTTGAAGCAGGCTGGGCTTTAAATAAGCAGTTGGATAACCATACCATGCAGTATGACAACTATAAGGTTGATAACTATGCAGGGATCAAAACGAGTCGAGAAGTTCCTATGTATCAAGCCTTGGCGGAATCGCTTAATTTGCCTGCTGTTGCCACTGTTAATGATTTGGGCGTAGACAAGGCTTTTGAGGCCGGAGAAAAATTCGGACTCAACATGGAAAACGTCGATCGTGTTCTCGGTGTGGCTTTGGGAAGCGGTGTCGAAACCAATCCTCTTCAAATGGCTCAAGCATATGCTGCTTTTGCAAATGAAGGTTTAATGCCGGAAGCTCATTTTATTAGTAGAATTGAAAATGCTAGTGGTCAGGTTATTGCGAGCCATAAAAATTCACAAAAACGGGTGATTGATAAGTCTGTAGCTGATAAGATGACCAGTATGATGTTGGGGACATTCACCAACGGTACCGGTATTAGTTCATCTCCTGCAGATTATGTAATGGCAGGAAAAACTGGTACAACTGAAGCAGTTTTCAATCCGGAGTACACAAGTGACCAGTGGGTAATTGGTTATACTCCTGATGTGGTAATCAGTCATTGGCTTGGTTTCCCGACGACTGATGAAAATCACTATCTGGCAGGATCTACTTCAAACGGTGCAGCTCATGTCTTTAGAAATATTGCAAATACCATTTTACCTTATACGCCAGGAAGTACCTTTACAGTTGAAAATGCGTATAAGCAAAATGGAATCGCACCAGCTAACACAAAAAAACAAGTACAAACGAATGATAATAGCCAGACAGATGATAATTTGTCTGATATTCGAGGACGTGCGCAAAGTCTAGTAGATGAGGCTAGCCGTGCTATCTCGGATGCTAAAATTAAGGAAAAGGCTCAAACGATATGGGATTCGGTAGTCAATCTATTTCGTTAAGATGCTTGTCAAAGCCTAGCTTTCTTGTTATAATAGATAAGATGGAGGCGTTATGGCATTAAAAAAAGCAAGCCTAGCTTGTGCGGTTTGTGGTTCAAGAAACTATTCAATCAAGATCAGCGGAAACCCCAAGCCTACACGACTAGAAGTAAATAAATTTTGTAAACATTGTGGTAAGTACACTACACATAGAGAAACGAGATAGGAGAGAGCGATGCGTTTTATTGGAGATATTTTTAGACTTCTTAAAGACACAACATGGCCAACTCGCAAGGAAAGCTGGAGAGATTTTCGTTCTATCATGGAATATACTGCTTTCTTTGTTGTGATTATTTATATTTTTGACAAGTTGATTGTTTCAGGTTTGATTCGATTTATTAACATTTTTTAGAAGAACTGTGGAGTTATTCACGCTAAAAGTCTTCTATTATGAAAGGAAGTATCATGGATAGTTTTGATAAAGGATGGTTTGTCTTACAAACCTATTCTGGTTATGAAAATAAGGTAAAAGAAAATCTATTACAACGTGCACAAACCTACAATATGTTGGATAACATTCTACGTGTTGAAATTCCAACACAAACCGTGCAAGTTGAAAAAAATGGAAAGAGAAAAGAAGTAGAAGAAAATCGCTTTCCAGGTTATGTTCTTGTAGAAATGGTTATGACGGATGAAGCTTGGTTTGTTGTTCGAAATACACCAAACGTTACAGGATTCGTCGGATCTCACGGAAATAGATCAAAACCAACTCCATTATTGGAACAAGAAATCCGTGATATCTTGGTTTCTATGGGACAAACTGTACAAGAGTTTGATATCGATGTTGAAGTTGGTCAAACTGTACGTATTATTGACGGTGCTTTTGCAGACTATACTGGTAAAATTGCAGAGATTGATAACAATAAAGTGAAGATGATTATCTCTATGTTTGGTAATGATACAGTTGCAGAAGTAAACCTAAACCAAATTGCAGAATTATAACCCAAAGAGAGGCAAGTCCTCTCTTTTTTGTGCAGTTGAGGAGGTAGAGAGAACAGAACAGAGAAAAGAACCCAATTAGCTTCTTTATTTGTTAAACTGTATCTAGAAAGGGGAACGTTATGTTTAAAGAATTGTATAAAGAAG
>NZ_QQRU01000012.1 GCF_003428885.1 Streptococcus sp. LQJ-218
TTGCCAGGGTTGATGATATCGAAATGGATGTGCGAGGAGAGAGTAAGCTTTTCTTTTGTGACCCTAATCGCTCTGACCAGAAAGGGAGAATTGAGAAAAATCACACGCTGATTCGCGACATTCTACCTAAAGGAACTTCCTTTGACAATTTAACACAGGAGGATATTAATCTCGTCTGTTCACATGTCAACAGTGTCAAACGCGCTGCTTTGAATGGAAAGTCAGCCTATGAACTCTTTGCCTTTACTTATGGAGAAGAAATTCCTAAGCTTCTCGGTATTTCTAACATACCTGCAGAAGACGTCTGTCAGTCGTCTAAATTACTCCAACATAAGTTCTAAAAACTAAACTTCAACCCCATTCAAACGTCTCACACTAACTTCCACCATAGTGGAACTTAATCTGAAACGCTTTCAGATGAGGGGATTTTGTGCGCTCTTTTTTTCCATTCGTTTCGGCTACAAAAGCCATGAAATCAAGTATTAGAAAAACCAGTGGAACTTACCCTGACACGGATTTCCACTGGTTTTTACAATTTTTATCAGACTAACTTCCATTTGGATTAGCGGTGGAACTTAGTTTGGGAATTTACCATATTGTTTGAATTTTCCCTTGAAAACCAGTATAATGGTAGAATGCTATGTGACTAGAAAGGAAGTGGAATGAAGCAATCTATCTCAAACCTCAAGTTAGCTGAGCGTGGGGCCATTATCAGTATTTCAACCTATTTGATCTTGTCTGCGGCCAAATTAGCAACTGGTCATCTTCTTCATTCATCCAGTTTGGTAGCCGATGGTTTCAACAACGTATCAGATATTATCGGAAATGTTGCTCTTCTGATCGGGATTCGAATGGCGCGCCAGCCTGCTGACCGAGACCACCGTTTTGGCCACTGGAAGATTGAGGATTTGGCTAGTTTAGTCACTTCCATCATCATGTTTTATGTTGGCTTTGATGTGCTGAGGGATACCATTCAGAAGATTCTCAGTCGTGAAGAAACGGTCATTGATCCTCTTGGTGCAACTCTTGGAATCATTTCTGCAGCAATCATGTTTGTGGTTTATCTCTACAATACTGACCTCAGTAAGAAATCCAACTCCAAGGCACTGAAGGCTGCCGCCAAGGACAATCTTTCTGATGCTGTCACCTCACTTGGTACTAGCATTGCCATCCTAGCCAGCAGTTTCAATTATCCCATTGTGGATAAACTGGTCGCTATCATCATCACTTTCTTTATCTTGAAAACTGCCTATGATATCTTCATCGAGTCTTCCTTTAGCCTTTCAGATGGTTTTGACGACCGTCTGCTTGAGGACTATCAAAAGGCCATCATGGAAATTCCCAAAATCAGCAAGGTTAAATCTCAAAGAGGTCGCACCTACGGCAGCAACATCTACCTGGATATCACGCTGGAGATGAACCCTGACCTGTCTGTTTACGAAAGTCACGAAATTGCGGATCAAGTCGAGTCTATGCTGGAAGAACGCTTTGGTGTTTTTGATACTGATATCCACATTGAACCTGCGCCTATCCCTGAGGATGAAATTTTAGACAATGTCTATAAAAAATTGCTCATGCGTGAACAATTGATTGACCAAGGAAATCAATTGGAAGAACTCCTTACTGAGGACTTTCTCTATATCCGTCAAGATGGAGAGCAGATGGATAAAGAGGCCTATAAGTCTGAAAAAGAACTTAGTGCTGCTATTCAGGATATTCAAATCACTTCCATCAGTCAAAAGACCAAACTCATCAGCTATGAGTTAGATGGTATCATCCACACCAGTATCTGGCGTCGCCACGAAACTTGGCAAAATGTCTTCCACCAGGAAACAAAAAAAGAAGACAAACAGTAACCCTATCCAGTGGATAGGGCTTTTTTGATTAATTCTCTTTAACCTAAACTATCTTATAAGCGTTTGGAAGATTTGGTTTTCGAAGCTTGTTTTGTCTGTTTCCTTGCTTGACGATTTTGTTCAATACGCCATTCTCTTTCATAGTACTTCATGGTCTCGTATACCCTTTCAGGAAGACCTACATCTAGTAGAAAGATAGGGATGATCAAATCTGCTGACTGATGAAAAGGGCAACACCTTCTCTTCAGTAGAGCTAGAAGTGATTGGGATTTCACATTGTCCTTGTTTTTAAAATAAACTTCAATCCGATAGGAATCCCTATACTTCCCTCGAATCCGAGAGAAGGAAAATTCCTCTACATCAGCCCAAGCGTAGAAATGACTGGGTTTCTTTGAATTCGGTTTGTAGTAAAACCCCTTAACTGTACATCTCAAATATTCCTTGTCCAAACTTAAAAGTCTGTAAGTCAGATAAACTACTACTTCACCCAAAAAAAGTAAAACCAGCATAAACAAAAGACTTATCGCATGAAGTTTGCTCCCCTTTTCCGAATACGAATGGAGATAATAGAGAGGTAATAAGAAGAAAAGCACCGAAGCTAGGCCAAACAAGGCATTCCAAATGATTTTTTTTGGACTACGTTTAATGACTTTTTCTTCCATCATGCCAACTCACTTAAATATTCATAGCGTTCGTATTTTTCCAGCAAGGCTTCATTCTTCTCGTCTAGTTCTTTTTGAAGAGTAGCCAGTTTGCCAAAGTCAGAACCATTGGCCTGCATCTCCTCTTCAATCGCAGCGATACGGTTTTCCAAGGCTTCAATATCACCTTCAATACTTGCCCACTCCTGCTTTTCTTGGTAGGTCATGCGTTTTTTCTCTTCACGGACCTTAACCACTTTCTCCTTTTCAGCCTTTTGACTTTGCGTTAATGCTTCTGTTTCAAAGGCCTTTTCATCAAGATAGTCAGTGTAATGTCCGAAGAAAGGACGAATCTTGCCATCTTCAAAAGCGAGAATCTTGTTCACTACCTTATCCAAGAAATAACGGTCGTGACTAACGGTCAAAACTGGACCAGCAAAGCCTTGCAAGAAATTCTCCAAAACTGTCAAGGTTGCAATGTCTAGGTCATTAGTTGGCTCATCCAAGAGGAGAACATTGGGTTTTTCGAGGAGTAGTTTAAGGAGATAAAGACGCTTCTTCTCTCCACCTGATAGCTTCTCAATCAAGGTTCCGTGAGTTGAGCGTGAGAAAAGGAACTGCTCCAGCAACTCTGCAATTGAAGTCGTAGAACCACCGCTGGTCTTGACTTCTTCTGCCACTTCCTGCAAATAATTGATAACCCGCTTGCTTTCATCCAAGCCTTCGATTTGCTGAGAGAAATAGGCGATGCGAACCGTTTCGCCGATGATAACTTGTCCATCAGTTGGTTCAAGACTTCCTGCAATGAGGTTAAGAAGGGTTGACTTCCCAACACCGTTATCCCCAACGATTCCGATACGATCCTTAGCTTGTACCAAAAGGTTAAAATCTTGCAAAATAGGCTTGTTTTCATAGGCAAAAGAAACATTCTTAAACTCGATGACCTTTTTACCGATACGACTGGTTTCAAAGTTCATGGTCAAGTCTGTTTCAGCAATGCCACCTGAAACTTCCTTTTTCAGATCATGGAATCGATTGATACGAGCCTGCTGCTTGGTCGCACGCGCCTGAGGTTGTCTGCGCATCCAGGCCAATTCTTGCTTATAAAGTTGTTCCTTCTTGTGGAGAAGAGCTGCATCCCGCTCGTCCTGATCCGCCTTAAGGCGAACATAGTCCTGATAATTACCCTGATACTCGGTCAAGCCTGCTCGATCTAATTCGAAAATCCGTGTAGATAAAGCGTCCAAGAAATAGCGATCATGGGTGATAAAGAGGACGGTTTTCTTGGAATTTTTTAAAAAGAGAGTCAGCCACTCAATAGTTGCAATATCCAGATGGTTGGTTGGCTCATCCAAAAGCAAAAGGTCGTGATTTCCTAGCAGCACTTGTGCCAACTGAACCCGTCTTCTTAGACCACCAGACAATTCCCCAACAGGAGTCGACAAATCCTGGATTCCCAGCTTGCTAAGAACGGTCTTGACCTGGCTCTCAATTTCCCAAGCTTGGAGGGAGTCCATTTCTGCCATAACCCGTTCTAGACGCGCTTGCTTGTCCTCACTGTAGTTGAGCATAAGAAGTTCATACTCACGAATGAGCTGGATTTCCTTGAGGTCACTGGATAGAACCGTATCCAAGACCGTCTTGCTATCATCAAAATCTGGGTCCTGGGTTAAGTAGCCAATTTTGTAATCATTTTTTGCCGAAAAAGGGCTTATGTCACCATCAAAACCTGAAACACCAGAAAGAACATCCAAAAGGGTGGTCTTTCCTGTTCCATTGACACCGATAAGACCGATTCTATCCAAGTCATGGATGATAAAGGAAATATCCTTAAAAACGGTCTTGTCACCGACGGATTTACTTAGTTTTTCAACGATAAAATCACTCATTTTTTCTCCCTCAAGTAAGCATGAATGGCTTGACGGTCATTTTCCAATTCTCCATCGACAATGGCATACTCAATCTCTGTTAAAATTTCTCCCATTTCTGGTCCTGGCTGACAGCCATATTCTTTGATCAAAATCCCACCATTGATTTGAATTTCTTTCTTATCATGGATGGTTAAGCTGTGGTATGTCTCTTCGATAGCCTGTGGATTGACTTCTTTTCCTTGAGCCTGACGAAGATTTTCAGCCTGTAAAAGCAAATCTAGTTCAAAACGGTAACAATCACGCTTACTTAGTTCCCCTTCTTCACGAAGTTCTAAGATCGTAAGTAAATCTTGAATTTGCCTAGCGAATTGACGCGAAGTTTTCCAATGTTTCAAAAATTGTTGAGCATCTTCCACTTCTAAAACCCATAAAAGTGCAGCCCAGGCTTGTTCAGAAGATTCAAAGGTAAAATCAGCATCTAAGTCAAATAAAGATTGGAGGTTCTCCTGACTACCAGCCATATCCGGAAGATGATCATAAGCTTGACTCTCAATCATGGAAGCCAAACCCCTTCTCCAAAAGGGAGCCAGCAAAAGTTTATCAAACTCGACAAAGGTACGCTCCACAGAAATTTTTTCCAAAAGTGGCGTCAGGGTCTTCATAGCTTTAAAGGTTTCTGACTCAAGCTCAAAGCCAAGACTGGCCTGAAAACGGAATCCACGCATAATCCGCAAAGCATCTTCGTTGAAACGCTCACTAGCTACACCAACTGCTCGTAAAACTTGATTTTCTAGATCTCTCAAACCATCGAACAAATCAATGATTTTTCCCATCTCATCCAAGGCAAAGGCATTGACTGTGAAATCACGGCGTTTGAGGTCCTCTTCTAACGAACGAACAAAGGAAACTGAACTTGGTCTACGGTAGTCTACATAGACATCCTCAGTTCTAAAAGTGGTTACTTCGTATTCTTCATCTCCGTCTAAAACCAAAACTGTTCCGTGCTCAATGCCAATGTCAGCTGTCCGTGGAAAAATCTGCTTGGTCTCTTCTGGATAAGATGAAGTCGCAATATCCACATCATGGATGGGACGATGGAGTAAGGCATCCCTAACAGAGCCTCCAACAAAATAAGCTTCAAAGCCTGCTTCTTTAATTTTTTCTAATACTGGTAAAGCCTTCTGAAATTCAGAAGGCATTTGTGTTAATCTCATAATAAGTGTTCTAATCCATAGACAAGCTCATGACGCTTGACAACTTCTTTGATTCCCAAATTCACCCCTGTCATGAAGGAGCTACGATCATAGGAGTCATGACGTAGGGTCAATCCTTCTCCCTGATTTCCAAAAATAACTTCCTGATGAGCTACTAAACCTGGCAAGCGAACTGAGTGGATCCGCATGCCATCAAAGTCGGCACCACGAGCTCCAGTAATGAGTTCTTCCTCATCACTAGCACCTTGCTGGATAGACTCACGAACTTGAGCCATCAATTCCGCTGTTTTGATAGCTGTTCCGCTCGGAGCATCTTTTTTCTTGTCATGATGAAGCTCGATAATCTCCACATTTGGGAAGTATTTTGCAGCTTGTGCCGCAAATTGCATGAGCAAGACAGCACCCAGGGCAAAATTTGGAGCAATCAAACCACCCAAGTTTTTAGAACGAGAAAATTCTTTTAGTTCTGCAATTTCTTCACTAGTAAAACCTGTTGTTCCAACTACTGGAGCAAAGCCATTTTCAAGAGCAAAGCGTGTATTCTCATAGGCAACAGCTGGTGTTGTAAAGTCAACCCATACATCTGCCTCAAGACCTGTCAAATCATTCTTATCATTGAATACAGGAATTCCCTGCCATTCTGACTCAGACTCAAAAGGATCCAAAACTGCTACCAGTTCAAGTTCTGGATCAGCCAAGACCATCTGACAAGCAGCCTGGCCCATCCTCCCCTTAAAACCAGCAATAATTACTCGAATGCTCATCTCAATCTCTACTCCTATTTAAGATACAAAGGACGTTAGCTGCCCATGAAAAATAGGGAATGGCGCTGACTTTCCACGAAAGGCAAGACAGGCATCTTTTTTCAAGAGGCAGGTAGTCCGTGTTCAATTTCTAAGATACAAAGCCTGTAAGAACAATCTAGACGATTGGTGTATAACCTAAAGCAATACTTCCTTCTCCCAGGTGAGTCCCAATAACACTACCGAAGGTTGCAATTGAAACATCTGTAGCCACTCCACTATCGATTAAAAGCTGGCGCAAATCTGCTGCTTTTTGAGGAGCATTCCCGTGAATGACAGTAATATGGTAATTCCCATTAGCTATTGCTTCTTTACCAATTTCAACTAAGCGTTTTGTAGCCTTTTTCTCTGTACGAACCTTTTCATATACTTCTATCGCACCTTGGTCATTGAAGTATAGGATTGGCTTGATACTAAGGAGATTCCCCAAAATAGCCGCACCATTAGAGAGTCGTCCCCCCTTAACTAGATGGTCAAGATCATCCACCATGATAAAGGCTGCGGTATTTTCAATCTGTTCAGTTACTCTATCTAAGATAGACTCAAAGCCATCTCCTTGGTCTGCCCATTTTAAGACACTCTCAACCATATAGCCTAGAGGAGCGCTTGTAATACGGGTATCAGGAAAGGCAATGGTTAAGCCCTCATAATCATCGACCATATACTGGATATTTTGGTAAAACCCTGAAATTCCAGAAGATAGGAAAAGTCCCAAAGCGTGTGTATAACCTTGTTCTTTGAGAGAAGTTAGAATCTCATCTAACTTGGCAATACTTGGTTGACTGGTCTTAGGCAATTCAGAAGCCTGAGCCATTTTTTGGTAAAACTCCTCAGCAGTCAGATTGATACCTTCGACATACTCTTCACCATCAATATTGACAGGAATATCCAAGACAAATAAATCTTCTTTTTGCAAGGTCTCTGCACTGAGATAGGCAGAGGAATCTGTGATAACAGCTAATTTCATATTAGAACTCCAAATTGATTCCTGGTAAGTCTAATGCAATTTCAGTTACTTCGTAAGTCAAACGGTTGAGCATGTTCAAACATGGACGAGCCAAGGTTTCAACTTCTTCTTGGTTCAATTCACTGGGTTCGTTAACAATACGGCCATCGATATGGTTCACTTGTGAAATGGTTCCACTGATGACAAATTTATCAAATACAATCATAAAACTCAAGACAACAATCAAGGAAGTCACTTGATTTTCTTGATCATGTTGAATCAATTGGAAGTTCACATCCACCTTAGTTTCAGGAGCTCCATTTTCATTTTCCCATTCAAAATTGCGCGCATCAAAATGATACTGACTAACAAATTCTTGTTCACGTTTAAGATTCATGTCTTTCTCCCTCGGCTACAATATTATAAGCTATTGTACCATAATTTTTTATTTTCATCTAGTTTTCTAGGATTTAGTCAATCCCGATTTCAGCTCGAACTACGTCAGCGATGGTATCAACATAATAGTCTACTTCTTCTGTTGTAGGTGCTTCTGCCATAACACGCAAAAGGGGCTCTGTTCCACTTGGGCGCACAAGGATACGGCCATTCCCTGCCATTTCTTCTTCCATCTTCTCGATGATAACCTTGATAGCTGGTACTTCCATAGCCTTTTCCTTCATGGCATTTTCCACTCGGATATTGACCAATTTTTGTGGATAAATGGTTACTTCTGCTGCCAACTCTGATAAGCTCTTACCTGTTTCTTGCATGATCTTAGTCAATTGAACTGCTGAAAGTTGACCATCACCTGTTGTATTGTAATCCATCAAGATGACATGACCAGACTGTTCACCACCAAGGTTGTAGCCTGATTTTCTCATTTCTTCAACAACATAGCGGTCACCAACTGCAGTAACTGCCTTGTTAATACCTTCGCGGTCCAAGGCCTTGTGGAAACCAAGGTTAGACATCACAGTTGTCACAATTGTATTTTGGGCCAATTGTCCTTTTTCAGAAAGGTATTTTCCGATGATGTACATAATCTTGTCGCCATCAACGATATCTCCATTTTCATCAACAGCAATCAAACGGTCACTGTCTCCGTCAAAGGCCAAACCAATAGCTGAGCCACTTTCTCTGACTACTTCTTGAAGAGCTTCTGGGTGGGTTGAGCCAACGTTCAAGTTGATATTAAGGCCATCTGGAGTTTCCCCGATAACTGTCAACTGAGCTCCAAGGTCCGCAAATATTTGACGAGCACTTGTTGCAGCTGCTCCGTTAGCAGTGTCCAAGGCAACCTTCATTCCTTCAAGAGGAGTTCCAGTTGAAACAAGATAGGCTTCATACTTACGTAAACCTTCTGGGTAGTCAACAACCGTACCCAAGCCTTCTGCACTTGGACGTGGGAGAGTATCTTCACTGGCATCTAGCAAGGCTTCGATTTCTGCTTCTTTGTCATCGTCTAGTTTAAAGCCATCACCACCAAAGAATTTGATTCCATTATCAAGGGCTGGGTTGTGACTAGCTGAAATCATGACACCTGCGCTTGCACCTCCTGTTTTAACAAGATAAGCTACTGCTGGTGTTGCAAGAACTCCAAGCTTATAAACGTGAATGCCAACTGAAAGGAGACCAGCAATCAAAGCTGCTTCAAGCATTTGACCTGAGATGCGAGTGTCACGTCCTACAAAAACTTTTGGTGCTTCAGTTGTATGTTGACTGAGAACATAACCTCCAAAACGTCCCAATTTAAAAGCTAATTCTGGCGTTAATTCTACGTTAGCTTCTCCACGGACTCCATCAGTCCCAAAATATTTACCCATTTTATAAAATCCTTTTTCTATTTTTAATTCGTTTTTGAACTAGTCGCTTTCGTTGACGAAGATGTCTCCGATGAACTGCTTGTAGTTGAATTTGATGTGCTTGAACTTGGTGCTACTGGTTTTGTAGTCACCTTCATTGTTGTATCGAACGGAGTGATCACTGCTGGTAAAACAACACCATTGCGGTCAATTGCTTGCAAAGGTACTGAACCACTGTAATTACCTGTTATGTGTTCGCTGGTTGGTAAAAGTGCAATAACTTTGTCAATCTTAACTAATGTTTCTTGGTCAGTTGTGACAGAAACCCGTTCATTTGATACAGTTATACTATCAATTTGTATCTTGGGATCAATCTGACTTTGGTCAACTTGTGGCACAACAATCATTCCATCACGCTTAACCTTCTTCCCAACTTTCACTGTAATCTTTTGAGGCGTTGCCACAGCAGTCATTCCATTTGGAAGATTTTCAATATTCAAGGGAACTTCAATCGTTCCAACACTAGCATCTGTCAAATCCGCTGTGACCTTAAACTTACGAGTACTTTCCTGCATTTCGCTGGCCAAGGTCACACGATTGGCACCTGTCAGCACAACTGAAACCTCTGATGCAAATCCACTTATGAAATACTGGTCATTATCATAGTGAATATCGATAGGAACGTTCGTTATCGTATTGGTGTAGGTTTCTGATTTGACCTGCCTTGCGGTATTGCTATTTTGAAAGTTAGTTGACGTTGCATAGATGAATAAGACACAAGCAAAAAAGAGAGATGAAATGATATATAAACTATTTTTTCTCATATTTCCAACCTCCTAGCAAACGATCCTTGAAACTATCTTTTTCCTCAACAGCTGGCAAAAGAATTGTTCGTAGCTCTGCTTCAAATTCTTCAATCGTCAAATCATGCTTGAAGACCCCATTGTAAGTAATCGAAATACCACCTGTTTCCTCTGAGACGATGAAGGTCAAGGCATCGGACACTTCAGATAAACCAATCGCCGCCCGGTGTCTGGTCCCAAATTTCTTGGAAATCCCTGTGCTTTCTGTTAAGGGCAGATAAGCAGAGGTGACTGCAATTCGATTTCCTCTGATAATCACAGCACCATCATGTAGCGGAGTGTTGGGGATAAAGATATTAATAAGGAGTTCAGCTGAAATATTAGCATCCAAGGGAATTCCTGTAGCAATATATTCTTGCAAGGTCCGAACTCGTTGGATGGCAACCAGGGCACCAATCTTACGAGGACTCATATATTCAACCGACTTGACAAAGGCACGAATCATTTGCTCCTCTGCACTAATTTGAGTAGTAGAAAAGAAATCTGTCGCCCTTCCCAAACGTTCCAAACCAGTCCGAATCTCTGGAGAGAAGATAACAACTGCAGCGATGACTCCATAAGTGATAATCTGATTAATCAACCAAGAAATCGTTGTTAAACCAAGGATATTGGCCACAACCTGGGCCAATACAAAGATCACGACCCCCCGCACCAAAATCATAATCTTGGTGCCAGCTATCGCTTTTGTAAAACGATATAAAATATAGGTCACAATCAAAATATCAAACACATTGATAGCAATACTCCAAGGGCTAGAAAACAAGCTAGTCCAATATTGTAGATTGGATAATTGTTGAAAGTTCATCTGCTGTCTCCTCTCTGTTCAAACACGTTCCTCTCTATTATACCATTTTTCTGGCATTTTTTTACCTATCCTACTTCATTTTAAATTAAGGAAAAATATGATAAAATTAACTGAATAGAATAAAACAAAGGAGAAACCATGTCTCAACTCTATGATATCACTATTGTAGGTGGCGGTCCTGTCGGGCTTTTTGCAGCCTTTTATGCCCACCTACGCCAAGCCAAGGTCCAAATCATCGATTCTCTTCCCCAACTAGGTGGACAACCTGCTATTCTCTACCCTGAAAAGGAAATTTTAGACGTACCGGGATTCCCAAACTTGACTGGAGAAGAGTTGACCAACCGCTTAATTGAACAGCTAAAAGGCTTTGACACCCCTACTCATCTCAATGAAACGGTTCTTGAGATTGAAAAACAAGAAGAAGGCTTTGTCATTACAACTTCTAAAGGAAGTCATCTATCAAAAACTGTTATCATCGCAATGGGTGGCGGCGCCTTCAAACCACGTCCGCTGGAGCTAGAAGGCGTTGAGGGCTATGAAAATATCCACTACCACGTTTCCAACATCCAGCAATACGCTGGTAAGAAAGTAACGATTCTTGGTGGGGGAGACTCCGCTGTGGATTGGGCTTTGGCTTTTGAAAAAATCGCACCAACTACCCTTGTTCACCGCAGAGATAATTTCCGCGCCTTGGAACACAGTGTCCAAGCATTGCAAGAATCATCTGTAACCATCAAGACACCATTCGTCCCTAGCCAACTCCTTGGAGATGGAAAAACACTCGATAAATTAGAAATCACAAAAGTAAAATCTGATGAAACCGAAACGATCGACCTAGACCACCTCTTTGTCAACTATGGTTTCAAATCTTCTGTCGGTAACCTTAAAAACTGGGGTCTGGACCTCAACCGCCACAAGATTATCGTCAATAGCAAGCAAGAATCCAGCCAAGCAGGTATCTATGCTATCGGTGACTGCTGCTACTATGACGGAAAGATCGACTTGATTGCGACAGGACTTGGAGAAGCACCAACCGCTGTCAACAATGCCATCAACTACATCGACCCTGAGCAAAAAGTACAACCAAAACACTCTACTAGTTTATAAAAAAGAACCACGAGTCACATAGGATTCGTGGTTTTATAATTCATCGGCTAATTTGTTTATCTTTCTTAGTCTGTGGTTGAGACCACTTTTTGTAAGGGGAGTGCTGAGACTATCTGCTAACTGCTGGATAGAGTAGTCTGGGTGCTGAATCCGCAAGCGAGCTACTTCCTGCAAATCCACTGGCAAATTCTCTAGTCCCATGACATCTTTAATTTTGCTGATATTGTTGATGGTCTTCATGCTGGCAGAAACTGTCCGAGCAATATTCGCTGTTTCAGCATTATTGGCCCGATTGAGGTCGTTACGGGTTTCTCGTAAAATCTTAACTCGCTCAAAATCATCACGCGCCTGCATAGCTCCGATTACTATCAAGAAGTCCATAATATCTTCGGCTCGCTGGAGATAGGTCACAGCTCCCTTCTTGCGCTCAAGCACCTTAGCATCTAGTAAAAACTGCTGGAGAAGGGAGGCAAGCCCTTGCGCGTGGTCCAGATATACAGAACTGATTTCCAACTGGTACTTGCCAGACTCAGGGTCACGAATGCTGCCATTTGCCAAGAAGGCACCACAAAGATAGGCACGACCAGCTTCCTCATCCGATAAAATCGCCTCATCAATACCCGTTTCTAGGCCAAAGAAGGAGTCTGCCAAGTGCAAATCACTCAATAAGTCCTGCACCTTTTCATCTGTAAATACAGTATAGACGCGATTCTTGCGAAGATTACTTCTTTGGTGGTGGCGAATTTCCGATTTGATTTCATAAAAATGGAGAAAGGACTCATAGAGGTGACGGGCCAGCTTGGCATTTTCTGTCACGACTGACAAGGTCAAGCCCGAAGTCGAGAGACCGATACTGCCAGACATCTTGATAATGGCAGATAATTCATGCCGGCTCAAATGGTGCTGACCTAGGATTTCTTCTTTTACTGCTACTGTGAAACTCATTTTCTCACCTGTATGATGCGCATCAATTCATCCACAATCAAATCCCCATCGTGGAAAGCTCCTCCATTTTCCAAACGAAGGAAGTTGGATGAAATCACGCGCGGAACTTGCTTACTAAGACCAGCAAAATCGTGTTCCACCTGCACCAAGTATTCATCAAATCGATTGGAATCCATGTATTCCTGAGGCACTTTTTCGATATTCACCAAGACAGTGTTGATAAAAGGTCGGCCAAGGTGACGATGCAAGACCTCCACGTGGTCACTATCTGTAAAGTGTTCCGTCTCTCCACGTTGGGTCATGATATTGCAGACATAGGCGATTTCTGCTTTGGTTTCCAAAAGCGCCTGCCCAATTTCCTTGATCACGATATTGGGTAAAATCGAGGTAAAGAGGGAACCGGGTCCAAGGACAATCATGTCACTTTCAAGAATGGTCTGCACTACTCGACGGCTAGCTAGAGGCGTATCATCGTTGAAGGTATTGGTCACATAGACATGATCAATCATACCTGGATGGTCTGCAATATGACTCTCTCCAGCCACTTCTGTCCCATCCTGAAAGACTGCATGCAGGGTCAAAGGATGGTCACTAGAAGGATAAATCTTCCCAGTTGTATGGAAGAATTTGCTCAGTAACTGCATGGCATTATAGGTTGAACGCTGCATTTCTGACAGACCAGCGATAATGAGATTTCCCAATGGATGACCAGCAAAGGCTCCTGCATCCTCAGAAAAGCGGTATTGAAAAACCTTCTCATAGAACTTTGGCATATCTGACATGGCCACAAGGACATTACGAAGATCGCCTGGCGGTGTCAACTGCTGCATATTTTTACGTAGTTCACCTGATGAACCACCGTCATCTGCCACCGTTACGATAGCAGCGATTTCCACATCTTTTTCACGCAGACTTTTAAGAATGACGGGGATCCCAGTACCTCCACCAATCACCGTTATCTTTGGTTTTCTCATGAACGGTTTACCGTTTCCTTTCTTCGGTCTTTATCGCGATGCCCCTCATTGACAGGCCAAGTCTTGGATAAGTCTTGCGCCAAGCGTTTAGCAAAGGCTACACTACGGTGTTGTCCACCGGTACAACCCATAGCAATGGTCAAAACTGACTTACCTTCCTTTTGGTAACTTGGCAGAATTGGCTCAATCAAGGCCAATAAATGCTGATAAAAATCTTCTGACTCAGGATGATTCATGACATAGTCATAAACTGGTTCATCCACACCCGTTTGATTACGTAGTTCTGGTAGGTAGTAAGGATTTGGCAGGAATCGGACATCAAAGACCAAATCCGCATCAATCGGGATTCCATATTTAAAGCCAAAAGACATGACTTCGATACGGAAAGTCTGGGCTTGTTCTTGATCTGAAAAATGCTCTGCAATGGTTTTACGTAGTTCACGCGGAGTTAACTCTGTTGTGTCTACTACGTTTTGACTCATATTTTTCAAAGGTGCCAAAAGTTCGCGTTCTAACTTGATGCCATCCAAGATACGACCATCTGCTGCCAGAGGGTGACTTCTTCTAGTTTCCTTATAGCGTGCCACCAATTCCTTATCTGCTGCATCCAAAAAGAGGATTTTAAAGTCTAAATCATCTTGGTTTTCCAATTCATCCAAGACAGCCTGAATCTCTGAGAAGAAAGAACGACTACGCATGTCCACCACTAGGGCTAACTTGTGGTCATCATCCTTGGTCTCTACCAACTGTAAAAACTTTGGTAAGAGGGCTGGTGGCATATTATCGATTGTAAAATAGCCTAAATCCTCAAAGGATTGAATGGCTACAGTTTTTCCTGCACCACTCATCCCTGTCACAATCACCAAGTGAAGTTGTTTCTTTGTCATCTTTTTCTCCTTATATCAAAAGAAGTTTGGCAACACCAAACTTCAACTAGCTTATCCAATCTCTGCGATGACTTCAACTTCGACTTTTACATCACGAGGAAGACGAGCCACCTCCACAGCAGAACGAGCTGGAAATTCCTCTTTAAAGGCCGTTTGGTAAACCTCGTTAAAAGGTACAAAATCGTTCATATCGCTTAAGAAGCAAGTCGTTTTAACAACATGATCAAAATCTGTTCCTGCTTCAGTCAAAATAGCACCGATGTTTTTCAAGACTTGTTCTGTCTGTTCTTGGATTGTTTCTCCTACGATTTCTCCAGTTTCAGGAGATAGGGGAACTTGACCGCTAGCAAACAAAAGATTACCAACGATTTTCCCTTGAACATATGGTCCGATAGCCTTTGGGGCCTTATCTGTATGAATTGTTTTTGCCATTTGTATTCCTCACAATTTTTCTAAGATTGCATCCCAAGCTTGATCCATCCCTGCCTTGCTGACGGATGAAAAGAGGATGAAGTCGTCACTTGGATCAAAGTTTAATTTCTTTTTGATTGCTGATTCGTGCTTGTTCCATTTACCACGAGGAATCTTGTCCGCCTTAGTCGCAACGATGATAACCGGAATCTCATAATACTTGAGAAATTCGTACATCTGGACATCATCTGCTGATGGGTCATGACGAAGATCAACGAGACTGACCACCGCACGGAGATTTTCCCGAGTCGTTAGGTACTCTTCAATCATACGCCCCCACTTTTCACGTTCCTTTTTGGAAACGCGGGCATAGCCATAACCAGGCACATCCACAAAGCGCATCTTGTCGTCAATGTTAAAAAAATTAAGAAGCTGGGTTTTCCCAGGTTTTCCTGATGTACGAGCGAGATTCTTACGGTTTAGCATGGTGTTGATAAAGCTAGACTTGCCAACATTGGATCGTCCTGCAAGGGCAATCTCTGGCAGTTCATCCTGCGGATAGTGGGATTTATTGGCCGCACTGAGCAAGATTTCTGCATTGTGTGTATTAAGTTCCATGGTCACCTCTAGGCTGTTTCTAGGATTGGTTTATCCGTTCCATCGACAGCTTCTTTTGTGATGCGGACCAATTTCACATTTTCCTGACTCGGTACTTCAAACATAACGTCCAGCATGGTTTCTTCGATAATAGAGCGAAGACCACGCGCACCGGTCTTACGTTCGATGGCCTTATTAGCAATCTCTTGAAGGGCTTCGTCGTCAAATTCCAACTCGACATCATCATAAGAAAGCAAGGCCTGGTATTGTTTGACCAAAGCATTTCGTGGCTCTTTCAAGATACGAACCAGGTCATCAACAGTCAATTGCTCCAGAGCCGCAAAGACAGGCAAGCGTCCAATCAACTCAGGGATAATCCCAAATTTTTGAATATCTTCTGCAATGATTTCTTGCATGTAAGAACTGTTTTCGTCAATGGTCTTGTTGTTTTGTCCGAAACCAATGACTTTTTTACCCAAACGCTGTTTGACAATTTCTTCGATTCCATCAAAGGCACCACCCACGATAAAGAGGATATTCTTAGTGTCCACTTGAATCATTTCTTGTTGTGGATGTTTACGTCCGCCTTGAGGAGGTACGCTAGCTACAGTTCCTTCGATAATCTTGAGGAGGGCTTGTTGCACCCCTTCCCCAGAAACATCACGTGTAATAGATACGTTCTCGCTCTTCTTAGCAATCTTGTCAATTTCATCCACGTAGATAATGCCACGCTCTGCACGTTCGATGTTAAAATCAGCAGCTTGCAAGAGTTTGAGGAGGATATTTTCCACGTCCTCACCCACATAACCAGCTTCCGTCAAGGCTGTCGCATCTGCAATCGCAAATGGAACATTCAAACTTCTAGCAAGGGTTTGAGCAAGGAAAGTTTTCCCTGAACCAGTTGGGCCAATCATCAAGATGTTTGACTTCTGCAAATCCACATCTTCTGACTCTTCGCGTGTATCATGGAAATTGATGCGTTTGTAGTGGTTATAAACTGCAACTGCCAAAGCACGTTTGGCACGATCTTGACCGATTACATAGTGGTTCAAGATATTGAGAAGTTCGATTGGTTTTGGTACCTCAGACAAGTCTGCCAAGACTTCCTCAGCCAACTCCTCCCGAATGATTTCCTGAGCCAACTCTACACATTCATTACAGATAAAGGCGTTGTTGCCTGCGATTATTTTTTGTACTTCTTCTTGGCTTTTGCCACAAAATGAGCAATAAACCATCATATCATTATTCCTATTTGTAGGCATGATTTCCTTCCGTTCTATTCTATCATTCTATCTAAAATAAGGTCATGTAAAAAGCATGAACACTATTGACCAAATTGGTAAATGCATTTAACCAGAGCAGGACAGAAAGTCCATAACGCTTTTTACGAAAAGCCTGTGCTCCTGCAAGTAAGCAGACTAAACACAGCATGGCTGTGAAAAAACCAAATATACTACGTTCCATTAGACTTCCTTTCTCTTACGGTATTGGATGGTAAAATCATAAGGATTTTTCTCATCTTTGGCGTAAAATTTGCTTGAAACTGTCTCAAAAAGGGACAAGTCAAACTCTTCAGGGAAATAAGTATCTCCTTCCACCCGGGCATGGATTTGAGTGACAATTACTTCATCCAAATAAGGTTCAAAAGCCTGAAAAATCTGCTTTCCACCAATAATAAAGAGATTCTTTTCTTGAGCTTGATACCAGTCGAGAACAGACTGGACATCCTGAAAAGTAGCAACCCCATCTATCTTTTCTTCTGGATTACGAGTCAAAATCAGAATCTCCCGTTTTGGAAGCAAGCGACGCCCCATCCCATCAAAGGTCACACGCCCCATCAAGATAGCATGATTCAGAGTTGTTTCTTTGAAGTGTTGCAGTTCTGCTGGTAAATACCAAGGCAGACGATTATCCTTACCAATCACACCCTCTTCATCCTGGGCCCAAATAGCTACAATTTTCTTAGTCATGCTTCCATCCTTTTCACTGATAGTACTATTTTAACAAAAAACTCAAAAAAAGACTGGTTTGGAATAGCCTACAGAATAGAAAAATCTGTAAGAAACTTCTTACAGATTTATATATATTGCTATTATTTCTTACAAACCAGGTGCTTGTCCTAATTCTGCTTCAAGCATCCAAACTGTTTTTTCAAGATCAGTATTAGCGCCCACGAAGATATCATTTGTAACATCATCGCCTTCTTCATCTGTTATATCCAAAGCTTTTTGGAAAAGAGTGATGAGATAACGATAAATTTCAAGGACACGTTCCAAACTTTCTTCAACATTACGATATTCACCAGCTTCTTCTTCAATTTCACTGTTTTGAAGGAATTCTGTCAAAGTAGAGTATGGTTTCCCACCAAGTGTAATCAAGCGTTCGCTGATTTCATCTAGGTAACCGTCAATGCTATCCATATATTCATCCATCTTAGGATGCCATACCATAAAACCACGTCCACGCATGTACCAGTGTACTTGATGAAGAGCAATATGAGCTACATACAAATCTGCTACTGCTTGATTCAAAATTTTCTTTGTATTTACAAGCACTTCAGCTGCTGGTTTAGATAATGTTGCTACGTCTTTTACTGCTTCTTTTTTCAATTCTACCATTCTTCTTACCTCGTTCATTATTTTTTTATAAGCACTTCTTAGTGTTTACTCTTTTAGTATACTACTTAGAAAAACCAATAGCAAGCCAAACGACTTACATGAGAAAAGTTGCAATAGACTGATAATTTAAGAATTTTTTAGAATAAAAGGCTCTATAATATTTGTAGTGGGTAAATCCCCTATAGATATTATAGAGCCTATTTTGTGTAGAAAAAAAGTCCCATATGACCTATAATGAAAAACAACCAAACCATCATTAGAAAGAATCATATGGAACAATTACATTTTATCACAAAACTGCTCGATATTAAAGACCCAAACATCAAGATTCTAGATATCATCAATAGGAATACACACAAGGAAATCATCGCTAAATTGTACTATAAAGCTCCATCTTGTCCTGATTGCGGAAGTCAAATGAAGAAATATGACTTTCAAAAACCGTCTAAGATCCCTTACCTCGAAACAACTGGTATGCCTACTAGAATTCTCTTGAAAAAGCGTCGATTCAAGTGCTATCACTGTTCAAAAATGATGGTGGCTGAGACTCCTCTAGTAAAGAAAAATCATCAAATCCCTCG
Source organism: Streptococcus sp. LQJ-218 (assembly GCF_003428885.1). Classification (GTDB taxonomy): domain Bacteria; phylum Bacillota; class Bacilli; order Lactobacillales; family Streptococcaceae; genus Streptococcus. The sequence goes on from NZ_QQRU01000012.1 coordinate 18,922, forward strand.
TATCATCAACCAAAAGATTGCCCATAAGCTGATTGAAAAGACTTTTATGACCGATATTGCTCATCAACTGTCTATTTCAACTTCAACTGTTATTCGCAAGCTCAATGACTTCCGTTTTAAGCATGATTTTTCTCGCCTTCCTGAGATTATGTCCTGTGACGTTGAAACAGTCAGGGGAGTGACTGTTTCAATCGGGAGATGAAGATGAGTTTCGTTGCACAAGATTTTGACAAACTCACTATCATCACTGTTCTTGAAGGCAGAACACAAGCTGTCATCCGAAATCACTTTCTTCGCTACGATAGAGCCGTTCGTTGTCAGGTGAAAATCATTACGATGGATATGTTTAGCCCATACTATGACTTGGCTAAGCAGCTTCGCTTTCAAATTTCTAGGCTCAGCCTGAAACAGTCTCCCAGACTGTTTCACTCCCGAATGCAAAAATTGTACTTGATCGCTTTCACATTGTGCAACATCTTAGCCGTGCTATGAGTCGTGTGCGTGTCCAAATCATGAATCAGTTTGAACGAAAATCTCATGAATACAAGGCTATCAAGCGTTACTGGAAACTCATCCAACAGGATAGTCGTAAATTGAGCGATAAACGTTTTTATCGCCCTACTTTTCGCATGCACTTAACAAATAAAGAAATTCTAGACAAGATTTTAAGCTATTCAGAAGACTTGAAACACCACTATCAGATCTATCAACTCTTACTTTTTCACTTTCAGAACAAAGACCCTGAGAAATTTTTCGGACTCATTGAGGACAATCTGAAGCAGGTTCATCCTATTTTTCAGACTG
>NZ_QQRU01000013.1 GCF_003428885.1 Streptococcus sp. LQJ-218
GGGAATCGAAATTACAATCGGCGGATGAGAGAAACGAAGTTTCTCACCGTTGGCTGAGCTAGGCTCCATCCTTTGGGAGTTTAGCTCAGCTGGGAGAGCATCTGCCTTACAAGCAGAGGGTCAGCGGTTCGATCCCGTTAACTCCCATTTAAGCGGGTGTAGTTTAGTGGTAAAACTACAGCCTTCCAAGCTGTTGTCGCGAGTTCGATTCTCGTCACCCGCTTTGAACTTTGTTCAATTACCAAGTTTTTAACTTGGGCGCGTAGCTCAGGTGGTTAGAGCGCACGCCTGATAAGCGTGAGGTCGGTGGTTCGAGTCCACTCGTGCCCATAAAGTTTGGTCCGTTGGTCAAGGGGTTAAGACACCGCCTTTTCACGGCGGTAACACGGGTTCGAATCCCGTACGGACTATTTTGGAGGATTACCCAAGTCCGGCTGAAGGGAACGGTCTTGAAAACCGTCAGGCGTGTAAAAGCGTGCGTGGGTTCGAATCCCACATCCTCCTTTTGTATTAACGCGGGATGGAGCAGCTAGGTAGCTCGTCGGGCTCATAACCCGAAGGTCGTAGGTTCAAATCCTGCTCCCGCAATAAGGCTCGGTAGCTCAGTTGGTAGAGCAATGGATTGAAGCTCCATGTGTCGGCGGTTCGATTCCGTCTCGCGCCATTTATATATTTTGGAAGGGTAGCGAAGAGGCTAAACGCGGCGGACTGTAAATCCGCTCCTTCGGGTTCGGGGGTTCGAATCCCTCCCCTTCCATTTTACGGGCATAGTTTAAAGGTAGAACTAAGGTCTCCAAAACCTTCAGTGTGGGTTCAATTCCTACTGCCCGTGTTAATAGAATTATGGCGGGTGTGGTGAAGTGGTTAACACACCAGATTGTGGCTCTGGCATGCGTGGGTTCGATCCCCATCACTCGCCTATTTTATATTATTGGGGTATAGCCAAGCGGTAAGGCAAGGGACTTTGACTCCCTCATGCGTTGGTTCGAATCCAGCTACCCCAGTTACTATTTGCCGGCGTGGCGGAATTGGCAGACGCGCTGGACTCAAAATCCAGTGTCCGCAAGGACGTGCCGGTTCGACCCCGGCCGCCGGTATAGTGTAGAATTAAGGAACGTTGTAAATCTTCGTTCCTTTTTTGTACTATTTTTGCTATAATAATAGTTATTCAAATTTTATTTAGATTAATACTCTTCGAAAATTAAATTCAAACCACGTCAGCGTCGCCTTACCGTACTCAAGTACAGCTTGCGGCTAGCTTCCTAGTTTGCTCTTTGATTTTCATTGAGTATAAGAAAGAGTAGGATAGTATGTCTCGTTCTATCGATTTATTGAAACATCGGTATTTGAAAAATATTAAAGAAAACCCTGAATTGTTTGTCGGGATTGAGCTGGAATATCCTGTTGCAAATTTGGAAGGGGATGTTACAGATGTTGAAGTTATCAAACACTTATTCCGATATTTAGTTTCTGCTTTTGATTTTACTGTCGAAAAGGTTGATGATTTTGGAAACCCTATTCAGTTAGTGAATCCAGTAAGTCAGGATGCTATTTTATTTGAAGTTTCCTATACTACGATTGAGTTTGCATTTGGTAAGGCTGAAACGATACAAGAGGTTGAAGAACGTTTTAGTATTTATATGGAAGCAATCCAGAAGAAGTTAGCTGAATCAAATCATGCTATTGTTGGCTGTGGTATTCATCCCAACTGGGATAAAAATAAGAATTGTCCAGTGGCTTATCCACGCTATCAGATGTTGATGGATTATTTGAATTTGAGTTGCAATGTGACTGAGTCAGACTTACATCATTTCCCTGAATATGGGGCTTTTATCTGTGGGAGTCAGGTCCAGCTGGATGTTTCAAAGTCTAACTACTTACGGGTGATTAATGCTTTTACCCAAATTGAAGCGGCTAAGGCGTATTTATTTGCCAATTCTGAGTTTTCAGGTGAGGATTGGGATACGAAAATTGCAAGGGATATTTTCTGGGAAGAATCGATGCATGGTATCTATCCAGAAAATGTTGGAGTCAATGCTAGACTCTTTAAAGATGAGGATGATTTTTTTGATTATCTAGATCATTCTGCAATTTTTACTGCGGAACGTGATGGACAAACCTATTATTTTTATCCGATTCAGGCTAGGGATTATTTGGCTACATCTGAAATCCAAGCATATGCACTTAATGGGGATGAGATTCTTATTTACCCTCAAGAGAAGGATTTTGAAACCCATCGTAGTTATCAGTACCAAGACTTAACGACTCGCGGAACAGTTGAATTTCGTAGTGTGTGTACTCAACCTCTAGATAGAACCTTCGCTTTAGCAGCTTTTCACTTGGGATTGTTGGTTAATTTAGATAAGTTAGAAGCTTATTTAGAAACAGCACCTTTCTTTAAAGAATTTGGACGAAATTATAAGTTTTTAAGACGACAATTTTCTAAGAAGAAGCTTACAGATGAGGAAGAAATTGCGATCGTCGAGTTTTCAAAAGTCTTACTCCTTCTAGCTGAGGAAGGACTGGAGATGCGAAATAAGCAAGAAATGACCTATTTACAGCCTTTGAAAGAAGAATTGGGACTATAATTTCTCTTATAAAGGGAGAATTTTCTGAAAAATCATGATATAATGGAAGAGACTATAGATAAAGGATAGAGAGTAATGACATTAGTTTATCAATCAACGCGTGATGCCAACAATACAGTAACTGCAAGCCAAGCAATTTTGCAAGGTTTGGCGACGGACGGTGGTTTATTTACACCGCTTACTTATCCAAAGGTAGATTTGGACTTTGACAAATTGAAAGATGCATCTTATCAGGAAGTTGCTAGGTTAGTTTTGTCAGCCTTTTTGGATGACTTTACAGCTGAGGAGTTGGACTACTGTATCAACAATGCCTACGATAGCAAGTTTGATACTCCAGCTATTGCGCCATTGGTGAAATTAGACGGACAATATAACTTGGAACTTTTCCATGGTTCAACGATTGCCTTTAAGGATATGGCCTTGTCTATCTTGCCATACTTTATGACAACAGCTGCTAAGAAACATGGTTTGGAAAATAAGATTGTCATCTTGACAGCGACATCTGGTGATACTGGGAAAGCTGCTATGGCGGGCTTTGCGTATGTGCCTGGTACTGAGATTATCGTCTTTTATCCAAAGGATGGTGTCAGTAAGGTTCAAGAGTTGCAAATGACCACTCAGACTGGTGACAATACCCATGTTATCGCTATAGACGGTAACTTTGACGATGCTCAAACAAATGTGAAGCACATGTTTAACGATGTGGCTCTCCGTGAAAAATTGGCTACCAATAAGTTGCAATTTTCATCAGCTAACTCTATGAATATCGGTCGTCTGGTGCCACAGATTGTCTACTATGTTTATGCTTATGCTCAGTTGGTCAAGGCTGGTGAGATTGTGGCTGGTGATAAGGTCAACTTTACCGTACCAACAGGAAACTTTGGTAATATCTTGGCTGCCTTTTATGCTAAGCAAATCGGTCTTCCGGTTGGCAAATTAATCTGTGCTTCAAATGACAACAATGTTTTGACAGACTTCTTCAAGACACGTGTTTACGACAAGAAACGTGAGTTTAAGGTAACAACTAGTCCATCTATGGATATTTTGGTATCTTCAAACTTGGAGCGCTTGATTTTCCATCTTTTGGGTAATGATGCTGAAAAGACGGCTGAACTCATGAATGCCTTGAATACACAAGGACAATATGAGTTGACTGATTTTGATGCAGAGATTCTTGACCTTTTTGCAGCTGAATATGCTACGGAAGCAGAAACAGCAGCAGAAATCAAGCGTGTTTATGAGGCAGATGCTTATATCGAGGACCCTCATACAGCAGTTGCTTCGGCCGTATATAAAAAATACCAAGCGGCGACAGGTGATGTGACTAAGACCGTGATTGCTTCAACAGCTAGTCCTTATAAATTCCCAGTAGTTGCAGTAGAAGCTGTAACAGGGAAATCAGGCTTGACCGACTTTGAAGCCTTGGCACAGTTGCATGAGATTTCAGGCGTTGCCTTGCCACCAGCAGTGGATGGCCTTGAAACAGCTCCAGTTCGTCACAAGACAACGGTTGAAGCAGCAGATATGCAGACTGCAGTAGAAACTTATCTAGGACTTTAAAAGAGAGAAAGTAAACTCGGTTGGGAAACTAACTGGGTTTCTTTTCATCAGGAGGAAGGATTGTTTAAGAAAAATAAGGATATTCTCAATATTGCTCTGCCAGCCATGGGTGAAAATTTCTTGCAGATGCTCATGGGGATGGTAGATAGCTACTTGGTGGCACACTTGGGTTTAATCGCTATTTCAGGCGTATCAGTAGCTAGCAATATTATCACCATTTACCAGGCGATTTTCATTGCTCTTGGGGCAGCTATTTCTAGTGTTATTTCAAAAAGTTTGGGGCAGAAAAATCAGTCCAATTTGGCTTATCATGTGACTGAGGCGTTGAAGATTACCTTACTAGTAAGTTTGCTTTTAGGAGCTTTGTCCATCTTCGCTGGGAAAGAGATGATAGGACTTTTGGGGACGGAGAGAGATGTAGCTGAGAGTGGGGGACTCTACCTATCTTTGGTTGGCGGATCGATTGTTCTCTTGGGTTTAATGACTAGTCTAGGAGCCTTGATTCGTGCAACGCATAATCCACGTTTGCCCCTCTATGTGAGTCTTTTATCCAATGCCTTGAATATTCTTTTTTCAAGTCTAGCTATTTTTGTTCTGGATATGGGGATAGCTGGTGTAGCTTGGGGGACTATTTTGTCTCGTTTGATCGGGGTTGTAATTTTGTGGTCACAATTAAAACTTCCATATACGAGACCGACGTTTGGACTGGATAAAGACCTGCTGACCTTGGCTTTACCTGCAGCGGGAGAACGTCTCATGATGAGGGCTGGTGATGTAGTCATTATTGCCTTGGTTGTTTCCTTTGGAACGGAGGCAGTCGCGGGAAATGCAATCGGAGAAGTTTTGACCCAGTTTAACTATATGCCTGCCTTTGGTGTCGCTACGGCAACGGTCATGCTGGTGGCTCGAGCAGTTGGAGAGGATAATTGGAAAAGGGTAGCTAGTATGAGCAAGCAAACCTTTTGGCTTTCTCTGCTTCTCATGTTGCCCTTGACCTTTAGTATCTATGTCTTAGGCATACCACTGACTCATCTCTATACAACTGATCCTCTAGCGGTGGAGGCTAGTGTGCTAGTGACACTTTTTTCACTACTTGGTACTCCTATGACGATAGGAACAGTCATCTATACAGCAGTCTGGCAGGGTTTGGGCAATGCTCGGCTTCCCTTTTATGCGACAAGTATAGGAATGTGGTGTATCCGTATTGGGACAGCTTATCTGATGGGAATTGTTCTTGGTTGGGGCTTGCCTGGTATTTGGGCAGGGACTCTCTTGGATAATGGTTTTCGATGGTTATTTCTACGCTACCGTTACCAGCGTTATATGGGCTTGAAAGGATAGGAAATGCAAAAAACAGCTTTTATTTGGGATTTAGACGGAACTTTATTGGACTCTTATGAAGCGATTTTATCAGGGATCGAGGAGACGTTTGGTCAGTTTGCTATTCCTTATGATAAGAAGATGGTGAGAGAGTTTATCCTCAAGTATTCTGTGCAGGATTTGCTTGTGCAGGTGGCAGAAGAGAGAAAACTAGATGTGGAAGTGCTAAATCAGGTGCGGGCCCAGAGTCTGGCTGAGAAGAATGCTCAGGTAGTCTTGCTGCCAGGTGCGCGTTATGTGCTAGCTTGGGCAGACCAGGTAGGGATTCAACAGTTTGTTTATACCCATAAAGGGGACAATGCTTTTACCATTCTCAGAGACTTGAGTTTGGAATCCTATTTCACAGAAATTCTAACCAGTCAGAGTGGTTTTGCGCGGAAGCCAAGTCCAGAAGCAGCCACATATTTACTAGATAAGTATCAGTTGGATCCTGCTAATACTTATTATATAGGGGATCGAACTCTGGATGTGGAGTTTGCCCAGAGTAGTGGCATTCAAAGCCTCAACTTTTTAGAGTCGTCTTATGAAGACAATCATAGGATTCAAACGTTAGCAGATATTCCCCTTATTTTTAAGGCTAAGTGATAAAAAGATTGTGTCAGTTTTGTGACAGAGACTTAACAAACTATTTCAAGTAACCGAGTTTGTTACAAGGAATGGACAGTTTTGTTAAATAGGCCCGGGAGGGCTTTTTTTCTGCTCTTTTTGTGTTATGATAGACAGGTACTCATTTGAAAGGAATTTGAAAGAATGAAGAAACGAATATTATTAGCCTCAACAGTAGCCTTGTCATTTGCCCCTGTATTGGCAACTCAAGCAGAAGAAGTTCTATGGACTGCACGTAGTGTTGAGCAAATCCAAAACGATTTGACTAAAACAGACAACAAAACAAGTTACACCATTCAGTATGGTGATACCTTAAGCACCATTGCAGAAGCCTTGGGTGTAGATGTCACAGTTCTTGCGAATTTGAATAAAATCACTAATATGGACTTGATTTTCCCAGAAACTGTTTTGACAACGACTGTCAATGAAGCAGAAGAGGTAACGGAAGTTGAAATTCAAACTCCTCAAGCAGACTCTAGTGAGGAAGTGACAACTGCGACAGCAGATTTGACAACCAATCAAGTGACCGTTGATGATCAAACTGTTCAAGTTGCAGATCTTTCTCAACCAATTGCAGAAGCTCCAAAAGCGGTAGAAACTACAAGTACAAAAGAAGTAGCAACAAGTTCAGAAGTTACAGAGACAGTGACTGCTCCAGAAGAAGTCGCACCATCTACAGAAACTTTTGTTTCAGAGGAGCAAATAGCCGAAACAAGCAGTGCAGTTGCAGAATTAGCTCCTCAGGCAACGACTCCAGCTGAGAAAGATGAAACACAAGCAAGTCCTCAAGCTGAGCCAACAGTGGAAACAACTACAAGGTCAGTAGAAGAAAAAGCAATCGAAACCACTGTAACAAGTTCAGAAGAAGCTAAAGAAGCATCATCAAATGAAGCTACAACAGCAGTTTCTACTTATCAACCAGAAGAGGCGAAAACAGTTTCAACAACTTACGCGGCTCCAGCTGCACCCGATTATGCTGGACGGGCAGTAGCAAAAGCTGAAAATGCAGGCCTTCAACCACAGACAGCTGCCTTTAAAGAAGAAATTGCCAACTTGTTTGGTATTACATCCTTTAGTGGTTACCGTCCAGGAGACAGTGGAGATCACGGAAAAGGTTTGGCTATCGACTTTATGGTACCAGAAAGCTCAGAACTAGGGGATAAGATTGCGGAATACGCTATTCAAAACATGGCCAGCCGTGGAATTAGTTACATCATTTGGAAACAACGTTTCTATGCTCCATTCGATAGCAAATATGGACCAGCTAATACTTGGAACCCAATGCCAGATCGTGGTAGCGTGACAGAAAATCACTATGACCACGTTCACGTTTCAATGAATGGATAAACCTGACTTGGTAATATCATTTTGACGAATGAGATCTAGCTTTCATGATAGGAAGCAAGTCTCATTCGTTTTTTCTTTATCAATATGAATGGAGAATGGATAGTCAGTATTTTGTAATATTTCAAGCATGATTCTTGCAATCTATTTTACTTTGTAGTATACTTGACAAGTCAACTATTGATGAATCAATAGAAAGGAGAAAGAAATGTTAGAGATTCAAGATCTGCTTTATCAACTCCGCTTGTCTGAGCATGCGAGCACGCAATTGTTTGAAAAAAGACTTGGGATTAGTTTGACACGGTATCAGATTTTATTATTTTTGCTGAAGCATTCCCCTTGTAATCAAATAGCGGTTCAGGAGCGTTTGAAGATTGATCAGGCTGCTTTAACACGACATTTCAAGATTTTAGAAAAGGAAGGTTTAGTGGAACGTCATCGTAATCCTGAAAATCAGCGAGAAGTGTTGGTAGAGGCCACGAAGTATGCCAAGGAGCAGTTAGTGATGAATCCGCCTCTGCAGCATATCAAGGTTAAGGAAGAGATGGAAAGTATTTTAACAGATTCTGAAAGAACAGAACTCAGCCGTTTATTAAATAAATTGGTTTTGGGTATTGAAAATATAGAAATTTAAGGAGAAATAGATGTCAATTATTACAATCATTTTAGCAACGCTTGTTGCTTTGGAGCATTTTTACATTTTTTATTTGGAAAGTATTGCCACGCAATCAGATGCAACTAGTCGTGTCTTTAACTTGGAAAAGGAAGAACTGGCTCGTCCGTCTGTAAGTTCATTGTTTAAAAATCAAGGGATTTATAATGCTCTGTTAGGAGTTTTTCTCTTGTATGGGATTTATTTCTCACAGAATTTAGAAATTGTGACTATTTTTGTTTTATTTGTGATTAGTGCTGCGGCTTATGGCTCTCTCACAGCAGATAAGAAAATTATTTTGAAGCAAGGTGGGCCAGCTATTTTGACTTTGATTAGTATTTTACTCTTTAAATAAACTCAAAAATCAATCCTAGCCTCGCTAATCCTTTTTACTCCAGAATAAGGGAAATATGTTATACTTGTTTTTAATAAAATAGTTTCATTAAATTGGTTTTGAGGTGTTAGAAATGAAAGTATTAGTGACAGGTTTTGAGCCCTTTGGAGGGGAAAAGGTCAATCCAGCTTTGGAGGCCATTAAAGGTTTACCAGCTGAAATCCATGGTGCTGAGATACGTTGGCTAGAAGTGCCGACAGTCTTTCACAAATCGGCCCAAGTATTGGAAGAAGAGATGGACCGTTATCAACCGGACTTTGTCCTTTGTATCGGCCAAGCTGGTGGAAGGTCTAGCTTGACACCTGAGCGAGTAGCTATTAATCAAGATGATGCACGCATTCCTGATAACGAAGGTAATCAGCCGATTGACCTTCCCATTCGCACAGACGGTGCTCCGGCCTACTTTAGTAGTCTGCCGATTAAAGCGATGGTTCAAGCTATAAAAAAAGAGGGATTGCCGGCCTCTGTTTCCAATACGGCAGGGACTTTTGTCTGCAATCATTTGATGTATCAGGCCCTCTATTTGGTAGAAAAGAAATTTCCACAGGTTAAGGCAGGTTTTATGCATATTCCTTATATGATGGAGCAGGTGGTGAATCGACCGATCACTCCAGCTATGAGTTTAGTGGATATTAGGCGAGGGATAGAAGCGGCAATCGGCGCCATTATAGAACATGGAGATCAGGATCTCAAGTTGGTAGGCGGAGAAACTCATTGATAGAAAAAAGCTTGAGGGAACAATGTACTGACCCCCAAAAGTTAGACAATTAATTTATTCAAAGGATTTAGTTCTGTATTGCACAGGACTGAGTCCTTTTAGTTTTACCTTAATTCGCTTATTGTTGTAGTAATCAATATAGTCTACAATGGCTTGTTCCAATTGGTTAAG
>NZ_QQRU01000014.1 GCF_003428885.1 Streptococcus sp. LQJ-218
GAAAAGTGTTCTTGATGTCATAGAGGTGTTTGGTAACCTCAAGGGCAGTTTTATTATCCAGAAGTCTAGCGAAGATAAAGTTACAGAAAGAGAGGTTGAAGGTGAGTAGGACTTTTCCTCCGGTTCGGCCCATAACGGTGTCCATTTCTAGCCAAGAATTCAGTTGATTAAGGGCTAAATAGTTTTGGAAATCCTCATAGGAACGGCCTTTTTTAGCTTCTTTAGGGATGGAAGGTAGATTACTTTTCCGTCTTTCTTTGAATTTAACGGCTCTGGCTAGGTCAATCGGGGCGATAGATAGGTATCCTTTTCGGATGTGCCGATAGACGGTTGAGGAGCTGACATCAAGGTTATGAGTTTTGAGGATATGATAGATGTGTTGTCCCTTTTTAACTCCATCAGAAATGACTTTGTCCATTTCCCAGAAGGTTTTGGAATTGAGAGGAGTTCCTTCACGAGACTCGACAAGAGTTTGTTCGTACTGTTTTTGAGCTTGCTTAGCGAGGTAGAAAATCTTCTTATAGCCACAATTTTGTCTTCTTTTAGGACAGCCATTACAGACAAAGGGAACCTTGTCGAGTAGAGGGCAAGGAAGGTTATGGCATGTAGACTCTCGGACTTGTCTGTTTCGTTTGACTTCTTTGGAGACAGTGGTCGGATCTTTTAGAATGGAATGTCCAATAGCTTTGAAGGTTTCACCGCGTTCTAAGCCTAATTGGATATCATTACGGTCTGAAAGGGTTAGGTGTTTATGTTTTGTCATAGTAGACCTCATTTCTAACTCAAACGTCTCACATTTAATTCCACCATAAAAATCCGTTTTAGACTAATTTCCACTTTGGTTAGGCAAGTGGAAGTTACTTTGAGAAGTTAGCAGTTTTTCTGAGTTACTTGAAAAGTCTAATTTAATTTGACAATTTAGGTTATGTATGATATAATATGAAAGGGGTTTCAAGAAATGAAGAAAGCAACTAAAAAGTTTGTTGTCGCAGTTGAACTGCACCCCAAAAGTTAGACAGAAAAAATCTAATATTTGGTGGGTTATTTTTATGAAATTAAGTTATTGTTGGTAAACCATCAATAAATCCCAGTCCCACCTCTTTAGACTTTGATTCTGGAGAATTATATACTGTTGATTTTTAAGATATGAATTGTACAATTTTATGAATAAGCTGGTAGTACTATCAGTTCAAAGAAAGGAGAAATTCCAATGTACTAATAGTGATATTTTCGAGTACTTTAAATTGTTATGTGGCTTTATTATAGAAATGAGGTAATCAAATGGTTTTAAGTATTTTTGATAATATTTATCTATACTTGTCTAATAAGTATAATAAAATAGTTCGTAATCATGCACTTATTTGGATTTTTGTCCTTTTAATCGTCCTATACTTTGGATATGCATTTTACTGCACTAGTCGAGGCTATACATTTTCTGGAATAGCTAACTTCTTTAATGGTGGTGTTAGTATCGGTTGCTACAAATAATTCTTAATGTTTGATTTTCTAGATTATAGCTTAATTGGACAATGAAGCGGATAAACTGAGTTCTAGAGAAGAATATAGTTTGTCTGCTTTTGGCTTTTAAAGAGTTTATTTCTAATTCTTCAAATTGTTAGTCGTTATCTTTGGAGGAAGTATGCTTGAAGTAAAAGAATTATGTAAATCATTTGGTAGCCACTGTGTTTTAGATAGCCTGTCGATAACTTTGGGAAAAACAGGCATCACAGTTATTGTAGGTTTGAATGGCTCTGGAAAGACTGTTTTTCTAAATTTGATATCAGGAATTATTCAGTACGATAGTGGTGAGGTACTATTGAATGGAAATTCTAATGGAAGCGATGCTTTCAAAAAAAACATTTTTTACATTCCTTCGGACTCCTACTTACCAGAATATTTAACGGGCAATGAATATGCAGATTTTGTCCAGTCACGATATGAATGCTCAAGTAAAACCATCTTCTCTGAGATATCTCGTCTTTTAGATATGACTGAAGCGTTGGAAAAAGCAATAGAGTCTTACTCATTCGGTATGAAAAAGAAACTTCAAATTGCTTTGGGGCTTTCATTGAATGTTGGCTATCTCCTTGCTGATGAAGTTTTTAGTGGACTAGATTTAGAAACAGTTATTCTTACCCAAGAATTATTTGGTCTGTATGCCAAGAAACACAAGGTATTGCTCGTTTCTCATGAGCAGAATATTATAAACCAATTTTCCAATGATATTTTATTAATGAGGAAAGGGAAACTAACGAAGTTTAAGGGTACAGCAGATGAGCTTTCTGAATACATCTATCAGCAAGGGAAAATTGTTGAGAAAATTCAAAAAATTAAAGAACTCATTTAATCTGGTATCATTTTACTATAATGATGCTTTAAAAGGTTTTTTGAATAGGCCATTTTTCAAAAAAAAGAGAAATCAACTAATCGTAGCCATTATTGGTTTTATCCTTTATTTTTGGTATTTTTTAGCTAATGTTCATGAAATTGGACTTTTAGGTGAGGGTGCTAGAGGGCTAGATATAGAAACACTTACAGAACTAACTCGAATAACAATTATGAGTTATGTTAATATGTGTATTATTCTCTCAGTTGCTCTCTTTGTTTTTGTAAATTCAATTATAACATTAACCAAAAGCTCAGTCTATATAACGAACATACTCCCTTACAGTAGAAGAGAGATATTAGTCGCTCAAAAAATGTTCAAAATAGGAGTAGCACTAATAGGTTATGAATTGGTCTTGCTCTTAGTATTCCCATTATTTGGACAGGTGCCTATTATCAAAGTAAGTGATTTATTGATGTTGCTAGTCTTATTTCATAGTATTTTTCTAGCTATTTTTTCAACAATGGATGCACTGTATGCTGTTTTTGCAAAGGTAGTAATAAAGTTCACTCAACTTTCAGTTGCTTCAGTGTTATTTGTTTTAGACATATTTTTCACCTTATTCTGTGTAACATATCTGGTATATTTCAAAATAGGTATTGACACATCTGTAGGAAAAATCTTAATTGGCCTTACAGATCTAATTGTAATCATGGTTTTAATATCTCTTATAATTCTCATCATTGTTATATTTTTGAGTTATAAATTCGCTTTAAATATTCAAGAGTATAAGAAGCTGTCCTATGGTTTGATTAGGTTACCTATGATTAAACTTAATTTGAATACAACTTTTCCAGCTATTTATCGACATAAAAGCTTTATCCATTCATTAACATTAATCACGATTTTTTCACTTATTATTACCTACCAATTAGGTTTAAGAAGTGGATTAGAGACACTCGCTAATTTAAATTCCCTTCTTGTATTCTCTGCTATAAACTATGCGGACGCAACAGCTAGAATTAGAAAATACTATGATTTTTATAGGGTTGGTCTAAATGAAGAAGTAATTTCATTATTGTTGGGAGGAATAATACTATCTGCGGCGCCTCTAGTTATTGCAGTTTACCTGAAAGGAACGATGTTACCATTTTTCTTGTCCATGGCAATTTACTTATGTGCTTTGATAGCAGGGCTTCTTTTTCCGACTACTCAGGGTAATCTTAATGAGACAGCATCGACAACCACCACAGTCTTTCTGTCCATAGTACTCTATCTTGTTTTAAAAAATGATAATGTTTATCTTTCATCAGCTATATTAGTAGTGTTATTACTTATATTGAGTGTATTTCTAGCAAAAGAAAGAAGGTATTGATATGAACAAAAAATTACTCAATTACTTCAAATGGGGAAATATTACTTATCTATTTTTAGTGGCTATTGATTTGCTTGTAGAACTTTTTCAAATTAATGAAAGTGGAACAGTTCTGACACTTTTTGGAGTAAAAATTATTAGTAGGATTACACCAAGTGAATTAAATACGACTTTTTTACTACACCATAGATTGATTATCTCCTATATTGTGACTATGGCAATATTCTTACTGGCAGGCTATCTCTTAAATAAAAGGAAATTGAGAGAGGATCCAGTATGACAGCTTGGGAAATCATGGTACAACTTCCACTAGTTTTACTGACTGTGGTCATTCATGAGATGTTACATTATTTGACTGCGTATTTCCTTGGATATAATCCTAAATTTGAATTTGAAAATTTTCTTGTTCCCTCAGTGAAGTTTATAAATAAGGGCAGAGATGTTCATAATTTTATTATAGCATTAGCTGCTCCTACTGGTCTGGTATTAATTGGACTTCTAATACCATCTAATAATGCTTTTTTGTCTTTAGTAAGAATAGTTTGTTTCTTGAATGTTTTACATATTTTTCCATTTTGTACGGATGGACAAGTTATTCTACTATCATTACTTAATATAATGAGAAAAGGAGGAAAGGCATGAAAAGATTCTTTAAAATTTTGTTAGTTGGTGTCGCACTGTTAGTGTGCTTTATAATAGGTTATCAATGGGCTATAGATGCTGATAAAGCTCCTGCATATAATACGAATACGGCACAATTTGTTTATGAAGAACCAGAGAGTGTAATCAATAAAATCGAAGATGGAGAAGAAGGGATTTATTACTTTGGTTTTGCAGCATGTCCTTGGTGCGTTGAATTGATTCCGATTCTAGATGATGCTTTAGCGACAACTAATCAGAAGGCTTATGTTGTAGATACAAGAAGTAAAAGTTTCACAAATGATCTTCGTAGGCGCTTAAAAATAGTTTATGAGAAACATCGTGATGATGAATTTTCTGTACCATTTTTAGTAATTATTGCAGAGGATGGTTCAATTCAAACACACGTAGGAACAGTAGAAAATCATGATGCCCACAAGGAAAAACTAACGGACGGACAGAAAAAGGAGTTAAAACAATTATTAGTGGACATGCTTCAATGAATGACTATTTGATTATCATGTTGTAATTGTTAATTTTAGTCAAAAATGAAATGGAGACTTTGTTATGACGAAAAGCACTAAAAAGATTACTGGAATTGTAGGTAAGTGCGATACTGTCAATAATTTTGTATAAACACTCTAGCAGAGTTATGGAGTTTTAATCAAATAAGCTTTCAAGTATGTCAGAACATTGGCCAAACCCTTTTATGGATTCGTTGACTTTGCTTGAAATTATAATCGTCAAACAAAGTAACTAAGTAACGTTCCAGAGCCTCCTCGTTAGGGAAAAGAACCTTCTTTTTCGTTTCCCAATTTGTAAAATTAAGCTAGACAGAAAAAGCCATCTATGTTAGGCTCAGATAAACACCGCATTTGTCTGAAAGGAACTAACATAAATAACCTATACTCATCTTACCACAAACGAGCTTGTAATGATAGAGGCTTACTATCAAGAAAAACATAAAAGTTTCAGATATTGCGACTTCACTTGGAAGATCAAAACAGACAATCTACAATGTCATCAACTATCTGAAAGAGGGGCACTCTGCTTATGATTACTATAACCGATATAAAATCAATAAGAAACGCTGTGGCAGCAATAAAACCAGTCTTATGCAATCAGAAGAAGATTTTATCCAAACTCATTTAGAACAAAATTGGAGTCTTAATGTCATTAAAGGAACTTATCCAGATAGGGGGTTCTTGTTCTATGAGAACTCTCTATCAACTAGTAGACCGTGGTAATTTAAAGAAAGAGGACTTCCCTTGGAAAGGCAAAAGAAAACTAAATGGTCATAGCGAAAAATGAGGAAAACAAGCGTTGCGCAGAGATTTACGTGAGAGAGCAGACAATTATCCTAATTTTAAGACGGAATTCGGTCATATAGAAGGGGATACAATTGTGGGAGAAAAACACAAAAGTGCAGTCATTACCTTAGTAGAACGCCTCTCAAAAGCCATCACTACACTGAAAACCAAAGGATAAATTCCCAAACTAAGTTCCACCACTAGTAGAAGTGGAAGTTAGTCTGAAAAAAATTGTAAAAACCAGTGGAAATCCGGCTCTTTGTCAACTGTAGTGGGTTGAAGTCAGCTAAGATCGAGAAAGGACAAATTTCGTCCTTTCTTTTTTGATATTCAGAGCGATAAAAATGCGTTTTTTGAAGTTTTCAAAGTTCCGAAAACCAAAGGCATTGCGCTTGATAAGTTTGATGTGATTATTGGTTGCTTCTAATTTGGCGTTAGAATAGTGTAGTTGAAGGGCGTTGATAATCTTGTCTTTATCCTTGAAAAAAGTTTTAAAGACAGTCTGAAAAATAGGATGAACCTGCTTCAGATTGTCCTCAATGAGTCCGAAAAATTTCTCAGGGTCTTTGTTCTGAAAGTGAAAAAGTAAGAGTTGATAGATCTGATAGTGGTGTTTCAAGTCTTCTGAATAGCTTA
>NZ_QQRU01000015.1 GCF_003428885.1 Streptococcus sp. LQJ-218
AAACACTTGATGAAAAAAAGTTTCAAAAAAACTTAAAAAAGTTTCAAAAAAGTGTTGACAAGCGAAAGCGGCTGTGATATACTAATATAGTTGTCGCTTGAGAGAAGCGAGTGACAAAGACCTTTGAAAACTGAACAAGACGAACCAATGTGCAGGGCACTACAACTGAGGTTGTAGTACTGAACAATGAAAAAAACAATAAATCTGTCAGTGACAGAAATGAGTGAGAACTCAAACTTTTAATGAGAGTTTGATCCTGGCTCAGGACGAACGCTGGCGGCGTGCCTAATACATGCAAGTAGAACGCTGAAGGAAGGAGCTTGCTCTTTCCGGATGAGTTGCGAACGGGTGAGTAACGCGTAGGTAACCTGCCTGGTAGTGGGGGATAACTATTGGAAACGATAGCTAATACCGCATAATAGTAGATGTTGCATGACATTTGCTTAAAAGGTGCAATTGCATCACTACCAGATGGACCTGCGTTGTATTAGCTAGTTGGTGAGGTAACGGCTCACCAAGGCAACGATACATAGCCGACCTGAGAGGGTGATCGGCCACACTGGGACTGAGACACGGCCCAGACTCCTACGGGAGGCAGCAGTAGGGAATCTTCGGCAATGGACGGAAGTCTGACCGAGCAACGCCGCGTGAGTGAAGAAGGTTTTCGGATCGTAAAGCTCTGTTGTAAGAGAAGAACGAGTGTGAGAGTGGAAAGTTCACACTGTGACGGTATCTTACCAGAAAGGGACGGCTAACTACGTGCCAGCAGCCGCGGTAATACGTAGGTCCCGAGCGTTGTCCGGATTTATTGGGCGTAAAGCGAGCGCAGGCGGTTAGATAAGTCTGAAGTTAAAGGCTGTGGCTTAACCATAGTACGCTTTGGAAACTGTTTAACTTGAGTGCAAGAGGGGAGAGTGGAATTCCATGTGTAGCGGTGAAATGCGTAGATATATGGAGGAACACCGGTGGCGAAAGCGGCTCTCTGGCTTGTAACTGACGCTGAGGCTCGAAAGCGTGGGGAGCAAACAGGATTAGATACCCTGGTAGTCCACGCCGTAAACGATGAGTGCTAGGTGTTAGACCCTTTCCGGGGTTTAGTGCCGTAGCTAACGCATTAAGCACTCCGCCTGGGGAGTACGACCGCAAGGTTGAAACTCAAAGGAATTGACGGGGGCCCGCACAAGCGGTGGAGCATGTGGTTTAATTCGAAGCAACGCGAAGAACCTTACCAGGTCTTGACATCCCTCTGACCGCTCTAGAGATAGAGTTTTCCTTCGGGACAGAGGTGACAGGTGGTGCATGGTTGTCGTCAGCTCGTGTCGTGAGATGTTGGGTTAAGTCCCGCAACGAGCGCAACCCTTATTGTTAGTTGCCATCATTTAGTTGGGCACTCTAACGAGACTGCCGGTAATAAACCGGAGGAAGGTGGGGATGACGTCAAATCAGCATGCCCCTTATGACCTGGGCTACACACGTGCTACAATGGCTGGTACAACGAGTCGCAAGCCGGTGACGGCAAGCTAATCTCTTAAAGCCAGTCTCAGTTCGGATTGTAGGCTGCAACTCGCCTACATGAAGTCGGAATCGCTAGTAATCGCGGATCAGCACGCCGCGGTGAATACGTTCCCGGGCCTTGTACACACCGCCCGTCACACCACGAGAGTTTGTAACACCCGAAGTCGGTGAGGTAACCTTTTAGGAGCCAGCCGCCTAAGGTGGGATAGATGATTGGGGTGAAGTCGTAACAAGGTAGCCGTATCGGAAGGTGCGGCTGGATCACCTCCTTTCTAAGGATAAGGAACTGCGCATTGGTCTTGTTTAGTCTTGAGAGGTCTTGTGGGGCCTTAGCTCAGCTGGGAGAGCGCCTGCTTTGCACGCAGGAGGTCAGCGGTTCGATCCCGCTAGGCTCCATTGGTGAGAGATCACCAAGTAATGCACATTGAAAATTGAATATCTATATCAAATAGTAACAAGAAAATAAACCGAAAACGCTGTAGTATTAATAAGAGTTTATGACTGAAAGGTCAAAAAATAAGGTTAAGTTAATAAGGGCGCACGGTGGATGCCTTGGCACTAGGAGCCGAAGAAGGACGTGACAAACGACGATATGCCTTGGGTAGCTGTAAGTAAGCGATGATCCAGGGATTTCCGAATGGGGGAACCCAACAGGTACTACCTGTTACCCATATCTGTTAAGGATGTGAGGAGGAAGACGCAGTGAACTGAAACATCTAAGTAGCTGCAGGAAGAGAAAGCAAAAGCGATTGCCTTAGTAGCGGCGAGCGAAACGGCAGGAGGGCAAACCGAAGAGTTTACTCTTCGGGGTTGTAGGACTGCAATGTGGACTCAAAGACTATAGAAGAATGATTTGGGAAGATCAGCCAGAGAGAGTAATAGCCTCGTACTTAAAATAGTCTTTGTACCTAGCAGAATCCTGAGTACGGCGGGACACGCGAAATCCCGTCGGAATCTGGGAGGACCATCTCCCAACCCTAAATACTCCCTAGTGACCGATAGTGAACCAGTACCGTGAGGGAAAGGTGAAAAGCACCCCGGGAGGGGAGTGAAATAGAACCTGAAACCGTGTGCCTACAACAAGTTCGAGCCCGTTAATGGGTGAGAGCGTGCCTTTTGTAGAATGAACCGGCGAGTTACGTTATGATGCGAGGTTAAGTTGAAGAGACGGAGCCGTAGGGAAACCGAGTCTGAATAGGGCKAATTAGTATCATGACGTAGACCCGAAACCATGTGACCTACCCATGAGCAGGTTGAAGGTGCGGTAAGACGCACTGGAGGACCGAACCAGGGCACGTTGAAAAGTGCTTGGATGACTTGTGGGTAGCGGAGAAATTCCAAACGAACTTGGAGATAGCTGGTTCTCTCCGAAATAGCTTTAGGGCTAGCGTCGACATTAGAGATTCTTGGAGGTAGAGCACTGTTTGGGTGAGGGGTCCATCCCGGATTACCAATCTCAGATAAACTCCGAATGCCAAAGAATTATGGTCGGCAGTCAGACTGCGAGTGCTAAGATCCGTAGTCGAAAGGGAAACAGCCCAGACCACCAGCTAAGGTCCCAAAATAATTGTTAAGTGGAAAAGGATGTGGGGTTGCACAGACAACTAGGATGTTAGCTTAGAAGCAGCTATTCATTCAAAGAGTGCGTAATAGCTCACTAGTCGAGTGACCCTGCGCCGAAAATGTACCGGGGCTAAAACAATTTACCGAAGCTGTGGATACCTTTTATAGGTATGGTAGGAGAGCGTTCTATGTGTGAAGAAGGTATACCGTGAGGAGTGCTGGAACGCATAGAAGTGAGAATGCCGGTATGAGTAGCGAAAGACAGGTGAGAATCCTGTCCACCGTAAGACTAAGGTTTCCAGGGGAAGGCTCGTCCGCCCTGGGTTAGTCGGGACCTAAGGAGAGACCGAAAGGTGTATCCGATGGACAACAGGTTGATATTCCTGTACTAGAGTATGTAGTGATGGAGGGACGCAGTAGGCTAACTAAAGCAGACGAATGGAAGAGTCTGTCTAAGCAGTGAGGTGTGAATTGAGTTAAATGCTTARTTCTATAACATTGAGCTGTGATGGGGAGCGAAGTTTAGTAGCGAAGTTAGTGACGTCACACTGCCAAGAAAAGCTTCTAGCGTTTAAACATACTCTACCCGTACCGCAAACCGACACAGGTAGTCGAGGCGAGTAGCCTCAGGTGAGCGAGAGAACTCTCGTTAAGGAACTCGGCAAAATGACCCCGTAACTTCGGGAGAAGGGGTGCTGACATATGTCAGCCGCAGTGAATAGGCCCAAGCAACTGTTTATCAAAAACACAGCTCTCTGCTAAATCGTAAGATGATGTATAGGGGGTGACGCCTGCCCGGTGCTGGAAGGTTAAGAGGAGTGCTTAGCGTAAGCGAAGGTATGAATTGAAGCCCCAGTAAACGGCGGCCGTAACTATAACGGTCCTAAGGTAGCGAAATTCCTTGTCGGGTAAGTTCCGACCCGCACGAAAGGCGTAATGATTTGGGCACTGTCTCAACGAGAGACTCGGTGAAATTTTAGTACCTGTGAAGATGCAGGTTACCCGCGACAGGACGGAAAGACCCCATGGAGCTTTACTGCAGTTTGATATTGAGTGTCTGTACCACATGTACAGGATAGGTAGGAGTCTAAGAGATCGGGACGCCAGTTTCGAAGGAGACGCTGTTGGGATACTACCCTTGTGTTATGGCCACTCTAACCCAGATAGGTGATCCCTATCGGAGACAGTGTCTGACGGGCAGTTTGACTGGGGCGGTCGCCTCCTAAAAGGTAACGGAGGCGCCCAAAGGTTCCCTCAGAATGGTTGGAAATCATTCGCAGAGTGTAAAGGTATAAGGGAGCTTGACTGCGAGAGCTACAACTCGAGCAGGGACGAAAGTCGGGCTTAGTGATCCGGTGGTTCCGAATGGAAGGGCCATCGCTCAACGGATAAAAGCTACCCTGGGGATAACAGGCTTATCTCCCCCAAGAGTTCACATCGACGGGGAGGTTTGGCACCTCGATGTCGGCTCGTCGCATCCTGGGGCTGTAGTCGGTCCCAAGGGTTGGGCTGTTCGCCCATTAAAGCGGCACGCGAGCTGGGTTCAGAACGTCGTGAGACAGTTCGGTCCCTATCCGTCGCGGGCGTAGGAAATTTGAGAGGATCTGCTCCTAGTACGAGAGGACCAGAGTGGACTTACCGCTGGTGTACCAGTTGTCTTGCCAAAGGCATCGCTGGGTAGCTATGTAGGGAAGGGATAAACGCTGAAAGCATCTAAGTGTGAAACCCACCTCAAGATGAGATTTCCCATGATTTTATATCAGTAAGAGCCCTGAGAGATGATCAGGTAGATAGGTTAGAAGTGGAAGTGTGGCGACACATGTAGCGGACTAATACTAATAGCTCGAGGACTTATCCAAAGTAACTGAGAATATGAAAGCGAAYGGTTTTCTTGATTTGAATAGATATTCAATTTTGAGTAGGTATTACTCAGAGTTAAGTGACGATAGCCTAGGAGATACACCTGTACCCATGCCGAACACAGAAGTTAAGCCCTAGAACGCCGGAAGTAGTTGGGGGTTGCCCCCTGTGAGATAAGGAAGTCGCTTAGCT
>NZ_QQRU01000016.1 GCF_003428885.1 Streptococcus sp. LQJ-218
TGTACTGCACCCCAAAAGTTAGACAGAAAAAATCTAATTTTTGGGGTGTTTTTATTATGAAATTAACTTATGAGGATAAAGTTCAGATCTATAAACTTAGAAAGCAAGGATATAGTATAGAGAAGCTTTCAAATAAATTTGGGATAAACAATTCTAATCTTAGGTACATGATTAAATTGATTGATCGTTACGGAATGGAGTTCGTCAAAAAAGGAAAAAATCGTTACTATTCTCCTGAATTAAAACAAGAAATGATTCATAAAGTCCTACATGAAAACTGGCCTCAAGATAGAGTTTCTCTCGAATATGCTCTCCCAAATCGTGGTATGCTTCCAAATTGGGTGGCACAATACAAGAAAAACGGGTATACTATTGTTGAGAAAACAAAAGGGAGACCATCTAAAATGGGACGTAAACCAAAGAAGAAACCCGAAGAGATGACAGAGTTAGAACGTCTTCAAGCAGAAAACGAGTACCTGAGAGCGGAGAATGCTATCCTAAAAAAGTTGAGAGAACTCCGCTTGAAGGAGGAAAAAGAGAAAGAAGAAAGACAGAAATTATTCAAGAATTAATGACTGAGTTTTCGTTAAATATTCTTCTAAAAGCCATTAAACTAGCACGTTCGACCTACTATTATCACTTGAAACAGCTAGATAAACCAGATAAGGACCAAGAGCTTAAAGCTGAAATTCAATCCATCTTTATCGAACACAAGGGAAATTATGGTTATCGTCGGATTCATTTAGAACTAAGAAATCGTGGTTATCTGGTAAATCATAAAAGAGTTCAGCGCTTGATGAAAGTGCTCAATTTACAAGCTAGAATCCGCAAGAAACGCAAGTATTCTTCTCATAAAGGAGATATTGGCAAGAAGGCAGAGAATCTCATTCAACGCCAGTTTGAAGCATCGAGACCAAYGGAAAAGTGTTATACGGATGTGACAGAATTTGCCATTCCAGCAAGCGCTCAAAAGCTTTACTTATCTCCAGTTTTAGATGGCTTTAACAGCGAAATCATCGCTTATAATCTTTCTTGTTCTCCTAATTTAGAACAAGTAAAAACGATGTTGGAGCAGGCATTCACAGAGAAAAACTACGAGAATACGATTCTCCACAGTGACCAGGGCTGGCAATACCAACACGATTCTTATCATCGGTTCCTAGAGAGCAAGGGAATTCAGCCATCTATGTCACGCAAGGGCAACAGCCCAGACAACGGTATGATGGAATCTTTCTTTGGCATTCTGAAATCGGAGATGTTTTATGGTTATGAGAAGTCATTTGAGTCGCTTAACCAATTGGAACAAGCCATTGTAGACTATATTGATTACTACAACAATAAGCGAATTAAGGTAAAACTAAAAGGACTCAGTCCTGTGCAATACAGAACTAAATCCTTTGAATAAATTAATTGTCTAACTTTTGGGGGTCAGTACA
>NZ_QQRU01000002.1 GCF_003428885.1 Streptococcus sp. LQJ-218
TTGATCCATCTTCGAAGGTTGCTGGAGTATCATCATCCATTGGTACTTCTGGGTTGCCTGGAGTGAACTCAGGTTTGCCAGTTTGTTCTTTACCTTGGATATCTGTTGTTTCAGCTGGTGTTCCTTCTGGAGTCACTGGAGTTACTGTTGGGGTGTATTTAGCCGTTACTGGTGTACCATTCTTATCTACACGTTTAACAGTTACGCCTGTTCCTACTCCTGTGAATCCTTTTTCTGGGGTGAACGTTACTGTACCGTCTGGATTTACTTTGTAAGTTCCTTCACCTGGGACTACTTTTTCTGTAGTTCCGTCTTCGAAGGTTGCTGGAGTATCATCATCCATTGGTACATCTGGGTTGCCTGGAGTGAATGTTGGTTTACCAGTTTGTTCTTTACCTTGGATGTCTGTTGTTTCAGCTGGTGTTGCAGTTGGAATTACTGGTGTCACAGTTGGGGTGTATTTAGCTGTTACTGGTGTTCCGTTCTTATCTACACGTTTAACCGTTACTCCTGTTCCTACTCCTGTGAATCCTTTTTCTGGGGTGAACGTTACTGTACCGTCTGGATTTACTTTGTAAGTTCCTTCACCTGGGACTACTTTTTCTGTAGTTCCGTCTTCGAAGGTTGCTGGTACTTTATCATCAATTGGGATTGCAGGGTTACCAGGTGTGAAGGTTGGTGTACCTGTTTGTGTTTTACCTTGGATATCTGTCGATGTTGCAGGTTCAGCAGTTGGTACGACCGGTGTAATCTTAGGTGTGTAGGTTGTTTCTACAGCAGTACCGTTAGCATCTTTAGCTTGAACCTTAACTGGAACGACTTCCCCTGAGTAAGATTTATCAGTTGGTGTGAAGGTTACAACACCTGTTTCTTTATCAACTGTGAAAGTACCGATTTCTTTACCTTCTGGTGATTTAGCAACTACAGATTCTGCTGGTTGCCCATTTTCATCAAGAAGAGTGATGGTATCCTTGTCAATTGGTGCAACTGGGTCACCTTCTGTGAAGGTTACAGTTCCAGTTTGAACCACACCTTGAGGCGCTTCTGATTCTGCTGGAGTTGCAGTTGGTGTTACTGGAACGATTTCTGGTGTGTAAGTTGTATCCACCTTGATACCGTTTGAACTTTCAGCTTGAACCTTAACAGGCGTTACTTTACCTGTGTAAGACTTATCAGTTGGTGTGAAGGTTACTTGACCTGTTGCTGGATCAATAGAGAAAGTACCAATTTCAGTTGTACCATCTTCAGCAAAGGCTGGTGTGCTTGAAACTTCGTTACCATCTTTATCTAGCAATGTGTAGCTATTGTCTTTAATGGTAATAGCTTTATCTTCATCGTTTACTTGGACAGTAGTTCCTGCAAAGGTTGGTGTCCCGGTTTGAGTTGCCCCTTGAACATCTTTAGAAGTTGCAGGGTTTGCAGTTGGAACTGCTGGCACAACAGTTGGTGTGTAGGTCGCATCTGAAGTAATGGTCGCAGTCTTACCATTAGCATTTGTAATGGTAGCAGTTGCCTGAACAGTTACTCCTTTTACAGTACCAACAAAGTCTTTTTCTGGCGTAAATGTTACTGCCCCAGTCGTTGGGTCGATAGTATAGCTACCTTCACCTGCTACTGTCACTGTTGTTTCATCAGTTGGTTGACCAGTTGCGGGATCCACCAATTTCTTGCTAGTGATTTCAGCAGTCTTATCATTACTCAAATCAAAGGTTGGTGTTTGGGTTTGAGGAACATTTTGAACATCCGCAGAAACCTTGTCTGTAGGAGTCACTGTGATTGGTGTGACAGTTGGAGTGTACTTAGCTGTTGCTGTCTTGATGTAGTCCTGTTGAATCTGACCGTCTTTATTTCGTCCAACTGGCGCTGACAATGAAACATCCACACCTTTGGCTGTACCAGTAAAGCTTGGGTCTGGAGTGAAGGTTACTTCACCCGTTGAAGGATTGATAGTGTATGTCCCTTCTCCAGCTACTGTTACAGATGTCTCATCAATAGTACGACCTGTTGCTGGGTCTACCAACTTAGCAGGATAGCCCACACTTGGAGCAATAGAAATCTTATCACCAGCTAAGTTAGGAGCTGTTGTATTAAAGGCAGGTGTTTCTTTTTGAGTTGCACCTTGAATATCTTTAGAAGTTTTGTCAACCCCTTCAATGTCAATCGGTGTTACAGTAGGAACATATTGACCATCCATAGTATTTAATTGGCCATTCACATTAGGTTCTCTGTCTGGGAATTTTGTTGGCCAACCAGTATCATAGCCATTATTATCTGAACGACGGATAGAGATACCATCAGCTGTTCCTAGGAAGTTGTCCTCAGGAATAAACTCAACATCTACATCTTTACCCTTAGCAGTAATCTTGTACTTACCTTGTCCTTGAACGACGTAGTAACCGTCTGCGTCAAGGGTTGCGCGGTTGCCATCTTTGTCAACAATGTATGGTTCTACGGTTTCATCAATAACAGCAGTAGAATCACGTTCAAACTTGTGTTCTCCACGTGCTGTAAAGGCAACAGTTGCAGTTTGCTTCGCCCCTTGAAGACCACTTGTTTCTTTGAATTCCCCTTTTGGTGGGTGGGTAATTTGAGTTCTGAAGTCTTCCACTTCCCCTGAGAAGGCCATACCAGTTGGGCTTTCGATCTCGTTCGCTTTCTTAGCGATACGAACACGAGCACCTAACTCTTTAACGCTTGGGTCAACGTAAGTCTTGCTGTTTGCAAAGGTCAACTCAACGGTGCCGTCATTTGTGATTCTTGCAAGATCAGAGCGTTCATCTTCATCAAAGGTACCGTTTTGGTTAAAGTCTATCCAACCGTAGATATAAGCTTCTGAAGCTCCATCTGTATGAGCTTGAACTGACAGCTTGTAGTTACCTGGGCGTGTACGGTCCATTTTGATCATCTCATTGGTTGTCCCTTTGAGTTGATCTGGAAGCAATTGGTCAATTCCTTCATCGGCCGTAGTTGCCTTATCATCACCAAACCAGTCAAGAGTCGTATTCTCATCCATATCCGGACTCACGTTACCAAGATACGGTTGATTTACTTTAGCTCCAGTAACACCGTCAACAGTTGCAATGGTATGAATTGCCTTACCATATGACTCAGGAGCATCCCCTTCATCAAGTGGGAAGAATCCTAGCATAGCAGACTGTTTACCACCAGAAGCGATATAAAGTCCCACTTCAGACGCCCCACGTGTCATCACGATTGGAACCGTTTTATTTCCTTCAGAAATGTTTGGTCCAAAGACACCAGTTCCAAGACCACCTGTAACTTGGTCAGGATTTCCGAAATATTTCCAAGCTACTGGTTTCTTATCAGGTCCAACTTGATTAGAATCACGAAGTTGTCTTAGGTTAATGTTATTATATTTAGGTTTAGAACCAAAAAGATTCTCAGTATCTTGTGGAACGTAAGTTTCAGAGGTGGATGGTCTGGTAAACTTTTTCCATTCCCCAAGGTGCTGCCAACCTTGTCCGTTAGTAGTGAACATAACAAATTCACCAGGGTTAGCAGACTCACCATCAGCCATAACAATAGCTGGCTTAACTTTCTTTCCGCGGAAGGTTGCAGAGATTTCAAACTGAACTCCAATATTTCCACCATTAATAGATGAACCCATGGTAGTCTTCTTGGCTTTCGTATCAACGTTTTCCTGTCTAATTTCAGTCCAACCGTTTTGAGGATCAGCGATGACTTTGGCCTCTTCACCATTGTTAAAAGCTTGTTTAACAGCATTTGAAGTATATCCACTACTTACATAACCGTTTTTCGCATCTGGATCATAGGTTGCTTTTTCTGCTTCTGTAGCCCATTGATTTTCCATCCGTTTCTTATAGATTTCAGTCGCTTGGAATGGTTTCAAGGATTTGACTTTTACAGTAACTACATAACCAGGCATGATTTCCTTGGTATAGGTAGCCCCAACTTGAAGAGCCAACTTTTCTTCTAAATCTTTATCAGGATTTCGCTCATCTTTAGGAACTAATGTTGTAGTAGCTCCAGTCCAGTTGGCGACATCTCCAAAGTCCAACCAAGTAATCTGGCTAGTCAAAGATTTTGCGTCAAGATCTGTTGTAAAGCCTGGTTTTTCAACTTTTGGAGTTGAAGTTGCGTCTACAACGTCTGCACCAATTCCAGTAGTCGTTGCTGTATCTGCGCGGAAGGCAGTATTCTTGTCAATCTCTTTACCATTACGAGGGTCATTTCCCCCTGTATTTGCGATTGCGTTAGTACCTTCAGCTGGCTTTGTGTTATCTGCAGGTTTACCTGTAGTCGCTTCTGTCTTTTCAGTAGCTGCTACTTTTTCTTCGGCTACAGCTTTTTCTTTGTTTTTAAGCTTAGAATTGACAATAGTTACAAGTGATTGGTAAGCTACGTCAAGTTCAGCTTGGCTTGTAGCAGAAGTAAGTGCATTTTTAGCATTAGCAAGACCTACCTTAAGAATTTCAACGCTCTCGTCTGTCTTGTTGCTGTATTTCCCATTTGCCACGTTTGCTTCAATTTCAGCAACGTAAGTTGCCAATTTTTCGCTATTTAGCTCAGGTTTTACTTCAGTAGAAACTGCAGGTGCTGCTTCTACTTTATAAGTTACTTCTTTAGTAGGTGCTGCTTCTGTAGTTTCAGGAGTTTCTGCCTTGTCTACTTCTGTTGTAGCTACAACTCCTTCAGTTTGTTTTTCTTCAGTTACTTCGTCAGCTCCGACACCTGTAGCAGTTCCGAGCATTACCAACGTTCCGAGTAAGACCGAGCAAACTCCTACATGAAGCTTACGGATCGAGAATCGACTAATTCGGTCGTTAAACAGATCATTTTTCATGATTTACCTCCAATATCCTGTCCAAGATTGAATATATTGTTATATTTTATGCGCTGTTTTTTATGAATACACAAACAACCACTTTAGATTTTAGCATTCATGTAAGTAAAACTCAACGATTATGCTTAATATTTTAAAAAAGAATATTTATACTCCTAAGTCTCAAAATATTGTTTTTTTGCACGTTTTATGTAGTTTTATTCAATATTTTTACACGAAAAAAGAGGGAATCCCCCCTCTTTTTCATTTCAAGTAAATATTCTATTCGTTTATTTCAACTGGAGCCTCTACAACAAGATTTGTTTCTTCATTTCCTTCTTCCTCTACTGGAGGATTAAGGTATTCTTCTTCGTTGATAGCTTGTGGTTCAAGGTTACGGTAACGTAACATACCTGTACCAGCTGGGATGATCTTACCGATGATAACATTTTCCTTAAGACCAAGGAGATGGTCTTTCTTACCACGGATAGCTGCGTCTGTAAGGACACGAGTTGTTTCCTGGAAGGAAGCCGCTGACAAGAAACTATTTGTTTCAAGTGAGGCCTTGGTAATTCCCATAAGGACTGGACGACCTGTCGCTGGTACTCCACCTGCAATAAGAACATCCTTGTTGGCATCTGTAAAGTCATTGATGTCCATAAGAGTTCCCATGAGAAGCTCTGTGTCTCCTGGATCCATGACACGAACTTTACGAATCATTTGACGAACCATTACCTCGATGTGTTTGTCACCGATTTCTACCCCTTGGCTACGGTAAACTTTTTGTACTTCACCGAGGAGGTAAGTTTCAACTGACAAGACATCACGTACAGCAAGGAGACGTTTTGGTTGGATAGAACCTTCTGTCAATGCTGCACCACGAGAGACTTGGTCCCCAACTTCAACACGCATACGTGCTGTAAATGGTACCACGTATTCGCCTTCTCCAGTTTCACCTTTAACGAAGACTTTCTTAGTACGAGTTGAAGCATCTTCTTCGATAGCAGTAACTTGTCCTTTGACTTCTGTGATAACTGCTTCCCCTTTAGGATTGCGGGCTTCAAAGATTTCTTGGACACGAGGAAGACCCTGAGTGATATCGGTATTTGAGGCAACCCCACCCGTGTGGAAGGTACGCATTGTAAGCTGTGTACCAGGTTCCCCGATAGATTGAGCAGCGATTGTACCGACTGCTTCACCAACTTCAACCGCATCACCAGTCGCCAAGTTGATACCATAACAGTGACGGCAGACACCATGACGAGTGTTACATGTAAATACAGAGCGGATAGTCACTTCTTCCACACCAGCATTGACAATTTCACGCGCCTTGTCTTCTGTAATCAACTCATTTGGACCGATGATAACTGCGCCAGTTTCTGGGTGTTTAACAGTTTTCTTAGTGTAACGACCATTGAGACGCTCTTCGAGAGACTCGATCATCTCTTTTCCTTCTGCGATAGAACGGATCAAGAGACCACGGTCTGTTCCACAGTCGTCCTCACGGATGATAACGTCTTGGGCAACGTCAACCAAACGACGAGTCAAATAACCTGAGTCGGCTGTCTTAAGGGCCGTATCGGTCATACCCTTACGAGCACCGTGAGTTGAGAAGAACATTTCGAGTACTGACAAACCTTCGCGGAAGTTTGAAAGGATTGGCAATTCCATGATACGTCCGTTCGGAGCAGCCATCAGACCACGCATACCGGCAAGCTGTGAGAAGTTTGAGATGTTACCACGGGCTCCAGAGTCCATCATCATAACGATTGGGTTCTTCGGATCTTGGTTAGCAATCAAACGTTTCTCCAATTTTTCACGGGCAGCACGCCATTCAGCTGTAACGGCATTGTAACGCTCGTCGTCTGTGATCATACCACGACGGAACTGTTTAGTAATTTGTTCTACACGTTTGTGTGATTCTTCAATGATTTCAGCCTTGTCTTCAACGACTGGAATATCGGCAATACCCACTGTCAATCCTGCAAGAGTTGAGTGGTGGTAACCGAGGTTCTTCATACGGTCAAGTAGGGCAGAAGTTTCTGTCGTACGGAAACGTTTAAAGATTTCAGCGATGATATTTCCAAGGTTTTTCTTCTTAAATGGAGGGTTAAGCTCAAGTTTGCTGATTGCTTCCTTGATATCTCCACCAAGTGGCAAGAAGTATTTAGCTGGAACACCTTCTGTCAAGTTGGTGTTGTTTGGTTCTTGCAAGTATGGTAGACCCTCTGGCATGATATCGTTGAAGAGGATCTTACCAACAGTTGTAAGCAAGATTTTGTGTTTTTGCTCTTCTGTCCATGGTTTGTTAAGACTATCTGTTGCGATACCAACACGTGAGTGGAGGTGAACATAGCCATTGCGGTAAGCCATAACAGCTTCGTCACGGTCTTTGAAGACCATTCCTTCACCTTCACGACCAGCTTCTTCCATAGTCAAGTAGTAGTTACCCAAAACCATGTCCTGAGATGGAGTAACAACTGGTTTACCATCTTTCGGGTTCAAGATGTGCTCAGCAGCCAACATCAAGATACGAGCTTCTGCTTGGGCTTCTTCTGAAAGCGGTACGTGGATGGCCATTTGGTCCCCGTCAAAGTCGGCATTGTAGGCTTCACAGACAAGTGGGTGCAAGCGAAGGGCTTTACCGTCAATCAAGACAGGTTCAAAGGCTTGGATACCCAAACGGTGAAGAGTCGGTGCGCGGTTCAAAAGCACTGGGTGTTCTTTGATCACTTCTTCGAGGATATCCCAGATACGCTCATCTCCACGTTCCACCAAGCGTTTAGCGGCTTTAACGTTTTGCACGATATCACGCGCTACGATTTCACGCATGACGAATGGTTTAAAGAGCTCGATCGCCATTTCACGTGGCACACCACATTGGTACATCTTAAGAGTTGGACCAACAGCGATAACGGAACGTCCTGAGAAGTCAACACGTTTACCGAGCAAGTTTTGACGGAAGCGTCCTTGTTTACCTTTGAGCATGTGGCTCAATGATTTAAGTGGACGGCTACCTGGTCCTGTAATCGGACGACCACGACGACCATTGTCAATCAAAGCGTCAACCGCTTCTTGAAGCATACGCTTCTCATTTTGAACGATGATACCTGGTGCGTTCAACTCAAGCAAACGAGCCAAACGGTTGTTACGGTTGATAACACGACGGTAAAGGTCGTTCAAGTCAGATGAGGCAAAACGGCCACCATCCAACTGCAACATTGGACGAAGATCTGGTGGAATAACCGGAAGGATGTTCAGAATCATCCATTCAGGTTTGTTTCCAGACTTGTAAAAGGCATCCAAAACATCCAAACGACGGATAGCTTTGATACGTTTTTGTCCAGTTGCTGTTTTCAATTCTTCTTTAAGTTCAGCAATTTCTTTTTCAAGATCTACTTGTTTCAAGAGGTCTTGGATAGCTTCGGCACCCATTTTAGCAACGAATGATCCATAACCATACTCACGCAAGCGCTCACGGTATTCGCGCTCTGTCATGATAGACTTGTGCTCAAGTGGTGTATCCTTCGGATCAATCACCACATAAGCTGCAAAGTAGATCACTTCCTCAAGTGCACGAGGACTCATATCAAGGGTCAAGCCCATACGGCTTGGAATCCCCTTGAAATACCAGATATGAGATACAGGAGCTTTTAACTCGATGTGTCCCATACGTTCACGACGAACTTTTGTACGCGTTACTTCAACACCACAACGGTCACAAACAATCCCTCTGTAACGAATGCGTTTGTACTTACCACAAGCACATTCCCAATCTTTTGTAGGACCAAAGATGACTTCGTCAAATAGCCCTTCACGTTCTGGTTTCAAGGTACGGTAATTGATTGTTTCAGGTTTTTTGACTTCTCCATAAGACCATGAACGGACTTTGCTTGGAGAAGCTAGGGTGATTTGCATACTTTTAAAACGATTTACGTCAACCACTATTTCTTCCCTTTCTATTCTAAGTGAGCTACTTATTCTTACTCAGTAGCTTCTTCTGTTGCTTCTGCTTTTGTTGCTTTTTCAGCTTCTTCAGCTTCAAAAGCAGCTTTTGCTTCTTCAGCAGCTTTTTTACGTGCTTTTTCAAGGTCATCTACGTGGATGACATCTTCGTCCATTCCTTCATCCATGTCGCGGAGTTCCACTTCTTGGTCATCTTCGTCAAGGACACGCATGTCAAGACCAAGTGATTGCAATTCTTTAACAAGAACTCGGAAGGATTCTGGAACACCTGGTTTTGGAATTGGTTTTCCTTTTGTAATAGCTTCATAGGCTTTCAAACGTCCGTTGATATCGTCAGACTTGTAAGTCAAGATTTCTTGAAGGACATTTGATGCACCGTAGGCTTCAAGAGCCCAAACCTCCATCTCACCGAAACGTTGTCCACCAAACTGAGCTTTACCTCCAAGTGGTTGTTGCGTAACGGTTGAGTAAGGTCCGACTGAACGCGCGTGCAATTTATCATCAACCATGTGGTGGAGTTTGATCATGTACATGACACCAACTGATACACGGTTGTCAAATGCTTCACCTGTACGTCCATCGTAAAGGATCGTTTTGGCATCGCTATCCATACCTGCTTCTTTGACAGTGTCCCAAAGGTCTTCAGAACTTGCTCCGTCAAAGACTGGTGTTGCGATGTGGATACCAAGAGTACGAGCTGCCATACCAAGGTGAAGCTCCATAACCTGACCGATATTCATACGTGATGGCACCCCAAGTGGGTTCAACATGATATCGACTGGAGTTCCGTCTGGAAGGTAAGGCATGTCTTCTACAGGAACAATACGAGAGACAACCCCTTTGTTTCCGTGACGTCCGGCCATCTTGTCTCCGACCTTGATCTTACGTTTTTGAGCGATGTAGACGCGAACCAGCATATTAACACCTGATTGCAATTCATCTCCATTTGCACGTGTAAAGATCTTAACATCACGAACGACACCATCGGCACCGTGGGGTACACGAAGAGAAGTATCACGTACTTCACGTGACTTGTCTCCGAAGATAGCATGCAAGAGACGTTCTTCAGCTGAAAGGTCTTTCTCACCCTTAGGTGTTACTTTACCTACAAGGATATCGCCTTCTTTAACCTCAGCACCGATACGGATAATACCCATTTCGTCAAGGTCTTTAAGGGCATCTTCCCCAACGTTTGGAATTTCACGAGTAATTTCTTCAGGCCCAAGCTTTGTATCGCGTGTTTCTGATTCGTATTCTTCAAGGTGGACAGATGTGTAGACATCATCCTTCACCAAGCGTTCGCTCATGATAACAGCATCCTCGAAGTTGTAACCTTCCCAAGTCATGTAGGCAACGATTGGGTTTTGTCCAAGCGCCATTTCTCCATTTTCCATAGAAGGTCCGTCAGCGATGAAATCACCTTTTTCAACGACATCACCAACTTTTACAAGCGTACGTTGGTTGTAAGCAGTACCTGAGTTTGAACGACGGAATTTTTGGATGTGGTAAACATCCAATGAACCATCTTCACGACGAACTTCTACCTTGTCAGCATCGGCATAAGTAACCTTACCACCATGTTGTGCAATCACTGCAGCTCCTGAATCATGGGCTGCCTGGTATTCCATACCAGTACCAACGTAAGGTGCTTTAGGATTAATCAATGGTACAGCCTGACGTTGCATGTTGGCTCCCATGAGGGCACGGTTGGAGTCATCGTTTTCCAAGAAAGGAATACATGCTGTCGCAACGGCAACTACCTGTTTTGGTGATACGTCCATATAGTCAACAACGTTAGCTGGATACTCTTGGTTGACCCCTTGGTGACGTCCCATGACAACTTTCTCAGCAAATGTTCCATCTTCATTCAGACGAGAATTAGCCTGTGCTACAGTAAATTCATCTTCTTCATCGGCTGTCAACCAAACGATTTCGTTCGTGACAACACCTGTTTCACGGTTAACCTTACGGTATGGTGTTTGAACAAAACCATATTTATTCAAGTGTCCGTAAGATGACAAGTTATTGATCAAACCGATGTTCGGTCCTTCAGGTGTCTCGATTGGACACATACGACCATAGTGAGTGTAGTGCACGTCACGCACTTCATATCCAGCTCGGTCACGTGTCAAACCACCAGGTCCTAAGGCAGACAAACGGCGTTTGTGAGACAACTCAGAAAGCGGGTTGTCTTGGTCCATGAACTGTGACAACTGTGATGAACCAAAGAATTCTTTAACCGCAGCTGTTACAGGACGAATGTTGATAATTTGTTGTGGTGTCAAGACTTCGTTGTCCTGAACAGACATACGTTCACGGACATTACGTTCCATACGAGAAAGTCCAAGACGTACTTGGTTGGCAAGCAATTCACCAACCGCACGGATACGACGGTTTCCAAGGTGGTCGATATCATCCACACGACCAAGTCCTTCAGCCAAGTTGAGGAAGTAGCTCATCTCTGCAAGGATATCTGCAGGAGTGACGATACGAACCTTGTCATCTGGATTGGCATTACCGATAATAGTTACAACACGGTCTGGATCAGTTGGTGCAACAACCTTGAATTTTTGAAGAACAACTGGTTCTGTTACTACGGCAGCATCATTTGGAATGTAGACAATCTTGTTCAAGTCACCATCCAAATGACTTTCGATACTTTCAATAACGCTGCGAGTCATAACTGTTCCAGCTTCTACCAAGATTTCACCTGTTTCAGGGTCTACCAATGGCTCCGCAATGGTTTGGTTGAGCAAACGTGTTTTAACATTGAGTTTTTTATTGATCTTGTAACGACCAACTGCTGCCAAGTCATAACGACGTGGGTCAAAGAAACGAGCCACAAGCAAGCTACGTGAGCTTTCAGCAGTCTTAGGCTCACCCGGACGAAGGCGCTCGTAGATTTCCTTCAAAGCTTCGTCTGTACGAGAGTCCATTGGGTTCTTGTGAATATCTTTTTCAACAGTGTTACGAACAAGATCGCTGTCACCAAAGATATCAAAGATTTCATCATCACCTGAGAAACCAAGCGCACGAACCAAGGTCGTAAATGGAATCTTACGAGTACGGTCGATACGAGTATAGGCGATATCTTTTGAGTCGCTTTCAAGTTCCAACCAAGCTCCACGGTTAGGGATGACAGTTGAACCGTAGCCCACTTTACCATTTTTGTCTACCTTGTCATTAAAGTAAACACCTGGTGAACGCACCAACTGTGATACGATGATACGTTCACCACCGTTGATGATGAAAGTACCCATCTCAGTCATGATTGGGAAATCACCAAAGAAAACTTCTTGAGTCTTGATTTCGCCAGTTTCTTTGTTAATCAAGCGGAAGGTTACAAAGATAGGTGCTGAATAGCTGGCATCGTGGATACGAGCTTCTTCAAGCGTATATTTTGGTTCTTTGATTTCGTAGCCTACAAACTCCAACTCCATTGTGTCTGTGAAGTTTGAAATTGGCAATACATCTTCAAACACTTCCTTGAGACCATAGTCTAGGAAATCTTTGAATGAATCAGTTTGAATTTCAATCAAATTTGGTAAGTCAAGAACTTCTTTGATTCTTGAAAAACTACGACGGGTACGATGTTTCCCGTATTGAACGTCATGTCCTGCCAAGATGATTCTCCTTTAAAATAAAGTTTCAAGCCTAGGCATCTAGGCCTTTGATTATCGTCAAAAGGTTGTAAACCTTCTATCACTTTATCCCCTTTAACTAATTTTCAGAATCTTTAAGTCTTTGTTACAAACACTAGAAAACCTTAAAAAAAGCACAAAAAGAGCAGCTAAATCCTACTTTTTCAGGAGATTTAACTGCTGTGAGCCTTGCCTGGACAATATTTCAGACAAAACTTACGACAAATGATTACTCATATTATACCCTATTTGGCTAGACTTTTCAAGAGAATTGACGAATTTTTTACAAAATCTTTTCCTATAAAAAAACTAACTAAATCGTAGCAAAATTTGTTGCGATTTTTCTTTTATTTCAATTTCAGGAAAACGCTTGCATATTGTTTTACTACATGCTATACTGATAAAGAAATTCATTTATAGGAGAATGATTGATTATGAAAAAAACACCATCTCACACTGAGCAAAAAATGGTTTACAGCATCCGTTCCCTCAAAAATGGAACTGGTTCTGTCCTTATTGGAGCAAGTCTTGTCCTGCTTGCCATGGCTACACCAACTGTCTCAGCCAACGAAAATACTACAAGCGATAAGGGAACTAGTAATGAAACCACTACTGCCCTTGCCCAACCTCTTACTGATCCAGCAGTTCACTCTACCAAGAACGAAAATGATATTTCTTCTCTTGAAAATGCAAACGTTTCCCTAGAGAAAAAAGAAGAAGAAAAACCCGCAACAGAGGCAACCACTCCTGTTTCACCTTCCGCCGATTCAGCACCACAAACCGGACAAGATCGTTCAAGTGAACCAACTACTGCTATTAGTCCAGCAGCGACTGAAACTAAGGCAGAAGAGCCAATCGAAGACAACTACTTCCGTATCCATGTCAAAAAACTTCCTGAAGAAAACAAGGAAACTCAAGGGCTATGGACTTGGGACGATGTTGAAAAACCTTCTGAAAATTGGCCAAACGGAGCCTTGTCCTTCAAGGATGCCAAAAAAGATGACTATGGCTACTACCTAGATGTCAAATTAAAGGGAGAACAAGCTAAGAAAATTAGCTTCCTCATCAATAATACAGCTGGGAAAAATCTAACCGGCGATAAATCGGTAGAAAAACTGGCACCAAAGATGAACGAGGCTTGGTTGGACCAAGATCACAAGGTTTTCTCTTACGAGCCACAACCTGCAGGAACTATTCGTGTCAACTACTACCGCACAGATGGCAACTATGACAAGAAATCTCTCTGGTACTGGGGAGATGTGAAAGAGCCAAGTAGTGGTGAATGGCCTAACGGAACAGACTTTACGGCTACAGGCAAATACGGTCGCTATATTGATATTCCACTCAAAGATGCAGCTAAAGATCTTGGATTTTTATTACTAGACAGAAGCAAGCAAGGAGATGACGTGAAAATCCGTAAAGAAGATTATAAGTTCACCGATTTGAAAAATCATAGCCAAATTTTCTTAAAAGACGACGACGAAACGATTTACACAAATCCATACTATGTCCATGATATCCGTATGACAGGAGCCCAACACGTAGGCACTTCTAGCATTGAAAGCAGTTTTTCAACACTTGTCGGTGCTAAAAAAGAGGATATCCTCAAACACTCCAACATCACGAATCATCTAGGAAATAAAGTAGCTATCACCGATGTTGCAATCGATGAAGCTGGCAAGAAAGTGACCTACAGCGGAGATTTCTCTGACACAAAACATCCTTATACTGTTAGCTACAATTCCGACCAATTTACTACCAAAACAAGCTGGCGTCTGAAAGATGAGACTTACAGTTATGATGGCAAACTTGGAGCTGACCTCAAAGAAGAAGGAAAACAGGTTGATTTGACCCTTTGGTCACCAAGTGCTGATAAGGTTTCTGTCGTTGTCTACGACAAAAATGACCCTGAAAAAGTGGTTGGAACTGTCGCCCTTGAAAAAGGAGAAAAAGGAACCTGGAAACAAACTCTAGATAGCACAAACAAACTCGGAATCACCGATTTCACTGGATACTATTATCAATACCAAATTGAGCGTCAGGGTAAAACTGTTCTTGCACTTGATCCTTACGCTAAATCCCTCGCTGCTTGGAATAGCGACGATGCTAAGATTGACGATGCCCATAAAGTGGCTAAAGCCGCCTTTGTAAATCCAGCTAAACTCGGACCTCAAGACTTGACTTATGGTAAGATTCACAACTTCAAGACTCGTGAAGATGCCGTTATCTACGAAGCTCATGTACGTGACTTCACTTCAGATCCTGCCATCGCAAAAGACTTGACCAAGCCATTTGGTACCTTTGAAGCCTTTATCGAAAAGCTAGACTATCTCAAAGACTTGGGTGTAACCCACATCCAGCTCCTTCCAGTCTTGTCTTACTACTTTGTCAATGAGTTGAAGAACCATGAACGCTTGTCTGACTATGCTTCAAGCAACAGCAACTACAACTGGGGATATGACCCTCAAAACTACTTCTCCTTGACTGGTATGTATTCAAGCGATCCCAAGAATCCAGAAAAACGAATCGCAGAATTTAAAAACCTCATCAACGAAATCCACAAACGTGGCATGGGAGCTATCCTAGATGTCGTTTATAACCATACAGCCAAGGTCGATATCTTTGAAGATTTAGAACCAAACTACTACCATTTTATGGATGCTGATGGTACACCTCGCACTAGCTTTGGTGGTGGACGCTTGGGGACAACCCACCATATGACCAAACGGCTCCTAGTTGACTCTATCAAATATCTGGTTGATACCTACAAAGTGGATGGATTCCGCTTCGATATGATGGGAGACCATGATGCCACTTCTATTGAAGAAGCCTACAAGGCCGCACGCGCCCTCAATCCAAACCTCATCATGCTGGGTGAAGGTTGGAGAACCTATGCCGGTGATGAAAATATGCCTACAAAAGCTGCTGACCAAGATTGGATGAAACATACCGATACTGTCGCTGTCTTTTCAGACGACATCCGTAACAACCTCAAGTCTGGTTATCCAAACGAAGGTCAACCTGCCTTTATCACAGGTGGCAAACGTGATATCAATACCATCTTTAAAAATCTCATTGCTCAACCAACCAACTTTGAAGCTGACAGCCCTGGAGATGCCATCCAATACATCGCAGCCCATGATAACTTGACCCTTTTTGATATTATCGCTCAGTCTATCAAAAAAGACCCAAGCAAGGCTGAAAACTATGCTGAAATCCACCGTCGTTTGCGACTTGGAAACCTCATGGTCTTGACAGCTCAAGGAACTCCATTTATCCACTCTGGTCAGGAATATGGACGCACCAAACAATTCCGTGACCCAGACTACAAGACTCCAGTAGCAGAGAACAAGGTTCCAAACAAATCTCACTTGTTGCGTGATAAGGACGGCAATCCATTTGACTATCCTTACTTCATCCATGACTCTTACGATTCGAGTGATGCTATTAACAAGTTTGACTGGAGAAAGGCTACAGATGGAAAAGCCTATCCTGAAAATGTCAAGAGTCGTGACTATATGAAAGGGTTGATTGCCCTTCGTCAATCTACAGATGCCTTCCGACTTAAGAGCCTCCAAGATATCAAAGACCGTGTCCACCTCATCACTGTCCCAGGTCAAAATGGTGTAGAAAAAGAGGATGTAGTGATTGGCTACCAAATCACAGCTCCAAACGGGGATATCTACGCAGTCTTTGTCAATGCGGACGAAAAAGCTCGCGAATTTAATTTGGGAACAGCCTTTGCCCACCTCAGAAATGCTGAAGTTTTAGCGGATGAAAACCAAGCAGGACCAGTCGGAATTGCCAACCCGAAAGGTCTTGAATGGACTGAAAAAGGCTTGAAATTAAACGCCCTTACAGCTACTGTTCTTCGAGTCGCTCAAGGCGGTGCCATCGTTGCCCCAGCTGTGGAAGAAAAACCAGAATTTGACCTTTCTAACTTAAAACAAGAACACGGTCAAAATAACAGCCAAGACAATATTCCAAACCGAGTCGTCAAACCGGAACAGCAAACTCCAGCTCCAGAAGCTAAACCTGACTCTACTAAACCAGATGAAAAAGTAGCTGATGCAGAAAATAAACCTAGCCAAGCTACAACTGATTCATCAACCACACAAACTTCACAACCAGCACAAGAAGCACAAGCATCATCTGTAAAAGAGGCGGTTCAAAACGAATCGGTAGAAAACTCTAGCAAGGAAAATACACCTGCACCCCTAGCTAAACAAGCTGAACTTCCAAATACAGGAACCAAAAACGATCACAAACTCCTGTTTGCAGGAATCAGCATCCTTGCCCTTCTCGGTCTCGGTTTCTTACTTAAAAACAAAAAAGAGAACTAAACCAGCCCTCCTATAGAAAAATCCTCCGAGCATTAAGGCTCGGGGGATTGATTTTTGTACAATATTTGTCGTCCTTATAAGCTTGATTAGGATTTTTTATTAATACTCTTCGAAAATCAAATTCAAACCACTTCAGCTTCACCTTGCCGTACTCAAGTACAGCCTGCAGCTAGCTTCCTAGTTTGCTCTTTGATTTTCATTGAGTATAAGCCTCTTTCATGGCAAAGTAATCCCGTACTTTGGGTGCTACTTGCATTCCGAAGAGTTCAATAGCTCTCAGAACCTGGTCATGAGGCATGGAGCCAAGCGGTAGATGGAGCATGAAGCGGTCCAATCCTAAATCTTCAATCATGCGAATCAATTTTTCTGCCACCTGATCTGGATTGCCCACAAACATAGCACCATTTGGCCCTACCTGTTCCAAATATTGCTCATAACGTAATTCCTGCCAGTGCGGACGGTCTTTGGAAATAGCATCCACTACTTGCTTGGTCGGATGGAAATAATCTTTCACAGCCTGCTCGCCATCCTCAGCAATCCAACCCCAAGAATGAGCTCCAACCTTTAGTTCCTGACTTGCATAGCCTGCTTCACTCCCAATCTCACGATAAGCCTGAATCAACTTTTTAAAATAACGCGGATTGCCACCAATAATGGCATAAACAATCGGCAGGCCTGCCTGAGCAATCTTCACTGTTGATTCGACATGACCACCTGTCGCTATCCACAAGGGTAATTTGTCCTGAACTGGACGAGGATAGACTTCTTTGCCAGAGATTGTTTGGGTCAATCGACCTTGCCAGTCTAGCTTGGTCTTTTCATTGACTAACTGGAGTAAGTCTAATTTTTCATCAAAAAGGGCTTCGTAGTCTTTCAAGTCATAGCCAAACAAGGGAAAAGATTCCGTGAAAGAACCCCTTCCAGCCATAATCTCCGCACGTCCATTTGACAAAGCATCAATAGTGGCATATTGTTGGAACAAACGAATCGGATCCATGCTTGAGAGAATGCTGACTGCGCTGGTCAAACGGATTTTCTTGGTATTGATTGCCCCAGCTGCCAGGACAATCTCTGGAGCTGATACTGCAAAATCTGCTCGATGGTGCTCGCCAATCCCATACACATCCAAACCAACCTTATCAGCCAGCTCAATTTCTGCCACCAACTGGCGAATACGTTCGGCATGGCTGTAAGTTTGCCCAGTCTCTTCAAGCACCGTTGTTTCAGCAAATGTTGAAATTCCCAATTCTACCATTGTGATTCTCCCCGTCTATTTCTTTCCTGCAATTTGAAGAATTATTCTAACACTAATCATAAGTACAAGCAACCAATTTGCTCACAAGAAAAAGCCTAGATAACTAGACTTTTTAGCTTATTCTACCGTTACTGACTTAGCAAGGTTACGTGGTTTGTCCACATCAAGCCCACGGTGGAGTGTTGCAAAGTAAGCGACCAATTGCGTTGGTACAACCATTGAAATCGGTGAGAGGTAAGGGTGTACAGTCGTAAGAACGATGTCGTCTGTATCTTTAGCAACATTTTCTTCTGCGATAGTGAGGACCTTGGCTCCACGAGCTGCCACCTCTTGGATATTTCCACGAGTGTGGTTGGCAAGAACTGGATCTGACAAGAGGGCCAAGACAGGCGTTCCTTCTTCAATCAAGGCAATAGTTCCGTGCTTGAGTTCTCCTGCCGCAAAACCTTCACACTGGATGTAAGAAATCTCTTTGAGTTTGAGACTGGCTTCCATGGCTACGTAGTAATCTTGACCACGTCCGATATAGAAGGCGTTGCGAGTTGTTTCAAGTAGCTCTCTTACTTTAGATTCAATGGTTTCTTTCTCTGAAAGAGTTGATTCGATAGACTGAGCTACGATTGACAACTCATGAACCAAATCAAAGTCCTGCGCTTTAGCATTGCCGTTCGCTTCTCCGACTGCTTTTGCCAGGAAAGCAAGGGCTGCGATTTGTGCTGTATAGGCTTTAGTTGATGCCACGGCAATTTCAGGACCTGCATGAAGAAGCATGGTATGGTTGGCTTCACGTGAAAGGGTTGAACCTGGTACGTTTGTCACGGTCAAGCTTGGGATTCCCATTTCATTAGCCTTGACCAAAACCTGACGGCTATCCGCTGTTTCACCAGACTGGCTGATAAAGATGAAAAGTGGTTTCTTGCTGAGAAGTGGCATACCATAGCCCCACTCAGATGAAATTCCAAGTTCAACTGGTGTATCCGTCAATTCTTCCAACATCTTCTTAGAAGCAAATCCTGCGTGGTAAGATGTCCCGGCTGCAAGGATGTAGATACGGTCTGCGTCTTGAACAGCCTTGATGATGGCTGGATCTACGACAACTTGACCAGCCTCATCTGTGTAGGCTTGGATGAGTTTACGCATAACAGTGGGTTGCTCATCGATTTCCTTGAGCATGTAGTAAGGATAAGTTCCCTTACCGATATCTGACAAGTCAAGTTCTGCAGTATAGCTAGCACGCTCACGACTGTTACCATCATAATCTTGAACTTCTACGCTATCAGCCTTGACGATGACCAACTCTTGGTCATGAATTTCCATATATTGGTTGGTTTCACGAATCATAGCCATAGCATCTGAGCAGACCATGTTGTAGCCTTGTCCAAGACCAATCAAAAGTGGTGATTTATTTTTAGCCACGTAGATGACTTCAGGATCTTGTGAGTCAACCAAGGCAAAAGCATAAGAACCACGGATAATATGAAGAGCTTTTTTGAAGGCTTCAAGAACTGAGAGACCTTCTTCTTCCGCAAATTTCCCGATCAAGTGAACAGCGATTTCTGTATCTGTTTGCCCCTTGAAGTGGTGACCTGCAAGGTATTCTTCCTTGATTTCAAGGTAGTTCTCAATCACCCCATTGTGAACCAAAACAAAACGTTCTGTCTCAGAGCGGTGTGGGTGAGCATTGTCTTCAGTTGGTTTCCCATGAGTAGCCCAACGAGTATGTCCGATACCAGTTGTTCCCTCAACACCAGCTGTCTTAGCAGACAATTCTGCAATACGACCTACAGCCTTGACTAGATGGTTTTCAGCACCACCTAGGACAAAGATTCCCGCAGAATCATAGCCACGGTATTCGAGCTTTTCAAGCCCTTGAATCAAAATATCAGTTGCATTTGTGTTTCCAACAACACCAACAATTCCACACATAGTATATACGACACAGACCAGCTGTGCTTTCTCCTTAAAATTGGTATAGTCTAATTCCTCTTTTATAGAATCAGCAAAAACAGTATATACTTGTTTCTTTCACTTGTCAAGAGTAAAAATTGGTATAGTTCAAATTAAGCTCCTGTAAGCAAAAAACTCTGACCAATTATAATAATCAGTCAGAGTTCTTTTTTAAAATCCATTATTGTCGCTTAATTCCTTGAACCAGTGCCCTGATTTTTTCAGACGACGTTCTTGCGTTTCCAAGTCTAATTCAACCAAACCGTAGCGATTTTTATAGCTATTGAGCCATGACCAACAATCAATAAAGGTCCAAATTAAGTAGCCCTTACAATTGGCGCCATCTTCAATAGCACGGTGAAGTTCGCGAAGATGACCTTTTACAAAGTCAA
Source organism: Streptococcus sp. LQJ-218 (assembly GCF_003428885.1). Taxonomy (GTDB): domain Bacteria; phylum Bacillota; class Bacilli; order Lactobacillales; family Streptococcaceae; genus Streptococcus. The sequence goes on from NZ_QQRU01000002.1 coordinate 20,349, forward strand.
TACGGTAATCATCTTGAATCATTCCATCTTGACGGAATTTTTCTTCCCCCTCAACACCCATACCATTCTCTGTCAGCATCCACTCAATATTTCCATAATTTTCCTTGATATTTTGGGCAATATCATAAATCCCCTGCTCATAAATCTCCCAGCCACGGTGAGGATTGATTTTACGTCCAGGCATCACATAAGGCTCGTAAAAATGTTCTGGTAAGAGTGGACTCTCTGGATGCTTAGCAAATCGAGGCGCCATAACACGCAAAGGTTGATAGTAGTTGACACCGAGGAAGTCCACCGTATTATCACGAATGAGTTCCAACTCCTCCTCTGTAACATCAGGTAAGAGACCGTGTTCATGCAAGATTTCTACCAATTCCTGTGGATAAGTCCCCAAAACAGATGGGTCTAAGAAAGATTGGGCCTGGAAAAGATCCGCAATACGAGCAGCCTTGATATCAGCAGGATTTTGGCTACGTGGATAAGCCGGTGTCAAGTTGAGGACAATTCCAATCTTGGAATCAGGCAAAATTTCATGACAGACCTTGACCGCGCGACTGCTAGCCAATTGTGTATGATAGGCTACTTTAACTGCTGCCTCTGCATCCACCTTATGCGGAAAATGAGCATCGTAAAAATAGCCAAATTCTACTGGAACGATGGGCTCGTTAAAAGTAATCCATTGATCCACTAAATCTCCATAAGTCTCAAAACAAAAACGAGCATAGTCTTCATAAGCTGAGACAGTCGCCTTATTTTCCCAACCATCTCCATCCTCTTGAAGAGCAAAAGGCAAATCAAAGTGGTAAAGATTGACTAAAAGACGAATCCCCTTAGCCTTAATAGCCTCAAAAACCTTACGATAGAAATCTACACCTTGAGCATTGACTTTTCCACAACCCTGTGGAAAAATCCGTGACCACTGGATAGAAGTCCGAAAGGCAGTGTGGCCAGTTTCTACCAGTAGCTCAATATCCTTTTCCCAGTTTTCATAAAAGGTTGATGTTTTGTCTGGACCAATCCCATTATAGTAACGATTTGGCTCCACTTGGTACCAATAATCCCAGAGATTATCCCCCTTACCGTCACCAGCTACACGTCCTTCTGTCTGTGGTCCAGAAGTAGAGGATCCCCAGACAAAATCCTTTGGAAATCTTAGCATACTTTTACCTCTTTATCTACTCATTTTTCCCATTATACAGAAAAAACAAGGTAAAAACTAGTTACATTTTTTCCTTGTTTTTCTTCTGATTATAGTTTTTATTTCTTGCTGAGAATTTCAAGCGTTTCAAGCACGTTATCTGCATGAACTTCGATGGTGTCACCAGTCGCTTTAATCTTAACTTCTACGATGCCATCGGCCGCTTTCTTCCCAACAGTGATACGGATTGGTAACCCAATCAAGTCACTATCGCTGAATTTGACTCCGACACGTTCATTACGGTCATCTGTCAAGACTTCGTAACCAGCTCCCATCAAGCTTGCTTCAAGTTTTTCTGTCAAAGCTTGCGCTTCTTCGTCCTTGACATTGACAGTAATCAAATGCACATCAAATGGTGCCAATTCTTTAGGGAAATTGATTCCCCAAGCGTAACGGTATTCACCTTTTGGCGTTTTGTTAACAAAGAGGCGAGCATGTTGTTCCATCACTGCTGAAAGGAGACGGCTGACACCGATACCATAACATCCCATAATAATTGGCACAGCACGGCCATTTTCATCCAAAACATCTGCTCCCATGCTTGCTGAATAGCGAGTGCCGAGTTTGAAGATGTGACCAATTTCGATACCACGCGCAAAGTTAAGGACACCTTGTCCGTCTGGGGAAATTTCACCCTCACGAACTTCACGGATATCCACATATTCTGCAGTAAAATCACGACCTGGGTTCACACCAGTCAAGTGGTAACCGTCTTCGTTAGCACCGACAACAGCATTGCGGCTATCTTGCACCTTGCGATCAGCGATGATTTTCACATTTTCAGGTAGACCAACTGGTCCAAGAGAGCCGAATTCAGCTCCCAATAATTCTTTCACTTCTGCCTCAGTTGCAGGTTCAAAGAAATCTGCTCCAAGGTAGTTTTTCAATTTGACTTCGTTGAGCTGGTCGTTGCCAACCAATAGGGCCACAACTGGCTCCCCGTCAGCGATATAAACCAAGGTCTTGATTGTTTGCTCTTCAGAGATATGCAAGAAAGCTGCAACTTCATCGATTGATTTAACATCTGGTGTTGCAACACGAGTCACTTCTTCTTCAGCGACAACACGGTTGCTTGGTTTGTACTCGTTTGTCGCCATTTCTAAGTTAGCAGCATAGCTAGACTCACTTGAATAAGCAATGGTATCTTCACCAGAGACCATCCATTTCAGCAATTCTGCCTTGATTTCTTCTTGCACTTCTGCAGGAATTTCGTCAAATGAGGCAACTGACTTGTCCAAGACAACCCAGCGGTCAAGGTCAGTACGGGCAGGTGTAATGGCCATAAATTCTTGGCTATCCTTACCGCCCATGGCTCCACCGTCACCAATGATTGCCTTGAAATCTAAACCACTACGAGTGAAAACACGCTCATAAGCAGCCTTGTACTCATCATAAACACTGTCCAAGCTATCATAGTTAGCGTGGAAGCTATAAGCATCCTTCATGATAAACTCACGTGTACGAAGAAGTCCATTACGTGGGCGCTTTTCATCACGATACTTAGGCTGGATTTGATAGAGGTTGAGTGGCAACTGCTTGTAAGATTTAACAGAATCACGGACAATAGCTGTAAAAGTTTCTTCGTGAGTTGGTCCCAAGATGAAGTCTGACTTCTCACGGTTTTTTAGTTTGTAAAGGTCTTCACCATAAGTTTCGTAACGACCTGATTCGCGCCACAATTCTGCACTGAGAAGGGCAGGAGCCAACATCTCAACGGCACCAATCTTGTCAAATTCTTGGCGCATGATGTTTTTGGCTTTTTCAATCACACGGTTGGCAAGTGGTAGGTAAGAATAAACACCTGCAGAAACTTGACGAACATAACCAGCTCGTAACATAAGAGCATGGCTGATAACTTGAGCATCGCTTGGCATTTCGCGAAGCGTTGGGATAGGCATTTTACTTTGTTTCATAATATTCCTCGATTATCTAAAAAAGAGTCGCATAATGTCATTCCAGGTCACAGCAATCATCAAGACAACCATGATGACCACTCCGGCCAAGGTGACATAGGTTTCAATTTCTTGTTTCAATGGTTTGCGGCGGATAGCTTCTAGGATATTGAGCACAATCTTACCACCATCCAGAGCTGGAATCGGAATAAGATTAAAAATCCCGATATTGATGGAAATAATTGCCAAAAAGTACAAGACATTCTCAATTCCATTTTTAGCAGCATCACTACTTGCCTTAAAAATGGCAACAGGTCCACCCAGCTTGTTCAAATCCGGTTGGAAAATCAAATTTTTCAGTTCTGAGAGAATTCGGAGGGCTGAGTCAGCAGCAGTTGTAAAACCACCTACAAACATGGATACAAAATCTGACTTAATCCCCGGTTGAACACCTAGAAGGTAACGGCCTTGACTTTCTTCCGGAGTAACAGTGACGTGTTTGTCACTACCATTTTCAGAAATAGTCACATCCAAGGTCGGGGCCGTCTGATCTTTGGTTTCTGCTTCCACAGCCTGAGTCAAACTTTCCCAGTTGCTAATCTCATGTGAGCCAATCTTGGTAATCTGAGCCGTTTCTGGCACTCCTATCTTGGCCAAAGCACCTTGAGGTATAACATGGAACTGGTTGGTGTCAACATCTCTAACACCACCCTGCATAAAGATTAAAATCCAGAAAACAACAACACCTAAGATAAAGTTATTCATAGGACCTGCAAAGTTAGTAATCAGTTTCCCCCAGATAGTTGCATTTTGATATTGTACATCCAAGGGAGCAATCCGAACCTCAGTTCCATCTGCTTCCACAACCGTTGCATCATGATCCACTGCAAATGTTTTTTCTTCTTCCAGAACCAAACCCCTGATGAAAAGCTTGTCTTCAAAATCAAACTGGGTCACCTGCATCGGGAGAGCCGTTTGATCCAATTTTTTGCCTGAGAGATTGATCCGTTTTACCTTACCATCATCAGTAAGGGTCAAACTGACAGGAGTTCCAGTCTTGATTTCAGTTGTATCATCACCCCAACCGGCCATGCGAACGTAGCCACCCAGAGGCAAGATCCGAATGGTATAGGCCGTCCCATCCTTGCCAATATGAGCAAAGATTTTTGGTCCCATACCAATGGCAAATTCACGCACTAGAATTCCTGATTTCTTAGCAAAGTAGAAGTGACCAAACTCGTGCACCACTACAACAATCCCAAAAACCAGAATAAAGGTTAAAATTCCGAGCATTCTATCTTCCTTTCTCTAAAAGAGTCCAAATAAGTGCATAATTGGAAATACAAGCAACATACTATCAAAACGATCCAAAACACCACCATGTCCAGGGATAAATTTCCCAGAATCCTTGACACCAAAGTGACGCTTAATCGAACTTTCTAGTAAGTCACCAAATTGTCCAGCAATGCTAAAGAAAATAGCAAAAACAGACATCTTGTAAATTCCATACGGAAGAGCAACTGTACTGTCAAACAACACAAAGATGATAGTTACTAAAATAGCACCTAAAATACCACCTAAGGCACCCTCAATGGTTTTATTTGGAGAAACTGTCGGAGCTAATTTTCGTTTCCCATAGTTCATTCCAACAAGATAGGCACCACTATCGGTTGCCCAAACGATACACAAGGCCAAGAGAGCCTTATCTAAACCTGCAACGCGAGCATCTAGTAAAGCATTAAATCCAAAACCTACATAGAAACTCATAGCAAGAGGGAAAACAGCGTCCTCAATCGTATAAGACTTGCTAAAAACAGTCGTTCCTAACATGATTGAAATCAAAACACTATAAGCAACCACATTCCCATCAACTGGTAAAAAAGTCAGATAATTCTCCAAGGGAATGGTCAAGGCAAAGGTTGCAAAGAGGGTCAAGAGGCCCTCCATCGTCATGGTCTCTAGACCTCTCATCTTCAAAAGTTCATGCATGGCGAGCATGGCTATGATTCCAATTACTATCTGAAGCAAGAGTCTCCCAATCATTAAAATTGGTAGGAAAATAGCCAGGGCAATCCCTGCAAATAAGGTTCTTTTCTGTAAATCCTGTGTCATATTTCCTCCTAAACTCCTCCAAATCGGCGATGACGACGATTGTAGGCAAGAATGGCTTCCTGCAAGGCCGCCTCGTCAAAATCAGGCCACAAGGTATCCGTAAAATAGAGCTCACTATAGGCGCCCTGCCATGGAAGGAAATTGCTCAAACGCAATTCTCCACTAGTACGGATAATCAAGTCCGGGTCTCGTAACTCCTTAGGCAAATGCTGGGTAAAGAGATAGTTATCAATCAATTCCTCTGTGATGTCACCTGGGTTGATTTTGGCATCTAACACATCCTGGGAAATCAACTTAAGAGCCTGTGTAATCTCAGCACGTCCACCATAATTGAGGGCAAAATTAAGAATCAAACCTGTGTTGTTCTTAGTCAATTCCTCAGCTTTGGTTAAAGCTTCAAAAGTCTGCTTAGGCAGGCGGTCTGTCTCCCCTATCATTTGAATTTTAATATTATTCGCATGCAGTTCCGGGACATAATTATCATAAAACTCTACTGGCAAGTTCATGATAAACTTGACTTCCTGATCTGGACGGGTCCAATTTTCTGTAGAAAAAGCATAGACCGTAATCACCTTGACGCCCAGTTTGTTGGCTGCCTTGGTTACAGTTTGCAATGCTTCCATCCCCGCCTTGTGCCCAAAGACTCGCGGTTGCATACGTTTTTTAGCCCAACGGCCATTTCCATCCATGATGATGCCGATATGAGCAGGAACCTGTGTCGGAACCTCTACTTCCACAGCCGTATCTTTCTTAAAAAATCCAAACATGATCTTATTCCTATTCAAAAATCTATCATTTCATTATACCATATTTCCCTATTTTCTTCTATCACTAAGCTATTTATACTCTTCGAAAATCTCTTCAAACCACGTCAGCTCTATCTGCAACCTCAAAACAGTGTTTTGAGCAATCTGCGGCTAGCTTCCTAGTTTGCACTTTGATTTTCATTGAGTATTATTCTCAGGCACAAAGCCCATTTTTCAAAAAAATAAGTCGCCTGATTGGGCGACTCTATTTTTTATAGGGAGATTATTATGAAAAAGTTTTAGGAGTTAAAGTTAAGATCTTCTTAACTTATGAGATAAGTATACAACTCCTAACTTAAAGTTTCCTTAAGTATTTTTAAAAATCAAATTTTTCCATTTCTCCTGCCAATTTTTCTTAGATAAACGCTTTTGATAGAGCTTCATTCGGTCTTCATTTTCTAAGAAATGAGGAGTTGGACGAACTTGAAAATTCGAAATATCCTCCAAACCATAAGGTGCATAGAGTTCAAAATCTAATTCTTCATTCAAGCGTAGTCCAACAGCCGTACATCGTTCAGGATATTTACTCATGGCATCACGAGAACTGGTATAGGGAGAAGTGTGAGGACTATGCTGGTGCATATAGACCTGATTTTTCAATTCCCACTGGTACTGAGGAAAGTCCTCTCTCAACTTTTTCTCTAGAGACAAGGTTTCCGCATAAGAAATATCTGGATCAAAGAAAATCACATCTACATCTGTTTCAAGATCAAATGCTGGTCTGTCTGACAAGAGATTCCAGATGAAATTTCTGACAGAGCCTGCTGCCAACCAGGAATCTGTCAACTCCAGGTTTCGGATGATGGTCAGAATAGCCATCATATCCGAATTTTCTCTGAAAGCCTCTAGAATTTCTTGCTCATTTTTCACTGTATTCATAACCTAAATGCTCATATGCCTTAGCAGTCGCCACCCGTCCAGAACGTGTCCGCATAATAAAACCTTTTTGAATCAAGTAAGGCTCATACATGTCCTCAACTGTCTCACGTTCTTCTGCGATATTCACAGAAAGAGTTCCTAAACCAACAGGACCACCACCGTACATCTCAATCATGGTCCGAAGGATTTTCTGGTCCACATAGTCCAGACCTTCATGGTCGACATCCAGCATAGTCAAGGCCTTGTCCGTAATCACATCATCAATCAGGCCATCGCCCATAATCTGGGCAAAATCGCGCACGCGTTTGAGAAGACGATTGGCAATACGAGGAGTCCCACGGCTACGTAGGGCCAACTCAGATGCTGCCTCATGGGTGATTTCCATCTCAAAAATATCTGCCGTCCGCTCGACAATTTCTGTCAAGTCAGCATGGGCGTAATATTCCATATGACCTGTAATCCCAAAACGTGCCCGTAGCGGATTTGAAAGCATACCAGCCCGAGTCGTCGCACCAATCAAAGTGAAAGGTGGCAACTCCAAATGAACACTGCGACTGCCTTCACCAACCCCAATCATGATATCAATGTAGAAGTCCTCCATAGCACTGTAAAGCACCTCTTCTACCGACATGGGCAAGCGATGAATCTCGTCAATAAAAAGCACATCTCCAGGCTCCAAGTCATTTAAAATCGCTACCAGATCGCCCGCTTTTTCGATGACAGGACCAGACGTTTGTTTGAGATTGACTCCCAGTTCATTGGCTATGACAAAAGCCATGGTTGTTTTACCGAGACCTGGAGGACCAAACAAAAGAACATGGTCCAGCGCTTCATCCCGCATTTTGGCAGCCTCGATAAAGATTTGGAGCTGGTCTTTGACCTTATCCTGCCCAATATATTCACGTAAGTACTGAGGACGAAGCGTGCGTTCTACTAGCTCCTCATCCCCCATTATCTCATTATCTAAAATTCTACTCATGGCTCTATTATATCAAAAAACCAAGCCACAAACAAAAAAGCCATCTGTTTGGGTGACTCTCGAGTTGAACATTTATGTGGTTATAATATTCTACGGTATAATCAATCGAAGAGACAATCTTACATGTCACTCCTCATTTAGTACGCCACTACTGGACAAATAAAATCATGATTACAGTAGTCCAGTCCTTCAATTAACAGTCACTTACATTCAAAGTGAGTTTGAGGTAGCTGAAGTATCAACAAACCTATTTCTTAGTCATATTCGCTAAAAAGTCCCCGCCAATTTCCCGACCAAAATCCAAAAACCACCAAAAAGTATCGGAAAACCATGTTTATGAAAATCCCCAAAAGTCTGAAATAGAGCCAAAAAACTCCACCTGATTGGGTGGAGTTAAGGGAGATTATTATGAAAAAGAAAAGTTTAGGATTTTATTAAATAAAGTTAGGAGGTCTTTATTTAATAACTATATAATACAAGACGAAGCTTAAAAATAGCTTAACTTTTCTCAAATTTTACTATTTTGCAAAAAATTTCTATCACCAGCACCTCACCACGCAAAAAAGCCACCTGATTGGGTGGCTTCATTAGGAGATTATGATGAAAAAAGTTTTAGGATTTCATTAAATAAAGTTAGGAGGTCTTTATTTAATGACTATATAATACTAGACCAGCCTTAAACTTTGCTTAAGAATAAACAAGTTTTGTTATTTTTCTCTGTTTACCCAAATCATTCCTGTACAATCATAGGTGGATAAAGTTTCAAACCCCATAGAACGATAAAATCCAACGTTTTTTTCTGTCTGTTCTGTCGCCAGCTGGACTTGATAAGCCTCTTTAAAATCCTCTAAAGCCTCTTTCATCAAGGAGCTACCAATTCCTTGGCGCTGATAGCTAGGTAAAACAATCAAATCCTGTACAAAAACTGACGAAAAACCATCTCCAACCAAACGAATCAAGCCCACCACGGTATCACCATCAAGTGCCAGATAAATTGCTAATGAGTGAGACAAGGCCTGCTCCAGCATCTGAGGTTGATTTGTATAATTTGTCCAACCGACAGCCTGATAGAGATAAAAAACATCCTCGAGCTTGATAATTTCTTGTTTTCTAATGATTATCATGTCACCACCTCTTAGAGTTCTCTCAAACTCTTGTGCTGTCGTCCATTTTGGTCAAAATTTTCAGGAGACAACCACGTTTCCAAACGCGTTTTGACTTGGAGCCAGTCCTTATCAATCATAGACAACCAATCCGTATCCCTCGTACGCCCCTTATAAATGACTGCCTGATGGAAGGTTCCTTCATAGACAAATCCCAAACGCTCCGCAGCTCGTCTTGATGGCAGGTTAAGAGCATCGCATTTCCACTCATAGCGACGATAGTTCAGCTCTTCAAAGACATAGCGAGCCAAGATATACTGGGCTTCGGTTCCAATCCGTGTCTCCTTGAGCTCTGGAGAAAAAGTGACAGCTCCCACTTCTATTACTCGGTTATTCTGGTCAATGCGCATGAGAGAAAAAGTTCCCAAAGCCTTACCAGTTGCCTTGTCTATGATTGCATAGTAAAAACGGTCCTTACGAGACAACATCTGATTTAAAAGAGTAACCAGTTCCTCTCTATCTGCCACTGGTTCCTGAAAGAGGTAGGTCCACATTTCCCGAGGCGTATCAGGGCCATAAACAGCTAATAAATCCTCCGCATGCTTTTCTACCGAGAGAGCCTCTATTCGAGCATAACTCCCTTCTAAGAAATCAATAGAAGGCAGTGCACCGGGTGTATAACCTTCCATTGACTCACCAATCATCTGACCATATTCGTTTACTGGCATCTTTCTTCTCCTTGTTTTGCTTTCCAAACTTTATAGTTGCACATAGTATATCATACTTTCATAACAAGATTCAAAAAATCCTCCAGATTCTACCTCTGAAGGATTCATTTCTTATTTCACAACGATATTAACGAGTTTATTCGGTACCGCAATCACTTTCACGATTTCCTTACCGTCGATCTCTGCTTTGACTTTTTCGTCAGCGAGAGCAATTTCTTGCAATTCTTCGCGTGATAGGTCTTTAGCGACCATGAGTTTGGCACGGACTTTTCCTTTGATTTGGACGACAATTTCGATTTCGTCTTCAACCAATTTGCTTTCGTCCCATGTTGGCCAAGCCACGTAAGAGATTGACTCACCTGTTGCTGCGACTGTTTGCCAGAGTTCTTCTGCCAAGTGAGGAGCAAATGGTGCGATCAATTGGATAAAGCCTTTTGCGTAGTCTACATAAAGCTTGTCTTCCTTGTTAGCCGCATTGACAAAGACCATAAGTTGGGCAATAGCTGTGTTGAATTTCAATGATTCGATTTGTTCTGTGACAGCTTTGACTGTTTCGTTGTAAACCTTGTCAAGAGCGCCATTGTTTTCCGCAGCGATTTCTTTACTTGTAATCAAACGGTAAACACGGTCAAGGAACTTACGACTTCCTTCCAGACCTTCTTCTGACCAAGCAATCGAAGCATCAAGTGGTCCCATAAACATTTCATAAACACGAAGGGTATCGGCACCGTATTGTTCTACCACATCGTCTGGGTTAACAACGTTCTTGAGGGACTTAGACATCTTGGCTGGCGCTTGTTCCAATTCTTCTCCTGTTTCCACATGGAAGAAAGAACCGTCACGTTTTTCAACCTTGTCAGTTGCTACAAGAGCCCCACGGTGGTCACGGTAGCTGGTTCCCAAGATCATTCCTTGGTTAAAGAGTTTTTGGAATGGTTCCTTAGTTGGAACGACACCAAGGTCATAGAGGAATTTGTGCCAGAAACGAGCGTAAAGCAAGTGGAGCACAGCATGCTCTGCACCACCCACGTAGATATCTACTGGCAACCATTGTTTGAGAAGGTCCTCATCGGCCAATTTCTCAGTATTGTGTGGATCAATATAGCGGAGGTAGTACCAGCTTGAACCTGCCCATTGTGGCATGGTGTTGGTTTCACGACGACCTTTGACGCCATCTTCACGAGTCACTTCAAGCCAGTCTGTCAAGTTAGCTAGTGGGCTTTCACCAGTACCTGAAGGGCGGATGTCCTTGGTGACTGGCAAGACAAGTGGCAATTCACTTTCTGGAACGGCTGTCGAAGTTCCATCTTCCCAATGAATGATTGGGATTGGTTCACCCCAGTAACGTTGACGACTAAAGAGCCAGTCGCGGAGACGGTAAGTTACCTTCTCTTGACCACAACCTTTTTCTTCCAACCAAGCCACGATTTTAGCAATCGCTTCTTCTTTGTTAAGACCGTTCAAGAAGTCTGAATTAACGTGAAGGCCATCCTCTGTGTAGGCAGCTTCTGCTACATTTCCACCTTCAAGCACTTCTACAATTGGAAGGTCAAATTGTTTAGCAAATTCCCAGTCACGTTGGTCATGGGCTGGTACAGCCATAACGGCACCTGTTCCGTAACTGGCAAGAACATAGTCCGCAATCCAGATTGGGATTTCTTTACCGTTGACAGGGTTGATAGCATAAGCGCCAGTCCAAACCCCTGTTTTTTCCTTGGCAAGGTCGGTACGAGCCAAGTCAGACTTGAGGCTAGCTTGGTGTTTGTAGGCAGCCACAGCCTCAGCTTGTTCAGGACTTGTGATGACATCTACTAGTTCATGCTCAGGAGCCAAAACAGTGAAAGTCGCACCGAAAAGGGTATCCGGACGAGTGGTAAAGACTGTGAATTCCTTGTCTGTTCCTTTTACTTTGAAGGTTACATTGGCACCAGTTGACTTCCCAATCCAGTTGCGTTGCATATCCTTGATAGACTCTGGCCAATCCAGATCATCCAAGTCATTAAGCAAGCGCTCTGCGTAGGCCGTGATTTTGAGCATCCATTGGCGCATTGGTTTGCGGACAACTGGATAGCCTCCACGCTCAGAAGTTCCGTCAGGAAGCACTTCTTCGTTGGCAATAGCCGTTCCCAATTCCTCAACCCAGTTTACTGGTACTTCTGCTTCATAGGCCAAGCCTTTTTCGTAAAGCTTAGTGAAGATCCACTGAGTCCACTTGTAGTAGTTTGGATCTGTTGTATTGACTTCACGATCCCAGTCATAAGAAAATCCAAGTGCATTGATTTGACGTTTGAAGTTTGCAATATTTTCCGCTGTAAATTCTGCTGGGTCATTACCAGTATCCATAGCGTATTGCTCTGCAGGCAAACCAAACGCATCCCAACCCATTGGGTGAAGGACATTGTAGCCTTGCGCACGTTTGTAACGGCTAAGGATATCCGTTGCTGTGTAACCTTCTGGGTGTCCTACGTGCAGACCTGCTCCAGATGGATAAGGGAACATATCGAGAGCATAAAACTTAGGTTTTGACGCATCTGTTCCTGTCTTAAATGTATGATGTTCTGCCCAATAGCCCTGCCACTTAGGCTCAATTTCTTTATGATTGTAAAAACTCATGGTCTCTCTCCAATTTTGTGATGTTACTATTATACCATTTTTGGGGGAATTTGGTCTCGTTCTATTCTATACTTTTCTATTTTACCTTGCTCTAGAATTTTTAAACTGCTATACTTATAACAGAAAACCCTTCTAAGGAGGTAGCATATGTCTCATTCCTTTAAAAAATCTCTCCAAAAAGAAATTCTCCATAGAAGCTCTATCGCAGCCTTTATGACCTCTCTTTTATTACTCATTTTACTTTTTGGTTTTTCCTATTTTTTACAAAAGCAACAACTCTCCAAAGACACGAGACAGATTGTCAAACAAGTTCAAGAGATGAAAGAAGCAAATAATGAGCTCCTGTCCACTATGAACTATAAAATGATTCCTGGATTTTTGGACGGCAAACACACAGAGAGAGAAGTCTTTAGCTTATTTTACGAGACAAAAGCTAAATTAAAACTTAGTTCTGACCTCATTATCCTAAGCGATACAGGTGAATTACTATTTAGTACCAATCGAAATCATCAAGAAAGTATTTTATCACCCTACTATCTAAAACTGCTCATTCAAAATCCTTCTCAAGATAAAGTTACAGAAAAAATTGCACTCTCTTTAGACAAGCAACACTATACACTCTTTATCAAACCACTACTTCAAAACCAACGAGTTAAGGCCTATACTATTGCTTTCGTAAATGAGAATGATTTCATCTCAAGTTTCCCAATGATCAATTCCAAATACATTATTACCGATAGCTTTGGAAATATATTTTCCAACAACACAAATCAATTTACTCGTTCCACTCTTGAAAAATTTGATGAGAAACTCCTACACTCTCGCACCCACTGGTATGCGAATGAACCGCTTATTGTTCAAAAAGAACAAGTCGATGCTATTTTTTCAATCTATACTTTTCAATCCTTCTTTCCCATTCCTAGCTTACTCGGCTTAGCCTCCGTCCTCACCTTATGTATATTCGTCCTCTACTTCTGGCAAGCAAGACGAATTGCTCATAAAATTGCCACACACAACGCTGTTCCTATTGAAAGTTTAGTTTACCAACTTCAAGAAATTCCCAAACAAGCAGAAAAAAGGCTTTATCTACAAACAGGTGATGAGTTTGAATTTATGGCCGAAAAAATTAATAATATGTTGTATGAATTAGATCAACTTCATCAGAAAATGTTGACCATCGAAAAAGAAAAGTGGATTTTTGAAAGAAAAATGCTGGAAGCTCAGTTCAATCCTCATTTTCTCTACAATACACTTGAAACGATTAAAATCACTTCTTTAATGGATGCAGCTCTCACACAAGACCTGATTCAAAATCTCACGCGCATTCTTCGCTACAGTATCACGGATTTAGAAAAAGAAACAACCATTTGTCAGGATTTGAAGATTTTAGAGGATTATCTTATGATTCATAAGATTCGTTTCGAGCACTTTTCCTATGATATTGTCTGTCCAGAAACTGTTGATAATCAGCCTATTCCTAAACTTTTCTTGCTTCCTCTAGTAGAAAATGCTATAAAATATGGGATGCAATACCGTATTGATCTTCATATTAATATCCAAATTACCTTGGAAGCAGATTCTCTAACTTTTTTAGTCAAGGATAATGCTGGAGGACTCACAAAACAAGAGCGACTCGCTATTTTAGACTCTTTAGAAAGTCCTCATACCCAGCATGGCATCGTTAACAGCTACAAACGATTGAGCAATTTCTTTTATGATGTCCAGCTAGATTTAGGAGTCAATCGCCAAGGAGAAACTTGGGTCAAATTTATAACGAAAGGACTAACTCATGTTTAAGCTCATTATCGTAGAAGACGAACACCTCATTCGAAAATGGCTAGAGATTGCCGTAGACTACTCTGCCTTAGGTATCCAAGTCGTAGGAACTGCCAGTCACGGTCAAGAGGGAATGAAACTCATCCAAGAAAAAGAACCTCATATTGTCTTAACAGACATCACAATGCCAATTATGGATGCTTTTATGATGTTCGAAGCCACTCGTACCCTTTCTTATGAAAAAGTTATCTTATCAGGTTATAACGATTTTCAAAATGCCAAAAAAGCTATGCAATATGGAGCAGTTGATTTCTTATCCAAACCAATTGATACCAAGGAATTGACGGAATGTCTTCAAAAAATTGTTTTGCGATTACGAGTTAGCACTTATCAAGAAACTCCTTTTTTAGAAGAGTATCAAACTTTACTCACCTCTATCCAACAAATTGATACACAAAACCAAATCATTCAACAAATTCTTGAATTTGTGCATCAACACTACTACATGCACTTTACCATTTCTACCATTGCAGAGAATCTAGGGTACAGTGAAAGCTATCTATATAAGGTTATCAGAGAAGACTTCCCAATGACGCTAAATGAATATATCTTACGCTACCGCCTCAAGCAAGCTATAAATAAAATGGCTGAATCCCCAAATTCTCCCCTAAGCGATATATCTGAACAAGTTGGATTTTCAGACTATAAATATTTTGCAAAAGTTTTTAAAAAGTATCTCCATATTTCTCCAAAAGAATTAAAACTTATGGATAAAAACCATTGATGTAAAAGGATTGCTCAACTCAGGCAATCTTTTTATTTTGTACTTTTACCCAATGAAAATCAAAGTGCTACTACTCAAATCATGTCTTTGAGATTGCAGATAAAGGGAGGTGTTTTGAAGAGTATTACCATCAAAATCTCAGCTACAATTCACCCATCCTTGCTCTAGGAACTCATTTCCTATTTTTCGTTTTAGGTTTCTTTAAGGTTTTTATTATATTCTGTAGAACTCTAAAATTTAAAAACATTAACAATCTGGGTAGAGAAAACGTTCGTAAAAAAGGAGATACTTATGAAAAAAATACTATTCTTTCTCTCTTTTAGCTGGATATTCCTTTCTTTATCAGGATGTTCCTCTACTATAGAAGCGGAAACTAGCTCTGAAAAAGATTCAGATAACACTTTAGTTATCTACTCACCTAACCCTGAAGACCTTATCGAAGAAACAATCCCAGCCTTCGAAGAAAAATATGGTATTAAGGTTGATTTAGTACAAGCCAGCACTGGTGAATTGTTCAAAAAAGCTGAGGCTGAAAAAGAATCCCCTGTAGCTGATGTCATTTTCGGAGGCTCCTACGCCCTCTTCTCTTCTAACGAAAAACTTTTTGAACCTTATATTTCCCAAGAAAACGACCAGATAATCCCTGAATATCAAAATAAAACAGGATTCTACACACCTTACACACTAGATGTCAGTGTTATCATTGCCAATTCAGCTCTTACAAAAGATATTAAAATTGAAGACTACAATGATCTACTCAATCCTAAATTAAAAGGAAAAATCGCTACTGCTGATCCAAGTAACGCATCTAGTGCCTTTGCACAATTAACAAACATGCTTGTCGATCAAGGCGGATACGAAAATGAACAAGCATGGACCTATGTGAAAAATCTATTTACTCTAGTAGATGGAAAGATTGCATCTAGTTCTTCAAATGTTTACAAAGCTGTCGCCGATGGAGAAATGGCTGTAGGACTCACCTATGAAGATCCTGCCTTAAAACTCTTAAATGATGGGATTGATGTAAAAGTCATTTATCCAAAAGAAGGAACCGTCTTTTTACCTGGTAACGCAGCTATCATCAAAAATGCCAAACTCATGGAAAATGCTAAGAAGTTTATCGATTTCCTCCTTTCTCAAGAAATCCAAGATAAGCTAGGAACTGAAACAACAATCAGACCTATTCGTAGAAATGCTAAAACCAATAAAAATATGAAAGCTATGACAGAAATCAATATTGCCACTGAAGATTCCGATTATGTCATTAAAAATAAATCTGCTATTCTTAAAAAGTACAATGACATTTTTACAGATATCCAATCTAAAAAATAAAATTTGACTTTCCAATGATTAACTGTCAAACCCTACTATAAAATCAAAAAGATTACTTCCGTTTTGTAGAGAATTTTACTCTAATAGAATAGAATTATCAGTTTTAAAAACGCTTACATTGTTTTAAAATAAACTTAAATAACACAACGGAGGTATCCATCATGAAAAAGAAATGGATGTATTATGCTGCTTGCGGACTAGCTCTTTTTGGTCTTGCTGCTTGTTCTTCTAATGATTCTGCCGATGGCGGTTCATCTGATAAAGGAGACGGCGGTTCGCTAGTCGTTTATTCACCAAACTCAGAAGGCTTAATCGGAGCAACTATTCCTGCCTTTGAAGAAAAATATGGTATCAAAGTAGAACTGATTCAAGCTGGTACTGGAGAACTTTTCAAAAAACTAGAGTCAGAAAAAGAAGCTCCTGTAGCCGATATCATCTTTGGTGGTTCTTATACACAATATGCTACCCACGGAGAACTCTTTGAAAACTATACTTCAAAAGAAAATGATAATGTTATCAAAGAATATCAAAACACAACTGGCTACTCTACACCTTATACACTAGATGGTAGTGTTTTAATCGTCAATCCTGATTTAACGAAAGGCATGAACATCGAAGGATATAGCGACCTTCTCAAACCTGAACTAAAAGGAAAAATCGCAACTGCTGACCCAGCAAACTCTTCTAGCGCCTTTGCTCAATTAACAAATATGCTACAAGCTCAAGGTGGTTACAAAGACGATAAAGCTTGGTCTTATGTAAAAGATCTCTTCACACTTATTGATGGTAAAATCGGTTCAAGCTCATCTGGTGTCTATAAAGCAGTCGCTGACGGAGAAATGGCTGTTGGTCTCTCTTACGAAGATCCAGCAGTTAAACTCTTAAATGACGGAGCTAATATCAAGGTAGTCTATCCAAAAGAAGGAACCGTCTTCCTACCTGCTAGTGCTGCTATCGTTAAAAAAGCGAAAAATATGGAAAATGCCAAGAAATTTATCGATTTTATTATCTCTCAAGAAGTACAAGATACACTTGGTACAACCACTACTAACCGTCCTGTTCGTAAAAATGCCAAAACAAGTGAAAACATGAAACCAATTGACAAAATCAAAACACTCACTGAAGATTATGATTATGTCATCAATAATAAATCAGATATCGTTAAGAAATACAACGAAGTCTTTACAGATATCCAATCTAAACAGTAAAAGAGGTTCACTATGAGTGAGATCAAAATTATTAACGCAAAAAAAATCTATCACGATGTCCCTGTTATTGAGAATTTGAACATTACAATTCCAAAAGGAAGTCTCTTTACCCTTCTTGGGCCTTCAGGGTGTGGGAAAACGACTCTTCTTCGTATGATTGCAGGTTTCAACAGTATCGAAGGCGGAGAATTTTACTTCGATGATACAAAAATCAATAATATGGAACCCAGCAAACGCAATATTGGCATGGTTTTTCAAAACTACGCTATTTTCCCACATTTGACTGTCCGAGATAATGTTGCTTTTGGTCTCAAGCAAAAGAAAGTTCCAAAAGAAGAATTGATTCAACAAACCAATAAATATCTTGAACTCATGCAAATTGCTCAATATGCGGATCGAAAGCCCGATAAACTCAGTGGTGGACAACAACAACGTGTCGCCTTGGCACGTGCCTTAGCTGTCAATCCAAGTGTTCTCCTCATGGACGAGCCACTTAGTAACCTAGATGCCAAACTTCGCTTGGATATGCGACAAGCTATTCGAGAAATCCAACACGAAGTGGGAATTACAACTGTTTATGTGACCCACGACCAAGAAGAAGCTATGGCTATTTCAGACCAAATTGCTGTTATGAAAGACGGGGTGATCCAACAAATCGGCCGGCCAAAAGAACTCTATCATAAACCAGCTAATGAGTTTGTCGCCACCTTTATTGGACGCACAAATATTATCCCTGCCACTCTTGAAAAACGGAGTGACGGCGCTTATATCGTCTTTTCAGATGGCTATGCTCTTCGAATGCCAGCTCTTGATCAAGCTGAGGAACAAGCTATTCATGTAAGCATTCGTCCTGAAGAGTTTATCAAAGATGAATCTGGAGATATCGAAGGAATTATTAGCGATAGCGTCTATCTTGGACTGAATACTGAATACTTCATCGAGACAGGCTTTGCCTCAAAAATTCAAGTTAGCGAAGAATCAACTTTTGAAGAAGACCTACAAAAAGGCGATCGTATTCGTCTACGAATTAATACTCAAAAATTAAACGTCTTTTCTGCAGATGGTTCTCAAAACCTGATAAAAGGAGTCAACCATGGAACGTAAAAAACTAAATATTTGGACAGCCTCCTCTTTCTTCATCTTTCTTACCTATCTTGTCTTTCTCGTTTATCCTATCGTTACCGTGCTCAAGCAAGCACTCATACATGAAGGACAATTCTCACTAGCTAATTTTGTCACTTTCTTTAGTAAAGCCTACTACTCTGAGACACTCATCAATAGTTTCAAGGTTTCCATTACCGCTACTGTCACTTCCTTAGTTGTAGGAACCCTATTAGCTTATCTCTTCTCCATGTATGACTTCAAGGGGAAAAAATTTCTACAAATATTGATTATCATTGCTTCCATGTCAGCTCCTTTCGTAGGAGCCTACTCCTGGATTCTCTTGCTGGGACGAAATGGGGTCATTACTAAATTTCTGACAAATGCCCTTCATCTTCCAGCTATCGATATTTATGGATTCAAAGGAATTGTACTTGTCTTTACACTGCAACTATTCCCACTGGTATTTCTATACGTTGCTGGGACAATGAAAAGTATTGACAATTCTCTACTTGAAGCAGCTGAAAGCATGGGGTCCTTCGGATTTAAGCGTATCGTAACGGTTGTTTTACCTCTCCTAGTTCCAACCTTACTAGCTGCTGCCCTACTTGTATTTATGAGAGCATTCTCAGACTTTGGAACACCTATGTTAATTGGTGAAGGATATCGGACTTTCCCCGTCTTGATTTATACTCAATTTATTAGCGAGGTTGGAGGAAATTCTGCTTTTGCATCTGCTTTAGCAATTATGGCGATTATCATTGCCTTAGCAATCTTCCTTATCCAAAAATACATTTCAAACCGCTACAGTTTCAGCATGAATTCGCTCCATCCAATCGAGCCTAAAAAAACTACAAAAGGAAAAATGGTTGCCATTTATGCAACAGTCTACGGAATTATCTTGTTCTCTGTTCTACCTCAAGTCTACTTGATTTATACTTCTTTTCTAAAAACATCAGGTATGGTATTTGTCAAAGGTTATTCTCTAAACAGTTACAAGGTAGCTTTCAATCGTATGGGATCTGCTATTTTCAATACTATTCGTATCCCTTTGATTGCTTTAGTCCTAGTTGTTCTTTTCGCAACATTTATCTCCTACCTAGCTGTTAGAAAACGGAATTTGTTTACAAACCTAATTGACAGCCTCAGTATGGTCCCTTATATTGTACCAGGAACCGTTCTAGGGATTGCCTTCATTTCTTCCTTCAATACTGGTCTATTTGGAAGTGGATTTCTTATGATTACAGGGACAGCTTTCATCTTGATTATGTCTCTATCCGTCAGAAGATTACCTTATACTATTCGCTCATCTGTTGCTAGCTTGCAACAAATAGCACCAAGTATTGAAGAAGCCGCCGAGAGCTTAGGAAGTAGTCGTCTCAATACCTTTGCCAAGATTACAACTCCAATGATGCTATCTGGTATTATTTCTGGAGCCATCCTATCTTGGGTCACAATGATTTCAGAACTTTCTACTTCTATCCTCCTCTACAATGTCAAAACAAGAACAATGACTGTAGCCATTTATACAGAGGTTCTCAGAGGGAATTACGGTGTAGCCGCAGCCTTGTCAACTATCCTGACTGTTCTAACAGTAGGTTCCTTGCTCTTGTTCATGAAAATTTCTAAAAGCAATAGCATTACACTTTAGTTTTTCCCATCAAAAACAGCCGAAAGGATTACCTTCGGCTGTTTTTTCTTATCTTGATATTCTTATCAAATCCTCAGTTCATGGCACGCAAGTCTAGACTGATTATACTCAATGAAAATCAAAGAGCAAACTAGGAAACTAGCCGCAGGTTGCTCAAAGCACTGCTTTGAGGTTGTAGATAAGACTGACGAAGTCAGTTACATATATCTACGGTAAGACGACGTTGACGCGGTTTGAATTTGATTTTCGAAGAGTATTAAATAGAGGCTTCCTCCATCTTCTCCCGTCCAAGTTCTCGGTAACTGCAGTCACCGACAACTTCTACGCTAAACTGGCCGTCCTCATATTCAAGGATCGTCACGCTACCATTATCCAGACCATGCGGATGCATGCCATTAATCAGATACACAATGGTTCCAATGGTCATTCCATGGCTGACAACGAGAGCGTTGCCACCGCCTTGTTCTTCCATTTCTTTGGCAATCGCTTCAAAACCTTCTTTGATGCGGCCACTGAGTTTTTTCCAACCTTCAGCCCAACCAGCTGTATCAACCTCTACCAAGCCCTCAGCCAGTTCGGCATAAGATAATTGATGAACATGGTCCACATTAAAGATACGAGGAATAATGCCCATGAAAAGATCGCCATCATAAGCTCCATCAAAGCTACCGAAACACCATTCTCTGATACGCTTGTCCATGCGATAAGGGATTTTCCCCTGCAAACCAAGTTCATCAAGGATGATTCCCATTGTCTGAATGGTGCGCCCAGAATCACTGGAATAAGCGCGCTCAAACTGTAGACCAGATTCTCGCAAACCGATTCCTAATTCTTGAATCCCTCGTTCACCTTCAGCTGTTAAGGGAGTATCGCTCCAACCTTGCGCACGACCAATCGTGTTAAACATGGTCTTGCCATGACGTACCAAATACAATCTTACTTTTACCATTTTCCGTCCTCCGTTTACTTCTATTATATCATGGATGATAAAACAAAAGCCACCCAGACAGGCGACTTTTGCAGGAGATTATTATGAAAAAGTTTAGGAGTTCTATTAAATAAAGATATTAGATGAAAATCAAATTCAAACTAAATCAGTATTATCTGTTTCAAATAATATTAGGAGGTCTTTATTTAATGATTATAGTATACACATCCAACCTTAAAAAGAACTTAAAATTTCTCCTATTTTCTTAATTTTTAAAACTATGAATTGGTGCTGGGATTTGTCCTCCACGAGAGATGAAATCAAGAGATGAAGCCCCATTGACCTTCATAACTGGAGCTGTACCAAGAAGACCACCAAACTCAATCATGTCACCTTCTTTTCCTTTTGGAATGATACGGACAGCCGTTGTTTTCATGTTAATGACACCAATTGCAGCTTCATCTGCAATCATGGCCGCAATGGTTTCAGCAGGTGTATCCTCCGGAATGGCAATCATATCCAAACCAACAGAACAGATAGCCGTCATAGCTTCTAGTTTTTCCAAATTAAGAGAGCCATTTTGAACAGCAGCAATCATTCCTTCATCCTCTGAAACAGGGATAAAGGCACCAGACAAACCACCAACTTGGTTGCAGGCCATCACTCCGCCCTTCTTAACTTGGTCGTTCAAGAGTGCCAAGGCAGCCGTCGTCCCGTGTGTTCCAACTGTTTCTAGCCCCATTTCCTCAAGGACACGTGCAACAGAATCTCCAACCGCAGGAGTTGGCGCCAAACTCAAGTCCACAATACCAAACTCCACACCCAGTCTCTCACTGGCCATTTGACCAACCAATTGACCGATACGAGTGATTTTAAAGGCAGTCTTCTTAACTGTTTCGGCTACTACATCAAAGCTCTGCCCACGAACTTTTTCCAAGGCACGTTTCACCACACCAGGACCAGAAACTCCGACATTGATGATAACATCTGCCTCCCCAACACCATGGAAGGCACCCGCCATAAATGGATTGTCCTCAACAGCATTAGCAAATACAACCAACTTAGCTGCCCCCATATCAGATAGAGTTGCCGTTTCCTTGATAACTCGTCCTATATCTGCCACAGCCGTCATATTAATACCCGACTTGGTTGAGCCAATATTAACTGACGAGCAGACCTTGTCCGTTTCAGCCAAAGCGCGAGGAATAGAATTGATGAGAATCTCATCTCCCTTTTGATAACCTTTTTGTACCAAGGCAGAGAAACCACCAATAAAATCCACACCGATTTCTTTCGCAGCCCTATCAAGCGCTTTTGCCAGAATCACGTAGTCCGTCGCATCTGTCGCTGCCCCAATTAGAGAAATGGGAGTCACCGATACACGCTTATTAACAATTGGAATTCCCAACTCAGCTGCAATCTCATCGCCAACAGCTACTAAATTAGCTGCCTTGGTGGTAATCTTTTGATAAATTTTCTCCGCAGCCCGATTGATATCTGGATCAATACAGTCTAATAGGGAAATCCCCATGGTAATAGTTCTGATATCAAAGTTCTGCTCCTCAATCATAGCGATGGTTTCAGTAACTTGTCTAATATCCATGTGCACCTCCTAGATATTATACATAGCTTCGAAAATCGCCGCACTCTGAAGATTGATTTTCACATTCAAAGTTTCCCCAAAAGCTTCAAATTCATTACGAAGATAGGTAAAGTCTTGCTTTTCATCGCTAGAGACGACAGCCATCATCGTGAAATATTCATCCAAAACAGTTTGAGAGATATCATCGATATTCAAACCCAATTCTGCAATTTTACCAGAAACACCTGCAACAATTCCAGACTTATCTTTACCAACAACAGTTATAATCGCTTTCATAAGCAAACTCCAATTCTTCTTTTAATAGGAAACCTGAACATTAAACAGAATTCTTTTAAAATAGTATAGCATAATTCTAATCAAAATACTCAAAAACGCCTGCTTACGAAGTTGTTCTTAAGAAAAAAACAATTTCGTAAACAAGCGTCTACTATCCCAACTTATGATGAGTGTTCCCGCTAGGACCGAAATCCTAGCGGTAGACCAGAGCTAGACTAAGAGCACAAGACTCCATCATCATAACACTCAACAAAATTGATGATTTTATACTAATTCGATGATCGCCATTGGCGCTGCATCACCACGACGTGGTTCAGTTTTAAGGATACGAGTGTATCCACCGTTACGTTCAGCATAACGAGGTGCGATTTCTGAGAACAATTTTTGAAGCGCTGTAGTAGAAGTGTACTTATCAGTTGCTTCATCATAGTTTTCAGATGCGATTTCATTACGTACGAAAGCAGCTGCTTGACGACGTGCATGCAAATCACCACGTTTACCTAGAGTAATCATTTTTTCAACAGTTTTACGGATTTCTTTAGCACGAGCTTCAGTTGTCACGATTGATTCGTTGATCAAAAGGTCAGTTGTCAAATCGCGAAGCATTGCTTTACGCTGAGAGCTAGTGCGTCCTAGTTTACGGTAAGCCATTTATTCCTCCTTTATTTATCTTTTAATCCAAGACCCAAATCAATGAGTTTGAGTTTCACTTCTTCCAAACTCTTGCGTCCAAGATTTCGTACTTTCATCATCTCTGCTTCAGATTTTTCTGTCAAATCATGCACAGTATTGATACCGGCACGTTTCAAACAGTTGTATGAACGCACAGACAAGTCCAGTTCCTCAATCGTACGATCCAAAATACGGTCGTCAGATTCAGTATCAGCTTCTTTCATCACTTCAGTTGACTTAGCAATCTCAGTCAGATTTGTAAACAAATCAAGATGTTCTGTCAAAATACGTGCTGAAAGCCCTAAAGCATCTTCTGGAATAATTGTTCCATTTGTCAAGATTTCAAGGGTTAATTTGTCAAATCCATCATTGCTACCTACACGAGCAGGTTCCACTTGATAGTTGACTTTTGTAACTGGTGTATAAATAGAATCTACAGCAAGTGTTCCAACTGGTGCATTATCCTTTTTATTTTCATCAGCAGGTACATATCCACGACCACTATTAACAGTCATAGTCGCTTTTAGAGAAGAACCTTCACCGATTGTAAAGAGATAATGATCTGGATTTACAATTTCAATATCGCTATCTGTCAAAATGTCACCGGCTGTTACTTCAGCAGGACCTTCAACATCTAGTTCGATGATTTTTTCGTCTTCAACGTACGATTTCACTGCAATTCCTTTAATGTTCAGAATGATTTGCATCACGTCTTCACGAACACCTGGAACTGTGTCAAACTCATGTAACACACCATCAATATTGATAGATGTCACAGCTGCTCCTGGTAGAGAAGCTAGAAGTACACGACGAAGAGAGTTACCAAGAGTTGTACCGTAGCCACGTTCAAGTGGTTCGATTACAAACTTGCCATAATCTTTATTTTCATCAATTTTTGTTATATTTGGTTTTTCAAACTCGATCATTTAGTTACTCCCTCTTAAACGAAAAGCAGTGTAATGCGATGATTATACACGGCGACGTTTTGGAGGACGAGCACCATTGTGTGGCACTGGAGTCACATCACGAATTGCTGTTACTTCAAGACCAGCGGCAGCAAGCGCACGAATAGCTGACTCACGACCAGAACCTGGACCTTTTACAGTAACTTCAACTGATTTAAGACCGTGTTCTTGTGCAGATTTAGCAGCAGCTTCAGAAGCCATTTGAGCAGCGAATGGTGTAGATTTACGAGAACCTTTGAAACCAAGAGCACCAGCTGATGACCAAGCAATTGCATTACCATGCACATCAGTAATCATAACAATAGTGTTATTAAATGTAGCGTGAATATGAGCAATACCAGATTCGATATTCTTTTTCACACGACGTTTACGTGTTGGTTTAGCCAAGACTTTTACCTCCTATATTATTTTTTCTTACCAGCAATCGCAACAGCTTTACCTTTACGAGTGCGAGCGTTGTTTTTAGTGTTTTGTCCACGGACAGGAAGTCCACGACGGTGACGGATACCACGGTATGAACCGATTTCCATCAAACGTTTGATGTTCAAGTTTACTTCACGACGAAGGTCACCTTCAACTTTGATTGCATCCACTTCACGACGGATAGCATCTTCTTGATCTGATGTAAGATCACGTACACGAACATCTTCTGAGATTCCAGCAGCAGCCAAAATTTTCTTAGATGTTGCAAGTCCGATACCATAAACATAAGTCAATGAGATTACTACACGTTTGTCATTTGGAATGTCAACTCCAGCAATACGAGCCATGTTTTCTCCTTTCTATCTTATCCTTGACGTTGTTTGTGTTTTGGATTTGCTGGGCAAATTACCATAACACGACCATTACGACGAATAACTTTACAGTATTCGCAAATTGGTTTGACCGATGGTCTTACTTTCATTTCTTATCCCTCCAAGTTTTTCGATTATTTAAAGCGGTAAGTGATACGTCCACGTGTCAAGTCATATGGACTCATTTCGACAGTAACACGATCTCCCGCTAAAATACGAATATAGTTTTTACGAATTTTACCAGAAACTGTTGCTAAAATCTGATGTCCATTTTCAAGTTCAACCGTAAACATTGCATTCGGCATTGTATCAACTACTTTGCCTTCAACTTCAATCACATCGTCTTTTGCCACGCAAAAGCACCTCCATAAATTTCGATTCGATGCCTCTAGACACAGAGACAACAATTATAAGTCAGACTATCTCAGTATAACATTTGTAGCGGATTTTTGCAAGTGTGAAAAACGCTTTATTTCAAATTTGTCAATACTTTTTCGATATCTGAGAAGACATCATTGATATCTTGATTACCTTCGATGTCATGAACCAAACCTTTAGCACGGTAGTGAGCAATGATTGGTTCTCCTTGAGCAATATTGACATCCAAACGACGTTTTACTGTTTCAGGCTTATCATCTTCACGTTGGTAGTAATCTTCTTCTTTATAGTCAACTGGTGGGTTAAAGACCTTGTGGAAAGTTTCTCCAGTTACGCGGTGGATGATACGGCCACTCAAACGTTCCAAGAGGCTGTCTGGATTCACTTCAATGTTGATAACACCTTCTAGCTCAATACCAAGTTCAGCCAATGTTTTGTCTAAGGCATGAGCTTGTTCAATTGTACGTGGGTACCCATCCAATAAGAATCCTGTTTCTTTAATATCATCTTGTGAAAGACGTTCTTTTACGATTCCATTTGTAACTTCGTCAGGAACCAATTCACCCTTGTCAATATATGACTTAGCAAGAACACCCATTTCAGTTTGATTTGCCATAGCAGCGCGGAACATATCACCTGTTGAGATATGTGCAACATGGAATTGTTCTACGATTTTTGCTGCTTGAGTTCCCTTACCTGCACCAGGTAAGCCCATAATCAAAAGATTCATGATTTGATCTCCTTATTTTATTTTTAAATAGAAGCAAAAAATCTTTTCACTCCTATTTAAAAACAAAATAGAAGAGGGGAGACTGAACTCTCACCAATGTTAGAGTTAAACCTCCACTCCCTCAGCATTTACTGATTCAGTAAATACTTTTATTCTGTTCTGTCCATAAAACCAACATACTTACGTTTCAATAGGTAACCTTCCAATTGTTTGATTCCCTCAATACCTGTAGAGATGATGATCAAAAGACTAGTTCCTCCAAAAGCAACTGCTTCTGAAAGTCCGAAAACATCTTTTGCTACGATTGGTAAAATAGAAATCACACCAAGGAAGAGAGAACCAACAGTTGCAAGACGACGAAGAAGTTTAGACATATATTCTTCTGTGCCTTTACCAGGACGAACTCCGTGGATATAGGCACCGCTCTTTTGTAGGTTTTCTGCCGCTTTTTCAGGATTAATCTGTACAAACGTATAGAAGAATGTAAAGAGAATAATCAACAAAGCATACATGGCAATACCAGTTGGTGAAGTTGTTGCCAGCATTTCTTGTGCTGTTCTTACCCAAGCCCAATCATGACCTGTAGCGCTCAAAAACTGAAGAATAGCCGCAGGCGCTGCCGTAATCGAACTGGCAAAGATAACAGGGATAACTCCAGCAGGGTTTACCTTCAAAGGAAGGTAAGAGCTAGATGGAGCACCTTGTGCAACCTTAGTATATTGGATTGGAATTTTGTATTCTGCTTGTTGAACATAAGTTGTAAAATAAATGATCAACAAGACAGTAATCATCAAAATAATTACGAAAATAATAGATGAGTTGATACGGCTACTTGGGACGTTCACAAAGTAGTCAACATAGATGCCTTGAATCATCTCTGGAATTGAGGCAACAATCCCGGCAAAGATAATCATAGAAACACCATTTCCGTATCCCTTATCTGTAATTTGCTCACCCAACCAAGTCACAATCATACTACCAGCTGTTAAGATGATACCAATCATGATAAAGACTTGTGGAGTAAGAGCTGTTTTCAACAATTGAGCTCCAGCCAAAGTATTAAAACCAGCTGTAATCCCGATAGATTGCACAAAAGCGAGAACTAGAGCAATATAACGAGTAGCTTGATTTAATTTTCTTCGGCCTACTTCCCCTTGTTTACCCCACTCTACAAACTTGGGTAAAATATCCATTTGCAAGAGTTGGACTACGATAGAGGCCGTAATGTAGGGACTAACACCAAGAGCAAAAACTGAGAAGTTTTTCATGGCATTCCCTGACACCAAGCTCAACATGTTTAAGAAGGATAATCCACTTAAAGCATTCAAGCTATTGGCATTCACACCAGGAACTGTAATGCTAGTTCCGATACGAAAGACCAAAATGATAAAAATTGTGAATAAAATTTTTGATCGAACCTGCTTAACTTTAAGAGCTTCTCTTAATAATTTAAAAAACATAGGTCACCTCTCTTAGATGACTTCTACTGAACCACCTTTAGCAGTGATAGCTTCTTCAGCTGATTTAGAGAATTTAGCTGCTTTCACAGTCAATTTCTTAGTCAACTCACCGTTACCAAGAATTTTAATACCTGATTTTTCAGCTTTAACAATTCCTGCTTCGATAAGAACAACTGGAGTAACTTCAGCACCATCTTCAAAGACGTTCAATTGGTCAAGGTTCACAATTGCGTATTCTTTAGCGTTGATGTTAGTGAATCCACGTTTTGGAAGACGACGGAACAATGGAGTTTGTCCACCTTCAAAACCAAGGCGAACTCCGCCACCGCTACGAGCTTTTTGACCTTTTTGTCCACGACCAGATGTTTTACCGTTACCTGATGAAGTACCACGACCAACGCGATTACGTACTTTACGAGAACCTTCTGCAGGTTTCAATTCATGAAGTTTCATTTTAATTTTCTCCTCTTTTGTAAAATGCTAGCGCCGATAAGGGAGAAAAGGTTGTCTCCCCCATCAACTCGCCTATACGACGTCATCATAGATGACTATATCTAGTTTTAGGGGATGGTATAGTGCACATCCCCTAAAAATTTATTAGTTTACTTCTTCAACTGTTACCAAGTGAGATACTGCAGTGATCATACCACGGATAGCAGCGTTATCTTCTTTAATAACAGAGCTGTTCAATTTGCCAAGTCCAAGTGCTACAACAGTTTTGCGTTGTGATGGAATGCGTCCGATTGGAGACTTAGTCAAAGTAATTTTAATTTGAGCCATTTTATCCCCTTTCTTATGCCAAATTAGAAACTGAAATACCACGAAGGGCAGCAACTTCTTCAGCGCGTTTCAATTGTTTCAAACCTTCAACAGTTGCACGAACAATGTTGATTGGAGTGTTAGAACCAAGTGATTTAGATGTAATATCTGCTACACCTGCCAATTCCACAACGGCACGAACTGCACCACCAGCGGCAACTCCAGAACCTTCTACAGCAGGTTTCAACAATACTTTAGCTCCACCGAATTCTGAAAGAACTTCGTGTGGGATAGTTGTTCCAACCATAGGAACTTCGATCAAGTTTTTCTTAGCATCATCTACTGCTTTACGGATTGCTTCTGGAACTTCTTGAGCTTTACCAGTACCAAATCCTACGCGACCGTTGTGGTCACCAACAACAACAAGAGCTGCGAAACGAAGACGACGTCCACCTTTAACAACTTTTGTAACACGGTTGACAGCAACTACGCGTTCTTCAAATTCAACTGCATTGTCTTTAAATGCCATTTTCTAGTGTCCTCCTATTAGAATTTCAATCCGTTCTCACGAGCTGCATCAGCCAAAGCTTTCACACGTCCGTGATATAGATATCCACCGCGGTCGAACACCACTTCTGAAATACCTTTAGCGTTTGCACGTTCTGCAACGAGTTTACCGACAGCAACGGCTTGTTCAGTTTTAGTTCCTTTTGAAACTTCTTTATCAAGAGTTGAAGCACTTGCGAGCGTTACACCCGCTACGTCATCAATCACTTGAGCGTAGATGCCTATATTAGAACGGAATATGTTCAAACGTGGGCGATCAGCAGTTCCAGAGAGTTTTCCGCGAACGCGACGGTGGCGTTTTTGGCGGAGTTTGTTTTTATCTGGTTTTGAAATCACAGTTTTCACCTCTTTAGTTTTAAATCGTGTGCTATGCACAAAGTTGGAAAATAGGTTGGTGGTTGAGAATCAACCACTCAACATTATTTACCTGTTTTACCTTCTTTACGGCGAACGAATTCACCAACGTAACGGATACCTTTACCTTTATATGGTTCTGGTGAACGAAGGCTACGTACGTAAGCAGCTGTTTGACCAACTACTTCTTTTGAAATTCCACTAACAACGATTGTTGTTGGGTTTGGAAGTTCAAAAGTAATTCCTTCTGGAGCTTCAACTTCGTCTGGATGTGATTTACCAACAGCCAAAACAAGTTTAGATCCTTGAAGTTGTGCACGGTAACCAACCCCGCGCATTTCAAGTTCTTTCTTGAATCCTTCTGATACACCAATAACCATGTTGTTCAAAAGGGCACGAGTAGTCCCATGGATAGTTTTCATTTCTTTTGAATCGTTTGGACGGTGAAGAGTTACTTCAGTACCTTCCACACGGATTTCAATATTTTTTGAGAACTCACGAGTAAGTTCTCCTTTAGGTCCTTTTACAGTTACAACGTTGTCATTGTTAGTGAGTTCAACACCAGCAGGCAACACGATAACTTTATTACCAATACGTGACATGTTTATTTTCTCCTGTTAAATTGTCAGGCCAGAACGGCCAGTTTTCACGGGGTTCAATCGATTTCTCGATTTAAAGGAACATTTAGGTTTCAATTTCAAAGTGAATCTAGGCATCGTCTCGCAGGCATAACTTTGGGTTAGGCAAGAGACGATAACGAAGAGTCACAAAGAAATTGGGAGCTAAATATTACCAAACGTAAGCGATAACCTCACCACCAACATTCTTTTGGCGAGCTTCTTTATCAGTAAGCAAACCTTCAGATGTTGAAAGGATAGCAATTCCAAGACCGTTAAGTACTTTTGGAAGATCTTCACGTTTTTTGTAAACACGAAGTCCTGGTTTAGAAACGCGTTTCAAGTTAGTGATAACTCGTTCACCGTTTGCTCCGTATTTAAGAAATACACGGATGATGCCTTGTTTATCATCTTCGATGATTTCTACGTTCTTAACAAAACCTTCGCGTTTAAGGATTTCAGCAATCCCTTTTTTGATGTTTGATGCAGGTACTTCAAGTACTTCGTGTTTAGCTTGGTTAGCATTACGAATACGAGTTAGGAAGTCTGCGATTGGGTCAGTCATAACCATTTTATTTTTCTCCTCTTACTAGTAGTTTGCAAGTTGCACTTGCTAGTTAATGATTGAGCTGGGCTCAGATAGTATTGACACATTCAAACAAGATAATCTCATTTGAACACGAGCTACAACCTGGGCAAAAAAGATAGATTTGTCTTGGAGCATCGCTCCTGCACCAAATCTCCTATTTTTGCTGGGGTTGTTACGCTCTTTGTATCATGATATTACCAAGATGCTTTTGTTACACCAGGGATTTTTCCTTTGTAAGCTAATTCACGGAAGCAAATACGGCAAAGTTTGAATTTGCGGTAAACTGAATGTGGACGACCACATCTTTCACAACGAGTATAAGCTTGAGTAGAGAACTTCGCTGGACGTTTGTTCTTAGCAATCATTGATTTTTTAGCCATTAAATTTACCTCCTATATTATTTTGCAAAAGGCATTCCAAGCCCTGTAAGCAATGCACGTGACTCTTCGTCAGTGTTAGCAGTTGTTACGATAACGATGTCAAGACCACGAGTTTTGTCAACGTCATCGAAGTTGATTTCTGGGAAAATCAATTGTTCTTTCACACCAAGTGTGTAGTTTCCGCGTCCATCAAATGATTTTGTTGGAACACCATGGAAGTCACGTACACGTGGAAGTGAAACTGAAACCAATTTATCCAAGAATTCGTACATACGTTCACCACGAAGGGTAACTTTTGCACCGATCGCAACACCTTCACGAAGACGGAAGCCGGCGATTGATTTTTTAGCTTTAGTGATAAGTGGTTTTTGACCTGAGATAAGTGCCAATTCTTCAGCAGCTTTTTCAAGGCTTTTAGCGTTTGATACAGCTTCACCAACACCCATGTTCAAAACGATCTTATCTACTTTAGGCACAGCCATCACTGATGAGTAGTTGAATTGTTCTGTCAAAGAAGGAACTACTTCATTAAGATATTTTTCTTTTAAACGATTTGCCATTATACTTCTCCTTTCCTTCGTGATTAATCAAGCACTTCGCCTGATTTTTTGTTGTAGCGAACTTTTTTACCGTCTACAAATTTGTAACCAACACGACCAGCTACTCCATTTTTGTCCAAAACTTGAACGTTTGATACGTGGATAGCTGCTTCTTTCTCGATGATACCACCTTGAGGAAGCTCGTTAGTTGGACGTTGGTGTTTCTTAACGATGTTAACACCTTCAACGATAACTTTGTTTACTTTTGGAAGGGCAGTAAGGACAACAGCTTCTGTTCCCTTATCTTTACCAGCGATTACGCGAACTTTGTCGCCTTTTTTTACAAACATTAGGTTTCTCCTTGATTTTTTCTTACGCCCATAAGGGCACCCTAGCTCAAAGCTAGGGGACTAGTTTGTTTGTTTTTTACTCTGCGAAAATCAAAGCAATTCTTCGTCAGTTTCAACTCACCTAACTTAAGTTATGCTTTTGTCTCACTTCCTAAACTTGTTTTAATTTTCATTGAGCAATCAATTAAAGTACTTCTGGAGCAAGTGACACAATCTTCATGAAGCCACCTTCACGCAATTCACGTGCAACTGGTCCAAAGATACGTGTTCCGCGAGGAGTTTTGTCGTCACGGATGATAACTGCTGCGTTTTCGTCAAATTTGATGTATGAACCATCAGCACGACGAGCACCTGATTTAGTACGAACGATAACTGCTTTAACAACGTCACCTTTTTTAACTGCACCACCAGGAGTAGCTTGTTTTACAGATGCCACGATAACATCACCGATGTTTGCAAATTTACGTCCTGAACCACCAAGAACTTTGATAGTCAAGATTTCGCGAGCACCGCTGTTGTCTGCGACTTTCAAACGAGTTTCTGTTTGAATCATTTCAGTTTTCTCCTTTCAGGTTTGATTAGATGATGACCGCTTCTTCAACAACTTCTACAAGACGGAAACGTTTTGTAGCTGAAAGCGGGCGAGTTTCCATGATACGTACGATATCGCCTTCTTTGGCAACATTATTTTCATCATGAGCTTTATATTTTTTAGAGTAGTTAATACGTTTACCATAGACTGGGTGGTTACGTTTTGTTTCAACTACAACTGTGATTGTCTTGTCCATTTTGTCAGATACAACACGTCCAACAAGAACTTTACGATTATTGCGTTCCATTGAAATTTCTCCTTCCCTAGTCTATTATTTCGCTTCAGATTGAACTGTTTTGATACGAGCGATTTGTTTTTTAACTTCTTTCAAGCGAGCTGTTTGTTCCAATTGACCAGTAGCAGCTTGGAAACGAAGTTCAAACAATTCTTTTTTCAATTCGTTTTCGCGCTTCGCGAGTTCTTCTTGAGAAAGACCACGAAGTTCTTTAACAAATTCTTTTACTTCATTAAGTTTCATGCCTTCTCCTTATTCTGCTTCACGTTTTACGAATTTACATTTAACTGGCAATTTGTGGCTAGCAAGACGAAGCGCTTCGCGTGCAACCTCTTCAGATACACCAGCGATTTCGAACATCACTTTACCACGTTTAACTGGTGCTACCCAACCTTCAGGTGCCCCTTTACCAGATCCCATACGCACACCGATAGCTTTAGCAGTGTATGATTTGTGTGGGAAGATCTTAATCCAAACTTTACCACCACGTTTCATGTAACGAGTCATGGCAATACGAGCAGCCTCGATTTGGCGGTTAGTGATCCAGTGGCTTGTTGTAGCTTGAAGACCGTATTCACCGAATGCTACTTCTTTACCACCTTTTGCTTCACCGCGCATTTTCCCACGGAATTCACGACGGTGTTTAACACGTTTAGGTACTAACATTGGTTATTTACCTCCTTTAGTGTTTTTACGAGCTGGAAGAACTTCACCACGGTAAATCCATACTTTAACACCAAGTTTACCGTATGTAGTGTCTGCTTCTTCCCAAGCATAATCGATATCTGCACGAAGTGTGTGAAGTGGAACAGTTCCTTCAGAGTATCCTTCAGCACGGGCGATATCTGCACCGTTCAAACGACCTGATACTTGAGTTTTGATTCCTTTAGCTCCAGCACGCATTGCACGTTGGATTGCTTGTTTTTGTGCACGACGGAAAGCAACACGTTGCTCCAATTGACGAGCAATTCCTTCACCAACTAGGTGAGCATCCAAATCAGGTTGTTTGATTTCGATGATGTTGATGTGTACTTGTTTTCCAGTCAATTTGTTAAGTTTAGCACGAAGTGCATCAACGTTAGCACCACCTTTACCGATAACCATACCTGGTTTAGCAGTGTGAAGTGAAACGTTAACTTTATTTACTGCGCGTTCGATTTCAATATTTGAAACTGCTGCGTCAGCAAGTTCTTTTTGAACGAATTTACGGATTGCAAGATCTTCATGAAGGTAATCCGCGTATTCTTTTTCAGCATACCATTTGGCATCCCAATCACGGATGATGCCGACACGCATACCAATTGGATGTACTTTTTGACCCACGATTTTACCTCCTTATTTTTCTGCAACAGCTACAGTGATGTGAGCTGTACGTTTGTTGATTGGCGAAGCTGAACCTTTCGCACGTGGACGAAAACGTTTCATAGTTGGTCCTTCGTTTGCGAATGCTTCAGATACTACCAAGTTAGCTTTATCCAAACCAAAGTTGTTTTCAGCGTTAGCTACAGCTGAGTTCAAAACTTTCAAGATGATTTCAGCAGCTTTGTTTGGAGTGAATGTCAAGATTGCGATTGCATCGGCTACGCTTTTACCACGGATGTTATCAAGAACAAGACGTGATTTACGAGGTGAAACACGTACTGTACGAGCCATTGCTTTAGCTGAAGTAATTTCTGCCATTTATGTTCTCCTTATTTTCTACGTGTTTTCTTGTCGTCTGCAGCGTGACCTTTGTAAGTACGAGTTGGTGCAAATTCACCAAGTTTGTGACCTACCATATCTTCTTGGATGTAAACAGGTACGTGTTTACGTCCGTCATAAACTGCGATAGTGTAACCAATGAAACTTGGGAAAATCGTTGAACGACGTGACCAAGTTTTAATAACTTTTTTCTTTTCGTCATTAGCTTGAGCTTCAACTTTTTTCATCAAATGCTCATCGACGAAAGGTCCTTTTTTAAGACTGCGTCCCATTTTTATGTTTTCTCCTTTAAATATTGTACCACAACGGCTTGCGCTCCTATGGAGCGCTACCGAGCTGGCGGATTTACTAGTTGCTTAAGCAACTAATTTAATATTATTTCTCGTTGCGACGACGAACGATAAGTTTGTCAGATTTCGCTTTCTTGTTACGAGTTTTAAGACCAAGAGCAGGTTTGCCCCATGGAGTAGATGGTGCTTTACGACCAACTGGTGCTTTACCTTCACCACCACCGTGTGGGTGATCGTTAGGGTTCATTACAGAACCACGAACTGTTGGGCGGATACCTTTCCAACGGTTACGTCCTGCTTTACCAAGGTTTACAAGCCCATGTTGTTCGTTTCCGACAACACCAACTGTAGCACGACAAGTTCCAAGAATCATACGAACTTCACCTGATTGAAGACGAACAAGAACGTATTTACCTTCAGAACCCAATACTTGAGCAGATGCTCCAGCAGCACGTACCAATTCACCACCACGACCTGGTTTCAACTCGATGTTGTGAATCAAAGTACCAACTGGAATGTTAGCAAGTGGAAGAGCGTTTCCGACTTTGATATCTGCCTCTGGCCCTGAAACGATACGTTGACCTACTTCAAGACCTTTTGGAGCGATGATGTATGCTTTCACACCGTCAGTGTAGTGTACAAGAGCGATGTTTGCAGAACGGTTTGGATCGTACTCGATTGTTTTAACAACTGCTTCAACGTTGTCTTTGTTACGTTTGAAGTCAACCAAACGGTAGAAACGTTTGTGTCCACCACCTTGGTGACGAACAGTGATACGACCGTTGTTGTTACGACCAGCCTTGCTCTTCAATGCAACAAGCAATGATTTTTCAGGAGTGCTTGTTGTGATTTCAGCGAAATCCAAAGAAGTCATATTACGGCGACCGTTTGTTGTTGGTTTATAAACACGAATTCCCACGATATTTCCTCCTTAGATTATTCAGCTTCAGCAGCGAACAACTCGATTGCTTTTGAATCAGCTGTAAGTGTGATGATAGCTTTTTTAGTTTTGTTTGTAAAACCAGTGTAACGTCCAACACGTTTAGCTTTAGGTTTTACGTTGATTGTGTTAACATTTGCAACTTTAACACCTTCGAAAGCAGCTTCAACAGCTTGCTTGATCAAAAGTTTGTGTGCACGAGTGTCAACTTCAAATACATATTTTCCTGCTTCAAGTTGAGCCATTGAGCTTTCAGTGATGACAGGTTTTTTGATAACATCATACAAATTCATTATGCAAGAACCTCCTCGATTTTAGAGATAGCTGCTTGAGTAACAAGAAGTTTGTCACTATTTGCGATGTCAAGAACACTTGCAGTTGTAGCAGTCGCAACTTTCACGTTCGGAAGGTTACGAGCTGAAAGAGCTGCGAATTCGTTTCCTTCTTCAAGAATAACAAGGACTTTAGAATCGATGCTCAAAGCTGCAAGAACTTTTGCAAATTCAGCAGTTTTTGGAGCTGTAAATTCAAGAGAATCAACGGCTACAAATTTGTTTTCAGCAACTTTTTCAGAGTAGACTGATTTAAGAGCTAGGCGACGAACTTTTTGTGGAAGTTTGTAGCCGTATGAACGTGGAGTTGGTCCGAAGACAACACCACCACCACGCCATTGTGGTGAGCGGATAGAACCTTGACGAGCACGTCCAGTTCCTTTTTGACGCCATGGTTTGCGTCCGCCACCTGAAACGGCTGAACGGTTTTTAACAGCGTGAGTTCCTTGACGAAGGCTAGCACGTTGGCTGATGATGACATCAAACACAACAGATTGGTTTGGTTCAATACCAAAGATTGCATCGTTAAGAACAACTTCGCCCGCTTGTTTACCAGTTTGGTCGAATAATGTTACATTTGCCATTTTGACTGTATTCCCCTTTCCTTATTATTTACCAGCTTTAACTGCTGATTTGATAGTGATAAGAGATTTCTTAGCACCTGGTACGTTACCTTTGATAAGGATAACGTTCTTTTCTGGAACAACTTGTACAACTTCAAGGTTTTGAATTGTTACGCGGTCGCCACCCATACGTCCTGCAAGGTTTTTACCTTTGAATACGCGGTTAGGTGCAACAGGTCCCATAGAACCTGGACGACGGTGGTAACGAGAACCGTGAGCCATAGGTCCACGTGATTGTCCGTGGCGTTTGATAACACCTTGGAAACCTTTACCTTTAGAAGTACCAGTTACGTCAACAACATCTCCAGCTGCGAAAGTTTCAACTGTGATTTCAGCACCAACTTCCAAGCCTTCAACGTTTTTGAATTCACGAGTGAAGCGCTTAGGAGCCGTGTTAGCTTTTGCTACATGTCCTTTAGCAGGTTTGTTGCTCAATACTTCGCGTTTGTCATCGAAACCAACTTGGATAGCGTTGTATCCGTCTGTTTCAACAGTTTTAACTTGAAGGACAACGTTTGGAGTTGCTTCAATAACTGTTACAGGGATCAATTCGCCAGCTTTAGTGAAGATTTGAGTCATTCCCACTTTTTTCCCTAAGATTCCTTTTGTCATGAGAAAATAGTTCCTTTTCTATAGTTTTTATTCAAAAAGTTTTTAACGAGCGTTTTTCATGCTCAAGTCTAAGATACAAAGGGCGTCAAACTCAAAGTGAAAAGAGGAAACAGACACAAGGAAGTTTATCTTTTTTCACACCGAGTTTGGCCGGTGTTCAATTAAATTGAAACACCAGCCTCTGCTCTTTTATATTTTAGATTAAAGTTTGATTTCTACGTTTACACCACTTGGAAGATCCAATTTCATCAAAGCATCAACTGTTTTTTGAGTTGGGTTAACGATATCAATCAAACGTTTGTGTGTACGCATTTCAAATTGTTCGCGAGAGTCTTTGTATTTGTGAGTCGCACGAATGATTGTGTAGAGGCTACGTTCAGTTGGAAGTGGGATTGGACCCGCAACTTGTGCACCTGTACGAGTAGCTGATTCTACGATTTTTGCAGCCGCTGTGTCAAGCGTACGGTGTTCGTAAGCTTTCAAACGGAAACGGATTTTTTTGTTTGCCATCTTTTTTCTCCTTTTCGTCTATTTAAGATAATAGGCTAGCTCCACAAGAAAACCGACGCGGTGTTGCGTGGCAATGCAACCGAGCGTGTCGCAACCTCTTGCCTCAAAGCTAAGGCTGTAATTTACAGCACCATAATAGAATAACACAAAGCCACTGCGATTGCAAGGGATTTGACAGGTTTTTTTTATTTTTTTAGATGAAACTGTTTTCTTTTTTGTCAGGGTATTTATTTAACTATTTTTATAGAAGAAAGTTGTTCTCTCTTCACCTGTTCATAACTTTCTTTCCCGTCATTGAGCTTGTCCCAAATCACTACTTGCGCACTTTGGAGTGATTTTTGCACATCGATGATGCGTTGATTTGACGAACCTCGAAACTGGAGCATGAGATTGCGCTTAGTTCGATCATACCGTCCATCGACAAGAATGTCAATAAGTGACAAGAGTTCCAGTTTATCTGGAGTTTCCAGCATCATTTCTTCC
Organism: Streptococcus sp. LQJ-218; assembly: GCF_003428885.1. Lineage (GTDB taxonomy): Bacteria > Bacillota > Bacilli > Lactobacillales > Streptococcaceae > Streptococcus. The sequence goes on from NZ_QQRU01000002.1 coordinate 58,790, forward strand.
CAAGTATAGCCCGTCCAGGACCAGATGTCTTTGTCTGGCAATTCCTTCCGGATACGTTTCACGAGTGGCAAGAGAATGCCCGTATTGAGAAAGGGTTCCCCTCCCAGTAAGGTTAACCCCTGAACATAAGGCTGGGCAAGATCTGCCATGATCTGTTCTTCTAATTCTGCTGTATAGGGAATGCCAGCATTAAAAGACCAAGTCGCAACATTATAACATCCCTCGCAATGAAACATGCAACCTGATACATAGAGAGAGTTACGCACGCCTTCTCCATCTACAAAGTTAAAAGCCTTATAGTCAATGATACGGCCTTGACTGAGCTCCTCGCTTTTCCATTCTTGTGGTTTTGGATTATTCATTTGCTACCTCTATCCAATAACGCTCGACTCCATTACGAACATCCTCAAGGAGCCCACCATTTGCTAAAAGGACTCCTTTGCTAGCAGGATTATTCACGCTACAGGTCACAAGAGCTCGCTTGATGTTCTTTTTCTTAGCAACTTGCAAACCCTGACGAAGTGTTTCTTTCATCATCTCTAAAACAGATTCTTAATCTGCCAAACTTGGTCTACGTAATTTCATTTTCACCTCACCCTATAAGAAAAGCGAGAGAACCCCCTCACTTTTTCTTATTCTTATTTAAAAATTGTTCTTTGAGGTTGAGCAAACGTTCTTTCTTACCTGCTCCCCCCTTAGAGTGCTTCTCGTGATAACGGGCCACTTGAGCGCGCCCCTTATCGTCTAATTGATATTTTCCCATTTTACTTCTTTCTAATTTCTTACTTCATGTCCTACCGTTTTAATAGTAGAACCGTTCATGTGTTTGACACGCGCAGCGATTTCCTTGTGACGACCATTTACCATCGGTCTCGCTTGAGGATTGCCTAGATAGCCACAAGTCCGTTTCACAACATCTACTGTTTTAGGGTCGCTATTGCCACAATTTGGACATGCAAATCCTCTCTCAGTTGGTTCAAAATCCCCTTCAAAGTCACACTTGTAGCAACGGTCTATTGGAGTATTGGTCCCCAAATAGCCCACACGGTCATAAGCATAATCCCAAACAGCTTCCAAGGCCTTTGGATTTTGCTGAAGGACTGGATACTCACAATAATGGATGAAACCACCTGACGCACCTGCTTCTGGATAGACTTTCTCAAAGTCTAATTTTTCAAACGGTGTTGGATTTTTACGAACATCATAGTGGAAAGAGTTGGTGTAGTATTCCTTGTCTGTAATATCAGGAATAGAACCAAATTTCTCTGTATCTAGTCGGCAGAAACGGTCTGTCAAACTTTCAGACGGTGTTGAGTAGATAGAGAAATGGTAGCCATATTGGTCAGACCACTCTTCTACCCGGCGTTTCATATCTCGAATGATGTCTAGCGTGAATTCCTTAGCATCTGGATTGCTTTCCCAGCTGTTCCCAAAGAAAACTGTGGCTACTTCATACAAGCCGATATAGCCCAGCGAAACTGTCGCACGGCGATTCTTAAAGAGCTGGTCTACACTTTCTTCTTTTCCGAGACGGCGACCGAAGGCTCCATACTGATAAAGGATAGGGGCATTTGCTGGTGTTGCTTCCTTGGTTCGTTCGACACGGTAAACCAGAGCATCTTCTGCGATATTCATCCGCTCGTTGAAGATTTCCCAGAACTTATTCATATCACCTTCAGACTCAAGAGCAATACGAGGCAGGTTAACCGTCACAACACCCAGATTCATGCGACCTGAATTGACCTCGACACCATTTTCATCCTTCCATCCTTGAAGGAACGAACGACAACCCATAGGCACCTTGAATGATCCTGTCAAGTCAACAATCTTATCATAAGATAAAACATCTGGATACATTCGCTTGGTTGCACACTCAAGAGCCAACTGTTTGATGTCGTAGTTGGGAGTCCCTTCTTCCAAGTTAAGACCTCTTTTTAGTGTAAAGATGAGCTTAGGGAAGATAGCTGTACGGTGTTCTGAACCAAGCCCATTGATACGAATATTTAGAATAGCTTTTTGAATTTCCCGCTCAAAACGATTGGTTCCTAGACCAAAACCTAGCGAAGTAAAAGGTGTTTGTCCATTTGAAGTGAAGAGAGTATTGATTTCATACTCGAGAGATTGCATGGCATCATAGATGTCTTTTTGCGTTTTCTTCCAAGCGTAATCTTCTCGTTTGTCAGGTAAGACCCATTCTTCTGCATCCTTAAGGTGTTTTTGGTAATTCTTCTCTGCATAAGGCGCCAGGACTTCATCGATACGGTCCGCTGAACAGCCCCCGTACTGGCTAGAAGCAACGTTAGCGATGATCTGAGAGATCTGAGCTGTCGCAGTCTGGATAGACTTGGGACTCTCTACCTCTGCATTTCCAATCTTAAAACCATTTTCCAACATCCCCTTGAAATCAATCAAACAGCAATTGGTCATAGGGGTATAGGGGCTGTAGTCCAAATCATGATAGTGGATATCCCCTTTTTGGTGGGCATTAGCTACGTGCTTAGGAAGCATTTGCAGTCCGATTGATTTCCCAACAATCCCTGCTGTCAAATCACGCTGGGTATTAAAGACATCGCTGTCTTTATTAGCATTTTCATTGACAACTGCCTGATCTTTGTTGAGAAGTTTATGGATACTAAAGTTAATATCTGTCGCTTTTGAGCGCTCAAAATTCCTCTGTGTCCGATAAGTGATATACTCCTCAGCTAGCGCATATTCTTTAGCTTCAAGGAGTTCATGTTCTACGATATTTTGAATTTCGTAAATCTTAACTCCCTGCGGAAAGCGACTATGAATTTCTGTGACAATACGTTCAATCAAACTACTTAGGCGTTTTTCAACCAAGGGTGTCACATCCATAACCTTTTCAGCGGCCTTGTGGAGAGCCTTGTCAATCTTGTCCACATCAAATACAACACGTCTCCCATCTCGTTTTTCAACGATGAGGGTTGGTAGGGTTGTAATTTTTTCTTCTAGTGCAATCATATGCATGCTCGTTTCTAAAATGTAATATCTAAAAAATATTATACCACTCTAAAAAGAAAAATCAATATCTTGTGGTAAAAATCCTAAATTTTTTAAAAATACACAAGATATTGATTTTGTTATTTAATTTTATAGACTTTAAACTCTGAGTAATCAGTCTTTACTTGTTGGTAATGTTCTTTCAAGAGTGTCTCTGCCTCAGACCAGAGAGCCACCTTGTCATTTACCACAATCACCTTAGGTTGGTTTTCTTTCAAGTCATGAATCAAACTAGTTTTATTTTCTTCTGTATTCGTGTAAAGAAGAGGTGATGGGAAGATGGATCCAGCCAAACGCTGGCTTTCTTTATACATCTGAACTCGAGAATCCCAAATATAGATTTGATCACCATCACTCGTCTCTTGTTTGACTCTATCCACCACTTGATATTGTTCTCTATGAGAAGCTGGATGCAAGACAAAACGAGCTACAAAAGGAATTGCAATCAGATAAGCTACCACTAGGATAGGTAGGTAGAGATTCCCCTTCATAAATTTTTTCCATAAAGTTGGAACTTCCTCTCTTCTTCGACGACGAGTTCCTCTAGCTGAATGTTTCCCACGAATACTGGTCATCAAAAGAAGGAGTAAAAATGGAAGGATTAGAATCAAACGCGAACCGTGAAGAGGTTCTTGAGAAAAAAGTAACAAGGCTAATACAAATATGAAAGCAAAACTAGCTGGCACTGAAATAACATATAATTTTGATACCTTTGATTGGAACAAGCCTAGAAAAACAAGGAAGAGAGCTCCTAACCCAAAGGTCAACAAACCATAGAATACAACATTATCCACTAGTTGAGGATTCGCAAAGACCTGAAGGGAATCAATCGGATACAAAAGACTCCCTAGAGCTTCTCCAAATCCACCTGAAGCAAGGACATAGTAGCCTACTGGGTAAAAGATGAGAGAAAAGCCAAGTGCCGCTGCAAAAAACTGATAAACAGCATGGGCAAAACGGCCATGCCCAATATTAAAGACAAATAAACCGATCGTTACCACTACAGTAAAGAGAAGACTTGTAAGAGGCTCTATGAAAAATGACAGACCCAAAAAGATCCCCAAACGTAGAAATCCCTTGTCATGGTTAGGATTTGAAAGATAAGTTGCTATGAATGAAAATCCTGCAAACAGGAATGGCAGAGCTAAGATCGTAGCATATCCTCCTCCAAAACCGAGACCAGATACCAAAATATAAAATATCGTTAGGAGTTGCTTAGCTTGCTCTCTTTGTCCCGTCAAATACTCTGTTGAAGAAAAGAGGAAGTAACCTCCTCCTAAGAGGGCTAGCCATTCTACCAAGGCAAAAAGGATGCCTCCCTGGGTAATATAAAGTAGCAAGTAATAAAGAAGACCCTGACTAGCATAATAGCTACTGTAAAGCTGTCCTCCCTGATGCAAAGCCCACCCTATATACAAATCCTGAGCCTGAGAAGGACTTACCATATCTAAAAGTAAAGGTAGCACCACAGAAAAAACCGTTGCAATCGTACTTCCAATGATGAGTCTGAAAAACGGGAAAGCTACCTGTTCTTCTTTTTCCACATGAGATTCAAGATTTCTATCCAATCTATTTTCTATTCTATCACTCTGTATCGTTTCGGATACTTCTTCGATTCTGCCATATACAGCCATGTTATTTCTCCTATTCAATTTATCTGTCTTAGTATATCAAAAAGACCTAAAATTGTCAGCTTGCGATGGGTGTTTGAGTAATTTTTTGCATAGTTTCACAAAGGTTTCAATCTCCCGAAATCGGTGTAAATGCGTCTGTTTAAATGTCGTGATATAATCTAATTCTTTCTGAGTCAGCATCGTTCCCCCTCTATCTTCTTATTCGTAAAAGACAAGAAAAATAGGACTGGTTTGTGTCCTGAGTCCTAGTTTTCTTATAAGATTGGGGCAAATAACTGGGCAATTTCCTTAATCAATTTTTGATACCAGCTATTTTTTATCGTATTTTGGAAAATTTCTTGCGATACTGAAAAAATCTCCTGAAAATCTTTTTGAATCTTTGTGATTGATTCCGTTTTATATAGCAAAACTGCATTTTCATAGTGGTGAAGTAAACTTCTATAATCAAAATTAATCGTTCCAACTGCAGCAAAATCTTTATCCACTAAGATTTGTTTACTGTGGATGAATCCTGGACTATACTCAAAAATCCTTACTCCTGCTGATAACAAATCCGGATAGGCCCCTCTTGTGATCAGTTGGATTAATTTTTTATCCGGAATGAAAGGTGTTACGATGCGGACATCAACACCCCTCATGGCCGCGTTTTTAATACTCTCAGTTAAATCATAGTCAATAATCAAATAGGGTGTTGTGATATAGACTGAATCAGTAGCCTGGTTAATCAAACTTTGATAAACTTTTTTCCCTACCTGAGTATGAAAGATAGGCTTGGGTCCACTACCGTAAGGAATGCAGAGCCCTTGGCTAGAACAAAATTGGTTTTCCAAGTGATACTGGTCAAAATCACTGATTTCCCCACGATTGATATACCAAGTCATCAAAAAGAGACGGGTTAGAGCCTTAACTCCAGGGCCGTCTAAGCGAATCCCACTATCCTTCCAATAGCCAAAACGTTCTACATGATTTATGTACTCATCGGCTAAGTTAATGCCTCCTGTATAAGCTACCTGACCATCTATAACAAGGATTTTACGATGGTCCCGATTATTATAAGCTACCGTCAAACGGGGAATCACCTTGTTAAACTTATGAGCTTCAATTCCTCGACTACGAAGCTGAATAGTATAGTCGCCAGGTAAAGTCGCCATACAGCCGATATCATCATAGAGCATCTTGACTTCTACACCCTGAGCTGCCTTTTGCTCTAGTATATCTAGTATGCTATTCCACATCAGACCTTCTTCGACAATATAGTACTCCAAAAAAATAAATTTTTCAGCTTTCTTGAGGTCTTCCAGCATATGTGCCCACATGCTTTCACCTGAGGGAAAGAATTGTGAGTCGGTTCGATCATATACATCGGCATTGCCATCCATACTCAATAAAGATTTGATAACTCCGTAAGCCGCCTTATTCTCTTCCTTCAATTTCTGGCGGAGAGCTTTACTGTTATCCTCCCGAAAATGCATAGAACCAAGTTTGTCCAACTGCTTGATTTCTTTTTTGGACAATCGCCTTTCACCAAACATCAGATAGAGCAAGGGGCCAATGACAGGAACAAAAGTTACCACTAACCACATCACTTTACTATCAGGTGTCATTGAACGATTGACAATTGCGACAATAGTCGCCATACTCATAAAGATTAAGACAATCACCCATAGAATAGGGGCCATACGCCCTAAATAGAGAAAGAGACCAAAAACAAGAGAAAGTTCAAGTAGCATAATCGAAAGACTAAAACCATACTTGGACATCAGTAATTGAAATTTTCTATATTTCATATCCCCTCCTTGATATTTTTATACTCAATGAAAAGCAAAGGACAAACTAGAAAGCTAGCCGCATGTTGCTCAAAACACTGTTTTGAGGTTGCAGATGGAAGCTGACGTGGTTTGAAGAGATTTTCAAAGAGTATGAACACTAAAAACAGGTAATTAATACTAGTATAACGCAGGTATTCGGTAGAAGGCAAGTATTTATGATTATTTTTTCTGAGTAATCATAAAAGAGACCGAAAAATCCGGTCTCTTCCTAGTCTATTTTGATAAAACGATTTGATCCGATGGGTCTCTATCTATATCATCTACAACGATTTGATTACCGTTTACAGTGTAAATTTTGGCATCATCGCCAATAGTCATGCGTTGATTTGTTGCATCAAATGTAACCTGTTTGACTTTCTGATCCCCGTCAGATTCGAGCTCAGTCCATGTACCAGTAGTTCCAGTTACCACTAAAGTGATACGGTCTCCATCATCCTGACCGGTATAAGTCCCATCAATATCGGTCGGTTGAGCTACAGGTTGGTTTTGTACTGGAGCTGCTTGATTTTGGTTACTTCCTGCATTTGCAGTATTAGTATTCTGTTGAGCAGGTTGTTGAGCCTGCTGAGCCACAGGCTGTTGAACAGGTTGTGTTCTTTGGGAACAAGCAACTAGCAAAGATACACTCGCTAAAGATACAATAGAAAGTGCTGCTGTTTTGAATGTCATAATAAATGTCCTTTCTCTTGCTATGCTAGAGAAATAGAACCTCTCTTAGCCAGCATTTCATCTAGTATAACAAAGACAAAAGAAGAGGTCAATTTATCTGCTCATGGTCTAGCAAGTAGCCCCGCACTTCTGAGATAAAATAGAGAGAGCCTGTAATGAATAACAAATTCTGAGCGTCTACCCTTGCTTCAAAATTGCTAATAAATTCTCTGTAAGAGGGAACTTTATCGTAACCTATTATATCTGTCTCATCCAAAGAACCCTGATAATCAAAGTCAGTCACCTTGAGTTCCACCTGAGGCAAATTTTCAGTCAGATAAGCCAACATCCCTTGATAATCCTTCCGTTTCAAGGCTCCAAATAGTATTTGAGGACGATATCCTTCTTGCTCTTTTTCTTTGATAAACTCAACCAAGCGAGTCAAGGCAGGGAGGTTATGAGCACCGTCCAAGTAAATCTGAGGACGAATACGCTCTAAACGACCAGCCCAATGGGTCTGCTCCAAAGCCTGTCTTACAACCTGTTCATCAACAGCTTCCTTTCCTTCTCTCATAAAAAGAAGAAAGGTTTGTAGCGCCAAGGCCGCATTCTCCTGCTGATAAGCTCCTTCTAAGCCTATTTTCAGCTGCGAAATAGTTAATAAAGAACTTGAAAAATCACCATTCAGCATTGAAAAATCCTGACCTGCCTGATAAAGGGCAACAGCTAAAGATTCTGCTTTTTTCTGACAAACAAGCCTAGCTGCTGGAGGCAATTTCGCAATCACTGCTTTTTTACCAGTCTTAAAAATACCAGCTTTCTGCTCTGCAATTGCTTCTAGACCGTCACCCAAGGTCTCCTGATGGTCAAGTCCGATGGAGGTGATGACAGCAATCTCTCCAGTTACCACATTGGTCGTATCAAGTAAGCCACCAATTCCCACTTCTAGTAGAACCAAATCGACCTCTTGCTCCCTAAAATAAAGAAAAGCAATCAAAGTTAGCAATTCAAAAAAAGACAACTGATCATGGGTTTGCAGAAGCGTTTTCTCCATCTCCTTGACCTGATCAGCCAAACGGATGAAGTCTGCATCAGCTATTAATTGCCCATTAATACAGATTCGATCATTGATAGAGACGATATGAGGGGAAGTAAAGGTCGCAACTTTTTTGCCATGTCCCATAAATAACTCCCTCATAAAAGCAACGGTAGAACCTTTTCCATTAGTTCCTGTTACGTGGATAATAGGATAAGCCTTCTCAGGATTCCCCAACAAATCCACCGCTTGTTGCATTCGGCCCAAACCTGATCGAAAATTCAAACCAATCCGACTATGGAGCCATTCTTCTACTTCAAACATATACTTCTCCTTGACAAAAGTCCAATCAATTACCGCATCAAAGCATGATGACTAACAAAAAACGAGGTCAGGATTTTCGTCCCAACCTCTTACCTGGTTAGCTAATAACTAGCTACTATAAATGCTAACGTGGAGTAAAAATATCCACTGGATGTGCCTGCGTTTCTAATTTATAGCGCAGGGCTAAAAACGTCCCCCGGACGTTCCAACTCTTCCAATTTTTACTCCTCCATAAAACTGTTGAAAACTTCTTCAATCATGTTCCATTCGTCTTCTGAGTCTTCTGGGATTGGTTGCAATTCACCTTCTGTTCCATCTTCGTTTTCGATGAATGAGTAAGCTTGGATTTCAACTTGTCCGTCTTCGTCCTCTTCTGCGTTAACTGGTACTAGGAGAACATAGTTTTTACCAAATTCTTCTTTTCCGTCAATCGTCAAAAGGATTTCAAACAAGGTTTCATTTCCTTGCTCATCTACTAGTGTGATTAGTTCACGTTCTTCGTGGTCGTGGTTATGATCGTGTGACATAGCCTCTCCTTTGTATTAAAATTTTCTATCTAAATAATTTTGTAAAATCAGCTGAGCTGCTAACTTATCAATGACTTTCTTGCGCTTGTTACGGCTGATATCTGCTTGTTCAATCAACATGCGTTCCGCAGCGACCGTCGTCAAACGCTCATCCTGATAGTCTACTGGCAAACCAAAAAGTTCTTCTAGCTTTGCACCATAGGCTTGACTGGCTTCCACGCGCGGACCGCTGGTATTGTTCATGTTTTTGGGCAGACCCACTACAAAGCGCTCCACCTTATAGCTGTCAACCAATTCCTTGATACGGTCAAAACCAAACTGGCCCTGATCCTCATTAATCTGGATGATTTCAAGTCCTTGAGCGGTGAAGCCTAGTGGGTCACTAATGGCCACCCCTACCGTTTTTGAACCGACGTCCAATCCCATAATTCTCATAGATTATAGATCGACTCCTTGTCCTTTAAGGTAGTAGCGTACCAATTCCTCAACGATTTCATCACGCTCATACTTACGGATTTGATTTCGTGCATTATTATAACGAGGAACGTAGGCAGGGTCTCCACTCAATACGTAACCAACGATTTGGTTAATTGGGTTGTAGCCCTTATCATTCAACGAAGCATAGACATCAGCCAACGTTTCGCTAATTTCTTTTTTATTGGAATCGTCCAATTTAAAACGTACTGTTTCTTCAGTAAATCCCATTCTAACACCCTCTTTCTTTAGAATAGTACTATTATAGCATAATTCCTTACGTTCTACAATTCAGGCAGCCTATATATTTGGATTTTCTATTGTTCTGTCGCACCATTTGCTAATCTGTCTGAAATATACTTGCTTGGTTCATTCTTCAAGAGATTTTCTAAACCAATATTCTTCAGATATTCAGTTTGAGAAGCCTTCTTGACATCCAGAACTTGAAAATCAAAACTAGTCGTTGTTTGAAGTTCTGTCGCACTTAACAGTTTGGTTTCAAGCTTAAATCCTGATAATTCACGAGCTTCTATGATGGACTCATCCTTCTCCTCCGCCTCGAGAAGAGCTTTTTGGGTTTCTTCCACTCCATGTTGGTCAATATAGGTCTTTAACTCATCAGATACTGGACGTTTTTGTTGAATCGTTAAGTTCAAAAAAGTCTTGTCCTTGTAGGTAATGGTTTGGATTTGCTGGCTACCATCATCTGACTTTGGCAAAACCAAAGTCTTGGTCACAACTGTATTCTTCTCAGCATTCTCAATAACTGGCAATGCCGACTGAAGCGTATCCTTTTCTGTTTTTGTAGCTGTTCCAGTTTCTTTTTTCTGTCCACAACCAACCAGGACAAAAAGGAAAGCTAGACTAACAAGGACTATTTTTTTCATTTCCTTCTTCTTTCTTTTTGAGATTAAAATAAGACTGGGAATTGCTCCCAGCCTTGATGTTTATAGAGCTGCACGCAAACGTGCTTCTGCATTTTCTACATTACGGACAGAGCGTGGTAGGAAGGCACGAATATCGTCTTCCTTATAGCCAACTTGCAGACGTTTTTCATCTACAAGGATTGGGCTCTTTAAAATTCTCGGTGTTTCCATAATCAAATTGAGGACTTCGTTGACACTCAAATCTTCAATATCCACTCCAAGGGCTTTGGCATAGCGATTTTTAGATGAAACAATGCTGGCTATTCCGTTATCTGTTTTGGTTAGAATATCCAGTAATTCTTCTCTCGTAATTCCTTCTTTACCAAGGTTTTGTTCTTTATAACTTAACTGGTGGGCATTGAGCCAGGTTTTTGCTTTTTTACAGCTAGTACAACTTGAGACTGTATAAATTTTAATCATGTACCTACCCCTTTCGCTACATGTTACTATCAGTTTATTCTATTATACCATAAAAAACATCCGACTTGCGACCTATTTTTAAATTTTTTTGATTTTTTTCGTCATTTTCGTACTTTCTTCTTGACAAATAACTAAATGACTATCAACTCTTTTGGAGCAAGGGTTAATAATTCACAACCTGTCTCTGTAATCAAAATATCATCCTCGATACGAACTCCGTATTTTCCTTCAATATAAATACCCGGTTCATCTGTCAAGACCATACCCGATTTAATAACCTCTGTCGAAGTTTGACTGAAGTAAGGTTCTTCGTGGATATCAAGCCCGATACCATGTCCAATACCGTGTGTAAAGTATTGTCCATAACCTGCTTCCGCAATAATGTCACGAGGAATCTTATCAAAGTCACGGAAAGCTAAGCCAGCCTTAGCTTGGTCAATCAAGGCTTGGTTGGCTTTTAGAACGGTATTGTAAATCTCTGCCTGCTCGTCACTGACATGACCGAGGTAGATGGTCCGAGTCATATCGCTGACATAGTGGTCATAAAGACAACCAAAGTCCATGGTAATAGCTTCTCCCTGCTCCACTGGTTTGTGCATAGGGTGGGCATGAGGTTTAGAGGAGTTGATACCACTAGCTAGGATAGTGTCAAAAGACAAGCCAGATGCTCCCAACTCACGCATGCGGAAGTCAAGGAAGTTTGCAATTTCAATTTCAGTTTTTCCTGGTTTGATAAAGTCAAGCGCATCGCGAAAAGCTTGGTCTGAGATAGAACAAGCCTTGCGAATCGCTGCAATCTCCGCCTCATCCTTAATCATTCGAAGTCCCTCAACAAACTGTGTTTGTGGAAGCAAGTCCAAACCTGCAAAAGCTGCCTGCATACGGTGATAATAAGACACTGAAATCTCATCTTCAAAACCGATTCGTGAAAGGCCCATGTCTTTCGCAATCTTTGCAATAACAGCCAATTCATCGCGGTCAGCCACAATCTCAAAACCACTGGTTTCTTGCTTGGCTGCAATGATATAGCGAGAGTCTGTCACCAAGATCTGACGGTCACGACTGATAAAGACCGTTCCATTTGAACCCCAAAAACCAGTCAAATAATAGACGTTTTTAAGATTGTTGATGATAATTCCATCTAGTTCTTTTTCTTGCATTTTATCTAAAAATGCTTGTACACGTTTATTCATGATGTAACTTTCCTTTCAAATACTGTCCTGTATAGCTAGCTTCATTAGCCGCTACTTCTTCTGGTGTTCCTGTTGCGATGATGGTTCCACCGCCAACACCACCTTCTGGTCCTAAGTCGATAATATGGTCTGCCGTCTTGATAACATCCAGATTATGCTCGATGACAAGAACTGTATTGCCATCATCTACAAAGCGAGCCAAGACTTTAAGCAAACGAGCAATATCCTCTGTATGAAGCCCTGTCGTTGGCTCATCCAAAATATAGAATGATTTTCCTGTCGAGCGTTTGTGGAGTTCGCTAGCCAGCTTCATACGCTGGGCTTCTCCCCCAGAAAGGGTGGTAGCTGGTTGCCCCAGCGTTACATATCCCAGTCCCACATCCTTGATGGTCTGGAGTTTACGCTGAATCTTTGGAATGTGTTGGAAAAATTCCACCGCATCGTTGACGGTCATATCCAAGACCTGCGAGATATTTTTTTCCTTGTAGTGAACTTCAAGGGTTTCACTGTTGTAGCGGGTTCCATGGCAGACTTCGCAAGCCACGTAAACATCTGGCAAGAAGTGCATCTCAATCTTGATGATCCCATCACCTGAGCAGGCTTCACAGCGACCACCCTTGACATTGAAACTGAAACGACCTTTTTTATAACCACGAATCTTGGCCTCATTTGTCTGAGCAAAGAGGTCACGTATATCGTCAAAGACTCCCGTATAGGTAGCAGGGTTGGACCTCGGCGTCCGTCCGATCGGGCTCTGGTCAATATCAATCAAGCGGTCTACATGCTCAATCCCTGTGATAGTCTTAAACTTACCAGGTTTGTCTGAATTGCGGTTGAGCTTCTGAGCAATGGCTTTTTTGAGGATGCTGTTGACCAAGGTTGATTTCCCTGAACCTGACACCCCTGTAACCGCGATGAATTTTCCTAGTGGGAAGCGAGCAGTGACATTTTGCAAGTTATGCTCACGCGCACCCGTCACTTCGATAAAACGGCCATTACCGACACGACGCTCTTCTGGCACTGGAATGGCACGTTTGCCTGACAAGTACTGGCCTGTGATAGACTTTCTGTTACGAGCTACCTGTTTAGGGGTTCCTGCCGCAACAATCTCCCCACCAAAAACACCGGCACCGGGACCAACGTCAATCAGATAATCCGCCTCGCGCATGGTATCTTCATCATGTTCCACTACTATGAGAGTATTACCCAAATCACGCATCTTTTTGAGACTGGCAATCAGGCGATCATTATCCCTCTGGTGGAGACCGATTGATGGTTCATCCAGGATATAGAGGACACCTGATAGGTTGGATCCAATCTGGGTTGCCAAGCGAATACGCTGACTTTCCCCGCCTGAAAGGGTTCCTGCCGAACGTGACAGGGTTAGATAGTTAAGACCGACGTTATTAAGGAAGGTCAAACGATCCTTGATTTCCTTGAGAATAGGACGAGCAATGATGGCTTCATTTTCAGACAAGGTCAGCTGACTCACCCACTCCAAATGGTCTGCGATAGACAGGTCTGAAATTTCTCCGATATGAGGCCCTTGCTCGCCACCCACACGGACAGACAAGGCCTGGTCATTGAGACGATAACCATGACAGGTTCCGCAGGTCAGCTCATTCATGTAGAGACGCATCTGGGTGCGAGTGTAGTCACTATTAGTTTCATGGTAGCGACGTTTGATATTATTGACAACTCCCTCAAAAGGAATATCGATATCGCGCACACCACCAAATTCATTTTCATAGTGGAAATGGAATTCCTTGCCATCTGAGCCGTAGAGAATCAAGTTCTTGTCTTCTTCTGACAAGTCCTCAAAAGGCTTATCCATATCCACTCCAAAAGCTGTCATAGCCTGCTCTAGCATGTTTGGATAGTAGTTGGATGAGATAGGATTCCAAGGTGCCAGCGCTCCCTCACGCAAAGTTTTGCTGGCATCTGGCACTACCAAATCAGTATCCACCTCCAGCTTGATGCCTAAGCCATCACACTCACTACAAGAGCCAAAAGGAGCATTAAAAGAGAAGAGACGAGGCTCCAACTCTGGGACAGTAAAACCACAAACTGGGCAGGCATAGTGTTCAGAAAACAGCAGCTCCGAGCCGTCCATGGTGTCGATAATGACATAACCTTCAGCGATACGAAGGGCAGCCTCGACGGAATCAAAAAGACGACTACGAATGCCCTCCTTGATGACAATGCGGTCAACTACAACATCAATATTGTGTTGCTTGCTCTTAGACAGCTCAGGCACTTCGGTCACATCATAGACTTCCCCATCCACACGGACACGGACATAACCGTCTTTCTGAATCTTTTCAATAACGCTCTTGTGCTGTCCTTTTTTCTTACGGATAACCGGAGCTAAAATCTGCAAGCGTTGGCGTTCTGGTAACTCCAAAACCTTATCAACGATCTGCTCTACAGAAGAAGCCTTGATAGCTCCATGTCCGTTGATACAGTAAGGCGTCCCCACACGTGCGTAGAGGAGACGCAGATAATCATTGATTTCAGTCGTAGTTCCCACTGTCGAGCGAGGGTTTTTACTAGTCGTTTTTTGGTCGATGGAAATAGCTGGGCTCAGACCATCAATAGAATCTACATCAGGCTTCTCCATATTTCCCAAGAATTGACGAGCGTAGGCTGACAAACTCTCCACATAGCGACGTTGTCCCTCCGCATAAAGAGTATCAAAAGCCAGGCTGGATTTCCCCGAACCTGACAAACCGGTCACGACAACCAACTTGTCTCGCGGAATCTCCACATCTATATTTTTTAAATTATGGGCACGCGCCCCATGAATGACAATTTTATCTTGCATCTTTGTTCTTTCTAGTCCATTATTACTTACCATTATACCAAAAAAAGTAAGATTCTATTACCCAAAAGGCCGATTTTGTAGTATAATAGTACAGTGTGAAAAAATCTGAAAATGAGAAAGGATAAGGGATATGAAACAAGTTTTTCTCTCTACAACAACTGAATTTAAAGAGATCGATACGCTTGAACCGGGTACTTGGATCAATCTCGTCAATCCGACTCAAAATGAATCACTGGAAATCGCTAATGCCTTCGATATTGATATTGCCGACCTTCGAGCACCGCTCGATGCGGAAGAAATGTCTCGTATTACGATTGAAGACGAGTACACCCTGATCATTGTAGACGTGCCGGTCACAGAGGAAAGAAATAACCGCACCTACTACGTAACCATCCCGCTTGGTATTATCATCACCGAGGAAACCATTATCACTACGTGTTTGGAACCTCTACCAGTCCTTGATGTCTTTATCAACCGTCAATTACGTAATTTTTATACCTTCATGCGTTCGCGTTTTATCTTCCAGATTCTCTATCGTAATGCAGAGCTTTATCTAACAGCCCTTCGTTCAATTGACCGCAAGAGTGAACAGATTGAAAGTCAACTGCATCAATCAACTCGAAATGCAGAATTGATTGAACTCATGGAATTAGAAAAAACCATCGTCTATTTCAAGGCCTCTCTCAAAACAAATGAGCGTGTAATTAAGAAATTGACCAGCTCAACCAGCAATATCAAGAAATACCTTGAGGACGAAGACCTGCTTGAAGATACCCTGATTGAAACCCAACAGGCCATCGAAATGGCGGACATTTATGGAAACGTCTTGCACTCTATGACAGAGACCTTCGCCTCTATCATTTCCAACAACCAGAACAACATCATGAAAACCTTGGCCCTTGTGACCATCGTCATGTCCATCCCAACCATGGTCTTTTCTGCCTACGGGATGAACTTTAAGGATAATGAAATCCCCCTAAATGGCGAGCCACATGCCTTCTGGTTAATCGTCTTTATCGCCTTTGCTATGAGTGTCTCGCTCACTCTCTATCTCATCCATAAAAAATGGTTCTAAGAGGAGTTCCTATGTCTCAGATTGATCTACAAAAATTAACTAAGAAAAACCAAGAATTTGTCCACATCGCTACCCAACAATTCATCAAAGATGGAAAAACAGACGCTGAAATCAAGACTATTTTTGAGGAGGTTATTCCCAAAATCCTTGAAGAGCAAGCCAAGGGTACGACTGCTCGTTCCCTCTATGGTGCACCAACTCATTGGGCTCATAGTTTCACTGTCAAAGAACAATATGAAAAAGAGCATCCAAAAGAAAATGATGATCCAAAACTCATGATTATGGACTCAGCTCTTTTCATCACTAGCCTCTTTGCCCTCATCAGCGCCCTCACAACTTTCTTTGCGGCAGATCAAGCTTTCGGCTACGGTTTGATTACTCTCCTATTAGTTGGACTGGTTGGTGGATTTGCCTTCTACTTGATGTACTACTTTGTTTACCAATACTATGGACCAGATATGGACCGCAGTCAACGTCCACCTTTCTGGAAATCTGTACTGGTTATCCTAGCTTCTATGTTCCTTTGGTTGCTTGTCTTCTTTGCAACAAGCTTCCTACCAGCTAGCCTTAACCCCGTACTTGCTCCAGTACCACTGGCTATTATCGGAGCAGGCCTCCTAGCCCTACGCTTCTATCTCAAGAAACGCTTGAACATCCGTAGCGCAAGTGCAGGACCAACACGCTATTAAGAATATAGAAAAAAGCAACTGCAATGCGGTTGCTTTTTCACTTACTTTTTTGATTTTAAAGTATTCTTCTGGCATCCCACATAGTTTTCTCTTATCTTTTGTGATAAAATAGGCTCAATCTATTTCTAGGAGGATGAGATATGATTTCTACTATTGGTATTGTTAGTTTATCTAGTGGCATTATCGGAGAGGATTTTGTCAAACACGAAGTGGACTCGGGTGTCCAACGTCTCAAGGACTTAGGACTCAATCCTATCTTTTTGCCACATTCGTTAAAAGGATTAGACTTTATCAAGAACCATCCTGAAGCTCGTGCAGAGGATTTGATTCATGCCTTTTCTGATGATAGCATCGACATGATCCTATGTGCCATCGGTGGAGACGATACCTATCGCTTGCTACCTTATCTTTTTGAAAATGACCAACTCCAAAAGGTTATCAAACAAAAGATTTTTTTGGGCTTCTCGGATACAACCATGAACCATCTCATGTTGCATAAACTAGGAATCAAGACTTTTTACGGTCAATCATTTCTAGCAGACATTTGTGAATTAGACAAGGAAATGTTAGCCTATAGCCTTCACTACTTTAAAGAATTGATTGAGACGGGAAGAATCTCAGAAATCCGCCCTAGCAATGTTTGGTATGAGGAACGAACTGATTTTAGTCCTAAAGCTCTGGGAACACCTCGTATCAGTCATGCAAATACCGGTTTTGAATTATTACAAGGAAATGCCCAGTTCGAGGGAAAAATACTCGGTGGTTGCCTCGAATCCCTCTACGATATCTTTGACAACTCTCGATACGCAGACAGCACGGAGCTCTGCCAAAAATACAAACTTTTCCCTGACTTGTCAGACTGGGAAGGAAAAATCCTCTTGCTAGAAACAAGCGAAGAAAAGCCTGAGCCGGAATACTTCAAAAAGATGTTGCATACTTTAAAGAACACTGGTATATTTGAGGCCATCAGTGGACTACTGGTCGGAAAACCTATGGATGAAACTTTTTATGACGACTATAAAGAGGCACTATTGGATATTATTGACAGCAACATCCCGATTGTTTATAATCTGAATGTCGGCCACGCAACTCCAAGAGCAATTGTTCCCTTTGGAGTCCACGCTTATGTAGATGCACAGGAGCAAATCATTCGCTTTGACTATGACAAATAAAGCTGGGAAGAATTTCTCAGCTTTTTTCTATATTCTCAGATATTTTAATTACCTATACTCACTAATTCCTGCTTTTCCACTCACAATCGTTCTCGTGGTCATCGACTAACCCTGCAGCCTGTAGAAAAGACAAGACAGCGACTGGGCCTGTGAACTTGAAGCCTCGTTTTTTGAGATCTTTGGCTAATTTCTCAGACAGAGGTGTTTTAGCAGGGGCTTGGCGGTAATCGGGAACATCGTTCACGATCGTTTTCCCTTCAACAAAAGACCAAAGATAGGCATCAAAAGAGCCATATTCTTCCTGTAGTCGTAAAAATGCTTGGGCGTTGGCACGTGTCGCAAAAATCTTGGCTCTATTTCGGATGATAGCTGGATTCTCCAGCAAGGCTTCCAGTTCGACATCGATCATCTCTGCGACTGCTTGAATGTGATAGCCATGAAAGGCTTCTCGGAAAGCTTGTCGTTTGTTTAGTACCGTTTCCCAAGACAGGCCTGCCTGATAGGTTTCCATACACAACAACTCAAACAATGCTTGGTCATCATGGAGGGGCTGCCCCCACTCCTCATCATGATAGGCGATGTAGAGCGGATTGGTCATCTTGACCCACGAACAACGTTTTGTCATGCTCTGCTCCTATTTGACCAACATTTTAAGGGCCGACTTGATATAGTTCTCAGCTGTATCTGTCGTTCCTTCGAAGAATTTTTTGATTTTCTTGAGCTCTGTTGCCTTGTAGCCCAGTGCCAGCATGGCTTCCATAGCTTCTTCCAATTCTTGGTTTTCAGCACTTGCTTGTACTGCCACCTTGGCAGGAAGGTCATCTCCTGCAACTACTACTTTGCCTTCCAAGTCCAACACCATCTGCTGGGCTGTTTTCTTGCCAATTTTAGGGAATTTGGTCAAGTAGCTGATGTTCTTGGTTTCAATGGCTTGAACCAAGCCAGCATTGTCATCAGCAGCAATAATAGCAAGAGCTGATACAGGACCAATCCCAGATACCGAAATCAGACTGAGAAAAAGCTTTTTCTCGTCTTCTGAGCGAAATCCATAAAGCAGATGAGCGTCCTCACGCACGACTTGATGCACATAAATTTGAGCTTCTTGGTTGACTTGTCCTGAGTAGGCATAGGGATTGGCCACATGCAGAATGTAGCCGATACCGTTAGCTTCAAGAACAATGTATTTAGCAGTGATTTTGGTAATGATTCCTTTTAAATATTCGTACATAGTTTTCCTTTTAGTTTAATATTTCCCCAACTCACGGAGACTGGTGTGATTTTCCTGAATGCGTCGGAACATCTTTTCCATATCTGACTTGGTAAAATGCACCAAAACCGGACGTCCGTGGGGACAGTTATAGGGATTGTCACATTGAGAAAGTTGATAGAGGAGTTGTCTAGCTGAATGGTCATCGATACGATGGTTAGCCTTGATAGACCGCTTGCAGGACATCATGATAGCCAGCTCTGCTCTGTATTTCTTGATCGAAACTTCCTTGGTCAAGAGTAGCATGTCGCACATTTCATAGATACCTGACTCGATTTCCTCCTCTGCCATCCAAATAGGATGTTCACGCAGGATAAATTGATTTTCTCCATACTCTGCTAGAAAGACGCCCACTTCCTCCAAAAGTGCCATTCTTTCCTTGAGACGAAGGGCATCATCCGCTGGAAATTCAAAGATATAGGGCACTAGGAGTTGCTGCTGGCTCTGGTCAACATTACCAATGCTTTCACGGTACTCCTCGTACTTAACCCGTTCCTGAGCTGCATGTTGATCTATGATGTAGAGCCCATCTCGCCCTTGGGCAAAGAGATAAGTCCCGTGCATTTGTCCGAAAAATTCCAGCTCTGGGAAACTTGATGATTCTTCGCGCTCCAGTTTATCATAAGCCTTATCAAGACTAGCTAAATCTAACTCTGGGTGATCTAACTGATCGTAGTTAGCAAGCTTTCTCTCTGCAAAACGGAGTTTAGCTGGTTTGGTTATCTGCTCTAGGGTTTCCTTGGCAAATAGGGTCAAATCCTGTCCTTCATCAGTTAATTCTACCTGATTGTCTGCCACCTCAGCTTGTGTCGGTCTGGTCGGTTCATTTTTTTCATAATAGAGCGTATTTTCTCTCAGTGGCAAAGTCGTTTGCTCCACCTTTTCACGATTGCGAACCGCAGATTTGGCTAGATTTTCCAAGGCATCTGGAATCAAGGTTTGCTCCTTGAGACTATTAGAAATAGCTTCTGAGACCAGCGTCATCAGTTCTTTTTCCTTAGAAATCCGCACCTCTTGCTTGGTTGGATGTACATTGACATCCGCTAAATAAGGGTCGATATGAATGTGAATGACAGCCAGTGGAAAACGGCCTACCATGAGCTTACTGCCATAACCGTCTAGAATTGCACGATTGAGCAAGAAGTTCTTGATATAACGACCATTGATGAAAAGACTGATATAGTTGCGATTAGCCCGAGTTAACTCAGGCAAGGACACAAAACCTGAAATTTCGAAATCTAGGTCAGAATTCTCAATTTCAATCATCTTCTTGGCACTGGCTAAACCGTAAATCCCGGCGATAGCTTGGCGCAGTTGACTTGTTCCCGCTGTTCGTGTCATTTCCTTACCATCACTAATCAAGCTGAAAGAAATCTCAGGATGGGCCAAACCCAGACGATTGACAATATCAATGATATGAGACAGCTCCGCTTGCTGGCTCTTCATATACTTGAGGCGGGCAGGCGTGTTGAAAAAGAGGTCCTCTACACAAACCTTGGTTCCCACAGGACTAGTCGCTGGGACGACTTCTTCGACTTCTCCTCCACGAGCGACAAGCTTAGTCCCATGACTCGCACCATCCACCGCCGTCAACAAAGTCAAGACACTAACAGAAGCGATAGAAGGCAGGGCTTCACCACGAAAACCAAGCGTCCGAATCCGAAAAAGATCTGCTTGATTTTTTATCTTACTGGTCGCATGGCGACGCAGGGCCAATTCCACCTCATCGTGGGCAATTCCATGACCATTATCTGTGATTTGGATTTTCTTGAGACCAGCCTCCTCAATCTCAATGATAATCTGACTAGAACCCGCGTCAATAGCATTTTCTACCAGCTCCTTAACAACACTAGCTGGACGCTCAATGACCTCTCCAGCCGCGATTTGGTTTGCCAGCACCTCTGGCAATTCAATAATATGAGACATTTTTCAGCCCCTTTCCGTATCTATTTTCCTAGAAGTTGATTAGTGCTATTATACCATATTTCAGATAGGACAGAAAAGCAAGCGCCACATAGGAGCCAAATCCCTCCACATAGACAAAGTCCCTTGCACGGGGGCATAAAATAGTGTTTAATAAAGGTGTACAAGAAGTGATCACAATTTTGTATGAAAAACAAGGAGAGAAATTTATGAAAGTAGAACTACAGATTAGTGAAACTTACGAAGAGGAAAAGCTGATTGTCCAAGCACCTCAGCCGACAGATAAAGTCCAGAAAGTCATCGAGTTCGCAGAAAATCTGGATCTAACAGAAAAAATCAAAGGGAAAATCGATAATCAAGTCTATCTCGTTGAGATTAGTAAGATACAACGCTTCTATACCGAGAATCGGAAGGTTCTAGCAGAAACGGCTAGCCAGACCTACACTATTGATTTGCGCCTCTATCAGGTCCTTGAAATTCTGCCAACCAATTTTATCCAAATTTCCCAATCTGAAATCGTCAATATCGACGCCATCTCCCATCTCAAGCTTACGCCCAACGGTCTGGTAGAAATTTTCTTGAAAAACGAAAGCTTCACCTACTCTTCACGCCGTTATCTAAAAACCATCAAGGAGAAATTAGAACTATGAAAAAACAAGTATTTCACGACGCAGCCGCCGGTGTTTTTATCGGCCTCGTCCTCTCTATCATCTTTTCACTCATTTATGCACCAAGTACTTATGCCCCACTAAATCCCTACTCTCTCATCGGCCAAGTGATGGCTCAGCATCAGGTTCACGGCGCCCTGGTCTTGCTCTACTGTACTCTTATCTGGGCAGCCATCGGTATTCTCTTTAGTTTTGGCAATAGCTTGTTCAAACGTGACTGGAGCTTGCTCCGTGCGACTCTGACTCATTTCTTCCTTATGCTGGCTGGCTTTGTCCCACTAGCAACCCTAGCAGGTTGGTTTCCTTTTCACTGGATCTTCTATCTCCAGCTCATATTTGAGTTCGCAATTGTCTACCTCATCATTTGGACTATTTCCTATAAAAGAGCATCAAAAAAAGTGGACCATATCAATCAACTTTTGGAGCATAGAAAATAGGAACCTCATAATAAGCAAAGCCGGGAAAGAAACTTCTCGGTTTTGCTTTATCTTGCTGCACCTTGCTATCATAGCAGTTATTTGCAGATCTTCTTTGTAAATTTTCTGTAATTTTCTATCTTTTTTCAAAATATTCTTGCATTTTCTCAAAGTTTTTTGTAGAATATAGATTATATATCCAGATTATTCTGAAAATTCAAAAAGGAGTATCTATCATGTCGCAAGCTATTTCGTTAAATCAATCAACCTGGACAAGTAAACTAAAAGCAATGGGACCAGGAATCCTGATGGCTTCTGCCGCTGTTGGCGGTTCTCACATTGTATCCTCTACTCAAGCTGGCGGTTCTTACGGTTGGTCTCTACTTTCCTTGGTCATCTTAGCCAATGTCTTTAAATATCCATTTTTCCGTTTTGGTGCTGAATACACTGCTGATACTGGAAAGACTTTGGTTGAAGGTTATGCCGAAAAAGGAAAATTCTATCTCTGGATTTTCTTTATCCTCAATATCTTTTCGGCTATGGTCAACACCGCTGGTGTCGCCATTCTATGCTCAGCTATCATCGCCAGTGCCTTCCCAATGATCGGTCTCAGCATCACTCAGTGGTCCCTCATTCTCGTTGCAATCATTTGGGCTATGTTGCTCTTTGGAGGCTACAAACTCTTAGACGGCATGGCAAAATGGATCATGTCCGCTTTGACCATTGCAACTGTTCTTGCAGTTATCATCGCGGCGGTCAAGCATCCAGAATACAGTTCGAATTTTGTCGAGAAAACACCTTGGCAAATGGCAGCTCTACCCTTCATCGTTTCACTCTTAGGATGGATGCCCGCTCCTATTGAAATTTCAGCTATCAATTCACTTTGGTCTGCTGAAAAGAAAAAGACCGTCAACTTTAACACAGAGGACGCTCTATTTGACTTTAACGTTGGTTACATTGGAACAGCTATCCTAGCTGTGTTCTTTGTAGCACTGGGAGCACTGATTCAATATCCTACAGGGCAGGCAGTTGAAGCAGCTTCAGCCAAATACATCTCTCAATTCGTGGGCATGTATGCCTCTGTTCTTGGCGAATGGTCCCGCTACTTGATTACCTTTATTGCCTTCCTGTGTATCTTTGGAACAGTTATCACTGTTATCGACGGCTATTCTCGTGTCAATCAGGAATCTCTTCGACTACTAATCCGTCAAAAAGAAGACCATAGTAAATCTTTGAAGATCTGGATGACCATCACTGCTATTATCGGTATCGTCATTATCAGATTCTTCGCTGGTCAGGTTTCAACCATGCTCCGCTTTGCCATGATTGGGTCTTTCTTGACAACACCATTCTTTGCTCTTTTGAATTATGCCTTGGTAACGCGTGAAAACAAAAATCTGCCTTCTTGGCTCAAACACCTTGCCATTGCAGGATTGATTTTCCTCTTTGGCTTCGCCATCTTCTTTGTCTACGCACTCGCCATCGGAAAAGCAGGATAACTAACACGCACAAGATGAATATCAGGTTTCATTTCAAGAGAAAATTCAGCAAATATTTCTATGATAAAAAGCATAAGAATAAGGTTTTGAAGACCTGAACTTATGCTTTTTTACGTTCTCAAAGACTGTTTATACTCCAAAAAGTTGAACAACTTCAACCACCTCTTATAAGAACTTTATACTCTTCGAAAATTTCTTCAAACCACGTCAGCTCTATCTGCAACTTGCGACTAGCTTCCTAGTTTGCTCTTTGATTTTCATTGAGTATTAATTCTCCTTTTCCAACTCATACAAATCTGCAATAATTGCTGCGACACGTTTGATGTCTCCCAGCATGCCTCGCATTTCAAAGTCAGCCAAGACAGGGAAGCCAAAACGTTGACTGTATTGCTTGGCTGTCAGGCAGTATTGGTTATTAAAGTTACGATTGCCTGAACCAACCACACCAAAACACTTACTAGCATTATCACCATAGGCGATGAAATCTCCCACTGGTGTCGTCAAAATCTCGACATCGCCGTTATCCACACCATTCCCACCTTCTAAGTAGGTCGGTAAAAAAGCGACATAAGGATGGTCCATTTCATAGAAATCTTGGCCGTCCTTGACCAAATCCTTGATATGAATCTTTTGAACCTCAATTCCCTCGTACTGGGACAAGAGATAGTCTTTCAAGCGCGTCACAAAACTCTCAGTGTTGCCGCTCAGACTGATATAGACTAAAGAAATTGACTTCATATGTACCTCCATGATTTTATCTATAATCGAAAAAGAACTATCAAGATTGTAACTTGATAGTTCTTTTTTGTCAATACTTAGGCAAACTCTCCTGTTTCCTCTTCTTCCGCCAAGTCTTTTTGCTGACGCCACATCTTGTAAAAGACAAGGCCTAGGAAAAAAACATTGATGACGATATAGAAAATGCTAACAGCTTTTGAACCAATACTTATTCCTAAACGCATAGTCTCATCTTGAACCAACTGCACAGCATCTTGTAAAGTCACATAGCTATAAACTGAACCAATAATAGCTAACAAAACATAGCCAACGTAAGTATAGTTTGCATATTGCAAATTCTTACGAACAAGGAAGACAATCGCTACTACCACTAAAATAGCAGACAGCACAATCAAGGCAACATTAAAAATAGAATGAGATGCTTCTGCTACTCTATAGCTATAATTAATGCTATCTTCTACCTGCTGAGCACTGACCCCTTCAACTTGTTTTTGAGCAGCACGCAGGGCTTCTTTACTAGGTAAAGGACTCAAAATTCCAAATAGAGACGTAGCTGAAATAAGGGCAGACAAGATTAGCAAGACCCATAGATAAATTGGTTTCTTTTTCATAATAGAACCTCCTGATATTATTATCGATATTATAGCACTTTTTGTAAAGGGATACAAATATTATAGTGTGGTTTCTACCTGTTTTCGGTAGGCTTTTGGCGATTTTCCGCACAATTTTCGGAACACTTTATAGAAATATCCAACATTACTGTAACCAACAGCATAACAAATATCTTCGATGCTATCACTAGTTGAAAGTAAGAGTTGCTGGGCAGCCTTAATGCGTTGTTTGTTTAAAAGCTCTGCGAAGGTCGAATTAGTTTCTCGCTTAATCAACTGTCCCAGATAGACAGGATTGATAAAAAGATCCTTACTGATATCCTTGAGAGAAAGTTCTTTCTGATAATCACGCCCAATGACTTCTAGCACACTGACCACATTTTCATTCATTCGATATTGCCCAAAGAATCGGGTCAAAGTTTCCTTGATATAAGAAACCAATTCATCGAAGGTTTGAATAGCATGAATCGTTTTGACAATGTCCATCATATCATCAGCTTTGAGATGTTCAAACAAGTGGAATACATCCATGACAAACTGGATAAAAAGCTGTTTGGTTATCGGCACACGCGGTGTATTTTCAAGAACCACCTTCTCCAAGAGATTCAACTCTTCTACGATTTGATTGAGATTCCCCTGAATGATAACCCTATAAATCGGTTCGTAATAAGCAAAGAGACTCTCAGACTGTTTTAGATTTACAGAGCCGTAAAAGAGGGCTTTCTCAGCATTCAGCTTCCAGCGTTCAAAGTGTTCTTGATAGGGAGCTTCAAAAGGGGTAACGACTAGCCCATCTAGGGGTTGATCAGAAATAAAAATCTGCCAGTCTTGACCCAAGACATAGTAAGGAATGGTGAAGGAGCCTTGTTTTTCCTTGGATAGGCCTATCCACCAATTCTCCTTATCCCCTAAATAACTAACAAATCCAGCCTCATCTAAATCTTGACTGAGGGTCTGACTTTTCTTTCCTCTCTCGCCGAGCTGACCTGCAATCTTCTCCAGCAGATTTCCCAACTCTACCTTATCGACAGGCTTGACCAAATAGTCCACCACACTAAGGTTCATTGCTCTTTTTACGTAATCAAATTCCTGATAACCTGAGAGCAGGATATAGGCGGCATCTGGTAATATTTCTTTCATTTCTCGAATCATGTCAAGCCCTGTTTTGTCGGGCATGTTGACATCGGAAATGACCACATCGACAGGATTTTTCTGAACATATTCTAGGGCTTCATCGGCATGACTGGCTGTTGCGACGACCTCCATATCCCACTTATCAAAGGGAATCAAACGTTTCAGACCTTCTGTCACCATGTACTCATCATCTACTAATAATACTTTATACATTTTCTCCCTTTCTACTCATCTTGAATTGTAATGCGATACTGAACACCTGCTTGCTCTGCCGACTCTACAGTAATAGCATAGCGGTCCCCAAAATAGAGCACAAAACGCTCATGGACATTGACAATCCCGATAGACTGCCTTTGGGTACTATAGCTGGCATGGTGTTCAAACTGTCTCTGACTTAATTTTTCTCGAATACTTGCCAGCTTTTCAGCCGACATCCCACGACCGTTATCTATCACTAAAATTTCCACAAAGCCATCTTGTTTAAGAGCTTTAATGCTAATCACATTATCTGTCCGTCTGTGGTCAACACCATGCGCAAAATAATTTTCTACCAGCGGTTGCAAGGTAAACTTAGGAATCTTCATATTCTCTAACTCTGGGTCTATCTTGAAACCATAGGCAATGGACTTGGGATAGCGAACCATGCAGAGATAGCTGTATTTACGACAAAATTCTAATTCCTGTTTGAGAAGGGTCTCTCTTTCGTCGGAGATATTGTTACGCAAGAGACTACTGAACTCATAAATGATATCTGCCAACTCATCTTGACTCTGCATAACTGCATACATGCGCAAGAACTCCAGCGTATTATACATAAAATGAGGATTAATTTGAGCCTGTAGAGCTCGCATGTTGGCATCTTTTTGACTGAGTTCTAACTGATAAATATCATGGATATTTTTTTCTAATCGATCCAACATATCATTGGTGGTCTCTGCGATTAGGAGCAATTCCTGATCCTTTTCAAGTGTGTCAATGCGAAGACCTTCCTCTCCTTGAGCAATAGCTTGAATAGAATCCACCAAATCTACTACCTGCTTTTGGTAATTCGCAAAGGTCTGCCTCAAAGTCAGATAGAGAATAACAATAAAGAGAAGGCTCAAGCCCACAATCAAAGCAGAGCTAGCCACTGTTCCTTGTAAAACAAAATTTTTAGGAACTGCCACCTGAACCTGATAACCATGAGAAGTCACACCGACAAACCAGTTCTCATGTTCCCTATCGACCCTCTCACCAATATGAAAAATCTCCGTATCAAAAGGTGATATCACGGTAACAGCCATTGGAATATGACCTCGAGTATTGTCAATGGCATGGTACAATATTTCTGGATCCAAAGAGATGTATATTACTCCTATAGATTGATCTGTTGCTGGGTCCAGAACAGGAATTCCAAAACTATTGGCCTCCGGTTTAAAGGCCTCCGCAGGCAAGATATACCCACTTCTTTTATTCCTTGTTGAAACATAAACTTCTTTAAAGTCCTGCAGGACGATTGCAACACCCGTTATATAGTCATTTTGGACATAAAGATCATCAATATTTTCATACAGCGATATAGAAGTTGACGAAGCTGTTTGATGTTCCAACAGCCAATAAAAATAGTCAGAAGTCGACAGGCTAAAGTACTTATAAACCCCTTGTATCCGGTCTTGATTGGCTACTAAATTTTGCGCAAGTTGGGCTGACTCGCGATAATAATATTCCACCTCTTCAACTGTTCGAGTAGTTACACGCTGGGCTACTTTCTGAGCTTCCTTTTCCCGTGAATCCCAGTCAGCATAGGAGAGCAAGATTGCAAAACTCGCAATAATAATCATCATAACTGAACTGTAGGTTCTTAGAAGCGTATGTAGCCAAAACTGCTTCATTCTATTTTGTCGCCAATTTTTCATGGATACTTTCATAGACCGGTTCCAACATATCACTGATAAAGAAATGCCACATCCCAATTCCTACAAAGAAGAGAAGAGCAGGCATATAATAACCAATTGCCACAAGTAGCACTGTCCCAAGGAGAACCTTGGCCACAGCCGCTAAGCTCATAAAGATGCCAATCAAGGATAGTTTGAGACTATTTCGATAGGACAAGTCAAAATAAACTTGTAATTTCAAATACACTGTATAGGCCAAAAAAAGCAGTGCGACTACTAGGAGATTCAAAAGAGTGGCTATCAAATGAATAATGGTCTGATGAGGTAACTGCACCAAGAGATACAGGCCATAGATTAAGACTAGATCCACCCCTAAAAAGCTATAGAAAATCAGGTTGCTTGAGACAAAATTTTGCTTATAAAGAGACCAAGCCTCCTTCAAGCTGTATTCCCGAAAGCTATAACCATGTTCTGCATATAGGCTCATCAAGGTGGTACTAGCCGGCGCTAGACCAAGGATAATCCCTCCTGCTAATGTTAGTAGCCAAAAGAAGGCTGTCGTAATCATCCCTAAAAAGAAACGATTAAAAACAAAGTCTAAAAATCTCCCCATGATATCCCCCTAAAAATAACTATGACACTATTATATCATATTTCAAGCGTTTTCAAAAACATAGACTATCCATTTACAATCCCACCAAACCGTGGTACAATGAGAATTGTGAGAAAATTATCAGGAGACAATTCATGAAGAAATCTATCTTAACTACATTGCTCTTTGCAGTTCTTTACTTCCTCTGCATGGGGATTGGTGTCCTTTTGGGCAATCTCTTTGACCAAACTGGAAACATGTTTTATGCGCCTGCCTTTACTGCCCTTGTCGGCGGCAGCGTCTATATGATTCTGATCGCAAAAGTTCCGCGCTTTGGAGCCATTACCACTATCGGCCTTGTCATGGCCCTCTTTTTCTTGGGATCTAAACACGGTGCTGGTGCCTTCCTTCCTGGAATTATCTGTGGCCTGCTAGCAGATGGAGTAGCTAACCTCGGAAAATACAAGGACCAAACAAAAAACCTCCTTTCTTTCCTTATTTTTGCCTTTAGCACATCCGGACCAATCTTGCTTATGTGGATCACTCCCAAAGCCTATATGACAGCCCTTCTGGCAAGAGGAAAATCCCAAGAATATATCGACCGTATCATGGTTGCGCCAAATACTGAAACCATCCTTCTATTTATCGCAAGTATTGTCATCGGAGCCCTAGTGGGTGCTTTGATTGGACAAGCCTTAAGTAAAAAATTTGCGCAAAAAATCTGATTACTAAAAAAGAGCCACATGGCTCTTTTTATTTATGGCTCAAGACTTAGTCAAGAAATCTCCCAAGAATTGGATTGTAAAGATAATCAAAATGATAATGATGGTTGCCAAGATAGTCACATCGTGATTGTAACGGTTAAATCCATAAGCGATGGCCACGTTACCAATACCACCAGCTCCAACCGCACCAGCCATAGCTGTTTCCCCAACAAGGGAAATCAAGGTCACAGTCGTCACACGGATCAAATCTGGAAGACCTTCTAGTAAGCCTGAGCCTTCATAGCATGACATTTCTAATTGGCTAGTTGATTTTTTAGGACGATTGATTTTTACCTCTGTTGCATCCACAATCACCGTATCCTCAGCACTAAGATGAGTTTTTAAAATCGTAAAACCACTTTGAAGAAGAGTCACTTCAACCCATTGACTCCGACGGATTAAGTTGCTTTCGTGAATGCCAAAATCAGCCGCAATTTGTTCATAAGTTCGGTATTCTCGCATGTATTGAAGAGTAGCCATGAGGAGGTCTTCTAGGCTTAACTTAGGGGTTCGTCCACCTTTTGCGTGTTTAAGTTGATAAGCTGTTTTTAACACAGCTAACATCTCTTCAAAAGTAGTGCGTTGAACACCAACAAGGCGCTTAAATCGTGCATAACTTAATGGTTTACTTGATTCATAATTCATAGTTTTATGCCAATTTGGCATAAAAGATAATCTTACTCTGGAGAGAAATATCCTAAAAGTTCTGCTTTATGGATTGCCTCCTGCCTATTATTAACACCTAGCTTTGAAAATACATTTGCCAAATGATTCGAAACAGTCCGCTTACTTAAAAATAAGGTTTCACAAACCTCATCAATTGTTAAACCATTTCTAATCGATTCTAACACTTCTATCTCTCGTTCAGACAAGATATCCACGATTTCTTCTACCGAAAAATACTTTTTTCCACTATATATACCTTTTAATTGAGTAAGAAGCTTATCTGGATCGATACTTTTATCAATAAAAGCATAAACTCCCATCTTCTGAGCTCGATACTCATAAATTTTTTTGCTATACCCTGTTAAAATAACGATTTTAATACCTCGTTCTTTTTTTATCATTTCTTCTGCCAAGGCTAATCCATCTGTTTCATAAATACTAGTCAAATTAATATCTACCAAAATGATATCGTATTGACTATAATCAATATCATCTACTGATTGAAAATTTTCAACTAAATCAACATATTCAATTGTTTCTGATAACTCTAAAATCATTTTTATGCTCTGACTAAACAACTTGTGATCATCAATTAATAAAATTTTCATAGCATAGCTCCTTATCTATTGGTAATTGAATTTCTACTTGAAACATAGCATCCATTGTCTGAATTTCTATTGTTCCACCTAAAACACTAACCCGATTTTCTAAATTCTTTAACCCATAACCAAGATGGTTACTAGAAATATCATAATTATTTTTACAAGATAAATAAATAATATCGTCAGATACAGAGAGAGATAACCAAATAGTATGTCCTGATGAATATTTAACAGCATTAGTCACTAATTCTTCAATAAAGCGATAAAGAATCTTATCATACGGTTCCATTAGAAAAAAATCAGACTGAAAATCTGTTTCAACTTCTTTCATAGTCTCATATCTCCTCAATATTCTATCAATTAATGATGTATATTTTTTAGTTAACTCCTCATTGCCACTACTCATTGGTTGATAATAATCCATTCTCTCTCGGATACGTTGAACTAGTTCATCTGAGACATATCCAATCTGAGTTCTAAACTTCTCATCTTCTCCATATTTATTAAAATTTTTAATAGCCATCACACTTTGTAATACTTCGTTATGAAGAAATTCTGCGAATTGTTGCTCTATATCTTCATTAGCTAACAAATTCTTCACCATCTTATTTCTTTTCAAAAATAAAACTTCTAAATAATCTTTTGCACCCGTTAGCCGCTTACCTCTAAATAATCTAATAAATTCTTCCGTTAGAAATCCAACGATCAGCACAAGTAAATTAAAACAAATAAAACTTTGTTTTAAATCTAGTCTTGCAATAATAAATGTAGCAATTAAAAGGATACTTACCCCCAGTAGTACTTTTAAACTTGCCTCAATATATAATAGTTTCAACTCATCTATCTTTTTTTGAAAACTCATATAAATTGTTTTCAAGTGGAACGAAACAAGTACCAAAAAAATTTCTACATACCATAAAAAATTTAAAATACCAATATCAGCCGTGTTAATATATAAAATGACATAAGTAACGGGTAGAAAAAATGAAAGGAAGGTTAAATTTTTCCTCTGGTAATTTAAAAAAGATTTCAACTCTTTTTTATACATCATTAACAGAACAATAGGTAAGCAAGAAATGAAAAATGATGTAAATATAGATAAGAATAAAAAGAGAGGCTCACTAAAAAAATAAGATATCTCTGTAATAATCGTAACAATAAAAGTTACAAAAAATAGTTCCTCACCTATTTTTTTACCTAACAGAATAATAGATACTGAACTATAAACTAATAGAAAAGAATTAATGGGATGAAGCAGATCTAAAAAATGGAATAATGTGTGTTCAACATTCAAACTCAGAGCCAATTGCCAACTAATTAAAAATAGAGATAGTAATAGCCACAACTTTAATTCACTATATTTAAACTTTAAGAAATTACAAATATAAGTAGAAATAATCAACAAAATAATAAAAACAACTGCAAATTTTTGAGTAAAAGTTGATGAAAAGTCAAATGGAATTTTAAGGTATATATAAACCATTAATATAAAATGATTTATTAAAGTGCTCCACCATAACAATAATGAGTTATCAGAAATATTCTTTAACCACGTCTTCATATTTAAAATTTCCTACTATGATTTTTTGTTATCATTATATCACAAAACCAGAATAAGGATAGCTAATATCCCATTCTGGTTTTCACTCATTAGATCTGATTACTGGCCCTCACACAAATTTTATAGGTAAAATAGATATAAATTGTAAATAAACCAATCATAAACAATAAATATTTTACATCAATTACAACTGTTGTATTTGCAAAATTTTCAAAGTAGCCTAATAAGCTATTACTAAGTGAACAACTCAATGGAATAGCTATTAGCAACGGTATTAGAAAATAGGCGAGAATCTGTTGAAAAATAATTTTTTTATTTTGCATTCTTTGATTTCCTAATAAATAAAGTATATTGTAATCATTAACACTTTCTAATGCATTTGTGGAAGCCTGCAACGACAGAATACTCAATGTGATAACTGTAAAAATAACTCCAACAAAAATTAGAACTAATACAATGACTCCCATAACTCCTAGATATAGTTCTGCTGATCGAACTTTTGTTTGATATACAAAATCAGCTTGATTTCCTTCTTGATCCGTAAAATAATAATTTTCAATCCAGTTCTCTAAAAATGATTCAACATTTCGTTTATCAATCCCTTTTTTATATAAGGCTACATAATGTAAACTGTTAATAGTCAATTTTTTCGCTACTTTATCAGGGACTATCAATGTCCCTCGATCATTATTTTCTACTGTAGTAACAAAATAAACATTTTCCAAAGGACTTTTAGAACTTGACCTTAACTTTACATCGGAAACAGTCAATTCGTTAGTTTTAGAGAGAAATTCCCTAATCTGCTTCCTAGTGCCTTTATAGTTTGCATTTATTAAAAATTCATTGTCTGACAAACTGACTTCTTTTTTCCCTTGAAGTCTTAATAAAGAATTATAATCAGTAAGCGAAACAATATTAACGAACGAACCTCCTAATTCTTTATCTAAATCCCATAAATTGCTTGTATCAATAATATCTTTATAAGTCAATTCACTTATATAAGTTGGATACTCAAACTCTTTATCAATAATCGAAAAGTCAAAACCATCTTCTTTTAACTTATTCTTTACATCTATATTGTTATGATGGTATTTTTCTCCCTTAAACATCTGCACATCAATATCATAAGGAATAAATTTATTTAAATCATTACTCAATGAACTGTAGGCACTACCACTAAAAATCAATAAGCTAGTTGCTAATGCCAAGGAAAGCGATAATACCGATATGGTCACCGAATTACGATCTGCTTGCTTAGATAGTTGTCTGAGTTTAAATGAATTATATTTCTTGAAATACCAATTTGGCAATGAATAAGTTAAGCGGATCAAAGAATGGCTTAATGTACTGTAAAAAATAAATATAACTAGTACAAACAGTGTTATAAGTAACATTCCCCAATTTCTAAGAATTGAAATATGTGTATAGTCTGATAGATAGACACATCCAAAGCAAATAACTAGTGCCGACAAGATAAATAGTACCACTTGCCATTTTGTTTCTCCTTTCGAAAAAATAGAACTTTTAACACCATTTTCTTGAATAAGAGCAATAATAGCTTGCTTTCTAAAAGTAAATATGTCCATCACACCAATGATTACACTTGTTGCTAAATATGATATTCCTAATAAATTAACTGATTTCATGTCTAGAAAAAACATATTACCAAAATAATTCCCCATAAAAAAATTAGATGCAATATGTGCTAGGACAATCAATACTCCTAACCCTAAGATAAATCCTGCAAGCAAAGCAAACAGATTAACAACCATTGTCTCACAGAAAAGCGTTCCTACAA
The DNA here is from genome assembly GCF_003428885.1 of Streptococcus sp. LQJ-218. Taxonomy (GTDB): domain Bacteria; phylum Bacillota; class Bacilli; order Lactobacillales; family Streptococcaceae; genus Streptococcus. The sequence goes on from NZ_QQRU01000002.1 coordinate 92,695, forward strand.
TATGACGTTTTTTCATCCCCAATGTTGCGTATAGACCTAGCTCTTGTTTTCTTCGACCTAATACGAAACCAGTGGAGTAAACAACTAAAAAAGCAATTGTACTCAATACAACATAAGATAATAGTCCCATATATTGTGTCATAATGGTTGTCATCATCTCCTTAGCACCTGATAAACTTTGCATAACAGGATGACTTGGCAAAGCATTAAATGCATAGAGTAGACTATAAATTAACGTTAAACTAAGAAAGTAAACTGTGTATGTCTGTAAATTTCTTTGAACATTTCTGAGAATTAATTTTGGATACATCCTACTTCTCCTTATCGTGTATGTTTATAAATTTCTTGTAAATATTCTTCATTTGATAAAGAATGGCGGTACATATCTGCTGTAACTTGTCCATCCTTTAATAGAATAATCCGTGATGAATACTTAGCTGCTGCCGGATCATGTGTCACCATTAAAATGGTAATGCCAAAAACTTGATTAATCTCTTGCAGAAGAGCCATTAAACTTTCTGAGTTAGCCGAATCTAAAGCACCTGTTGGTTCATCTGCAATAAGCAGTTTAGATTCATCAATTAGAGCACGTGCGGTGGCAACACGCTGTCTTTGTCCTCCTGATAATTGATTGGGAAATTTATTTCGTAATTGACCGATTGATAATTTTTCTAGGATATTTTCTATTTTTAAATGACAATCAGAAACTTTTTTCCCTTGAATTTGTAATGGTAAGACAATATTCTCATAAACTGTTAAAGTTTCAACTAAATTATAAGATTGAAAGATATAGGAAATATTTTGTGAGCGATAGTTTGCCAATTGATTATCTGTTGCATTGATGATATCAAATCCCTCAAAGGAAATATCACCTGACGTCGGCTTATCAATTGTTGAAATACAGTTTAACAAAGTTGTTTTTCCACTGCCGCTTGCTCCCATAATAGCAAGAAATTCTCCTGTCTTTACAGAGAGATTAACATCCGATAAAGCATGAACTAGGCTATCTCCCTCCCCAAACTCTTTATTTAAATTTTTTACAACTAATTGTGACATAAATATTCCTCCATTTCTATTTTACAAGACTATTATAATCAACCTGAGCTTTAATATCATGAGTAATTCGTGCATAATCTCTCTAATGACAAGTAAAAAAGCCATAAACTAGTATGGCTTTTTAAATATACATCATTTTCGTTCTTTTCGTTTTTTCATAACGTAGACGATACCAATAATAGATGCTCCTAGAATCAATACGGGAGCATAAAACTCAAGTGTTCCAATAATTCCTTCCATCTTACTCTCCAATCTTGTTCATTCTATCTACAGCGGACATTCTGAATCCAGCTGCAGAATTACCTGATAGTTCTTGATTGTCAATTTCATGACGCAAGCTATCAACTTCTACATAATTTTCTTTCATTTTGTTCCTCCTATAATTTATCATTTAACTCTATATCAGTCAACTATAACAAGGAAAATTTACACATCTCAAGAAACATATATACTTCCTAAATTAACAATTAACATTATTACTTGTACATTCATAAGAACATGTGAAACATCGACCGCAACTATCTGCTAGACTTATTTGAACTGCCGTGAACCAACCTGAACCTGATTTGCCCGAAAGCTCTTGCTCGTTTACTTCAAAATCAAGACTATCAATTTCTTCACATTTATGAATATGTTTAGTCATAATCAACTCTCCTTTCTTTTTTTAGATAATCATCTTTACACTACTAAGTATACATCGCTAAATAGCTTTAGTAATGAGTAAATCGTGCAATAATATTGATCGATTTAAAACTAAAAATGGTAATACAGATTGATTAGCTAGATATTCTAATATAGCAATAGACTCCGTGTGAAATATCATTCAAATCAGAGTGAATGTTATCTAGGGCCGTAATCAATTTCATAGATGATAAGTCTGCTTCTCCACGCTCAAATTTGCTCAGCATGGAATAAGTAAACTCTCCTCCCGTCGCCTCCTATAGAGATAGATTCCGACTCTTTCTCAATTCTTTAAAACTTCTCCCAGATTTTGCATATTGACTCCCCACAATTCTTAACTCTCTAACTCATAAAAGTAACGGTTGATAGCAGCTAGTACAGAGAATTTTAAGTCTTTACTATACGACAACTCCTAAGAATGATGTACAAATTGCCTAGTTCTTTTTATTTATGGCTCAAGACTTAGTCAAGAAATCTCCCAAGAACTGGATTGTAAAGATAATCAAAATGATAATGACGGTTGCCAAGATGGTCACATCGTGATTGTAGCGGTTAATACTCAATGAAAATCAGGGTCACAGTCGTCACACGGATCAAATCTGACAGTTCTTCTAGTAATTCTGAGCTTCTAGGTTAAAATCTTTTACCTAAAAAACTTCTTTTTTCTAGTGATAAAATGAACCCTATCATACTCACTACCAAAAACACCCACCAACAAAGCCTGATATCTTGTAAAGCTAAGAAGGAAAATACAGACATCCCCAAGGGTAATGTTAGGGAAAAAATCATACTCAAGAGATTATTACTTCTAGCCAATATATCCGCGCTCAAATTAGACAATAACAGAGTATCTAATTTAGGCATTGATTTCGACATCAAATACATGACAAAGGCTAAGCAAGCAACACCTACTAGAGGAGAAAAATTTAACATATTAGCAGTAGCAAGTAAGACAAACAGACTTGCATTGAGCGATAGCAAACTTGAAAACGACCATTTCCCAAAATAATCATGAGGAGTTAGGCTACCGAGAATAGCTCCTCCCAAGCTAACACATTCGATTAAAAATAGGGATTGAGCATAGCTGAGATGATAGATAGTATGGTCTAATAAGTAAAAGTGATAAATACCTCCAACAGCTCCTCCCAAAGTATTCATCACTAAAATGACAAGGATCATTTTAAACAAAGGTCTACTTTCTCTCTGTCTAAATATATCATCCATGTCCGCATAGATTGCCTTAACTTGTTGAAATAAACTAATCGACTCATTCTCTACCGTTATAGACAAATGCGTCAATTCTCTTCTATTTTTGAACAAAACGAGAGAAGATAGTAAAAAGAAACCAGCATTCACAATTGCAACAAAAGAAAAATTTTGATGGCTGGTTGTGAGTAACCACACTCCTAAGGCTTGACCTCCTAGATTTGATAAATAGGAAACAAACTGAGTAAAGGAATAAGCTTCATAGAGCTTATCTTCCGAAATATTATGCTGGATAATCGGCATACGAAGGCCTGCTGTATAATCTGATAAAATATCCGAACAGATATTAACCATACAGATAAAAGCAAACGTTACGAAGTTCTGATCATGAATCACACTAGCAATCAAAAGGAATAGTAGACTTTGCACACAACCAACCCAGATAATTGTCCTTGCTTTATTCCGAGTATGATCAGCCTTAATCCCAACATAAAAAGTAAATAGGAAAGGTAAAATCGTAATCATATTCGCCATAAATACAGCTATATTTTTAAAGGGTAGACTCGCAGCATAAACGATAAATACCAGATTATAAATATAAGCTCCACTTGAGCTGAAAAACCTCGATAAGGTAAGTATTCTAAATAAATGATGTTTTAAAAATAGGTTCATAACAGACCTCTCTCATATTTCATACTCTTCGAAAATCTCTTCAAACCACGTCAGCTTCGCCTTGCCGTACTCCAGTACTGTCTGTGGCTAGCTTCCTAGTTTGATTTTTGATTTTCATTGAGTGTCAAATAGTATTCTATTGAAGCCAGTATAACAAAAAAAGCGGGACTCCCCACTTTTTTGTAATATATTTTTCTGAAAATAGAAACTCTAGCTCCTAGAAACTACTAATTATCAATCCATCTACAAGGCAATTTATTTTTCATCAGTCGATGTAATGAGAATATATTACAAATCTTTATTTGAAAGCTGGTTTGCAAAATAGTTTTCATAGTATCTTGCACCATCTACATACTCTAGATCTTGTAAGATTGTAATGCCTCTCTGGATTTTTTCAAGTCCCTTATTTTTTACATTAAAAATAGTATCATAATACCCTTTAGCAATCATATAAATGATTTTAAGATAAGCTTGAGATTCTGGCAATTCTCGTTTTTCAATCTGAAAGATAAAATAATCTGCTTTTAGTTTATCCTTTTCCTCTATCGCTTTAAAGAGCCCATTCATCAAAATGGTGTCAATACCAACTTTGTTACTAGGTAAAGAGCCTAATAAATCCGTCTTTTGTAACATCTCCCTAGAATATTTAAAATAGAGGGGCAGAGGAAACAAAGTAGAAATCGTTGAAAATAGTTCCAATTCATAATTTCCCCAGATATCAATAGTAAAAAAATATTCATAGAGAAAAGTCAGTTCTTCATCCGTTGCTCTTATTTCTGAATCAAAAAACACAAGAAGACTTTTGATACGAATCATTTGTAAAAGATAGCTTGTTTCACCACTTGATCTATACTTTTGAGTCGTCTCTTCAAACAAGGAGTGTAGAGAATCAATCCCTTCTCTGTCATATAAATCCCAAAGATTTTCTTGAAAAGCCAGGACCTTTTTCTGAGAAAAACCACGTACCAAGTACATAAATTCATTCAAATCAGAGTGGATGTTATCTAAGGCAGTAATCAATTTCATAGATGACAAGTCTGCTTCTCCACGCTCAAATTTGCTCAGCATGGAATAAGTAAACTCTCCTCCCGTCGCCTCCTGTAGAGATACATTCCGACTCTTTCTCAATTCTTTAAAAACTTCCCCCAGATTTTGCATATTGACTCCCCACAATTCTTAACTCTCTTACTCATAAAAGTAACGGTTGATAGCAACCAGTACAGAAAATTTCAAGTCTTGACTATAACGACAACTCCTATGAATGATGTACAGATTGCCTAGATCTTTTTATTTATGGCTCAATTTCTTGGTCAAGAAGTCTCCCAAGAATTGGATTGCAAAGATAATCAAAATGATAATGATGGTTGCCAAGATAGTCACATCGTGATTGTAGCGGTTAAATCCATAAGCGATGGCTACGTTACCAATACCGCCGGCTCCAACCGCACCGGCCATAGCTGTTTCCCCAACAAGGGAAATCAAGGTCACAGTCGTCACACGGATCAAATCTGGAAGACCTTCTGATAGGTAAACACCCACGATGTCCCAGAAAGTCGCTCCGCTCGCTTGAGTCGCCTCAATGACACCACCATCTAGCTCAGCCAATACCACCTGTACTTGACGGGCAAAGAAGGCAAAGACTGCAAAAGATAGCGGTACGATAGCCGCATTTGGTCCGATACTTGTCCCTACGATTAGGTGAGAGAAGGGTGACAAGACTGCCAAGAGAATGATAAATGGTACCGCACGGAAAATAGAGGTAATCTTATCCAAAATCCAAAAAACAACTTTATTTTCCAAAACACCACCCGGCGCTGTCAAGACAAGGAAAAGACCTGCAACCAGTCCTAAGAAACCTCCGATGATAAAGGAAAGAACCGTCATATAAAGAGTCAAGTAGATAGCTGTCCCCCAGCCAGCTTGACCAGACCAACCCATCTTATAGACGTTTGGTAAGTATGCTTTAATCAATTCTGCCATCTTACTGTCCTCCCTTCAATACTTTTAGTTGCACACCAGCCTGACGAATGGCTTCTTGGGCACCTGCTAGCGCTGCTTTTTCACCTGACAAGACCACAACCAATTCTCCAACAGGAGTGCCATCCAAAATTTCAATGTTTCCATAGAGAATATTAGCTGTTACTTGGTAGTGCTTGTACAATTCATTCAAAAGTGGTTCGTCTGTAGATGCCCCTGCATATTTGAGTTGTACCAGAACGCTATTGTCAGATAAGTGTTCCACGATTTCTTGCTTCTCGATTTTGACCATGGCTTCGTCAATACCTGTGGCTGTTGAGATGAAGTCTTGAGTCAAAGGTTGCTTAGGATCTGAGAAGATTTCAAGAACGCTACCTTCTTCAATCAAGCGACCGTCTTGCATAACGGCTACACGGTTGGCAATGTCTTTGACAATCTGCATTTCATGCGTAATCAAGACAACGGTCAAACCTAATTTTTGGTTCAAATCTTGCAACAAGGCCAAAATCTGCTTGGTTGTCTTAGGGTCAAGGGCAGAAGTTGATTCATCTGAAATTAAGATTTTTGGATCATTTGCCAAGGCACGCGCAATAGCCACACGCTGTTTTTGCCCTCCTGATAGTTGTGAAGGGTAGTTTTCAGCACGATCTGCCAAGCCAACCAAGTCCAACAACTTAGCTACTTTAGCCTTCTTTTCTTCCTTGCTGAGTCCAGAGTGTTTGAGGGCAAAGGCTACATTCTCCTCTGCGGTCTTTTGGCTCATCAGGTTGAAATGCTGGAAAATCATCCCGATATCCTGACGTTTACGACGCAACTGCTCGGCCGTCAAGGTCACCTTGCCATCAAAAATCACATCGTCATCAATGGTAATTTTCCCTGCAGATGGTTTTTGCAAGAGGTTAATAACACGAACTAGGGTTGATTTCCCTGCTCCAGAATATCCAACGATCCCGTAGATATCCCCTTCTTGAATGTGAATGGTCACATCCTTGACCGCTGTGATGGTTCTTTTCTTTTGGTGAAAAGTCACATCGATCTGATCTAACTTAATAATATCTCTACTCATAGCTCCTAATCAGCTCCTCTACTAATTCAATATGGGTGTAATAATCGGCGATTCGCACATTTTCATCTCCACCGTGATCTCGGCTGTTGGCATTTCCTAGACCGAAGGCCACCATTGGCACCTCTAGGGCATCAAAGACCGTATGCATCGGCCCTGTCCCAGCTGTAGTTGGCAAGACCGATACGCCCTGTGGATAGAATTTCTTGGCCAACTCGATCACATTGAGAATGGCTGGTGCACTCATATCGCTTCGATAGCTCATCTCTCCCAAGGTATAGTATAATTCTACCTTATCAAAGCCGTTTTTGTCTAGCTGTTTCCGAATTTTTTCCAGAACATCATGCGGTTCTAGGCCAGGAACCAAACGAACTTCTAACTTAGCACTGGCTTCTGCTGGCAAAATCGTCTTGACTCCCTGCCCTTGATAACCTGACTGGATCCCTTCGATATTGAGTGCTGGTTCAAAGAAGAAACGTTTTAGAAAGGCTGCGCGGTCCTCTTGTAAGAGAGGCAATTCCAAACCATAAATCTGGCTGATTTCCCCTGGATTACGTTGGGCGTAAGTGTCCACCAAGGCCAATTCTCGTTCATTTGGTTCTTGAACTTCTTCGTACAAACCTTCAGTCAAGATACGGCCATCTGTGGCACGAAGAGACTGTAAGGCTTGAAGGAGGTACCAGGGAGCTGACTCCACAACCCCACCATAGCTGGAGTGGATATCTACGTCAGCACTTTTGACCTTGGCATCAAAGGTCACAATCCCCTTATTTCCACCAGAAATTTCCAGCTGTTCCAAGGCATTTTTGGTCCCTTGTTCCCAGACCAACAAATCCGCTCCACGGAGTTTATCCGCATGTTTTTCCAAATACTTATCCAGGTCTGTCGAAGCCGATTCCTCCGCACCCTCCATGATAAAACTGATATTGACAGGTAGGTCATCATGGTGTTGCATATATTTTCTCAAAGCACTCAAACGAGCTGTGATATGCCCCTTATCATCGTCAACCCCACGCCCATACATGAAACCATCGCGGACCGAAAGCGTAAAGGGATCCTCTGTCCAGACCTGATCCCCGTCCGCTGGCACAGTGTCATAGTGGTTATAGAAAATCAAGGTCTTGGCGTCTGGACGTGAACTCTTGAAATGCGCCATGACAAAGGGCGCTGTATAAGTCTCATCAATCTCCACTTCAGCCCCCACACGTTTGAAAATCTCACCCAGATAGTTGGCAACTTCTTTCAGCCCAACCTGCTGGGCAAAGACTGATTTCTTAGAAATCAAGGTACGCAAGACTTCAAAATAATGTTGGGCAACATGATCCTTTTCAAATTTTTCAATCTGTTCTTGTTCGCTAGGAAAAACCATATTCTCTCTACCTTTCTATGAACCTATAGTCTTCTTTACAATCCATGCTCTATACAAAAGCAAGAGGTGGAAAAATCTCTCCCACCTCCCTGTGTTTATTACCAAACTGGTTGATCCAAACCGTCTGATGTTTCTTCGATAACTTTTTTCACGTCATCTGTGTGGTAAGCTGCGATCACTTTCTTGATAGCATCAGCTTTTGGTGATGTTTCCCAATCTTTTTTCGCAACGATGATGTTGTACCATTGTTTTGAATTTTCATCAGCCTGTTCTTTGAAAAGTGCTTTCTTGTAGTCCAATTTTGCTTCTGTAACGAAGGTATTGTTTACAACGGCAGCATCAACTGATGACAATGAACGAGCTGTTTGGCTAGCGTCCAATTCAGTGATTTTCAAGTTCTTTGGATTTTCTGTGATGTTTGCGATTGTCGCAAGCGCAGTTCCTGAAACGTCCAATTTAATCAAGCCAGCTGATTGAAGCAAGTAAAGCGCACGGCTTTCGTTGGTAGCATCGTTCGGTACAGCGATTTCTCCGTTAGCTGGGATGTCTTCTACTTTAGTGTACTTGTTGTCGCTGCCATTTAATCCTGAGTAAAGACGGATTGGTGAGATGTACGTATCTGCAATCGCTACAAGGTCTTTCCCGTTTTCTTTGTTCCAGTTGTTCAAGAAGTTATAGTGTTGGAAAGCGTTCAAGTCTACTTCGCCATCAGCAGTTGCCTTGTTTGGTTGTGAGTAGTCTGTGAACTCTGTAAATTCCAAAGTGATACCGTCTTTTTTAACCAATTCTTGGATTTTGTCCCAACGTTTTTCTTCAGAACCGCTACGGTTAACAGTTGCGATTTTGATAGTTGTTGCATTGTCTGCTTTCTTTTCTGAGTTTCCACAAGCTGCGAGAGCCAAACCTGCGACTGTAGCAAGGGCTGCTACACCAAGCCATTTTTTAATTTTCATGATTCTTTCTCCTTTAAAAATAATACCGTACTAGTATCTCACAATTTGTTTGATTCCACAAATTGTTATTAGATAGGCAGATGTATAGTTTAAAACTATATCCCTAAAAACTGAGAAATCACCCACCTTATTCAGGATGGATGATTTGAAGAAATTATTTAATATCTGCTTCTGCAGGTAGGTAAGTGTCCCCGAAGAATTGTTTAGACAATTTTTCAAGCGTTCCATCTTTGTAGAGTTCTTGAATACGTTTGTCTACAAATGTTTTCAACTCATCTTGACCTTTAGCAAGAAGTGGGTAAACGTAAGGTTGTTGGTCGCTTGGAAGCTCAATGACTTTCAAGTTGTCCAACCCTTGGTTTTTGATAACTGTTTCTACACCGATCTTGTCAAAAATCTTGTAGTCAAATTGTCCATCGCTCAAACGTACCATGATTTGTTGGAAACCCGCTTTAGTGTAGTTAAGGATAGTTGGGTTGTCCGGGTGTTCAGCGTTGTATGCTTCTAACTGCTTAGCTGATGTAGTAGCTTGAACGACTTCCGTCGATTTTCCACCGATATCATCGAGAGACTTGATGCTGTTGTCATCTTTCTTCACTACAAGGACATTAGGGTTTTGGGCAATTGGTGCGGCATAGAGGTATTTCTCCGCACGTTCTTTAGTGTAACCAAGATTGTTTACAGCCATATTGTAGCGGTCAGCATCAAGACCTGCAAAGACACCTGACCATTCTGTCTTTTCAAACTTGACATCATACTTGTCAGAGTCTTTAAAGATAGCACGAACCACTTCAATCTCGTAACCAGTCAATTCGCCATTTTCTTCATAGATAAATGGTTTTGGTGATCCGTTAGTTGCAACAATAATTTCTTTCTTGCTAGCTGCTTCTCCTTCTTTTTTCGCACCACCTGAGCAAGCTGCTAGCACACCTGCAGCAACAAGTCCTCAGGCAGCAAGTGATGAGTATTTAACGATTTTTTTCATGTCATTTCCTCCAAAATAAAATACCTTCTAATTTTAACAAAAAAAGACTATTTACGCCATTATATGATATCTATCTTTGTGATAAGTTTTCTTTATGGTTGATTTAAAAGGCCAAACGCAAGACGGCAATCAAGACTACTCCAAAGAGAACTGTTCCGACTAGATTGCGGTAGCGAAAGGCTACCCAAGCTGTTGGAAAGACGGCTAAGAAGTCCAGCCATTTGATTTGAGGAAGACTACCGACCTTACCTGTCACTACGCTTGATAGAATCAAGGCAAAGATAATAGAGACGGGCAAGAACTTCAAAAAACGCTCAACAATCGCAGGCAAACCCTTATACTTGACCAAGATGAAGGGAATCATACGGGGAATCCAGGTCACAAGACCAGAGAAAATAACTGCTAATAAAAGATACTTACTGACCATCTAAAACCACCCCCATGCTACAACCTAGCAAGGTCGCAAACAGAACAGCTAGTGACTGAGACACCACTGTCAAGAGTAAAAAGAAGGATACCGCAACAACTGCTAAGATGCTGAGCAGATTGCGGACAGGAATCCGTCTTTGCATAATCTGGAATTGCGAAGCAAAAATTCCGATAAACATCCCAACTAGGGCAAAATCCAAGCCAAAGATTTCTGGATTTGGTAGCAGGCCACCCAGAGCCGTTCCGACTACTGTTCCCACAAACCAAGCCACATAGCTGTTGAGATTATTTCCGTGCATCCACATAGGATTGACCTTGTCTGTATGGGCCAATTCTCCCATCAAAACACCATAAGTCTCATCCGTCAAGATACTAGACATACCGATATTGTGCCAGAGACTGGTATGACGGAAATARGTTGACGCATGCAAGCTCAGCAAAAAGAGACGTAAATTAATCAAAAAGACCGTCATAGCAATAGCTGCCACAGGTGCTTGAACCGCAATCAAGGCCAGCATAGCAAACTGGGCGCTCCCAGCATAAACAAAGAGGCTCATCAAGCCCATCTCAACAGGTGTCACATAAGGAGCGCCGATAATCCCACAGGCAAGGCCAATACTGATATAACCAAGGGCCGTTGGCATGGCTGCCTGCGCCCCCTCCCAAAATCCTTTTTCTTTCATCTTTTTCCTCATCTTGTCTTAATAATACTCAATGAAAATCAAAGAGCAAACTAGAAAGCTAGCCGCAGGTTGCTCAAAACATTGTTTTGAGGTTGCAGATAGAAGCTAACGCCGTTTGAAAAGATTTTCGAAGAGTATAAGTGGGCTGAAAAGGCTCCAGCCACAGCATGGACTATTATAACACATTCAGGAAAGAGAAAAAAGTCTGCTGATTTTGACCATCATAAAAAGACTGGCAATCCAGTCTCAAACATATATTATACAAATTCTTCGCTAAATACTTTCACGAATATTCAAGAGCATGAAAAAGGCAACTAGAAGAAATAGCAATAAAACAAAGCTAACTGCCAGATTTCCAAAGCTAGTAGCAATGGTTACCAAAGCTATTGTAAATAAGCTAGGTAAAACAACCGTAATAGCACCGATAGAGGATTGAACTGCTCCCATTGACTCCTCAGGTATTTGTTTAAAAATGAGTTCCTGTAATCGAGGAGAGAGAATACCTGCGAAAAAGGCATCCAAGGCACTAAAGATGAGAATCCAGTCAAAACGAACTGTGGCAAATCCTACTAGAAGAAGCAACTGGATAACAAGTGATGCATAGAGAGCTGTTTTTATAGAAATCATATTTTTCAGATAGCCACTCACAAGACTCCCGACAATAAGGGCTGCTAATTCAAGAGTGGATAGCAAGGCAAGAGATTGACCAGTTTGCAAATTCAAAAAGGGGTGATTCCTCAAAAATAGAGTAGAAACAGGAACTGTAATATTTATCACTGCTTGACTAATAGAGATAATAAACAAAACCAAGAGCACCTGATTCATATTCCATATCAATTTCGATGATTGGAGCAGATGCTGGCAAAAGGATTTTACAGAGAGTCCTTCTTGATAGCTAATCGTTTTTTCTACTTTCAAGAGATCATTTTTTATGAAGAGGATACCTAAAAATGCGATTAAAAAGGTAAGAGCGTTCAGCAAGGAAATAAACTGGATGGATAGAATACCTAATAAGACTCCTCCTAAAATATTACTGATTGTTTTCACCAAACTAACAGTTGACTGTTTAAATCCAATAGCTTCTGCCAGATGATCTTGCCCAATAATTCTAATGAAAATCGGAGTGAGCATGGCGCCTGAAAAATAACTCAATGTGTCAGACAAGAGGTTAATCAGACAAATAAAGGTTACTAGCAACAAGGAAAAAGACTGCCCTGAAAGCGATAGGGACACTATAGAGTAAAGCAAAAATTTTGTAAAACTAATGACTGTGTATTTCAAGACACGATGATGTTGAAAATCCGCCAAAACTCCCAGAAAGAGTTGTAGAACTTGGGGAAGGGTTTCTGAAATCGTGATAAGTAAAATCGCCAAAGGGGCAAAAGAGGCATCTGCCACATAATTCAGGAAGGCCAGATAAAAAATCGTATCCCCAAGCGTTGAAATCCACTGGTTGATAGTTAATTGCCTAAAATCTCTATTTTGAAGAAATACTTTCATTACAACTCCTTTTTAAATTCAAATGGGAATCTTTCCCCAAGGATAGACCGCGATACTACTAACAACCAAAATTACAGTAACATCAAAAGCTGACCAATGCCATTGTAGACTATATGCAGCCCAATAGGCCAATAAATGGACTTTGTCATTCTAAATAAGACTGCAAATATAAGACCTCCACCCATATAGAAGACAAAGTCTGTCAAGACCCAACCGTGATTACTAATGTGCGAGACCCCAAATAAAACAGCGGAACCCAGTACATCTAGCCCCCATTTCTTTCCTTTTTCCAGAGCAGTCATCACTAATCCACGATAAATCATGTCTTCAAAAATGGGACCTGCAATCACAGGATAAAAAAAATACATCAAAAATGCCGTAGCTCCTGTAAAAGTAGGAGCAGCATGTTGATAAGAAATTTCATTTCGAGTAGGTGGGAAAAGAAAAAAGGTGACGAAATTCCAAACAATAAAAGCAAGCAGAGCTAGGAAGGAATAGAAAAGATAGTATCTTTTAAACTTTCTACTGTTGATTTGTTGCCATTTCCCCGACCAAATCATAACAATCAGAGCAAATAAAACCACAAGAAAATTCAACATCATATCCGACAGATAATAAGTAAAGTCAGATAGACCAAGAGCAAAGTCGCTATGTAAAAGCAAACGAATGAAGAACTGGTCAGCAATGACAAGCAGAACAACTACAATAAAATAGTATTTAGAAATTATCTTTTTCATATTTCATCTTTCTAATATCCAAACACCAATAAAGTAACAATGAGTAAGAAACTATTCCATGAAGCATGCAGAGCTATAGCCCAATAGATGGAGCGAGTGTAACGAAACATCATACAAAAGATCAAGCCCATTCCAAAATACTTTATGAAATCTGTCGTTATCCAACCATACTGCAAAACATGCATAGCGCCAAATATGGCAGCGGAAACAAGAACATCAAGATAGTATCTTTTAACTTTAGATAAACTTGTCATCAAAAAACCACGACAAACAACTTCTTCTGATACAGGTGCGATAATACTAGTATAAAGTATTCGCGTAACAAAATAGCTAGTTCCTGTTAAACTGGTGGCTACCTCCACGACTGCACTTCCATTCTGAGTACGAGGAAAGATATAGGTTGTTAGATTTGCCCACACGAACAATAAGAAAAAAGAAAGAAGGAAAACACCCAGGTAAGACCAACGAAACTGGAAACGACCACACTCCTTCCAATGTTCACTTTTGACAAAAGCAATTGTAGCTATAGTTCCCAGAATAAGTACCAATAAAACTTGGAACACATAATACATATTATCAGACAAAGCAACCATAAAATCTAAGTCTGATGTGACATTAAAAATGAGGTAATAAGTCAAAATCAACAATCCAGTTGCTAGGTGAAATTTCACTTCTTTCATTTTCTTCATCCTATTATCTCCTACAAGAGCCTATCTTCTACGGCGGCCAAACAATCCATCTGCTAAATCTATAGTCCAATCAAAAGCACCACGATTAGGACTCATCCCTTGATTTCCCCAACCAGGGTAAATTCCTGGAACTCCCCAACCAGATATACCACTTCTTCCGCCACCTCCCATGGAATTTACGAGGTCTCCTCCTCTAACATCTTGCAACTCATCTTCTGTCAATTCCATTGTTTCTGCAAATTGTAAATTTAACATCTTTTATACTCCTTCAATTGTTTTCTTCTTGTAAACCACTTCTGCGACCTAGGATTTGCTTCAAATGTTTTACAAGGTCAGTATAACACAGAAATTGCCTTATTTTAGAAAATCGCATATTTGATATTTTTTCTTATAGAAATTTCAGATTTGCGATTTTGGTGGATTTGATTATTTCCCTGGTATAATAAAGTTATTACTAATGAGGAGGGAAGTCATATGAAGAAACAAGTTTTAAGATTATTGGCAATCATTGCTGATATTATTATCTTTTTCCCATTTCTAACTAATTGATAAGCTCTTTGTATTGTTGCAAACGCAATTCAAAAAGGGCTGTCAATTGTGGATTTTCTAATACTTGCAGAGATTGGATAAAGTTTTCAATCTCTTTTTGATTGCTTCCTTTGGTTTGAAGAAAAATACTCATTTTCTTTAAAAATTGCCACAATACTTTTTCAAAAACATCGTACGGGCGGATCATACTCTCCAACTCGGCTTCAAAGATTGGGATGTAGGAGAAAAGTTTTCGCTCCATGAGCTCTGATAAGATATTTAAGAGTCCTTGCTTCATATACAATCGATTGTGTACTAACTCTTTAAATTCCTTGGATTTTTCGAGTAAGGAGGTTGATAAAAATATCAGATCTTGATTGCTCAAGAAGGGCATAGTATTGCAAAAAAGATAGAGTTCAAACCAGGTCCAAGACTCGATAGCGTAGAGATAGGTGGTCAGAAATTCGCTATCCTCCTCTGCTAGTGGGTAGCTTTTATCTAGTGAATGGATAGCATCTTTAATCACAATAGAGTTCAAACGACGATAGGTCTGCGCCATCTGTTCTTGCTCGACTTCCTCCAACAGTTGCTCTAAACCAACTATATCCTGATGAGCAAAGCGATCCACAACCCTCCTACCAATCTGCATATGTGGAGATTCTTGATAGTTGTTGAGCTTGTGCCCAAATTCATCAAAGGTCACATTTATACCTTGGATAGCTAGGATTAGCTTGTCCGCAGATAGCATAGACTGCCCTAGTTCAAACTTGGACAACTGAGAAGCTGTTAGTCCCTCACAGGCCACATCTGACTGCTTGAGTTTTCTCGCCAAGCGCAATTCCTTGTAAAATTCCCCCAATTCCATTCTCTCAATCATCTGACCACCTCCTAGCTTTTGCATATTATATCATTATTTTTATGGTTTTGTCAAAATATTCTGACATTTAAGAGAGCAAAAAAGCCAGCCTTAAGCTGACTCCTTATTCCATCGTATCAAAAGCGAGACTTGGTTTGGCATTGAGGTCCAAGCCTGCGAAGTTTTCTTTGTTCCACTCGCTGACGCTGGCATAGGCAATCATTCCTGCATTGTCTCCGCAGAGGCGCAGGGGTGGAATGATGACCTTGACATCTGTGATTTCGGCTGCTAGGCGTTCTCTGAGGCCTTTATTGGCTGCCACACCACCTGCCACGACAAGGGTTTTAACAGGATATTTCTCCAAAGCCTTCTTGGTTTTTACCATGAGAACATCCAAAACAGCTGCTTGGAAGGAAGCACACAAATCCTCTGTGGACAAGCTTTCTCCCTTTTGCTCGGCATTGTGGTGAAGATTGATAAAGGCCGATTTCAAACCTGAGAATGAAAACTCCAGATTATCTTCCTTAATCATGGCTCGAGGAAAATCATAAATATCCTGTCCCTGATGAGCCAGCTCATCAATCTCACGACCTGCAGGATAGGTTAAGCCCATGACACGGCCGACCTTATCATAAGCCTCACCAACCGCGTCATCTCGCGTTTCCCCAACAATCCTGTAATCTCCAGCCTCCGAAACATAAACTAACTCTGTGTGTCCACCGCTAACCAAGAGGGCTAGCAAGGGAAACTCCAAAGGCTCTACACTTTGGGCTGCCATGAGGTGGCCAGCCATGTGATTCACAGGAATCAGTGGAAGTCCGTGAGCCCAAGCAAAGGCCTTGGCAGCTGACAAACCAACTAGCAAGGCTCCGACCAAGCCTGGTCCGTAGGTAACTGCAACAGCTGTCACGTCCTCTTCGGTAATTCCTGCTTCTGCTAGCGCCTCCTCGATACAGGCTGTAATGACCTCGACATGGTGACGACTAGCTACTTCTGGCACCACGCCACCAAAACGTTTGTGACTCTCAATTTGACTAGCAATGACATTGGACAAGAGCTCATCGTCGTTTTTCAAGACGGCGACACTGGTCTCATCACAGGATGTCTCAAATGCTAAAATATATCTATCCTTCATCTATTTCTCTCTTCATGATAATGGCGTCCTCGACTGGGTCATGGTAGTAGGCCTTTCGCTCAGCGATAACTGCCATCTTTTCTTTCTTGTAAAATGCTTGCGCTCGTTGATTTGACTTTCTGACTTCGAGGAAAATCTCCTTATCTACCGGCAATTGAGCAAACAAGGCTGACGCAATTCCCTGACCCTGATAAGCTCCTTTGACAGCGATTTGCAGGACTTCTGCTTCAAAAAGATTCTCCTGCACAGCTAGAAATCCAATCACTTCTGCCCCATCATAAGCCAATGCATACCAAGTCTGGTCTTGGGACAGATCTGCTTGGATTTGCTCCAGCGTCCAAGGACTGACTAGATAAACAGCTGCCATAACAGCGTAGATGGCTTGAGCTAGGTCAGGCTGTTGTTGAATTTGCTTAATTTCTATCATAGGCGTTTAATGTAAGACTCGCCAGACTCGGTGTGGTTCTTGAGCCAGTTTTCCTCAGCCTCAACACGTTTGAGGTAGTTCGGCACAAAATCATGCAAGGAATCTGCTTCCTTGTCCCAAGCTAAAAGAGCGAGATTAGCTGCATTTGGCAAGGTTTCTTTATAATTAGTCCTTGGCAAGTGTTCTTGAATCTGGTCCACAAAGGGGCCGACTTCTCCGACAAAGGTTACCTGACTAGCACCCTTGACTTTTTCTAGCACCTCTTCAAAAGATAGGTGCGCTTCTGGCATGACAGGTTTAGCATTTTCATAAAATCCTGCATAAACATTGTTGCGACGCGCATCCATCAAAGGAACGAACAAGCCTTCTTGTTGGCGTGGAACCAGAGCTAAGAGGCTAGACATGCCAACTAACTCAATGTTCAGGGTATGAGCCAAAGTCTTGGCAGTTGCCACCGCAATTCGCAAGCCTGTATAGCTACCTGGCCCTTCCGCCACCACGATTCGGTCCAAGTCCTTGGGTGTCCAATCCAAACTTGCCATCAAAAAATCGATGGCAGGCATGAGGGTAATACTGTGATTTTTCTTGATATTAATCGTCGTCTCAGCAAGAACCTGCTTGTCCTCTAAAATAGCGAGAGAAAGAGCCTTGCTGGACGTATCAAAAGCTAATACTTTCATAACACATTCCTATCTTTTGGTCTGCTTACTATTATACTACAAAAGCTGGCACATGGGAATTTTCTTTATCCTTAAACAAAAATGTCTATACTTAAACAAAAAATAATTCGCAAATAAAATTCAAAAAAATGCTCACTTTTCCTTTTCTTTTCCGAATATAAAAGTGAACAAGAAAATTGAAAGGATCTTCGTAAAAAGTTTGGATAAGTCATGCTAAATAAAAGACATATTTTTAGAAGGATGAATTTTATTTTTTTCATCTCTTACAGTTTGCTCAGTATTCTCAATGATTTAAACATTACTACTATCCCTTTACCAATTGATTTATCTGTTTGTATTGTTTTATTTTTATGCTTCAACTCTATTTTTGAACAGAAGAATGATTACCATAAAACTAATAAGCTCTGAAAATACCATTATCATGTCATTTCTAAAAAATACAAAAACCGCCTCATCTGGATAGATGGGGTGGACTTTTCGTGTCGTAAATCTATTGTCTGCTTATCTCCAAACAAAAATGCCCAGCATGAGCAGGGCATCTAAGCATTTAATCCAAAGTAAAATACAAACCAAACGACATAGGTCACGAGGAGGAGAAAAAGCGAGTAGAGAGTCACAAAGGTCATTTTCCACAAGAACTTGGTTTGTCGTCGTTCCAGTTTGGCAAATAGAAGATTCCCTCCATAAACGCAAGCAACAAAAACAATAAAAGCTACCAAGCGAGCTCCAATAGCAAAAGCAAATAAGTTATACATAGGGCAACCTCCTTAGTTTAAAATTATCTTAATAAGTAAAGTGAAATATTGCATAAGTATCCATTTTTAATATCGCAAATATATTTTTTAAAGACATAAACACATCTACAAGCGCCTATAAACAGAAACCTTAAAAGATAAGTTAAAACTTATAAAATAAGATTCTGTTCATAGACACCAATACTCATATCAACACTTTTACGTAACAACTCATATTTTACAAAAACTTGGTCTTATACGAATCTAGAAAATAGAGCCACAGCTGCTCTTGCATATGCTCCTTTAGTTGTATTCCAAGCATTATTTGCTACAATAGGAGATAATCTTGCTAGGAATGCGACATTGCAACTTCTATTATCTGCTAAAAATCCCTTAAAACACTTATCATGATAGAAACAAGCCATATCTAAATCATCAATAGCTGGAATAGAATATCCATTATTTCCATAACCACAATAATTACCATAAGAGCCTATAGGAAAAAGAGAGCGATCCATTCTAGCCAAAGCAGTTGACTCTCCGTTAGTCTCTATATCCGTTACGATTTCGTTTAAAACACGCCCTACCTCCAAAGCTTCATTATCTAAACCAAGCTCCTCTGCTTTATCTAATCTAACTACAGGGAAACCATGTTCATTCAATTCGGTAACTTTATCCAATTCAGATAACCAAGAATATTCTACTCTGTGATTAGACTCTAGTGCTGAAGCAGAACTATAAATAGCAAATAAAGTTGTGGTGAAAAAAGCCAAAACAATCAAAATAAAACTAAACTTATGTTTCATCGCAGAATCCTTTCTCTATTGAGCTCATACTATCAAATACATCAATAGTATCTATAAAGTTAAACATAATAGCAGTAGCACTAGCACTAAACAATATAGTTTCCGAATTATTTCCTTTCCAGCTTAGACTATTTCTTTCTATTATTATTATAGCACATACTTTTGGGGATTGCAAGCGCTTACCAAAGTAATCGTCCCTTGACTTTCTCGTTTCCGTCTTTTACTAATCTTTCATTTTGTGGTATAATTGAAATAATTGTAACGAATCAAGGTCAATCTAGACACAAAATGGAATGAAATCAAGCAAATCTCTGCTAAAAGTTTGGAATAAGCTGACCTGTAAATAGAAAGGAACTATATGATTTACAAAGTTTTTTATCAAGAAACAAAAGAACGTAGCCCACGTCGTGAAACAACACGCGCACTTTACTTAGAAATCGATGCCAACTCAGAACTTGAGGGTCGTATCGCTGCTCGCCAACTTGTCGAAGAAAATCGCCCAGAGTACAATATCGAGTATATCGAACTCTTGTCTGACAAATTGCTAGATTACGAAAAAGAAACTGGCGCCTTCGAAATTACGGAGTTCTAATATGACCTATACTCTTAAACCTGAAGAAGTTGGCGTTTTTGCCATCGGTGGTCTGGGAGAAATCGGGAAAAACACTTACGGAATTGAATACCAAGATGAGATTATCATCGTCGATGCTGGGATTAAATTCCCAGAAGATGACTTGCTTGGTATCGACTATGTCATTCCTGATTACTCTTACATCGTGGACAATATCGACCGCGTCAAGGCTGTCTTAATCACACACGGACACGAGGACCACATCGGTGGGATTCCGTTCCTGCTCAAGCAAGCAAATGTCCCGATCTACGCTGGACCGCTTGCCCTGGCTTTGATTCGTGGAAAACTCGAAGAACACGGCCTCTTGCGCAACGCCAAACTTTACGAAATCAACCACAACACTGAGTTGACCTTTAAAAATCTCAAGGCAACTTTCTTTAGAACGACTCACTCTATTCCAGAGCCTTTGGGGATTGTCATCCATACTCCTCAAGGAAAAATCGTTTGTACGGGTGACTTCAAGTTCGACTTCACTCCAGTTGGTGAACCAGCAGACTTGCACCGTATGGCAGCCCTAGGCGAAGAAGGCGTGCTCTGTCTCCTGTCTGACTCAACAAATGCAGAAGTGCCAACCTTTACCAACTCTGAAAAGGTTGTTGGCCAGTCTATCATGAAGATTATTCAAGGTATCGAGGGACGCATCATCTTTGCATCCTTTGCCTCAAATATCTTCCGTCTCCAACAAGCAACAGAAGCTGCTGTTAAGACTGGGCGCAAAATTGCGGTCTTTGGACGCTCTATGGAAAAGGCCATTGTCAACGGAATCGATCTTGGCTACATCAAAGCGCCTAAGGGAACCTTTATCGAGCCAAATGAAATCAAAGACTACCCTGCGGGTGAGATTCTCATCCTCTGTACAGGTAGTCAGGGCGAGCCCATGGCTGCCCTCTCTCGTATCGCCAACGGAACCCACCGTCAGGTGCAACTCCAACCAGGCGATACCGTTATCTTCTCTTCAAGTCCAATCCCTGGAAATACGACTAGCGTCAACAAGCTGATCAACATCATTTCTGAAGCCGGTGTCGAAGTTATCCACGGTAAGGTTAACAATATCCATACATCTGGACACGGTGGCCAGCAAGAGCAAAAACTCATGCTCCGCTTGATTAAGCCAAAATACTTCATGCCTGTCCACGGTGAATACCGTATGCAAAAAGTCCACGCTGGACTAGCTGTGGATACTGGTGTGGAGAAGGACAATATCTTTATCATGAGCAATGGTGATGTGCTTGCCCTCACTGCAGATTCTGCTCGTATCGCAGGTCATTTCAACGCCCAAGACATCTATGTCGATGGAAATCGTATCGGTGAAATCGGTGCTGCTGTACTTAAAGACCGTAGAGATCTATCCGAAGACGGCGTCGTTCTGGCAGTCGCAACTGTTGACTTCAAGTCTCAGATGATTCTGTCTGGCCCAGATATCCTCAGCCGAGGTTTTGTCTACATGAGAGAGTCTGGAGATTTGATTCGTCAAAGCCAGCGCATCCTCTTCAATGCCATTCGTATCGCACTGAAAAATAAGGACGCTAGTGTGCATTCTGTCAATGGTGCCATCGTCAATGCTATTCGCCCCTTCCTCTATGAAAATACAGAACGTGAACCGATTATCATCCCTATGATCCTCACACCAGATGAAGAATAATACTCTTCGAAAATCTCTTCAAACCACGTCAGCTTCGCCTTGCCGTATATATGTTACTGACTTCGTCAGTTCTATCTACAACCTCAAAGCAGTGCTTTGAGCAACCTACGGCTAACTTCCTAGTTTGCTCTTTGATTTTCATTGAGTACAAGTCAACAAAACAGCCCCGTTTTCGGAGCTGTTTTTCTCTATGCTTTCTTTTGAGATTAAAACTCAATAAAAATCGAAATCAGACTAGAAGGCTAGGCGAAAGCATAACTTGAGTTAGCTCCCATAGTTCGGGGAACTATGGGAGGCTGGAGATGAATCAAAGCCAAGCTTTGAACTCATTCGTAAGAAGCCGACGACGTATCATTTTGATTTTTGAAGAGTTTTAGAAATACTACGATTTTTACCTTCCAAATACACCATCAAAATAGAAATATCTGCTGGGTTTACTCCCGAAATACGGCTGGCTTGGCCGATGGTTTCTGGATTGATAAGTTTGAACTTCTGACGGGCTTCGGTCGCGATAGAATCAATGTCATCCCAGTCGATATTGGCTGGAATGCGTTTTTCTTCCATGCGTTTCATCTTGGCAACCTGATCCATGGCTTTGGAAATATAGCCTTCGTACTTGATTTCTGTTTCAATCAATTCGATAATCTTGTCATCCAATTCCTCTGCTGCTGGTCCGATGAAGGCCACCACATCTTGGTAAGAAACTTCTGGACGGCGAAGGAATTCCTTGGCTGTCACTGCATCGGTCAAGGGCTTGAAGCCCATCTCCTCAACCTTGGCATTGGTTTCCTTGACTGGCTTGAGTTTGATGCTGTCTAGGCGTTTCATCTCATTTTCAAATTGATTTTTCTTGATTTCAAAACGAGCCCAACGTTCATCATCCACAAGCCCAATCTCACGTCCCATCTCCGTCAAACGCATATCAGCATTGTCATGACGAAGAATGAGACGGTATTCGGCACGACTAGTCAAAAGGCGATAAGGCTCAATGGTTCCTTTGGTCACCAAGTCATCAATCATGACCCCGATATAACCGTCACTGCGCTTCAAAATCAATTCAGGCTTGCCTTGGATTTTCAGAGCCGCATTGATACCCGCGATAATCCCTTGCCCAGCAGCCTCTTCGTAACCTGACGTTCCATTTGTTTGACCAGCAGTGAAAAGACCTGAGATTTTCTTGGTTTCCAAAGTCGCACGCAACTGATGAGGCAAGACCATGTCATACTCAATGGCATAACCTGTTCGCATCATTTCAGCATTTTCCAACCCTTTGATGGAATGAACCAAGTCACGTTGCACATCTTCAGGCAGACTGGTTGAAAGACCTTGCACATAGACTTCCTCTGTATTGCGCCCCTCTGGCTCAAGGAAGAGTTGGTGGCGTTCCTTGTCTGCAAAGCGCACAATCTTGTCCTCAATCGATGGACAGTAACGAGGCCCCACTCCCTTGACCACACCTGTAAACATAGGCGCACGGTGGAGGTTATTTTGGATAATTTCATGACTAGTACCATTGGTATAGGTCAACCAGCATGGCACCTGATCCTTGACATAATCCTCATCACGTGAAGTATAAGAGAAGTGATTAGGCGCTTCGTCTCCTGGCTGAATCTCTGTCACATCGTAGTTGATAGAAGAAGCTTTGACACGTGGAGGGGTTCCCGTCTTGAAACGACCGATTTCGAGGCCCAATTCCTTAAGATTATCAGCTAGGTTAATCGAAGCTAGGCTGTGGTTAGGACCTGACGAATACTTAAGATCTCCGATGATAATTTCCCCACGGAGGGCTGTCCCTGTGGTCACGATAACAGCCTTGGCAGCATACTCTTGATGGGTCGCTGTACGAACACCGACAACCTTGCCATCTTCAACCAAAATCTCATCAATCATGGTTTGACGAAGGGTCAGATTGTCTTGATTTTCAACTGTCTTTCGCATCTCCTTAGAGTAAAGCTCCTTGTCAGCCTGCGCACGAAGGGCACGAACAGCTGGACCCTTACCTGTGTTGAGCATCTTCATCTGGATGTAAGTCTTGTCAATGGTTTTGGCCATCTCGCCACCGAGGGCATCAACTTCACGCACAACAATCCCTTTGGCAGAACCACCGATAGAGGGGTTACAAGGCATGAAAGCCAGCATTTCAATGTTGATAGTCGCAAGTAAGACCTTACAACCCATACGGCTAGCGGCTAGGGATGCTTCTACCCCAGCGTGTCCAGCACCAATTACAATAATATCGTATTCTTCAGTAAAATGATAAGTCATATTTCTCTCCTATTCTTCAAGATGAATGTGTCTTAGTTGGCCGTCCCAATCTGGTAGGGCTGTTTTTAAAAAGGCTGGAACTAGTTGAATATTCTGGAGCTGATCCAAGTCAATCCACTCACAATGCTGCCTTTTTTCGTCTTCCTGCATGGTCAATGGGGCATCCTCAAGCAAGTCCACCAGATAATGAAACTCGATATTGTGATAGGAAACACCGTCCTGTTCAAAACGATTTTCAACCACAAAAGCTAGCTGCAAAGCCTCAGCTTTGACACCCAGTTCTTCCCTCACTTCACGGACTACCGCGTCTTCCGTGCTTTCATTGACTTGAATCGCACCGCCAATAGTGTAATACTTACCCTTATCTTTGGTAACTAGAAGCTTGCGATTTTGGACAATCAAGGCTGTCGCCCGAACACCAAAAACCGTATTTCCCACTTTTGTCCGAAAGTCTTGCTGAGTCATTTTTGTCCTTTCCTCTAAACGACACAAAAACAGTCAAAACTCCAAAGAAGTGCAGGACAAAAAAGCCTGCAACATCCATGAGCTTTGACCATCATTTCTATTGCTTTTATTATTGTAGCAAATTGAGAAAATTTGTCAATCTAAATGTACTGACAAACTTGTCCATCGCGGTAAGCATTGTCAATCAAACCGCCACCTAGACACTCTTCGCCATCATAAAAGACAACTGCCTGTCCTGGTGTGATCGCGCGTTGCGGTTCTGCAAAGATAACCTCTGCCTTGTCTCCTTTGACATGGACGGTCACCTTAGAATCAGGCTGACGATAGCGGAATTTAGCCGTGC
Organism: Streptococcus sp. LQJ-218; assembly: GCF_003428885.1. Taxonomy (GTDB): domain Bacteria; phylum Bacillota; class Bacilli; order Lactobacillales; family Streptococcaceae; genus Streptococcus. Next base: position 117,207 of record NZ_QQRU01000002.1, read on the forward strand.
ATTCTAGCGTAAATTCCTCGGGCATGTCACGAGTAAAGTGGACTTGGCTAGCCTCTAGGCTGGTTGACATGAGCGAATCATGGTAGAAACCTTGGCCGACATAGAGGATATTCTTGCTGAGGTCTTTTCCGACAACGAACCAAGGAGCATTATCTCCACCGTGTTGTCCACCGATACCGAGTCCACCACGCTGACCAATCGTATAGTACATAAGGCCTGCATGCTCGCCCATATCGCGACCATCTACAGTCATCATGCGACCAGGCTGAGCTGGCAGATAGTTGCTGAGGAAATTTTTAAAGTTCTTTTCTCCGATAAAACAAATCCCTGTCGAGTCTTTCTTCTTAGCAGTCGCAAGGCCTGCTTCTTCTGCTAGTTTTCGAACTTCAGGCTTTTCCAAATGTCCCAAAGGGAACATGGTTTTTTGAAGTTGTTCTTGTGAAAGTTGGCTAAGGAAATAGGTCTGATCCTTGCCATTGTCCACGCCACGAAGCATGTGAACTGTCCCATCCTCATCACGCGCTACTCGGGCATAGTGCCCAGTCGCTACATAGTCTGCCCCCAAGGTCATGGCATAGTCCAAAAAGGCCTTGAACTTGATTTCCTTGTTACACATAACATCTGGATTTGGCGTGCGCCCTGCACGGTATTCCGCTAGGAAATACTCGAAAACGCGGTCCCAGTACTCTTTTTCAAAGTTGACAGAGTAGTAGGGAATGCCAATCTGGTCTGCTACCGCAGCCACATCCTTATAATCTTCGGTCGCCGTACAGACGCCGTTTTCATCTGTGTCATCCCAGTTCTTCATGAAGATACCGATCACATCGTAGCCCTGCTCCTTGAGCAAAAGAGCCGTCACCGACGAATCAACACCACCACTCATCCCCACAACAACACGTGTTTTAGAGTTATCACTCATGGTAAGTCTCCCATCTATTCGTTTATTCACGATTGAAGGTCGTGTGTGCCTCACGATTGAAGGTCGCTTGAGCAGTTTTCATTATAACATGCTTGGTTAGAGAAGACAAGGAAAGGAGCCAATCTTGACTCCTTTGTTGAAAAAATTGTTTTAACCTTGTCCTTTCTTTTCTAAACCGAAAATGAAACGGTAATCGATAAAGATGCCCATGGTTGAATAGGCACATAAAAACATCCTACACTTACTTTGCATTATTCCGTGATTGAATGTATTTAACAACAATATAGATAAGAAAGGCAAGCATGACTGCCAGATAGCTCACTATAAGGAAAACATGCTTAAAAGTACTAGTATCAAATAAACTCACGATAGCTAATAATAGATTTATAATAGATTTATAATAAATACTATAACCGCAAATAGTTGTACTTTTTTATCTTTCATAACTAGCTCCAACCTAAATTAGACTTCCTTCCTTTATCTTATTTTAAATATTTAAAACCAGTTACTGCTTGAAGCTTAACAGTTTACTTAATTCAAATAACAGCTAATCACTGATTCCCTGATTTTATCAAATATACTAATAACAACAATTGTGATACGATCATCATTATAAGAACAACATTTAACGAATCAAAGTTTTTCCGAGATAATAATAAAGCAACAGCAAGCAGTATTATTACTAAAGATTGAATAACTACTATTACTCTTAACATTTTATCCTCTACCAGTAACCAAAGCATAGTATCTATTTTCAAAACCGAGCATAACTATTGCACCTATTGCTCCAAATGCAACCAGCATTGCTCCCCTAATACCCCACTTATTTTTTTGATAATCAGAGTTTTTATATCCTGAATAGTAGACTCTTTCTCCTAACACATATCCTGTGCTATACGATGCGCCACCAATTGTGATAGCCAAGGCAACAATGGCCGAAATTGACATTGGTTCTCCGCCATCAAGATACATCATCTCTTCTTGTTCAAGATCAACATAATTATTTGGCAATACGAGTTCCATTTATTTTCTCCTTTTTTATTAAGCATAGTTAGGATAGTTTCCTAACAGGTAATCGTCGACTTTGTTTATAGCACTTAGTTACCTAGATAAGATATCCTTTAGCTTGCTTCCAAAATTTAAGTCCGCACCTATAATATAAATGTGCATTACTACTGCTAAATCCTATCTATAGTAATATCAAACACCTAAATAAAGTCATCTCTCCAATGCATTCAAGAAATGAAGAAAGGCAAAAAATCTTTAAATAAGAAAAATGCATATTATCAGGTGTTCAAAAATCTTGATAATATGCGTTATATAATAGAAAAATTTACTCAATTTCATTTTCAAATTGAGTTTTTTCCCAGCCTCATTTTTAATTTATATCTTCAATAGAATCTAATGACCGAGCTACTGTATTACACAGATTAATATTATTTAGTCTGTAATTTTTTTAAAAAACTTAATAGTAAATTTGCTCCACTGATTGCTATCAATATTTCAATTGGTAAAAAATAGTAATTCCAAATAAAATGAGAAATAAGAAATGATAGAAAAATAACAATATCAATTTTCCTGTTGTTGACATACTCTGTAATTTTATGGTACAGGAATGCAACAATAACTGAAATTAAAATAATCAACATAAGATTATTAACCTATTCTCAATTGATTATCACGTCGCCCATCCCAGCCATCAATAATATTGGTAAAAATCCAATCAGCTCCAGCACCAATTCCACCAGATGCAATACTTCTAATAACAGTATTTGCAAAAGCATTTCCAATATGAATTCCTAATACTCCTAAACCTTTAACAATCCCAGCTACCAGTGCGGAGCGTAACCCATAAGATGCAAGAACTAGTTGAAGTCCTCCACCTCCTGCTGCTGCTAATGCTGTATATGCTGCACCAGTAATGGCTCCTGTAATTGCCCACTTGGGTATATATATAGCCCCCCCATCAAGATACATCATCTCCTCTTGCTCAAGAGCAACATAATTATTTGGTAATACGAGTTCCATTTATTTTCTCCTTTTTTATTAAGCATGGTTAGGATAGCTTCCTAACAAGTGATCGTCAACTTTGTTTATAGCACTTAGTTACCTAGATAAGATATCTTTCCTTTATCTTACTTTATTTTATAGGTAACTTAATGTTTAAAACCAATTATTGCTTGAAACTTAACATTTCCAAAATCCAATCAAGATAGGTTTCTTTATCATAGACAATCCGCACTTCAACTGGCATATCCTTTTGGAGGACGACTGTCTCACTTCCATGTTTTAGAGTTAAGGTTTCTAATTCTATCATGACTTTATAAAGGCTAATATTCCCCTCTTTCGTTTCTTGGGAAATTGTTCCTGAATCAATCTGTCTGACTTGTCCCTTTAGTGTTCCATATTTTTGACTATTTACACCAGTAATAGCAACATCAACTTTTGCTCCTTTTGAAACACGAGAAATATCACTCGCAAGTACAAAAGCCTCCACATAGTAACCTTTTTCTTTCCCTGAAACTTCTGCTATCGTTTGCCCCTGCTGAATAGACATTCCTTGTTTCAAAGGTACCAGATAATGCAGAGTACCTTCATTTGGCGCTAATATACTATGAGCTTTATCTTGACCTGTTGCCACTCCAAGATTAGCCTCAAGCTCTGTAATACTTTTATTGTTGTTTGAACGAGCAGTACCTAACTCACTAATTAATTGAGCATAAATATTATAAGCCTGAGAAGTTGGATTATTATAGGTACGGTTCATATCCTTAATATTGCTTTGTTGACTATCAATCTCGCTATTTTTAGATGTAATATTTGTTTTTAATGCTTCGATTTTTGTTGTTATTTCTGATATCTTAGTTTCTAACTTAGCTTTGTTATCAGCTGATGTCGTATCTGATAGAGGAGGTGAGTCTCCTTGCTGTTGAAGTTGAAGCAATTCATTTTGTAGAGTTTGCAAGTCGGCATCTAACTGATTTCTTTCAGCTGTTATTTTATTCAACTTCGTATATTCATCCTGAATCTTTGAATACTGGGTACCATTATTATAATTTTCCGAATTTAACTGAGATAGGTAGTATTCAACTTTCCCATAATATTCCTGTTCTTCACCAGAATTAGACATATGGTTGTATTTCTCATTTAATGATTGTTCAAATTTTTGAAAGATAGCTTCTTTTGCGCGTAACTTCTCCAATTGTTTATTTAAAGAGCTCGCTTGTAAACCTTCTTGTCCACTTGATAACGAAATAATGACATCTCCAGCATTTACCATATCTCCTTCTGACTTATGTAAAGTAACTACCTTCCCTGAACTAATTGCTGATAGGAACTCTGTACCTGTTATAACTGAATTCCCATTCGCTTTTACAATATAGTTTTTGGGTATATAAGCTGCGCCAATCAATGCACCGCTTAAGACAATAGCAGTTGAAATAATGAGAATAAACGCAAAAGCTGGTGGTCTCTTATCAAAGAAAATACGAGAATAACGCAATTCTGATTTATTATATAATTTCATAGGCTTACAATAGGTCTAAAAATATCTACTACCATTTTTTCAGGAGAAGAATTAACATAAACTGTATAGACAATCCCGTCCGTTTGAATATCATTTTCATAGACATATAGGTCCAATTTAGAATACGCATACTGCAGATACTCAGGGCTATCTTCAAAACGAACATATAAACAATATGGAACAGAGATGGAATCTTGTACATCATAAATGTTACTGTACTGTTGAGCATTATAGGCTTGAATATAAAACTCAAAATCAGTCGTTATTAATCCATCATCATGAATAGTAGTACCACAACTTTTTACAATTAATGGACCAAAAATTTGTGCTTTTAACAACTGCAAATGTTGATAAAACTTTTCAATCTCTTGATTTATATTTTCTACTTTTATATCATACAACTTTTTACAGATAACTGACTTTAGTACTAGTTTTTTATTATCTTGAATCTCTAGTTTAGCCATAAGTAACCTCCTCTGCATCTAACATAACCGACGGTTCTACTTGTTGCTTCATATAAAAACTCTGTAACTCGACCATTCTAGCATATTTTCCATTTTTAGCCATTAATTCCTCATGAGTCCCATATTCTACAATGGAACCATTCTCCAAAAAACATATCTTATCACATCGAAGAATTGTAGACAGCCTGTGGGCTACTACAATTGTTGTCTTATCTATTATTTTATTAAAGATTAAATCCTGAATAATCTGTTCACTAAATGAATCTAAGTTAGAGGTTGCCTCATCAAATATATACAAGTCAGCTTTACTCAGCAGTGCTCTTGCAATAGCCAATCGTTGTTTCTCTCCACCCGAGAAATTTTGACCGCCTTCTTCTACGAAGGAACCATAACGATTTTGAAGACGTTGAATCGTATCATGAATACCAACAATACGACAAACTCTCACCATATCCTCATATGTGACAGAAGGATTACCAATTTTTAGATTATCAATAATTGTCCCTGTAAAGAGTTCTATGGTCTGTGGAATGTAGGAAATTTTCTTACGTAGTTTACCATAGTCAAGATCTGATAAGTCATTTTCTCCTATACAAATTTTCCCCTCACTCGGATTTATAAATCTTAATAACAAACGAACTAGCGTACTTTTTCCTGCTCCGCTTTCTCCAACAAAAGCTATTTTTTCTCCTTGTTTAATTCGCAAATTAAAGTCCTTGATAACAGGAGGGCGTGAACCATAGGCAAATGTTACATCTTTAAATTCAATGTCATCACATAAGGTGAAGTCTCTAATACTATAATCCAAGGAGCAATCTTCACGATTTACTTCCATCAATTCTTGAAGTCGACTAACCGCAACCTGTACCTCTTGAAAGGTTAACTGCAAGCCAACTAGATTCTGAATAGGTTCTGTAAAATATTGACTTAATGTCTGAAAAACCAAGAGGTCCCCAATAGTCATTTTTCCATCAATGATAAATAAGGCGCCCACTCCCATAAATAATAACCCACCCATGGTTGAGGTCATTGAGGATATTGTAGACTGAATATTCTGCAAAACACCTTCTTTATAACCAATTTCTAAAGTATGAACAAATTTTTCTTCAATTTTGTTTAAACGTTGTTCCTCGTCATGTTGAGACTTAATGGTATCAATGTTACGAATGGATTCAATTAACTGTGAATTAAGAAGTCCATTTGCTTCCATTTGTTCATGATTAATTTTTTTATAAGGCTTTTTAAAACAGTATATAAGAATGATGTTAACAATAACCATAAAAACTAATATCAGAAATAAAGATTGATTAATAGTCCAAAGGACAACCGCACTAATAACTGACAAGGTGATATCCATGACTAATGAAATAGAGACTGACGTAAACACATTCTTTATCGTCATCGCATCTTGAAATCTTGTTAAAACATCACCAACTCTACGACTTCCAAAAAAACTATAAGGAAGATGAATAATATGGTCATAATATCCCATTAAAACTGGTATATCAATTTTTCGAGATAGAAACAAAAGAACGTGCTGACGAAATGCAGATAGAAGAGTCTGTAAGAACGACACTATTCCAAATACTATCAAGAACATATACAGACTATTTTTTAAAGCATATGGAATCACCTCGTCCATGATAACTTTTGAAAAGAGACTCGATAAAATACCAATGATACTTAAAACAAAGGAAGCTAATATAACTGTACTAATCAAGCCTTTTTGATTAAAAATTAACCTTCCAAATAAATCAAGAAGTCCTTTTCCCTTTAGTTTCCCTCTTTCAAAATCCGAATTTGGAACCATAAAAAGAGTAATACCTTGATAAATTTCTCCCAATTCGTCACTTGACATCTTGCGTATGCCACTAGCAGGGTCTGCTACGTAGAATTTACTATTCCTTTTGATACTATGTAGTACCACAAAATGATTTTGACCTAAATCATTCTTAACTTGAAGAATCGCAGGAAATGTTAATTTTGGAGTCAAATCTTCCAGTGCTACTCGAACAGCTTTTACTGTAAAATTCAACTTATTCAGACCTGAAACAATACCACTGACAGTCGTTCCATACATGTCTGTACCAATAATTTCCCGAATCTTCATGATTGATAGTTCCTTTTTGTAAGATAAAAGAACTGTTGAAACAACTGCCGCAGCACAATCTGACTGATCATGTTGCATCGTACAAGGATATTTTTTTAACATAGAAATACTCAATTCTTTAGAATTAATCTAACTTTTCTTTGATGTCACCCAAACCTCAATCACTGCCCAGTAGTTCTTGAATCAGTTTATTTTCAACCGTATCATTCTTTGTTCTTGATATCTTTCCAAGCATTGTAGTACAGCAGATTTTTGTCCAAGGACTGAGCTTCCTTTAACAACCCAAGCTCCCTTATATTATATCGGCCAGCCCCATGGAAAGATTATGGCCAGACTAATCAATGATATAATACATACTAGAATACAAAATATTTTTTTATTCATACTTTTCTCCTATCTTTATTTTCTACCTACATAGTACCTCTTATTAAGCTCATTTCAAAATTACGTTAACTTTTTTCACAACTTTATTTCGACTTTCTTTTTTACTTTTTACACTGCTATGATACAATATTTTTAACAAGATTTTATTGTTTGTTAACTTTTTTCACGGAAAGGAGAAAATCATGCGTTATGATTTCGGAAAGGTCTATAAAGAAATACGTGAGTCAAAGGGGCTGACCCAAGAAGAGGTCTGTGGGGGTGTTCTCTCAAGAACCAGCTTATCAAAAATCGAAAGTGGCAAGACAACCCCAAAATATGAAAATATGGAATTTCTTCTCCGGCAAATCAATATGAGTTTTGAAGAGTTTGAATATATCTGTCAACTTTATCAACCAAGTCAACGTACAGAAATTATGCAAGCCTATCTCAATATGCGTTCCATTATCGGAACCAGCGATCTTGCCAATTTATTTCAAAAATGCCAAGACTACCTCAAGACCCACCACGATCTCCCTATAGAAGAAATCAGAGACATGCTTGAAGTTGTCATTTATATCCGTCAACACAGGACAGGGGAACTATCAGATCACGCAGCACAGGTTGTCAAGAAACTTTGGAGGAAAATTGAAAAACAAGATACATGGTATGAGAGTGACCTAAAAATCCTCAATACCATTCTTTTCAGTTTTTCCATTGAATACCTCCATCTCATCACTGGAAAAATATTGCAACGCCTAGAAGTCTATAAAAACTATCAACATTTATATGAATTGCGAATGACAATTCTATTAAACCTTTCTACACTCTATCTATACAATCAAGATAAAAACATGTGTAAGCAAATCTGCTACACTTTACTGGAGGATGCCAAGAATAAGAAAAGCTATGATAGGCTTGCTATCTGCTATGTCCGTATTGGGATTTGTACAAACGATTCTAAACTTATCCAAAAAGGGTTCTCCCTTCTGGAGCTAACCGAGGAAACTTCTATGCTGTCTCATCTCAAAAAAGAAGTAGAGACCCATTATCAACCAAAGAAATTATAAAAAAGTCGAGGGGGTTCCTCGACCTTTTCATATTATTCCATTCATTATTTCTTAATACCAGCTGTTGTTAAGCCAGAAGCTTTTAGCTCTGCCAAGTCACATAGTTTGCTTACTACTACGTGTCCATGTCACCATGAATCGCCGAACGATTTAACGAGAAAGTATGACTTTTACGTTTATCCCAACTCAATTATGACATTTTTTTCAAAAGTCAATATATCTCACTTTTTTAACGACAAGAAAGAGGCTGATAAATCATCTCAGCCTCTCTTTCTTACTTTGCAAACGAATCAATTTTTCCCTTTAAGTTCTTTCTTAGCTTGTTCTATCTGGTATTTCACTTGGTCAAATCCTGTACCTCCCAAAGAATTTCGTCTTTGAACAGCAGTTTTAGGTTGCAAGTAGACATAGATATCCTCGGCAATGAGGGAATGATAGGTTTGTAATTCCTCCAAAGTCCAATCTTGAATATTTTTAGCAGACTTGATAGAGTCTAGCACTAATCTTCCTACAACCTCATGAGCTTCTCTAAATGGCAAGTCTTGCCCTGCCAAATAATCTGCCAACTCAGTCGCATTTGAAAAGTCCTTCTCTGTCGATTCTTGCATTTTTTCCTTGTTTACCTGCAAGCTAGATAACATACCTGCCAATACATCAAGGGAATTTAAAATCGTTTCGACCGTGTCAAACATTCCTTCCTTATCCTCTTGCAGATCCTTATTATAAGCTAAAGGCAAGGACTTCATGACTGTCAACAGTCCAAACAGATTCCCATAGACTCTACCAGTCTTTCCTCGAATCAACTCAGCCATATCTGGATTTTTCTTTTGGGGCATAATAGAGGAACCTGTTGTAAACGTATCTGACAAGGTAATGAATTGGTACTCAAAACTACACCCGTTTATCATTTCTTCACAAAAACGGTTCATATGCATCATGAGTATACTGGCATTGGATAGAAATTCTAAGATAAAATCGCGGTCACTAACAGCATCCAAAAAATTTGTATACGGTTGCTTAAACTCCAACAAATCACTAGTCAAGTAGCGATCAATGGGGAAAGTCGTCCCTGCCAAAGCTGCTGTACCTAGAGGGCATAGGTCTGTATGCTTCTGGTTGAATTCAAAACACTCACTGTCTCTCTGAAACATATTGTAGTAAGCCATCAGGTGGTGGGCAAAACTAATAGGCTGGGCATGTTGCAGATGGGTATAGCCCGACATGATAGTCTCCACATGATTTTCCGCCAAGTCTAATAAAACACCTTTGAGATGAGCCAGTTTATCTAGGACATGGCCAAGTTGTTCCTTAAAAACCTAGGAAAACTACATAAAAATTTCATTCCTAGGCTTATTGATGCTATTTATCTATGGGGAAACATGAGTATTCAGTCAGTCAAAATAAGCAGAGCTAACTCATTTCCCCTCGCCCAATTCAATGATACGATGACATTGTTGGGCTACATAAGCATCGTGGGTCACAATAATAACTGTTTTCCCTTCTCGATTCATCTCTAAGAGAAACTTCAAGACCAAATCTCTATTTTCAGGATCTAGCGAACCTGTCGGTTCATCGGCTAAAATCAGCTGGCTGGGTTTTAAGATGGCTCTAGCAACTGCAATTCGTTGTTGTTCCCCACCAGACAACTCGGAGACCTTTTGATGCAAAGTAGCTGACAAACCTACCCTCTCTAAAATCTCTTCCACCTTTTTGAGCTTGTCTTTCTTGGACAATTTCACATATTTCAGCGCCAGCATGAGATTGTACTCGACCGTTTCATCATCAATCAGGGCAAAATTTTGAAATAGATAAGAGATATGTTCACGGATTATTGTTTGCGACTTAGCAGAATTAACCGCTAGATTTGTCTGACCAAAAATCTCATACCGTCCGCTATAATCACCATCTATCAAACCTAATAAATTTAACAAGGTCGACTTACCACTACCACTCTTGCCAACAATGGCTACCAAATCACCCTGATCAATCCTAAGAGACAAGTGATCCAAAATCACTTTTCCCCCAATGGTTTTGGTAATATTTTTCAACTTTATCATAAGTGATCCCCTTTCAATAACTGCACTACATTTCGTTTTTCCATCTTAGAACCCAAGAAAAGTACAAACAGAATATCTAAGCCTGTAAATCCTGCAAAAAGTAGGAGCGGAAAAAGTGCCTGTGTAAAGAATAGCAGGACTACAAAAGGAAGGCTATATACCAATAAGAGAAGCCTCAAGAAAGAACGATACCGATCTATCAATTTCCAACCCATAAACTTCTTGGTGATGATATCTGTTCGCTTCAATAAGAAAGTTGTTACTAGTAAGAAGTAGGAAATCATCATGCTAAGGAGACCAAACAAAGCAAAGAGTATATTAAAATTGCGAACTGCATCTCGATAAGAATCCACTTTCTCTTGTTGAATGGCTTGAATAGATGAAAATTTTAAATAATTTCCATCTGACAATTTCTCAACTAACTCTGTAATCTCTTTTTGATGTTGAACCGTATTTTCAATTTTAATCGGATTATTTAAGCCAGTTGTTGACAGGGAGGCTTTCTCATCCCACATCATATCAGAATCATTGACCAAGCTAATAATTGGATTGGAGAGATTTTTCTTTCGCTTATCACTATATGGGAAAAATGACCAATCTCCTTCATAATAGGCAATCTCGACATCCATCTCCTCTATCGTTCGTTTTTGCTGCTCTTCATACTTCATCGAATGAAAGGCAATTAACTTCCCCAAGAGCTGATTTTTATCTTCTTGTCCTTTATCACTGGCTGGCATCAAAATAACTTTTTTAATACCGGTATCTGGTAGCTTGAATCCCTTGCTCTTTAGAAAATTGCGATTGGCATAGTAAACATCCACCGTATCTGTTAACTGATATTGCTGAATCTGTTCTGATTGGACAAAATTTTTTACAGGAAGACTGCTACTCTGCACATAGCCCGCCTGCGTTTTTTCTACCAAATCCTGATAAAATCGATAGAAATAATCTGTAGATTTCCCTGAACCGGCTAGCTCTTCTTGCCACAGGTTATCATTGAGTTTGAAGGTTTCTAAGGTCAGGTAATTACCTTGGCTTACCCACTGTTGCTGATAAGCAAGTTCTTTGTTTTCTTGTTCTAAACTTCTGCCCACCCCAATCAGTAAGGCCGTCAGTAAAATAGTGGTTCCAATTTTCATCACATAATTGAAGATTAAACCAAATTTGAAAGATGAAAAACCTTTCAACAGAGAGCTGATTGTCATTTTTTGGATCAAGAGATAAGTCAACCAACTAATAAAGAGATAAAGTTGCAAAAGCAAAAAATACGACAACCATAACATTGGGAATAAATCTTTTGGCTTGTAATCAAGTAAGAAACACACTCCCAGATTGATCACGAGCGCCCCACCTAGGAGGAGGTAGAGGTTGCCTTTAACAACATCAGCTAAAACAGCCCGATCTTGAAACCCAAGTAACTTTTGAACCCCAACTCTTTTCATCTCCATCATCGGCTGATACACTGTTACTAACACAAGAAGTAAAATAGCCAAGACAAAGACAATGGCAGATAAAAGCAAATCTCGATTTATGACTTCCACTGCACTTTTGTAGGTTGGCTCTAGCAAGGTCGCCTGGTCTATCTTGAAAAAATCGCTCCATTTCTGTACAATCCTGTCCTTGTCCATCTCTTGTGTAGAAGTTATCGTATAGCGACCATTTAAACTACGAGATGTATCCTTGATATAGGTTTGAAAAGTCATAAGCTGAATAGGCTTGGCTTTTAGAAAGGTCGGAATCGTACCAAGTTTATTGGAAATTTCTTTATTACTGTAGACTCCTTCACCATCTGTAGTAAAATCAAGAGAAGAAATCCCAAACTCTTGGTAGGGGAAGGTATCTTTATCAAAAACACCAGACTTGATTACCTCATCACCACTGTCTGTTTTGATGATGGAGACCTTGTACTCCTTTGATACATCCTCAAAAAATCGAAGAACAGACGCTGCAGGTTCGTTAATATCTTTCAAATACAAATCCAAAGAATCTACAGTCTTTCCCATTTCCCGAATCCGAACCGCTTCACGTGTGTAGTTTACATTAAAAACAAAAAAAGTGGTACACAGCAACAGCAGAAACATACAAAGATGACTGATTTTTTTCATAAAAGTACCTCCACTAAAGTTCTCCCTCCCCTAATAGGAGAGGGAAAATTTCACTTAAAATCCATAGAAATATTCTAATCCTGTTGGCGGAATTTTATTAAGGGAAGCTTTAGCCCAAACCTCGGGATCTTCACGATCCTTAGAGATTCTACCTCCATGCTTGACAGTTGCTGTATGAGATCGAGTAGAATGTAAATAATCAGAATATCCAAAAGTTCCTGTCCAACCTACTCCATAGTTCCATTGACCACCATCAACCCATACTGCTAAAGCATTTGTAGTAGCAAGTATACCACATACCATTAAAGATGCAACACCAATTTTAACTAATTTTCTCATGATTTATTTCTCCTATTATCGAGAGCTGTTCCGTAAAAACAGCTATAGTAATTTATCAACAAGTATCGTAGTCCATTGGAGTCACCTTCCTTCTATCTCATTCTTTAACAACGAACTTATTTTTAACCGGGAGAATAGTACGCTCCTGTATCAATACCTTGAGTAACTAGAGTAGTACTAATAAAACTTCGACTATTACTCAGTAGAATTAGCACAATAAGCAACAGAGATAGCGCTTTCAAATATTCGAATTTTAATTTTCCCATCTTGCCACCTTCTTTCACCTATATTATAAATCAACATATATAAATTGTCAAGCAATTTAAGTAATAATATAAATATTTTCAAAAAGAAGAATTATAGTTATATTTGCATATAAAAAAGATAGCTTTTGCTATCCTTATACATTCTCTGACTACTTATCCATCAGATATTGTTCTACCTTGAGTGCCATAACTTCACTATTTTCAATTAGATAGAGCACCTTAGCTTTCATATAATAGTCCTTAGCAACAGAGATATCAAGATCTTCTGTTACATTTCCCAACAAACAATATAAATCTGCTAACCTAAAGCTACTATGATATTTGTTACAAAATTCAATTATCTCCAATAATAGCGCTCTGGACTTATCCATCTCCTCCTGTTTCCAAAGGTGGTAACAATAATTGTATTTTATTTTGATATACAACTCAATTTGTTCACGCACATTGGTATCGATTTTTGAAAGAGCTACGGAAACCTGATTATATAGTTGTTCAAATTTCTCCTTATCCTCATCATAGCCTAAGAAAATCAGCAGGGTATTCAAAATGTACAAATAGTCCACTTTATCAATACTAATCCTACTGAGGATGCCCTCTATTTTTGAAATAGCTAGTTTTAATTGATGTTCACATTGATAGGTTAGAATGGCATCTATCCAGTCCAGATAAATCTTTTCATCAAAAGATAAAGAAGTCTGTTGCTTTCTCTCTCCCTCAAAAGCATATTTCAAAGAGGCATAATCTTGATTTTCCAACAATGTTTCAGACAACCTCTTGAAAGCAGACAAGCCTAGAAACTCTTTCGAAATTTCCCCTGAAAAGAAATAGTCCATATTTAATCCCATTTTTTCAGATAATTTATATAACAAATCTGCTCCTGGCATATATTTGCCTTGTTCCATGCGACTTATCTGAGTTTGTTGGCAAATTCCTTCTGCCAACTCTTTTTGCGACCAGCCCAGCTCTTTTCGCTTATTTTTTAATCTTGTTGCTAATAATGCATGCATGCTAACCACCACTATTTATATTCTATAAAAATATTATACTACTTTTTTGAGAAGATTATGACATCTTGTCTACAAAGAGTGAACAGGATTCTAAAAAGGAAAGAAAAAAGAGCTATTCAAAGCTCTTTCCCCTATTTCTTAATACCAGCCGTTGTTAAGCCAGAAGTTTTTAGCGGCTGACCATGAACCGTAACGTCCTGCAACGTAGGCATCTGCTACACGTTCTTGGTTTTCAGCTGAGTAGTCACCATTCAAGTATGAATCTGTCAATTGGTAACGTCCGATGTAACGGCCATTTGTAGCTGTATAGCTACCGCCTGATTCTTTTTGTGCAATCCATTCTTTAGCTTCTGCTTCAGATCCGCTTACAGTTACAGCTGGTGCTGAAGTTTCTGCTGCAGCAACAGTTGCTTCTTCTACAGGAGCGCTTGCAGCTGGTGTTGCTTCTTCTACTACTTCTGTAGTTTCTGCTACTGGAGCTGAAACAGTTTCATCTTGAGCAGCTGGTGCCGCATAAGTAGCTGGCGCTGGTGTTGTAACAGGCGCTACAGGACCATCGATAACCAACTCTTGACCAACATAAATCAAATGAATGTTGTCAATGTGGTTGTTTTCTGCTAATTTCTCAACAGTTGTGTTGTGAGTTTCAGCGATTTCTGAAAGTGTATCACCTTCTTTAACAGTGTAAGTTGATGATTCTTGAGCAGATACAAATGATGGAGCAAATACTGCAAGCAAGGCAGCTACTCCTGCAAGAGTTGTTTTAATCTTTTTAGTTGTTGTTTTCATATTTGAAAATTCTCCTTCTTTCTATAGTTCTATCATACTCTTTGAATATTACCGTTTCTTAACGCCTTTATGTAGAAATATTACAAAATTATTTTTTATTTCCCTAAATAAGGTATTTTTTGTCATAAAAGATACTATTTTTATGCTACTTGAGGTATTAGAAAGGTTTTCATCCACAATTAAAGTCAAGACCTTTATTCTTTGATATAATAGAGATAAGAATTTATGTAAGGGGAAACTGATGAAATCACTTCGTTTTCAATCTGTCTTTGATATCATCGGACCAGTTATGATTGGCCCATCTAGTAGTCATACCGCTGGTGCTGTTCGTATTGGGAAGATTGTCTCTTCCATTTTTGATGATACTCCGACAGAAGTCGAATTCCAACTATTTAACTCATTTGCCAAAACCTATCGTGGTCACGGGACAGACCTAGCCCTTGTTGCTGGTATTTTGGGCATGGATACAGATGATCCTGAAATCCCAAACAGCCTGGAAATTGCCCACAAGCGTGGTATCAAGATTGTCTGGACCATTCAAAAAGACAGTAATGCTCCTCATCCAAACACCACTAAAATTACCGTCAAAAATGCTCACAAGACCATCAGTGTAACTGGTATTTCTATCGGTGGAGGAAATATTCAGGTCACCGAACTCAATGGCTTTGCCGTCTCTCTCAGTATGAATACACCGACTATCATCATCGTTCATCAAGATATTCCAGGTATGATTGCCCTCGTAACAGAGGCCCTTTCCCGCTATGGTATCAATATCGCTCAGATGAATGTTACTCGTGAAAAAGCTGGTGAAAAAGCCATTATGATTATCGAAGTTGACAGTCGCAACTGTGATGAGGCTATCGAAGAAATTCGAAAAATCCCTCATCTCCACAATGTCAATTTCTTTAAATAGGAGGAAGCATGTTTTATTCTATCAAAGAATTGGTCGAGCAAGCAGATCTGGACTTCCAAGGAAATGTCGCAGAACTCATGATTACAACAGAGTTTGAATTGACCGGTCGCGAACGTGAAGAAGTCTTCCTTCTCATGGAACGTAATCTGGAAGTCATGAAAGCCTCTGTCCAACTTGGCCTCAATGAAAATAAATCTCGTAGTGGCCTGACAGGTGGAGATGCTGCCAAATTGGATCACTACATCAAAAACGGAAAAACTCTGTCAGATTACACGATTCTCTCTGCTGCCCGGAATGCCATTGCAGTCAATGAACACAATGCCAAAATGGGCTTGGTTTGTGCCACTCCGACCGCAGGAAGTGCTGGCTGTCTGCCTTCCGTTCTCACTGCTGCTATTGAAAAATTAGAGCTCAGCCACGAACAGCAGCTGGATTTCCTCTTTGCTGCTGGTGCCTTTGGACTAGTCATCGCAAACAACGCCTCTATCTCAGGCGCTGAGGGTGGTTGCCAGGCTGAGGTTGGTTCGGCCTCTGCTATGAGTGCTGCCGCCTTGACTCTAGCTGCAGGCGGAACACCTTATCAAGCCAGTCAAGCTATTGCCTTTGTCATTAAAAATATGCTGGGCCTCATCTGTGACCCTGTAGCAGGCTTGGTTGAAGTTCCCTGCGTCAAGCGCAATGCCATGGGAGCTAGCTTTGCCTTCATCGCAGCAGACATGGCCTTGGCAGGTATCGAATCTAAGATCCCTGTGGATGAGGTTATCGATGCCATGTACCAAGTAGGAGCAAGCATGCCAACTGCCTTTCGTGAAACAGCTGAAGGTGGACTCGCTGCTACTCCTACTGGTCGTCGCCTCCAAAAAGAAATTTTTGGAGAATAACTTATCAAAATAGGAGAAACCATGACCTCTATCACAGCTATTTTTTTCGATCTGGATGGAACCCTCGTTGACAGTTCTATCGGGATTCACAATGCCTTTACCCATACCTTTAAGGAGTTGGGGGTACCTAGCCCTGATGCCAAAACGATTCGTGGTTTTATGGGGCCACCCCTCGAAAGTAGTTTTACGACCTGCCTGCCCAAAGAACTAATCTCTGAAGCCGTGCAGATATACCGTTCTTACTACAAGGCAAAAGGCATCCATGAAGCTCAACTCTTTCCTCAAATTGTAGACTTGCTTGAGGAGCTATCGAGCAAATATCCTCTTTATATCACCACGACAAAAAATACTCCAACTGCTCAAGACATGACTAAGAACTTGGGAATCCATCATTTCTTTGATGGCATTTATGGCTCCAGCCCTGAAGCACCTCATAAGGCAGATGTCATTCGCCAAGCCTTACAAACACATAAACTAGGACCAGAACAAGCCATCATCATCGGAGATACCAAGTTTGATATGCTGGGTGCTCAAGAAACAGGCATTCAGAAATTGGCCGTCACTTGGGGATTTGGAGATCAGACAGACCTACTAAACTATCAACCTGATTATATCGCCCACAAACCCTTAGAAGTTTTGAAGTATTTTTAATAACATAGACTGGATAACCACTCCATTTCAGAAAAAATGAGGCAAGCTTCTACATAACAAACCGCATATTATCAAGGCTCTTCATCCTTGATAATATGCGGTTTTCTTTTTTATTCAACGTGGGTGGTTTGATTGGCAAAGGCGATAATGGCTTGCTTCAACTCATCTCCACTAAGAGTGCGGAACTCTTCAATCTTTTTATCGATGGCTTCTAGAGGCATGACATTAACCTTACCAACGAAAATCTTATCCATAACTTGGTTATCAATAAGTTCTGTTGATACCAGGAGTTCTTCATAAAGTTTTTCACCTGGACGGATTCCCACTTCAACGATTGGAATTTCGCTCTCAGTGTGTCCACTTAGAAGGACCATTTTCTTAGCCAAGTCATAAATCTTGACTGGTTTGCCCATATCAAGGATAAAGACTTCTCCATCTTTAGCATAAGCGCCAGCATGGATAACCAGACGGCTAGCTTCTGGAATAGTCATAAAGTAACGGGTCATACGAAAGTCTGTCACCGTTACAGGCCCACCTTCAGCAATCTGGCGTTCAAAGACTGGAATCACACTACCACGGCTACCAAGAACATTCCCAAAACGAACTGCACAGTAGGTCGATTGGCTACTTTGGTTAAAACCAGTGACAATCAACTCAGCCACGCGCTTGGTTGCTCCCATAACATTTGGTGGATTAACCGCCTTATCTGTCGAAATCATAACCATCTTAGGCACTTTGGCTTCATCAACAGCCTTAGCAACGTTGTAGGTTCCACGAATATTGTTTTTGAAGGCTTCTTTTGGATTGCGCTCCATCATAGGAACGTGCTTATGGGCAGCTGCATGATAAACAATAGCTGGCTTGTACTGTTTAAAGACTTGCAAGAGACGGTCATAATCTTGAATGTCCGCAATCACAGGCACATAATCAATCCCTTGGAACTTACGAATCAATTCATGATAAACAAGGTAGATTGAATTTTCCCCATGTCCGAGTAAAACGATGCGTTCAGGATTGAAACGACTAACTTGGCGACAGATTTCAGAACCGATTGAACCACCAGCACCTGTGACTAAGATTGTCTTACCTGTCAGTTCTGCTCCTAGACGCGATTCGTCAAGACGAATTTCCTGACGACCCAAAAGGTCTGTGATATCAATCTTCTGGAATCCTCCACCTGCTTGGTGAAGTCCTTGAACAACAGTTTCAACCTTAGGCATCTTGTAACATTTGACACCCAGCTTATTGCACATCTGCAAGATACGCTCATATTCTGACGGGTCAAGTGACGGAATCGCAACGATAACTCGCTCGATTTGGTGACGTTTGGCTAATTCAGGCAGATTGTCATAAGAGCCTAAAACAGGGATTCCACCAAGCTTTTGACCCTTTTTCTTTTCATCCTTATCCAAAATACCAACAAGTTCCAAATCACTGGTTGGATGTTGGTAGCTGTTCATAAAGAGGGCTCCACCATCGCCAGCTCCAATCAAGAAGGTCCGACGGTGTTCTCCATCACCACTGCCTTTTTTGCGTTTAGAGTAGATTAACTGCCAAGTAATCCGTGGCAATAAAATCAAGAAGGTACTCAACAAGATAAAGAGAACGATAAAACGGATAGAAAAGAGTGGCAAGAAGGCATAGCAGATACTATATGACAAGATACTGCTCACAGTCACACCAAAAAAGATTTTCATGAAATCCGTAATCTTGCTGTAACGACTAATACTAGCGTTCAACCCCCAAAATCCAATCATCAATTGATAGAACAGGAAGGCCAAACTCGTATAGATGATGTAGTCAACAGGTGCTGGATTAATCAAGCCGTAGAATAAGATATAAGATACAATGATGGAAACCACCATACTCAAAATATCAAATATTCCCCAAAAAACCTGTTTTTGTTGTTTATTTAAAATTTCCACCAGATCAATCACATAATCTGTGAGTTTTTTATTCATAGAAATTTACTCCTCCTTAAAAGAGCTGAATAGTTATATTGTTATTATAACACTTTTTCTCTAGTTTACGATTTGCTACAATCTTTTACTTGCTTTTTCGTAACAGTTTCATAAAAATAAACTGTCGGATAAATCCTGGACAAAGGGCGACCACCATCTGAATGGCAACACTCTTGGCATACTCCATGTAAGAAATTTGCCCTCGCTTCAGCATGCGCTGACGAGCTTGACGATAGAGTTTGAGGTAACGCAGTCCCCCACGACGCTCAAACATCCCTGCTCCGACACGAACCTTACACAAGATTTGATCTAGATTTCCAGTCCTAGCTCCTGCAGCAATCATATTGAGCCAGAGGAGGTCATCCTCCATATAAAGGCCGTCCTCATAGTTGCCTGCCTTGAGAACCATGTTCTTCTTGAACATGACAGTCATGTGGTTAAAAGCACTTCTCATCCTTTGATAAGCTACAATATCTGCATGCTGGGTTGGAACACGACGGTAAGAAACAATCTCATCAGGATTATCAATAAACTCTGCAATATGTCCACCTAATAGGTCGAGCTTGTCCTTCTCCATTAGCTGAACCTGTTTCTCAAAACGGTCTGGAACAGCTATATCATCCGTATCCATACGGGCAATAATATCATACTGACACTGCAAAACACCGTATCGAAGAGCCAGACCTAAGCCTTGATTCTGCTCAAGAGGATAGCGCTTCACTGGAATATCAGACTCAGCTTCAAGCTGGTCTAATACCTGATAGAGCTCAGGCGTCAAAGGTCCATCCTCGACCAGAACCAATTCGCTCGGTTTCAGGGTCTGATTTCGAACACTCTCAATAGCATCCTTTAAAAATATCGGATTTTCCTTGATATAGACCGACATCAATACGCTGATTTTTTGCTTTTCAGACACAGTTTTTCTCCAATGTATAGATTTCCTTCCACTATTTTATCATAATTTTCAAGACTTTCCCATTTTTATCTTGAAAGCCCAAAACCTTACTTGACATTATAAGGAAAAAACCTTAAAATAAGCTGTTGTTAAAATCAGCTAGAAGAGGTATTATATGAAAAAGCAATCACTCTTTTTTGTTCCAGGAATTATCCTGATTGGTGTTTCCTTGCGGACTCCTTTTACTGTTTTGCCCATTATTTTGGGAGATATTTCGCAAGGGCTGGGAGTAGAAGTTAGTTCACTTGGTGTCTTGACCAGCCTTCCTCTCCTCATGTTTACCCTCTTCTCACTCTTTTCTACCCGACTGGCTCAGAAAATCGGCTTGGAGCATCTCTTCACCTACAGCCTTTTCTTCTTGACTATCGGTTCTTTCATTCGACTAATCAATCTGCCCCTGCTCTATCTAGGAACCTTGATGGTTGGGGCAAGTATCGCAGTCATCAATGTTCTGCTTCCTAGCCTTATCCAAGCCAATCAACCAAAGAAAATTGGTTTTCTGACCACCTTATATGTAACTTCTATGGGGATTGCGACGACTCTGGCTTCCTATCTAGCGGTGCCTATTACACAAGCCAGCTCCTGGAAAGGACTTATCATCCTCCTCACCCTACTCTGCCTAGCAACTTTTTTGGTCTGGCTGCCTAATCACCGCTATAATCACAAACTGGCTCCACAAACCAAACAAAAAAGCAAAGCAAAGGTCATGCATAATAAACAGGTCTGGGCCATCATTGTCTTTGGCGGACTTCAGTCCTTACTCTTCTACACCGCTATGACCTGGCTACCGACCATGGCCATCCACGCAGGTCTATCCAGTCACGAAGCTGGCTTGCTGACTTCTATCTTCTCTCTGATTAGCATTCCTTTTTCAATGACCATCCCAAGCCTGACAACTAGTTTATCTACTCGTAACCGTCAGCTCATGCTCACTTTGGTCTCACTGGCTGGTGTGGTCGGCATTTCCATGCTCTTTTTCCCAATCAATAATTTCTTTTACTGGCTTGCCATCCATCTCCTCATCGGAACTGCAACCAGCGCCCTCTTCCCTTATCTCATGGTCAACTTTTCACTCAAGACAAGTGCTCCTGAAAAGACAGCCCAATTATCCGGCCTATCTCAAACAGGAGGCTATATCCTAGCAGCCTTTGGGCCGACTCTCTTTGGATATAGTTTTGACCTTTTCCACTCTTGGGTACCAGCTGTAGCCGCCCTCTTGCTCGTCGACATCCTGATGACTGTTGCCCTCTTTACAGTGGACAGAGCTGATAAAATCCTCTAAACTTCTAGTTTTGCCTAGAAGTTTTTTATATATAAAAATTTTACACATTTCCCTTGACAGGGCTTTCTTTTAGATGTACAATGTATATGTAGAAAAATTATATATAAAAATCTTACACATTAGAAAAGGAGGTTTCCCATGTACTTTCCAACATCCTCTGCCTTGATTGAATTTCTCATCTTGGCCGTACTGGAAAAAGGGGATTCTTATGGTTATGAGATTAGCCAGACCATTAAGCTGATCGCCAATATCAAAGAATCTACACTCTATCCTATCCTAAAAAAATTGGAAGGCAATAGCTTTCTGACAACCTATTCTAGAGAGTTCCAAGGTCGCATGCGCAAATACTACTCCTTGACAAACGGTGGTATAGAGCAACTCTTGACCCTAAAAGATGAATGGACACTCTATACAGACACCATCAATGGCATCATAGAAGGGAGTATCCGCCATGACAAGAACTGAATACCTGACTCAGCTAGAACTCTATCTCAAAAAACTGCCTCAGGCTGACCAAATTGAAGCCATGGACTATTTCAGGGAACTCTTTGATGATGCTGGAGTCAAAGGAGAAGAAGAACTCATTGCCAGTTTGGGAACTCCCAAAGAAGCAGCCCACGAAGTTCTATCCAATCTTCTCGATAAAAAAATCAATGAAGCACCCGCTCAAAAAAATAACCGACAAATTTTGCATATCGCCTTGTTAGCCCTCCTTGCAGCACCTATCGGCATTCCTCTGGGAATCGCCATCCTCGTGTCCCTGTTCGCAATCCTTGTAGCCGCTTTGACTGTCATTCTGGCTTTCTTTGCAGTTTCCATATTGGGTATCATCGGCGGATTCCTATTTTTAGTTGAAAGTTTCACTGTCTTAGCCCAAGCTAAATCAGCCTTTATCTTGATTTTTGGTGCTGGTTTACTGGCCATCGGTGCTTCTTCGCTGGTTTTATTAGGTATTTCCTATGTAGCTCGCTTCTTCGGTCTACTCATTGTTCGCCTGGTACAATTTGTTCTCAAAAAAGGAAAGAGAGGTGATCATCATGCATAAATGGACAAGAGGATTTCTCATTTTTGGTGTGGTGACTACTGTTATCGGCTTTATCCTGCTCTTTGTAGGTATCCAATCTGACGGAATCAAGAGCCTACTTGCCATGTCCAAGGAACCTGTCTATGATAGTAGGATGGAAGAGCTGACCTTTGGTAAGGAAGTCGAAAACCTAGAGATTACTCTCCATCAACACGCGCTGACCATCACAGACTCTTTGGATGATCAAATCCACATTTCTTACCATCCATCTCTTTCTGCTCACCATGATCTTATCACAAATCAGAACGATAAAACGCTGAGCCTCACTGATAAGAAACTGTCTGAAAGTCCGTTTCTCTCTTCTGGAATTGGCGGGCTTCTCCATATCGCAAGCAGATACTCGAGTCGTTTTGAAGAAGTTATTCTCCAATTGCCAAAAGGGAGAGCTCTAAAAGGAATCAACATCTCAGCCAATCGTGGACAAACTACCATCATCAATGCTAGCCTTGAAAATGCGACCCTCAATACAAACAGCTATATCCTCCGAATTGAAGGAAGTCGTATCAAAAACAGTAAACTCACAACCCCTAATATCATTAATATCTTTGATACAGATCTTACAGATAGTCAGCTAGAGTCAACAGAACATCACTTCCACGCTGAAAATATTAAAGTATATGGTAAAGTAGAACTATCTTCTAAAAATGCGCTCAGTATCATGCTAACTCAAAAAGAAAGCCAAGAAATTAACTTAGACCTCTCGAGTCACCATGGTCCTATTTATCAGTTATCGAGAGATGAGAGTCAACGCCACCCCAACGAATTAAGCAACCCTTACAAAACTGAAAAAACTGATGCAAAAGGTCAACTCATCGCTAAGGCTGATGATTATATTAGTCTTGAAACTACAGCTAACAGACCTTAATAAACCTATTTATATCGACCACTATGACACATAAACCACTAAAAAGGAGGTTCTACCATGAAACAAGAATGGTTTGAAAGTAATGATTTTGTAAAAACAACAAGCAAGAACAAGCCTGAAGAGCAAGATCAAGAGGTTGCAGACAAGGCTGAAGAAACGATAGCCGATCTCGATACACCAATTGAAAAAAATACTCAAGTAGAGGAGGACGTCTCTCAAGCTGAAGTCGAACTGGAAAGCCAGCAAGAGGAGAAAGAGGAGAAAATTGAAGCTCCTGAAGACAGTGAAGCGAAAACAGAAATAGAAGAAAAGAAAGCATTAGATTCTACTGAGGAAGAGCAAGACCTTTCTAAAGAAACAGAAAAAGTCACTATAGCTGAAGAAAGCCAAGAAGCACTTCCTCAGCAAAAACCAACCACGAAAGAGCCCCTTCTTATCAGCAAATCCTTAGAAAGTCCCTATATCCCCGACCAAGCTCCAAAATCTACGGACAGATGGAAAGAGCAAGTGCTTGATTTTTGGTCTTGGCTAGTGGAGGCTCTCAAATCTCCTACAAGCAAGCTTGAAACAAGTAGCAAACACAGCTACACAGCCTTTCTCTTACTCATTCTGTTTTCTGCATCTTCCTTTTTCTTTAGTATCTACCACATCAAACATGCTTACTATGGACATATAGCAACTATGCATAATCACTTCCCTGAACAATTTGCTTCATTAAATCTCTTTTCGATCATCTCTATCCTAGTAGCAACAACACTCTTCTTCTCTTCATTCCTCTTGGGTAGTTTCGTTGTGAGACGATTTATCCACCAGGAAAAAGACTGGACGCTAGAAAAGGTCCTCCAACAATATAGTCAACTCTTGGCAATTCCAATCTTCCTCACTGCTATTGCTAGTTTCTTTGCCTTCTTTGACAGCCTACGATTTACAGCTCTCTTGTGTGTGATGAGCATTGGAATCATTCTACTTGCTAGCCTCCATATCATTACAAGACCTAGTCAAGCAAGTGAAACCGACTCCTTCTATCAATTATTCTTGTCTGTCCTTGTGAACGGAGTCATTATCCTCCTCTTCTTTGTAGCTGAAGTCGCACTGATTGGAGATTATCTTCGTATCTTGGCCTTTCTTTAAACTTCATACTCTTTGAAAATCTCTTCAAACCACGTCAGCTTTATCCCCAACCTCAAAACACTGTTTTGAGCAACCTGCGGCTAGCTTACTAGTCTGCTCTTTGATTTTCATTGAGTAGCAATCCTGTCTTCCATGGCAGGATTTTTTCTATACCAAAAAAGCAAGTCGATTGACCCGCTTCTGCTTTACTCTTCTTGTGCTAATGTTTTAAAATCTTTGTCTAAGATGGGTTTTATTTCTAAAGTTCAGTAGTATGATAACATTGCTATGAAGCTCGTTATTCCAAATATTATGCAAACTAGGAGTATCAATTTGATAAGAATCCGCATCAATACCATAGCTTTTTAGCATGCTTTCTATTTCAAACAAAGACAGTCCTTGGTTATTGTTATTATCAAATTGTAGACTATCTAAATGTTCTAATTTTGGGAAATAATAAGAAATGATTGTCTTTACACAAGCCATTCCACAATCTAGCAAAGTTGCTTGTTTATAGTGACTAACCATTATTTTCTCCTTTTTCAACACTTATCTTACTATAGCCATCAACTTCAATGATGCTATTCGAAGTTTGATTTGTTGTAGGAACCCTTAAAATTTCTCCTGTATTGTTTGTATGTAAAGTATAAATCCCATCAAAATCTTCAGGAACTGTAATAGATACATCGCCAACAAGAGTATCTATAAATATTTTTTCGAAAGTAGCATTTTTCCCTAAGGAAATAGTTACATATAACTTGTCTTTCCCTTCTGAACTCAGAGCCAAATTAAAACCATGTTGCGAAAATGGAATATATAGACTATCTGAACTCATTTTAACGTTTTTAGATATATTATTCGCTGATTCTTCGGAAACTTTTCCTTCTATTTGAACAGTTGTTTCATCTGATTCACTCTTGACAACTTTAACATCAATTGCTTGCTTTGAGCCATAAAACTCTAACGTTTTAATATTTTTAGAAGAAAGAGTCCATGATTGTTTCACACTGATTGTCGTCTCTCCTCGTTTTAAGGTTAATAAAATTCCAGCTACTACAAACAGTAACAACAGTCCAATTACAATTCCTATTTTTTTCATCATTAGTCCTCCTACTTAAATTCTTTTTTACTAAATACAGCTAATGCAAGCACAAGTACTGCTATACTCACCACGATAGGATAGCATACGTTTGTAAGGGTAAATTGACTAAAACTTGGTGATGCTTTCAAATTTAAAGTCATCAGTAAATAGTCTTTCACACTCTCACCAGAATTTGGAAGGACGTAAGCTAATAGGTTATCAAATAGTAAAATGTAGAGTGTATAAATCATACATGATTCATAAACCTTATCAAATATTTGAAAAATCAATAACGAGATACTTATAATGACAAAATAGTATGGTAGTTGGTGTAAAAATGTCGAAACAATCAACACCATGTCCCCTTCCAAATAAACAAGAGCTGTTAAACTATAAAAAATAGTTACATATAGGAAAGACAAACAAAAGGTTCCCAAAATTTTATATAAAAATAACTTCCAACGCTGTTTTTCTTTTGTGAGCAGAATATTGATCGTACGGAAACTATAATCTTCCCCCCAGAAAAATAAATTGGCAGAGATGAAAAGCAAAGGAATAAAACCACTCACATTTGAAATCAACACTCGAAATGCCGGCTCATTTTCATTTGATGACTTAAAAAACAAGGAGAATAACAAAATCAATAATCCTATCAACAAACTAGGAAGCACTCCTCTTTTTTCCCAGTAAAATTTATACATATCTGCCTTAAGAGAATTCATGACTCTCCTCCTTTCTTAAATCATCAGATAATATTACGCAAATAGTAGTCCTCAAAGCGTTCCTTCTTAATATAAATATCCTGTATCACTAGATTTGATGCGACACTATATTGCAAAATAGTCATTAATTTTTCCTTTTCTGTAACAACCAGATAGTCATCTTGCTCAAAATGAACAATGCCCTCTTCTTCTAAAAATATTTTTAGAATCTGATTATCACTTGTCTTTAGGAAAATTTTCTCAGATAAATCATTCGCTAGCTCTTTTGAACTCATCACATTTAGAATCTTTCCTTTTTTCATGATGATATACTTATCTGTTATAAATTCCAATTCTGACAGAATATGGCTCGAGATTAAAAAAGTAACTCCTAACTGATCCCTTAAATTCAAAATCATTTTTCTTAAATCTGAAATCCCTTGAGGATCTAAACCATTCACGGGTTCATCTAAGATAATAAGCTCTGGATTATCCAAAAGCGCAATCGCAATCGATAGTCTTTGCTTCATTCCAAGAGAATAATTTTTTACTTTTCTGTCCCATGATGTTTGGGGTAGGCGAACCAATTCCAACATTTTTATGATGTCTGTCTTTAAACCAAATCTTGTTTTATAATATTGCAGGTGTTGACGTCCAGTCAAGTTTGGATAGAGGGCAGGTGATTCGATAATACTGCCGATCTTATGCTGCGAAACACTCTCGATTTCTCCCTTATCAGCTCGAATTAGTCCTAGAAGAATTCTCATTAATGTTGTCTTTCCTGCACCATTTTCACCGATAAGACCACATATTTCTCCTTGTTCAATATCAAAGGAAATATTATGGAGAACCTGCTCTTTCCCATATGTTTTATCGATATTTTTAAGACTTAAAATCACACGATTCATTGTTTCTCTCCGTTCATTATATCCTTTGCTTTCATGAATTATCCTCCACCTCTGAAATCTCAAAATTCTTAACATCTGTAATCTCCTCAGGCAGAATTACAATTTGCTCTTCACCTGCATCTAAAATTGCTAGGCGAAAGATTTCGTTATTTAATGCTATCTCTACCAACTTTTGCGAAGTCGTGTTATTTCGAACTATCAGACTGTGGCGAGTTTGTGTAAAAGTCTCTAGTAAGATACTAAGATTCCCCATCTCTTCCCTCCTAAACCAAATAACTCTCTTGACTTTTCATTACAGCTCTAGTTTAACGCTTTCAAAAAGAAAAAAACATGACAAAAATGTCATGTCAGCTCTTCATTTCCTCAAAAGTTTTTAAATCTTTTTCTTTTTCTCCTAATATACGCGCTTCTAATACTGAGTCCCCAAATGCTTGAGCACAAACAATAGCTCTGTCATATAATTGGATAGCTTTTTCCTTATCCTGTTTATGAAATAAGGTACACATAGCTTCTAGCATATCAACAATTGGCTTGTTTTGAAAATCCTGCGATATAGTCATCAATGCGTTCATTGCCTTAACATAAGGCTCAAAAGTAGAGTAAGATTTTTCCATCCATTGAACAGCTAAAGAATCAAGCACAGTTCTCTTTAACATATAGGCTGTCTCTAAATCTGATGAATTTGTTTCTCTCATAAGCTTTTTAGAAAGCATCCAAAATAGTTCAGGATTATACTCAGTCGGTCTTGCCAAACATGAACCAAAGTACAGCTTTATCAAAAGCAAATCATTCACCGAATAGTTTTTCCTTATCTTTACTTGTTCAAAATATTCATCAAGCAAAGCATCGCCAAACCCTGCATCCTCACTTACAAAGACATCAAAACTAGCTTGTAAGGCACTAACTGCAATCTGCTCATCCTCAGGTAGACTGTCATAATAGTATTCGTAAACTCTGTCAAATAACTCTTCCTTAACCTGGATTCTATCATCATCCCCATAAGTTTGGAACTTAATGAGTTTATCCTTTAATATTAAGTACTCTGAAGGTAAAACCATATGATCCATATCTACTATATGTGAAATTGGACAACCTAGTTTGTAAGCTATATACTCTACCTTGGATAAACTTGGAGAAGACTGCCCTGATTCAATTCGTGCTAATTGGCGTACCGTTATCTCAGTTTCATCATCACAAAGAGTTTCACGAGTGATATGTTTCATCTCTCGCAACATTCGGATTCTTTTACCTACTTCCTTCTTAATATCCATATGCTCGATCTCCTGATAATTAGTTACTGAACAATATTATATTTTTTATATTATGCTGTTTTTTGTTAAGATAAGCAATGTTTAGAATCTCGTATTACGAAATATCACTAAGCTACTCTATCAATAGAATGAGGTCTCATTCTAAGATATTCTGTGAAAACCTAAACTATAGCTCTTGCCTACTTTTTCACATTTACTAAAGCTTCAAAATCTTCCCCTGAAACAGGGCCTACTTCTACTTGGTTAGCATCTAAGTTCTGATAAAGTTCTTTTGGCAAAGCTCCTAAAAATGCTTGATAATCCAGTCTTGCTATCGCTTCATAGTCTTCTGGTTTAGAGCCATATCCTGTGATTTGAACCAAGTCAATCTCCCACTGGACTTCCTTATCCAGCAATTGCTCCATATAGGCTGCAGGAACAAATGGTTCTCTCGGTAAAACAGTCTTGACTCCTTGAGCCAGATGGTAAACACCGTGCACTTGGCCTTCTCCATCCTGATAGAAGGAAACTCTTGCAAAGTAGGCATCTGTCTCTTGAACCGCACGTACACGCGCTTCAAACTGTGCCAAGCCATCCTCTTCTAAAAAGCTTTTCAAGTCCTCATGACTAAAGAAAACAGGGTGAAAAATTCCTTGGCAAATCGTAAAGCGGGCTGCAGTATCAGCCAGATGGGCTTGAATACCTGCTTGGAAATAAGCTTCAAAGTCGAAACCATCTAGTCCTTCAATCTCAGTTCCTGTATAAGCAAGCAGGGCATCTAAAAATGACTTGATAATCCGCCAGTCTGTCTTCGTTAGTAGGTCAGAAAGATCGACACGATATGCCTTTTGATCATCAGCATAACTAACTTTAAAGAGAAATTGTGATTGCCCCACTATCGCACACTCGATATACTCGAGACGGTTAAGAGGCTGACGGAGATAGACGGCATCATAACTATGCGACTCCAAACCATCTAGCAAGGCCAAGATAGACTTGGCAGTCAAAATTTCCTGTTCTCCTAAAATGCTCTGTTTATTTGGAATAAAAAATGTTTTCGTCATAACTGAACTCCTTTGAAATCGTTTACATATAGTATACCCTATTTTTCTGAAAGATACAGAAACAAACTTTAGATTTTTGAGTAAAAAGCATAGAAAAACAGCCCCTGAGGACTGTTTATACTCTTCGAAAATCTCTTCAAACCACGTCAGCTTTATCCCCAACCTCAAAACACTGTTTTGAGCAACCTGCGGCTAGCTTCCTAGTTTGCTCTTTGATTTTCATTGAGTATTAATCTTATACAGTAGCTGCTTGATCCAAGCTTTCACCGATAGCGGCTAGGCGCTCGATCACTTCAGCTTGTGTCAATTCATTTTCTGAAACATAGCGGTTACGTGGGTGAACACGGCACTCGTGTGAGCATCCACGAAGGTACTTGTCTTCATTTTCTTCTGATGACAAGATACGACGGTTACAGAATGGATTTCCACAGTTGACATAACGTTCACATGGCGTTCCATCAAACCAATCTTTCCCTACGATAGTTGGATTGACATGATTGACATCGACTGCAATACGCTCGTCAAAGACGTACATTTTTCCATCCCAAAGCTCGCCTTGGACTTCTGGGTCTTTACCGTAAGTTGCGATTCCTCCGTGCAATTGGCCAACATCTTTATAGCCTTCACGCACCATCCAGCCTGAGAATTTCTCACAGCGAACACCACCTGTACAGTAAACTACGACACGCTTGTCCATGAATTTTTCTTTGTTATCACGGACCCATTGTGGTAACTCACGGAAGTTGCGGATATCTGGGCGGATAGCCCCACGGAAGTGTCCGAGGTCATACTCATAATCGTTACGTGTGTCAAGGACAACTGTATCTTCGTCAAGAAGGGCTTCTTTGAACTCTTTTGGAGACAAGTAAGCCCCTGTTGTTTCAAGTGGGTTGATGTCGTTGTCAAAGTTATCATCCTCTAAACCAAGGTGGACGATTTCCTTTTTATAGCGAACAAACATCTTCTTGAAGGCTTGTTCATTTTCTTCGTCAATCTTGAACCAGAGGTCTTCCATGCCTGGGAGGCTGTGAACGTAGTCCATGTATTTTTGAGTTGTTTCGTAGTCACCTGAAACTGTTCCGTTAATTCCCTCGTCAGCAACTAGGATACGGCCTTTAAGACCGATTGATTTACAGAAAGCCAAGTGGTCTGCAGCAAATTGCTCTGCATTTTCAATTGGAGTATAAAGGTAGTAAAGTAAGACACGAATATCTTTTGCCATAAGATTTGTTCTCTTTTCTATTCTTAAATTTTCAGAATTTTTCATCTAACTATACTAGTATACCTGCTTGAGAAAACGAATGCAATTTATTTGACTGGAAATTGTAGAGTGTTCTCGAAATTTCCTGAATGATTAAAGTAAAGATAAGAGAAAACATGGCTATCTATATCCTTGTGCCAAAAAATCACTGCCTCCCCCAGATAAGTCTGAGGAAAACAGTGATTCAGTTTTTAGGAGTTAGGAATGAATACACGAAATCAATTGATCTTATGATTTTTTGTTTTTCAAGAATTCATCGTATTGTTTTTGCATTTCGTTCAATACTTTATCGTAGGCACCTTCAGATTTCAATTTTTCCATCAATTCTGGAATAGCTTTATCTGGGTCTACAGTACCAGTGTTGATAGCTGTATCGAATTGTTGCATTGTGTTAGAGATAGCTGAGATTTCAGATTTCACACTGTCAGTGTTAAAGATGAATCCAAGCGCTGGAGATTCTTTAGCTTCTGCCAATTGTTTCTTAGAATCTTCGATTTGTTGGTCTGTAACGTTTTCGTTGATGTAAAGGATCCAGTTGTTACCAGTGTTCCATCCACCCATGTGAGTGTTTCCTTTATAAGCATCAAGGACGCGAACACGGTTTTCTTTACCTTCAATTTTCTCCCAGTTCTTGCCTTCTGGACCGTAAACAAGACCGTTCAAGAGTTCTGCGTTCGTGTTCAAGAGGTTCAACACTTCCATTGATTTTTCTTTGTTCTTAGAGTTGTTTGAGATGACAAAGTTTGCAACTTGTGTTGTTTGGTTTTTCTTGATGAAATTAGTGATTGGTTTGATTTGGATATCTTTATTAGCAACACGTGAGAGCAAGCTGTTACCGTAGTCAGCTGGCCCTACTGTTTCTTCACGAACAAACCAAGTATCTTGTTGAAGGTCAAATGAAGTATCGCTGGTTGCTACGTCTTTTGGAATGTATCCTTCTTCATAGAATTTGTGAAGAGTCTTCAAGTGTTCTTTGAAACGAGGCACTTCGTAACGGTTTACGATCTTAGTAGTGTCCCCTTCAAGGTCGATAACGAATGGAAGTCCATTTGGAACTGGGTAGTCAAAGTTATCAGATGGGATGAAGTTCTTAGTAACCGCAAATGGCACTACATCTGGAGCTTTTTCTTTGATTTGTTTCAAGACTGGTTCAAGTGTTTCGTATGAAGTGACACCTGAAATATCGATACCGTATTTAGCAAGAAGAGTTCCGTTGAAGGCGAAGTTTTGAGATGATGCAACGTTGGCTGCAACTGGAACAGCGTAAATTTTACCGTTAATGCTGTTACCTTTGATGTAAGCTGGGTCAAGTGCTTTGTAAAGTTCTGCCCCTTCTTTCTTATACAAATCAGTCAAGTCCGCATAGGCACCCTTTTGAGCATTCACAACATAGTTAGATGCAAAGGCGATATCGTAGTTTTCACCAGATGATGTGATAACTGACATTTTCTTATCATAGTCACCCCATCCAAGATATTGGATATCCAATTTAGCACCAACTTTTTCTCCGATGATTTTGTTAGCATTTTCTAGCAATTCATCCAAGTTATCTGGTTTGTCACCGATTTGGTACATTTTGATAACAGTTTGTTCACCTGAAGCTGAGTCAGCAGCTTTCTTGTTACCTGAAAGGTTTCCACAAGCAGCGAGACCAGCAGCCAAAGCGACTACGCTAGCAGATGCAAAAGCATATTTTTTCCAGTTTTTCATGACAAAAACTCCTTTTTTTATTTTTAAACTTATAAACGATTTAATGATCTTAACTTCACACAAGGGAAGTTGGGAAACGAGAAAGGGTATTTCTCAACAAGCACTATTCTTTCACACCACCGATAGTCAAACCTTTTACAAAGTAGCGTTGGAAGAATGGATACAAAATCGCGATTGGAAGGGTTGCGACCACAACCATGGCCATACGTCCTGTTTCTTTTGGTAGAGCAACTCCTAGTTGACCAGAAAGGCCGACTGCTTTAGCGATGTAGTCCATATTTTGCTGGATTTGCATGAGCAAATATTGCAATGGATACAAGTTGTCACTCTTGATGTAAAGAAGGGCATTGAACCAGTCATTCCAGAAACCAAGAGCTGTCAAGAGCGTGATAGTTGCGATACCTGGTAGTGACAATGGCAAAGCGATTTGGAAGAAGATACGGGCTTCACTAGCACCATCGATACGAGCGGATTCTAGGATTGCTTCTGGGATGGTCTTCTTGAAGAAGGAACGCATCAAGATGATGTTAAATGGTGAGAGAAGCATGGGAACAATCAAGGCCCAAACGGTATCACCAAGTTGAAGCAAACGAGTGACCACGATATAGCCTGGTACCAAACCAGCGTTGAACAACATACTAAGAAGGGCAAAGATTGTAAAGAATCTGCGATATTTAAATGTTCTCCGTGAGATGGCGTAGGCATAGGTTGTTGTGATAAAAACGTTTGTAATCGTCCCCACCACTGTTACAAAGACTGAGATGAAGAGGGCTTGGAGGATTTTATCCTTAAACTGTGCCAAAAATTCAAAACCGTCTAATCCAAATTGGGATGGGAAGAAGCTATATCCATTTTGGAGAATACTCTTTTCATCTGTCACCGAAATAATGATAACGAAGATAAAGGGCAAGATACAAGAAAGAGCAATCAAACCTGAGATGATACTAAAGAAGATATCCGCCTTCTTACTAAAGGAGTGAATGCCGACATTATCGATTTTTTCTTTTTTAATTTTCTTTTCTGCCATATTCTCCTCCTTTCTAGAATAAAGCTGAGTTTGGATCGACTCGTCTTGCAAGTAAGTTTGATAGAATAACCAATATCAAACCGACAACGGATTGGTAAAGACCGGCTGCTGAAGCCATCCCGATATCTGCTGTCTGAGTCAAACCATTAAAGACATATACGTCCAAAACGTTAGTTACATTGTAAAGCTGACCAGCATTGTGCGGGATTTGGTAGAAGAGACCAAAGTCTGCACGGAAGATATTTCCGACTGCAAGGATGGTCAAAACTGTTACAAGTGGAGTCAACTGAGGAATGGTTACGTTGCGAATGCGTTGCCACTTGCTAGCTCCGTCCACTGTTGCTGCTTCGTAGTAGGTTGGGTCAATTCCCATGATAGTCGCATAGTACATAACACTGCTATATCCAAATCCTTTCCAAATACCTAGGAAAAGGAGAAGATATGGCCAAATGCTTAAGTCAGCGTAGAAGTTGACCTCCTTCATGCCGATAGATTCTAGGAAATGGTTGAACACCCCTTTATCAATGTTTAGGAAGGCATCTGTAAAGAAACTGATGATAACCCAAGACAAGAAGTAAGGGAACAACATAGAAGTTTGGAAGATCTTAACCATTTGCTTAGAACGGAGTTCACTAAGGATAATCGCAATCCCTACCGATACAATCAAACCAATAAAGATAAAGCCGAGATTGTAGAGGACAGTATTTCGTGTGATAATAAAGGCGTCTTTTGAACTAAACAAGAATCTGAAATTATCGAGTCCGACCCATTTACTATTCACTATACTATCTATAAATCCATTACTGGTCATGTGGTAGTCTTTAAAGGCAACCACGTTCCCAAATACCGGAATGTAGAAGAATAGAATCAACCAGAGTGCCCCTGGAAAAACCATCAAGAGAAAGATCCAGTTGTCTCTCAAGGTTTTTGAAAACTTATTCATAATTTCCTCCCTTTTTATTTTGATATCCATCTAAAAATTTCTTTTTAGACTTTTGATAACGATTACATTATTAGTATACTCCTATTTGAAGGCTAGGTTAAACTACTAATTATAGAAAAAACTCCACAAATTATTTTATGTGGAGAAGTTTTTTATATAAGAAGTGTGTTTCACGAGAAACACTCTGAGTAAAGCACGGTGTTCTTGTTTTAGGTCGTATAAATCGTCGATGCTGTTGCAATGGTATGCCACTGGTTGGCTGTTGTGGCTGCGAAGTCCTTATCTGCGTAGAAGTCAGTAAATGGCAGAATTTCTACTTCTAACTCGTCGATGCGGTCAAGCTGACCAGCCAGATAAGCTTCGATACGGCTTTCTGCTCGCTTGATGCGTTGCAAGAGTCCGCCCATGCGGATATCAACCGTATCCAAGCCAAAGACCTTATTTTCTTTCAGCCATTGGTGGCTAAAGAGGGCATGGAAGTCTTCAATTTGGCTTCTGAGTTCTGGCAGTTCTTCTCTAGCGATTTGTTTCAAGCTTTCTTTATCATCCGCTTGATAGGCCTGACGAATACGTCGTCCCACATCGACTTTGCTACTTAAAATCTGGTTCAACTGGGCCTGAGTTTCAAAGAGGTAAGCATAGTTGCCAGCTTTTTCTTTAATGTTAGTAAGCGTATCAGCAGCCTGAGCGAAGTGGGGCTTGTCCTGTTCAGGTGTCATGTGTTGGTCAAGGAGCGGACAGAGAACATCCTGATAAAAGACATAGCGGTTGGGATTGATGCCACTGAGATTATTTGGTAGATCTGGCAAGAGATTGGCAAGATCAAGTTGCATGAAGTCCTCAACGGATAGACCTGTATTGGTCTGGAAATGAGCAGACAGGCGGTCTAGATCATTGCGGTAGCTGAGTTCTGCCCAGATTTGTAGACTTGGCAGAATAGAGAACTGAGCTGTTTCCCCACCATTGTCCCCCCAACCCGTCACGATGACTTCTTTGATGTCATTAGCACGACAGGCTTTGTTGGCTTCAAGAGCAATAAGACGGCTGAAATGGTTGTTGGGTGTAAAACCGATCCACTTCCAAGCACCACCTGCAAAGGCAATATCTTGGCTAATCTTGTGGTGATTACGGAAATTACGATTGTACTTTTCTTCGCTATCCTGGTAATAGTCCCAGTAAACCAAGGTCACACGGTCTTTGAGACGGTCTAGGTAGACACGAGTTTCCTCTGGAATTTCCACATCACGGTCGTACTGGCCATCTGCTGACATAAGTTTAAAGAACATATCACTCCACATCTGACAGTGGAAACCATATTTGTCTGCAATATCCAGCACGCGCTCCAAGTGTTGGCACATGAGGAGACTACGGTCCACCACACCGTTTAGAATCAGGTAGCGTCCCAAGCCAACCAAGTGGGCTTCATCCATCCCAATATTGACCTTGCGAGTCTTCAGTTTAGATAGCGTTGCAAACATGCCGTCAATCAGATCATAAACTTTTTCTTCGCCGATGAGGAGAATGTCCTCTACATCACGAAGTTGCTGGACTTCTTTGACACCCCATTTGACAAAGGCTGACAAGTGAGCCAAGGTCTGGATGCAAGGCACAAAGGTCATGTCAAACTGCTGGGCATAGGCTTCGATTTCCTGTAATTCTTCAGCTGAATAAGCCCCGCGGAAATAGCCAAAATAAGGTTGTCCCTCGATTTGATAAGTGTCTTCCATGTAGAGCTCAAAGGTTGAGTAGCCCATGAGAGCCAAAACTTCAATCATCTGCTTGGCAGAAACCACATTCAGCACCGCATTGCGCGAACAGTCAGCCATGTAGGCTAAATCTTCATAAGCCGCTTGCTCCTCAATCTCTACCTTATCACCTTCTACTAGAGCTGTTGCCAATAAGGACAAGGCGCGGTAGAGTTGGTGAGGTTTGCGGTAGGTCAATTGATAGTGGCCACCCTCACCCTTGATAGAGATAGAGGCTTGGTCAGACTGAGAGACTGCCACCTCTACATCTGGTAGAGAAATGTGCTTTTGAAGTAAGTCTATAGTTTGCTCTTGTTTGGAATTAATTCCTGTAAATCTTACCATTGATTTTCCTCCTGTAGCCAGTTGACAAGGGCACCGTAGAGATTGGCATCTGCCTGATAGGTGCAGGCTTGGATGACTGGTGCGACCGTGTATTCTTCGTAGGTTTCAACAAATACATCAACAGCTTTTTTGACACCTTGGATAAAGTCGGGATTTTGACTGATAGAGCCACCCAGATTAATAACATCTGGATCGATCAGATACTGGATATTGAGCAAGCCTTGCGCCAGATTACGATTCATGCGCTCAATGGCTTCTTGGCAAAGGGCATTTCCTGCTGCGGCCTCTTGGTAAATCTTGCGACCATCCCAATCAGTCTGACCAGATTTTTCAATCACGTATCGCACCATATTTCCAGTTGACGCTAGTTGCGACCAGTTGTTAAGTTTTTCAGCAGGGGCAAGGGTTGTCATATAACCAAATTCTCCACCTAGACCGTGGCGACCTCGGTGAAGTCTACCATTGATAATCATAGCTCCGCCGATTCCTGTACCAATGACGACACAGGCTGCATTTTCAATCTCAGGATGAGCTAGCAGTTCACTAAGTCCAACGCAGTTAGCATCATTTTCCAGATGGACAGGAATCTGATAAGAGCTAAGCACCTCATACCAAGAAAATCCGTGAATGTAGGGCACCGCACTGAAGCCATCAATCACACCTGTCTCTTGATTGACCGCGCCTGGAACGCTCAGAGCAATCCCGCTATAGTCCTGTTCTGACAAGCGTTGGTCTAACCAAGCTAGCAAATCCTCCAAATTTTCTGGTGTTGGGATGCTTGTCTTATCTAGTATGTTCCCATCAGGAGTTAGACTGGCAAACTTTATTCCGGTCCCTCCGATATCAATCGTTGCAATAGTCATTGTTTTTACCATAAAAAGGGGCGAATCAGCAGTTAGTTCTTACCTTTTCGCCCCTCCTTTCTCTTTATGTTTACTTTTTGAAATTAAATTTCTTCTTTTTTGATCAATTCTGTACGAATCTCTTGTGGTGCCAATAATCCTGAATGGACTGGATATGGGCGTTCCAACAAGTCAAGAATGGTTTGTTGTTTTTCAGACATACGGATATTTTCTTGACTCATATTGTAGTAGCGAAGAACATAGCCTTCTTCATTTTCAGCTACCTTAAAGGCTGTCGGACAGATTTGCGGTATGCTGAGAACAGAATGACTCAAGAGGCTACCAGTCGCAGCCACGCTTCCTTCTTGTCTAGCAAGCTGAAGGCTGGTAAACGGTGTCTGTAAGGCTTTAGCACGACGATAGGCTGAGAAGCGTTCTTGGGCTTGGTGGCATTCGAGAGCATACTCGACTTCAAACTCACGCAAGCATTGTGCTTCTGGTGTTGGGAAGTAACCCCAGTCACCCAGCTCACCGGATGCACGCAAAATGGTCACTGCAATGGTGTCGTCTCCAAGGATTTCGTATTCGTTTAATCCCTTGTTGGATACAGTCACACCTTTTTCATCGTCATACAGACTGACAAAGGCCTGTTGGTGTTGAGGATTTTCAGGATTTTCCCATGAAGCAGCTGGTTTGTTTGGTCGTGTCACCACCTCATAGATGCTTTCAGAATCATTACTTGGACACGTGTTATGAGTCTTGACCAAGAGACGGATACGGTGGTCTTTGGCAGTGTTGGTAAAGCGAGTTTTAAAGCGAATTTGTGGATTATCAACAAAGATAGTCATCTCAGTTTCAAGAGGAATGCTTGTCAATTCTTCTGAACGTCCAGCTTCACGCTTCATAAACTCGATGATGCCTTTTTGCTCTTCTTCTAGCTTTTCATCTGCACTGACAGGCACGGTCAATTCATGTTTGAGCAAAATCTTAGCGTAGCGAGCTGTGTTTTCCAAGACCTCATAACCCTTAAGCTCTGCATAGATTGGCTCTGTTCCTTTGGGTTGGAAATAGATATACTCGTTTCCGATGTCACCACGGTCTTCGAAGCGGATAAAATCTTCATAGGCTTCGTGAGTTGTCTTGTCATAGACTGTAATATTGTCATCCACACTTACCGTTACAAACGGTGTATCAATCACTCCGTTTTGGTAAATACCCTCACGGTGTTCTTGCTCTCCTTCCAGCAATTGGAAGGTTGTCCAAGAAAGCGGCGCTAGGTGAACTGGAATGGTCACGCGCACTTGGCGAGCGATACGAGCTTGGCGAAACTGGTCTTTTGGTAAATCGTACTCAAAATTAGCTCCAAGGTCTTCGATTTTAGCCTCTACAGGACGCCCATCCAAGTCCTCCACACGATAACTTGGCAAGGTTAAGGCAGCCATCTTCTTGTAACCTTCTGTTGGGTGCAATTCCTTGAAATCACAAGTCGCCACATCAATCACTGTGCTGACAGTATCGACCTTATCATGCAAGCCTGTGTTAATGACAGTAAAGAGATAGTCACTTTGAGCCTTAGCTGTAGCGATTTTACCCTTCCATTCGTTAAGAAGATTGCTCTTAACAAAGTTTCCGACTTGATTGACCTTGGCAAAACGCGTTTCCATCTCGCGGTGAACTTCGTCCACGCTACAGCCACAGATGCTATCATGTGGCGCATTCTGCAAAAGTGTTTTCCAAGCATAGGTCAACTGGTCCTTGTGGTTGTGACCCCCAGTGATAATCGTCAAGGGTTCTACCACTTGCTCTAGTAGGTTGCTATTTTCTTGGAAGGCTTGCTTGAGATAAATGCGAGATGAAGAAGTGTTGGCAAGTGTGTACCAGCCGTCTGTTTCCTGACTGGTCAACTCACCTGTAACCGTTGATAATTGTTCCGGTAGGGCATTTTCCACGGCTTGGACATATTCATCAAAAGAACTGTGAACAAAGGTCACATCTGGGAAGAGTTCATTTGCCACACGAATGGCTTCACTCAGATTTTTCTGGACAGGCTGGTGGTCACAGCCGTTCATCATCAACCATTGGTTAGTCGAAGCGTAGTCACGCACGTCTGCCAGTTTTTGTTTCCAGAAGGTCAAGGCCTCGTCTTTATCCACTGGAATTTCATTCCCGTTACTGTACCAGTTGGCAAAGAGAATGCCGAGGACACGGCTACCATCCGCACCCTGCCAGTACATTTCGGAAAACTGAGAAGTAAACTGCTCATCTTCGAGAACTTGGTTGTCAAATCCGATTGGTTTGACACCACGCCCAAAAGCGGCAACGTGTATGCCTGATTTTTGAAGGATTTGAGGAGCCTGCCCCATATTTCCAAAGGTATCTGGGAAGTAGCCAATTTGAGTTGATTTGCCCCATTTGGCACATTCCGCTTGTCCAATCAAGGTATTACGAACATTGGCTTCGCTGGAAATCAAGTAATCATCCTGCAAGATATAGAATGGTCCAATCTTGAGTTTGCCTTCGTCGATATAACGCTGCACCTTGTCACGGTTTTCAGGGCGAATATCCAAGTAGTCATCAAGGACAATGGTTTGACCATCCAAGTGGAAGCTCTTGAACTCAGGATCATTTTCAAAAAGATCAAAGAGATTGTCAAAAAGTTCCACCAATTGCATACGGTGACTTTCAAAAGGTAGATACCACTCACGATCCCAGTGGCTGTGAGAAATAATATGTACAACAACATTTTCCATGAGTAAAACCTCATTCTAACTTAAATTTAAAAATAGATTTGCGATTCTTTACTAGAATCTATCGAGCGATCGCTCATTAACGAATATCCAAGTAATCCAAGACCAACTCACAGAACATCATATTGGCCCATGAGAACCATTCACGAGAGTAGAGTGTCGGATCGTCTACGTGGAAGCTTTCGTGCATCACACCTGTTCCACCATCGCAGGCAACCAACTGATCTAGCAAGAATTTTTTCTCAGCCTTATCTCTCGTTGTCAAACCTTGGATAGAAAGGGCGATTGGCCAGATATAGCGATAGAAGGTATGAGAACTTCCGAGGCCACTAGCGTATTCTCCTTGGTAGAAATATGGATTTTCAGGGCTCAAAATGGTACGACGAGTTGCTTGATAGACTTCGTCGTCAATATCACAGTAACCAAGATAGGGAGCAGCTAACAAGCTTGGCACGTTAGGGTCGTCCATGATGCTGGCATTTCCTAGACCATCCACTTCAAAGGCGTAAATCTTTTCACCCTTGCTGTTAGTCGTGTAGGCATAATTTTCGATCCCTTCTTGGATCTCAGCCTGCAGGCGTTTAGCATCAGCAATGATGCTCTTGCTATCAGCTAGATTCAATTCTGCAAAGATTTCTTGGACATAACCTAAGACAACGACTGCGAACATATTGGATGGAATCAAGTAACTATACTGACAGCAGTCATCACTCGGACGGAAGGCTGACCAGGTCATCCCTGTCACCGCAAAATCAGGACCAAAACCATCATTAACCAAGGTATCTTCCTTGCGGTCCGTATCACGAACAAAACGATAAGGAGAGTTGCTGTGGTCTTGTTCTACTGTCCAGAGATGGAGAATTTCCTTGGTCGCTGCGACAAAAGTCTCCTCAAACTGACTAGTCTCACCAGTCTCTTTCCAGAGGAGATAAGCCAACTGCAATGGGTAACAAAGCGAATCCACTTCATACTTGCGCTCCCAAATCCAGCCATTCAAGTCTGTATGGTCTGTCTCGTGGTGACCCTTCCAGTTTTCCTCAATGTTGAAGGAATTGGCATAATGATCTTTGAGAATCAAAGTCATCTGACGTTTGACCAGACCTGCAATAGTTTGACGCAAGAGGGCATCTCTTTTAGCCACATGCAGGTAGGGTCTGAGTTGGGCTGTCGAATCCCGAAGCCACATAGCAGGGATATCTCCAGTCAGTACAAAAGTTGAGCCGTCTTCTAAGATCTCAACTGTATTATCCAAGGTGTCTGTGTAGCAACGCTCGAAAACATCCACCCACTCTGGGTGGTCCTTAGCCCGCTCTGCCACTTCATCTAGCCATTCTCTGACAATTTCTTTTGAATAAATCATCGTGCAGTATCCTCTTTCAAACAAGTTTCATTTTCAGTATATAGCTTTTGGGACAGAAAATACATACACAAATGATAGTCATTTTTCTACAAAATTGTTATCTTTAAAACTTCTTTTCTAAAGGCCCTCTTTTTCTGATATAATGTAGAAAAACAGCTAAAGGAAAGGCTATGAAACCACTACTTGAAACCATTGATACGCGTTTTGGAACAGCCAGTAAACATGCATTTTCACGAGGAAACACCCTACCCTACACAGGCGTGCCTTTTGGCATGAATTACTTTGTGCCTCAGACCAGTGACCAGGAGGGCTCTTGGTTTTTCGATCCGCATCTGCCTATCTTTCAGGGGATTCGACTAACCCACCAGCCCAGCCCTTGGATTGGGGACTACTCTTGGCTCTTACTGACACCTGTCACAGGTCAGCTAGGGGGAGACAGCCTCTTTCATCGTCAGTCTTCTTATGATATGGACAAGGCCTCTTTCCAACCCCATTATCTGAAGATTTTCTCCCTGCGCTATCAGATCGAAACTCAGTTAAGTCCTACTTGCTATGGTGCTTCTATTCAGCTAAGACAGATACAAGGAAAAGCTCTCTCCCTCTATCTTCACGCTGCAGATGAACTGACAGTAGAGCAAGTCGATAAGCGAACTCTGGCCCTGAGACAAGAAGGTGAAACCGAAACCAACAAAAGTCCTCTCGTCATGTTCACTGCCCTCGCATTCTCTACGGATATTCTATCTATCAATCAAGTGGAGCAAGATTGGCGTATTGACTTGGCTGGAGCAGAAGTTCAAGTTCAACTAGCAACTTCTTTTATTTCTAAAGAACAAGCTCGCTTTAATCTGCCTAAAAAAGACTTTGAAGAAACGAAATCAGATGCTAAAGCAAGTTGGGAAGATCTTCTAAGCCGTTTTGATGTCGTGGAAACTGGGCCTGTGGACCGAACATTTTTTGATTATTGTCTATACAGACTCTTTCTCTTCCCGCAAACCTTTTATGAGGTAAATGAACAGGGAGAAGAGATTCATATAGACCTCGCTTCAGGAACGATCAAGCCTGGTCTATTCTTTACCAACAATGGTTTTTGGGATACCTTCCGTACTTCATTCCCACTCTTTGCTCTGATTATTCCAGAGCACTATCGTCAATTCCTTGAAGGCTTCCTCAATAGCTACCGCGACACTGGATATCTTCCTAAGTGGCTTGCCCCTGATGAAAGAGGAATGATGCCTGGCACTTTGATTGATGGTCTTATTGCAGATAGCGCCTGCAAAAACATGGCACCTGAGCTGGAGGAAGAATTTCTCAAAGCCATGATCAAAACTGCAACCAAGGCAGATCCAAAAGCCATCAACGGACGACACGGCCTGGCTCAATACCAAAAGCTAGGATACCTATCCACGGACTTCCATGAAAGTGTCAGTCATACACTAGACTATGCTTACAGTGATTTTTGCATCTCTACCTGCGCAGCAAAATTAGGTCAAGAAGAGCTAGCTCAAACCTATGCTCAATATTCTAAAAACTATCAGAATCTATTTGACCCTGAGACAGGCTATATGAGGGCGCGTGATGTAGATGGCAACTTTCGTCCTGACTTTTCTCCCTATAGTTGGGGGCGAGATTACGCCGAATGCTCAGCTATTCAAGCCAGTCTAGGCGTCCTCCACGACATCCCAGACTTAATCCAACTTATGGGTGGAAAAGAAGCCTTTAGCAACTATCTTTTGAAAACCTGTCAAGATGCTCCCCTCTTTGAGACAACAGGCTATGGTTACGAGATTCACGAAATGAGCGAAATGGCTACTACTCCTTTTGGGCAACTCGCCATTTCTAACCAACCTAGCTTCCACATTCCTTATCTCTTCCGTTACAGCGATTACCCTGACTACACTGCCCTTCTCATCAAGATTCTCCGTCAGAAGGCCTTTCACCCAAGTTGGGAAGCCTATCCTGGCGATGAAGACAATGGCAGTCTCTCAGCCTGGTACATCTGGTCAGCTCTCGGATTTTATCCGACCTGCCCAGGAAAAGCAAGCTATGATCTCGGAATCCCTCTCTTTGACCATCTTCGTATCTACCTGGCTAGAGAAGATAAATGGCTGGATATCTATGCGAAGCAAAACCATAGCCACTTCAACTTTGTCAAAGAATGCCGACTGGACCAAATAATCGTATCAACTATTCAACACCAAGACCTCTTAAAAGCTGAGCAACTAACCTTTACACTTAGCTGGTTGCCAAGTCACTAGCTAGTAGACAAAAGAACCTTTGTATCGTGCAAAGGTTCTTCTATTTTATGAAACTTGTATGTGAGCTTGATCAATCAGCTGTCCATCCACAGTCAGATTCAGATAGAAATCCAAGGTCTTATCAGCAGCAAAATACAAGGTTGGTATAGTCAAATCTTTCTTGCTTTCCCCTGCTTGGAATTGAAGAACTTGAATCTCGTCCTGATAGGCGACACCATGGACACCTGTCCCCGGTTGAATCGAAATCTTAGCCTCCAAAGGAGTATTACTTTCGCTACGTTTAATCCTAAAACGAAGAGTCTCTCCCTTTGTCACAGCTAGACCTTTTTCTGCAAATGCTAGTCTCTGAACAACTTCTTTTTTTGATAAACTAGGAGTTTTATAAAGTGAAATCTTGGTTAATACAGGCATAGCTTGTGCCTCTGTAATCCGCACGCGCACCTTCTGTGCCTCTACTAGCGGCCCTCGCAGAAGGAGCTTATGACCAACTGTGAAGCCCGTGCCAAATTCCTG
Source organism: Streptococcus sp. LQJ-218 (assembly GCF_003428885.1). Taxonomy (GTDB): domain Bacteria; phylum Bacillota; class Bacilli; order Lactobacillales; family Streptococcaceae; genus Streptococcus. Next base: position 161,673 of record NZ_QQRU01000002.1, read on the forward strand.
CCAGAGACCATCCACCTCTACTTGCACATGAAAAGCAGTGATTCGTTGCCCCAGCTTCAAATCTTCTCTTAACTCAATTACATCAAAAGTTTTAGGTGACCCTAAGTCGAGTTCTAACTGGATTGGGAAGCCTACGTCGCTTGCCCAAGAGCTGGTCTTAAGGCTATCTGTCAAATGGTGACAGGCAAAGTCTGCGGAAAGAGCAGGACCAAATACCTCAGCTCCCAGAGCCAAATCTTCTTTATAGAGCTCATTGCGATAAGCCGCAAATTTATAAAGGCGTTCAATATCCTTTGCATCAAATAGCCCAGCTTGATTCGGCGGAATATTGAGTAAGAGAGGTGTGCCTCTCCCCACTGAGTGAAAGTAGATTTCGACCAACTCCTCAAGAGACTTAGGATCCTGCTCTTCATGGTAAAACCAGCCCGGTCGGATGGAAACATCTGCCTCACCGATTGAAAAAATCATGCCTGAGGGATCTCCGTGCTGAAGATAGTCCAGTTCTGCTTCTGTTCCTAGTTTATCAGGATTCACCTTTTGCCATAGAGGATCACCTGCATACCCTCGTTCATTGCCAATCCAGCGTATACTGGTGCCTTCTGTTGAAAAAATCAAGCAATCGCCCTGCAGGTCACGAATGGTTTCAAACCATTTTTCAAATTTATAATTGACCTTTTGGGCTCCCTCTCCTCTGGCACCATCCATCCAGACCTCAGCAAATTTTCCTCCATTTCCATAGGAAGGATTTGATAAGATTTCCTTCAGCTGGGCCAGATAATAGGCATTATAGTCCGCTTCTCGGTCCACATGATAGAGTGGACTATGGGCATCCCATGGCGATAAATAGACCCCCATATCCATATCAAACTCAGTGGCAGCTTGGGATACTTCAAGGAGCAAATCCCCCTCTCCATTCCTCCAAGGGCTAGCCTTGACCGAATAATCTGTGTGAACTGTCGGATAAAGGACAAAGCCATCATGGTGCTTGACCACCAAAATCAACTTCTTAAAGCCCGTTTCCTTGAGTACACGAACCCACTCACGCGCGTCTAACTTTGTTGGATTAAAGCGTTCAGGCTCCTCCTGACCTGTCCCCCATTCCTGGTCATAAAAAGTATTGGGACCAAAATGGATAAAGGCTGCTAGTTCATCCTCTAAATACGCTAGCTGGGCCTGACTAGGCAAGGGGCCATGCGGTTTTATTTCTCTTACCATACTATTTCCTATCTACATTTTTCTTCACTTTTTTAGCATGTACTTGTAATTCTGTTAAGGCTAGTGGGCTTGCCAAACCTTCAAATCGAAGACGCAGGGCATAGGTTTCCACCTTATCAAATTCGAAACGGATCTCTTCATCCTTGTCGCTTGAAACTTTTCGGATAGCTGATACAGGTCGCCAATTCTCCTCTTGCTTGAGCAGGGAATCCCTATCCAAATGGTTGGGAGTCCGAGGCAAGGCAGGCTCTTTCCCTGTGTAATAATCAATAAAAGTAGGCTCCACCGCCACGTATTCTTGATTCTCAACATAATACAAGGTCACGTTATCCACAAATCGCGGTTTTAAAATCCCTGCATCTCCAAAAAGAATGCCCACGCTTGCTTGCTCTGACTTGGCAATCCAAGTATTGGCTGTCGATTTCTTCCGAGCAATGACCTTGTCATTGAGGTAAGAGGCTGGGTGATTTGGCTCTGAGTGGGAAGCAAAGACCAGAGGCAGATTGGACCCTGTCCACTGATTGGAAATAACTTCCCCATCTACACTGGCATCTGTCACATGAATGGTGACTGTTGCTGGTAACTCACAGCCCGCTACTTGTCCTGTGAGCACACATTCACCTATCTGAGCAGATACTTGAGGAGCGAGTTCATCCCAATTCACCTTGGCCCTATCTCTTCTGCCATCTGATAAGACTAGCTTGACTCGGTCTGGTAAGTGTGGGGCTTCCTTGACAAGCGTCCAAACCCTTTCAGACTCAATAGCGCAAATCCCTTGGACATAAACCTGAGCAGAAGCCTTTAAATCCAAACCCTCTAGCTGACCAGATACCGTAAATTCATGAAATTTTGTCAAATCATCTTCAGGGATTCCTTCCCAAACAACCTTGACTCGTTTTGCACCCCCGAACTCATAGTCCACCAAAACTGAAGATGGCAACTGTGGATAAATCCCCTTAGCTGTATACAAGCGAAGTGGGCGTACAGAAACTGCCTGCCCTAGTGAGCTATTTTCTGCGACCTGCAAATGAGTTTGATAGATTTTCCCTTGATAAATAGCACTGATAACCAAGTCGCCTGCAGACAAGCAATGAAGCACTCCCTGCTTGATAATGGCGTGGGCATTACCACTCGTCTCCCAAATCACCTCACTATTCCCCACCTTGTTCACAGGGTTATCCACAGTTTGTGGATAAAGTCCAATAGTTGTGGAATCCGCTTCGTGTAATCCTTCTTGCTTATCCACTCGAATCTCAAATAAGCGCTGGTTCTTCACTGGCTGGCAAGACAAAGCCTCTCCCACTAGGAAATCAAAACTTGCCGTCTCTAGACCTCGGGCACTGGCCTTTACTCTCACATGACCTACCTGCTCCAAGCTCTGAACTAAGAGGACACCTCTGCCATGAAAGGCTTTCCGCTTAAACCGACCATTTTTCTGGGCTTGGTAACGTTCACGACTGGCCTGCCTACCATTATCCGCACCTACGATACGAGCAGGACCCTCAATTTTAAAATGAAGCTGATTGGAAGCAGTCGGCACCCAATTTCCATCCTTGTCCAATACATCAAAATAGAGATAGAGGAGGTCTTGCCCATCTGGCTCCAGTTGTGTTTTCTCGGTATGAAGTCCGATTTTGGCTGGCTTACCTGCAGTCACCACCCTATCTTCTGCCACAAGCTGACCTTGATGGTCATAGGCCACAGCATGTAATTGCCCTGGTTGATAAGCCAAATGCCATTCGAGATAGAGTTGGTCAGAACCTTCTCCCTCTTGGTATTTTCTGCCATCTGAAGTCCATTTTTCTTGAAAGGTTTTCAAACCTTGGGATTTTCCATTGAGAAATAGCTCTACTGAACCAGCATTTGAATACACTCGAACAGGGATATCCCCATACTTATCCACAACTTGTTGATAACTCTTGTGGATTTCCCAATTCCAGTGGGGCAGGATATGAACCATGGGATGCTGATCTAGGTCCAACCACTGACTTTGGTAGAGATAATAGTCATTTTTCGGAATCCCTGCTGTGTCCACAAGCCCAAAATAAGAACTCTTGACAGGCGTATCATTTTGATTGTGCCAAGGAGTCGGCTCACCGATATAGTCCACTCCTGTCCAGATAAACTGCCCTGCATAGTCTAGCCGATTTCTATCTGCTATCCAAGAAGCCGTCGCTGTCTTCCCCCAAGGAACCCGATCATTACCGTAGTCTGACTGTTCAAAATTCCTCACGCGACGATTATCTCCAACCCATTCCTTATCTGGACGAAAATAGCTGTCACGCGTTCGGGTAGCCGATGAGGTTTCAGAGCCGTAAAGTCGCCACTTGGGGTGTCTTTTGCGAATTCCATCAATATTGTCTTCCGAGTAATTCAAACCTACCACATCCAGCAAATCAGCAATCTTTTCATGACCTCCAGACCCATCTCCAAAGCGGAATTGATCCATTCCCATGGTCACAAAACGGCTATCATCAACCTCCTTGACCCTTTCTAGCAAGCGTTTGATAGTTTTCAATGAATGAGTATCGCCATTTGCTTCGCTGACTTCATTTCCCAAGGACCACATAAAGATGGCTGGATTGTTCTTGCCACGTTCAATCATAGTGCGCAAATCGTAATCTGACCAGAAATCGCCTGCTTTCGCTTCTGGATGAGTCGCTTCTTCCTCAAAAAAGCGACCATAGTCATATTCTTTCTTGCCTCCATACCAAGTATCAAAGGCTTCTTCTTGGATGAGTAAGCCCATTTTGGCAGCCACATCCAGCAAAATACTACTAGCTGGATTATGGGTGATCCGAATCGCATTGACACCCATTTCCTTCATCTGGCGCAAGCGTCTCTCGGCAGCTGACCTATTTTCCACAGCTCCCAGCGCTCCGTAGTCATGATGCAAACAAACCCCATGAATCTTCAACCAGCGACCATTTAGAAAGAAGCCCTTATCCGCTTGCCAATCCATATAGCGGTAACCAAAGTTCTCCTCTTCTTCATCAACCAAAATGCCATTTTTGTAAAGGCGAGTCTTCAATTGGTAAAGGTGAGGATGATCAATATCCCAAAGCAAAGGTTGGAACATTGATATGGCGTGTTTGAAATGATGTTTTTCTCCAGACTCAATCACTAGAGAGTCTGTCGCCTGCCAGTCTGACAGCTGCTGCCCATCATACCAGATACTCTGCTCCAAATGCACCGACACGGACTGAGGTCCGTCATTTGAAACCTTACTTGTAAGCTGAGTCTCCACCCATCCATCTCTTTGTTCCTTTAGCTTGGGACTTTCTATCTTAATCCCATATAAATCCAGATGCACCGAATCTGTCATCAACAATTTCACTTCTCGGTAAATACCGCTACCAGAGTACCAACGACTGCTAGGTTGCTGATTTTCCACAAAAACCGCAAGCTGGTTGGCCGTCCCATCATTTCTTAGATAAGGCGTGATATCATAAGAAAAAGGTGTGTAGCCATTGGGATAATAGCCCAGCACTTGCCCGTTGATATAGACTTGGGCATTCATGTAAACCCCGTCAAAGAGCAAACGCACCGATACAAGACTGGCATCTTCTTCCAAGTAAAACTGCGTCCGGTACCAGGCTTGACCCCCATTTAACTGACCACCCTCATTTTGCGCTGGCGAATACTGGTCAAAATCATTGTAAATACTCCAGTCATGTGGCACTTGAATAGCCTGCCAATTTTCCCTCTGAAAATCCGGTGCCAAGGCATCTTCTTTCCCCACCTCCTGACTAAAAAACCAGTGATTTCGTAAAACTTCTTCTCTTCTCATACAAGCATTCCTCTTTAAACGACTCGATTTACTTGACTATAGCACAAAACAAAAGCGCTTTCAAGGCTTCCTCCATCACTCCCTAAATACTCAGAAAAGATTCTATAATTTGTGGAGGAGGATTTAGTCCTCAAAGCTACAAGGGTAATACAAAAAGAGCCTGTTGCCAAGCTCTTTAGTCTATTATTTCTTCTCAGCACGGAGGGCTGACAAGATTTGTGTACGGATATCATCCACACCATTTGGCGTATTTGGTAAAAAGATGGTTTGATTTCCTTTAGAAGCAAAGGTATTCAAGGTGTCCAAATACTGGTTGGTCAAAAGGATGGACATGATTTGTTCTTCTGTCATGCCAACATTGGCTTCCTTGAGTTCGGTGATAGACTCTGCCAATCCATCCACAATCGCTTTACGCTGTTGGGCAATCCCCACACCATGAAGGCGGTCTTTTTCTGCTTCGGCTTCAGCTGCAGTGACAATTTTAATCTTGTCGGCTTCTGCCAATTCTTGCGCTGCGACCCGCTTACGTTGCGCCGCATTGATTTCATTCATGGATTGCTTAACTTCTGCATCTGGTTCGACCTTGGTAATCAAGGTTTTTACGATAATATAACCGTAAGTAGTTATTTCTTCTGCTACTTGGTGTTGAACTTCAAGGGCAATCTCATCTTTTTTCTCAAACAATTCATCCAAGGTTAATTTGGGAACAGAAGAGCGAAGGGCGTCTTCAATATAAGATTTAATCTGAGATTCTGGACGCATGAGTTTATAGTAAGCATCTGTCACGCTCTGCTCGTTGACACGGTACTGAGTCGCCACATTCATCATAACGAACACATTGTCCTTGGTCTTGGTCTCAACCACAATATCACTTTGTAGCAAACGCAACTGAATCCGCGCTGCAATCGAGTCAATCCCAAAAGGCAAGCGAATATGAATACCGCTATTAGCAACCTTTTGGTATTTCCCAAAGCGTTCAATAATCGCCACCGACTGCTGACGAACCACATAAACTGTACTCAGTGTGACTATCACCAATAGGAGCACACAAACCACCACAAAAATCATCAAAAATGTTGCCATTATTGCGACCTCCATTATTATTTTTCCTGTATTATAGCACATTTAAAGATGGCTGTGTAGTTTTTACTGCGATTTTTCCTGAAATGTCACTAATTAGAGGTGAAACTGCATTTCAAGTTAGTAATCGCTTTTTTCATTACATTAACTTCTATAGAATCTTCATCCATATCCAGAGAATGACTTGCCTTAATTTTTCTCTCGTGCTATACTATTGATTGAAATGAATAAATAGGAGATATTTCATGAAAACAGCAAAAACTACTGTTACAATCCTTTCTACACTTGCTTCTGTCGTCTTATTGACTAGTTGTGCAACAAAGTCTACAGAAACACAGACAAACAATAATAACTCATCTGATAATCAAATTACAATGACATATGACCAACTACGGTCAAGAGAAAACACTATGTCAACTCTTTGGTACCAAAAATCAGCTGAAACTAAAGCTTTATATATACAGGGTTATAACGTTGCAACAAATCACCTAAAGGAATTGCTCAAAACAGAATCAGACAAACCTTACTCTATCGTTTTAGACTTGGATGAGACTGTCCTAGATAATAGCCCTTATCAAGTACAAAATGTCAAAGATGGGACAGCATTCACGCCCGAAAATTGGGATGTTTGGGTTCAAAAAGCTTCAGCAAAAGCCGTTCCAGGTGCCAAAGATTTTCTTCAGTTTGCTGATCAAAACGGTGTCCAAATCTACTATATTTCTGACCGCGCAGCTAATCAAGTAGATGCTACCATTAAAAATCTTGAAAGTGAAGGAATTCCTGTTCAAGGACGTGATCATCTCATGTTCTTAGAAAGTGGTGTAAAATCCAAAGAAGGTCGTCGCCAAAAAGTTCAAGAAAAAACAAACCTTATCTTATTATTTGGTGATAACCTCGTAGACTTTGCAGATTTTTCTAAGACTTCTGAATCTGACCGTGATAAACAACTTGAAGAATTGCAAAAAGAATTCGGTGAGAAATTCATCATCTTCCCAAATCCAATGTACGGATCATGGGAATCAGCTGTATACGCTGGTAATAAACTAGATGCTAAAGGTCAAGTAGAAGAACGCCAAAAAGCCTTGCAAGGTTTTGATAAATAAAACAAATAAACTGATTCTACATAAAACAAAGCTAACTTACAATCTTCAAAAAGTGGATAGGAAGGAATTCTGATAATCAGAAAACTTTCCTATCCACTTTTATAATTGATATAACATCAAGATTTTATATATCTGATACTATACGTTCTCTGATTTTAAAGATATTTCAAGAATTTTATTTGATTTTGATATTTTTGAAATTCCTTAGGTGTCTGAAAGTTCTATAATGAAGTTAGCTATCTAGTACCCAAAACCCGACTAGCTCCTATGAACTAGTCGGGTTTCTCATCAATGCGCCAACATTTCTTGGGCGATTTCTTGGCCAGATAGGTTATCTGGGTAGTAGGTTGGCCAGTTATCCATTTCTTCAAAGAGGGCTTCTTGGCTTGTGCCTCCAAAGAAGATATGGAAATGTTCTGCCTTAACTGGGGCGATATTGTGGTCACTAAACTGAACATACTTGAACTGTCCAGCATCAGCATCTGTTGCTTCAAAGAGGAAGCGCACGCCACGATTGCCTTTCTTGTAAGTTAAGATTTTCTTACCAACATACTTGTAGGTGAATTTCTTACTTTGTCCACCTTGAACAAATTCCATAGTGTTATCAGTAATGTTAATCTTAGTCACATCTGTCTGATAGCCTTTTGTATAGTAGGCCTTGTACTCAGCCTGAGTCATCTTACCAGTCAACTTAGCCTTGTAGTCAAAGACTTGGTCAAAGGTTCCATCTTCAAGGAAAGGATAAACTGATTGCCAGTTACCTGCATAGTCACTCAAAGTGCGGTCCTTGACATCTGCATCTTCAAAGTAACCATTTTGAACTGTCTTGGTATCCTCTGCCTTTTCAGGCTCGATTGCTGGGCCTTCTTGGTCTGTTGTTTGTTTCAGAGCCTTGAGGTTTTTCTCCATCACGGAGATGTAGTTTTCGCCAGCCTTGGTATCCTCTTCTGTCAGACTTTCTAAAGGATTGAGGACATCTGTTTTGACACCTGCTTCTTTTGAAAGTGTGTTAGCAAGGGCTTGTGAAGCATTTTCTTCAAAGTAGATATAGGCAATTTTATTTTTCTTAACGTACTCTGTCAATTCTGCCAGACGAGCAGCTGATGGTTCTGCATCTGGAGAGAGACCTGAGATTGCGACTTGTTTGAGTCCATAGTCCAAGGCGAGATAGTTAAAGGCTGCGTGTTGAGTCACAAAGCTCTTTTGTTTAGCTTGAGAGAGACCATCTGTGTAGGCCTTATCCAAGGCTTGTAATTTTTCGATATAGGCAGCAGCGTTCTTTTCAAAAGTCTCTTTTTTATCCGGATAATCTGCTGATAAGCTATCACGGATGTGCTCTACTAGTTTAATGGCACGAACTGGTGATAACCAAACATGGGGATCGTACTCATGGTGATGACCTTCTGCTCCATGGTCATGGTCTCCCTCTTCTTCCTCACTACCTGGCAAGAGGAGCATATCACCTGTCGCCTTGATGGTTTTCACTTTTTTCTTATCCAAGGATTCTAGTAATTTTGGAACCCAGGTTTCCATATTTTCATTTTCATAAACGAAGGTATCTGCGTCTTGGATTTTGGCAACCGCCTTGGCAGATGGTTCATATTCATGGGGTTCTGTACCGGCACCAATTAGGAGTTCTACATTAGCAGTATCTCCTGCGACTTGCTTGGTAAATTCATAGACAGGGTAAAAGGTTGTCACAATATTTAGTTTGCCATCTGCCTGCTTTTGATTGGAACAAGCCACTAAAAACAAGGCACATAGACTGGCTAGCAATAAGCTAATTTTTTTCACGTTAGTCTCCTATTTGATAAAACGTCTTACTAAACTGATGAGTAAAAAGACTGTTACAAAAATAATGGTAATACTTGCACTTGCAGGTGTTTCTGCATAGTAGGAAATGTAAAGTCCTGCTACCATTCCCAAAAATCCAATAGCACTGGCAAGCAGCATAACCGATTTAAAGTTTTTCCCCAGACGCAGGGCAATACTAGCTGGCAAGACCATAATGGTCGATACCAGAAGGGCTCCTGCCGCTGGTATCATAAGGGCAATGGCCACCCCTGTCACCATGTTAAAAAGAATGGACATGGTACGAACTGGCAAGCCATCCACAAAGGCCGTATCCTCATCAAAGGTCAGGATGTACATCGGACGAAGGAAGAGGAAGGTCAAAATCAAAACAACTGCCGCAATGACAAAGAGAGAAATAACCTGCTCTTCGCTGATCGTCACGATTGAACCAAAAAGATACTGGTCCAAACTCATAGAACTCGAGCTTTTACCCTTACTCATAACAATCAGAGAAACAGCCAGTCCTGTTGACATGAGGATAGCTGTCCCGATTTCCATAAAGCTCTTGTAAACCGTACGGAGATACTCCAGGAAGACCGCCGCAATCAAGACAATGGCAATAGTAGAAATAGTCGGAGAAATCCCTAGGACCAGACCAAAAGCTACACCTGAAAGCGAGACGTGGCTGAGGGTATCACTCATCAAACTCTGACGGCGCAAGATAAGGAAGGTTCCCAATACTGGCGAGAAAAGGCTCATAGCAATAACGGCCAGAAAGGCACGTTGCATAAAGTCATAAGATAATAAACTAAGCATGACCCACCTCCTGATCACTCTCATGAACATTGAAACAACGCCATGGTGAGTCTTGGTTACGGACTAGATGAATATTGCGGTCCGCATAGTCCTTCACTTCTTCAGGGTCATGGGTAATCATCAAAACAGCCTTGCCATGATGATGGGCGCTGTGGTGCATGAGTTCGTAAAATTCATTTTTACTTCCTGCATCCATCCCCGTTGTCGGCTCATCTAGGATAAACACATCTGGATCAGAAGCAAACATACGCGCAATCACCGCTCGCTGCTTTTGCCCCCCAGATAGAGAACCCAAGCGTTTGTCTCGGTGTTCCCACATACCAACTGAGTCCAGACTAGCCTTGATATGCTCCTCATCATGAGCATTCAGGCGACGGAACCAGCCTTTTCGTGGATAGCGACCTGACTTGACAAATTCATAAACCGTACTTGGAAAACCAGCATTAAAACTGGCAATCTGTTGAGGAAGGTAGGCTATTCTCAATTTCTTACCCTGGGCATTTGTTTTTGAAATGGTCACCTTACCAATGCGTGGTTGGAGGATTCCTAGACTGGCCTTGATGAGTGTCGTCTTAGCCGCTCCATTTTCCCCTGTCAAGGTAACAAATTCCCCACTATCAACACTATAATTGATATGTTCAAGAACGGGCTCCTTATCATAATAGAAGGATAAATCCTCTACCGTAATATATCTCATTATTTGATTTCTCCTACTAAAGCAGTCAAAAACCGCTGAATCACTTTTTGTTCATTTGGAGTAAACTGAGTCACCACTTGTTCATAGGTTAAAAGTGTATGCTCATGGTGATGATGGTGCTCCTCAGCGATTGGACGAGCCAAATCAGTCAACTGATAAAAGATCACACGCGCATCCTTAGGATCTTTAGATGTTTCCAACATCCCTTCCTTGACCAAAGACTTAATGGCCTTGGTAACTGCTGCCTGACTGACATTGAGGCGACGGGCCAACTCAGAGTTTGTTAAAGATTCCTCCGACAAAAGCATGAGGATATGCTCCTGAGTATTGGTCAGAGCCACCTCACTAGTGCAATGACCTATTAGGATTTCATGCTGATTTTCAGACTTCAAGATCACCTCATTTAAAAAATCATCAATATCCTTTGCTAGCTGTCTCATATCTGACTCCTTTCCTTTTAGAATTCTCTTTTTTAAGAGAAAATACTATTCTTTTAAATTATTTACTGGTTAATTATATCACAACCAAAAAAAGAGTCAAGAAAAAACGTGAAAACCAGCTTCATTCTTGAACTCTTCCATACTATTATCTATTGAAATTCTTTGACATCTCCATCATAAGTTGCCCAATCTTTACTGAAAAAGCGCTCATTCAGATGGTAAGTCGGAGCTGGGGTGGGATTGGATAGGAAAGGATCAACAGCCTTATCAAATGCCAACCAACCCAACCAACCAAGGTGAATGGTGTCCTTAACAAAATAAGGATCCCCTCCATTTTTTGAAAAGTCAGCAATATTAGTGAAACCTTGACTTTCTAATTGGTAACGAATTTTCTCCACTGCATGCTGGTACATATCTTCTCTGAGCCCTGTGTAGTCCATCCATTTCTTATTGACAGGTTGGATGACAAAGAGGACATTAACTTTCGATTTTGCAAATTGATTGAGAACCAACTGTAAATCATTATATTCAGATGATTTTAGGAAGCTGTAATTCTTTTGATACCCTTCCCATTTTTTCAAATCCTTCTTAACCTCTCTCGTATAGAAATGATTTTCCATTCCCATATCATTATTGGTCGTATTTGTTTCTGCATCCTTTCGAGCTATTTTTTCTAACTCTTGGTAAGAAAATTGATCTGGAAGATCTTTTAAATAATTTTCCACATGTTCCTTATATTTGAGTTTTCCTCTAATGGAGAACTGACCAAATAGAGAAGCCTGTCTCTCATTGAATCGGGCAAAGGCTTTAACAATAGTATAGTCAACTTCTGACAACTCCTCTCCCTTCTCCAATTTCTGGACAATACTCTTCATAGGTAATCGTGGATTTTGCTTTAAGAGACGTTTTGCCGCGTGCTTAGCAGCTGTATCTCCTGTTTGATTTTCCAAAAAAGCCGTCAACTGATCGTTGTTAAAATAGTTTTGGAAAAATGCTGGCTCGTAATCTTCTTCTGTAAACCACTGAGGAGAAATCACAAATACCGCCTGTTTATTCTCAATTTCTGGCAAAATTTGTTGCATACCAAAGTACTGATTAAGAGAAGCCGCACCTGCCTGCCCCAAAAAGTATGGTCGATAAGAACGATTATACTTTTCAGCCAATACAGCAGGATGCATACTATCAAAACGAATCCACTCACTTGAACCAAAAAAGGGGACAAAGCGCATATTAGGATCTGAAAGGGCCCTAACCTTTTGACTTCTTTCTTTAAAACTTTCCGTGCTAATTGCAGCCGCAAAATGTTTTTCTTCTAACAAATTATGACTTTGATTACCAGGATAGAAATAAATCAATAATAAGACAAGAAAACTAGCAAGAAACAGAGGTCCGAAGATTATCCATAAGCGTTTAAGCATTTTGTAGCTCCACAATGCCAGCTATAATTTTATTGGCTGTATTCCAGTCATCGCGACCGAACTCTGTCACTGGCACACGAATGTCAAAACGGTTTTCAATCTCCACAATCAATTCAACCGTTCCCATACTATCCAAGACACCTGCATCAAAAAGATCTTCATCCATCATGTCAGAAACATCTTCCATAAACAACTCATCAATGATTTCAATAACTTCTGATTTGATATCCATTTTTTATATCCTTTTATTTTTTAAACCACAAATCATTCAAAAATCCAGAAAAGATCAAGAATGAAAACATGACGACATGGAAGGTGACAACCATGCCAAGCAACTGAATCCAGCGATTCTCAGGTAAGGCAGCCTTCCCTGCTTTTTTGCGTTCTTTATTGAGTGCTTTTTTCTTGCGAACCCAAGCGTCATTGATGACCAGTCCAATCCCATGAAAGAGTCCGTAGGCGATGTAGTACCAGGTCACACCATGCCAAAATCCCATAATCAGCATATTGACAATATAGGCTACACTTGAGGTTACATTACGATTTTTAAAGACCTTCTTTCTGGTCAACACCATGACCATTCGCATAAAGACAAAGTCACGGAACCAGAAAGACAGGCTCATATGCCAACGATTCCAAAACTCCTTTAAATCTCGTGATAAAAAAGGCTTGTTGAAGTTGATCGGGCTACGAATCCCCATCAAGTTTGAAATGGCTAAGGCAAACATAGAGTAGCCAGCAAAATCAAAGAACAATTCCAAACCAAAGGTATACATGACTGCTAGGGCATAATGATTAAAGAAACCACCTGACTGTAGGGCTAGATTCTTCAGAGGAGGTAATAAAATCTCTCCTAAAATATGGGCTAGGATGAACTTGTATAGAAAGCCAAGCATGATGTACTTGACAGCTTCTTCCAGCATATCCATCAACTCATCTCGCTCAGGAATAGTCCGATAATTTTCATTAAAACGTTTGAAGCGATCAATCGGACCACTTGAAAATGTCGGCATAAAGAGTAGAAAGCGGAGGAATTCCCAGAGGGTAAAATCCTTAATCACTCCATCTCTCAGCTCGATGATAATTCCCACCGAACGAAAAGTCAGATAAGAAATTCCCAAGAACCCAAGCAAAGACTGCGTTCCATTGATAGCCGGCTGCACCTTGACAAAGATAATCGGAAGGAGGGACAGAAAACTAACTAGGTAGAAGACCCACTTGCCATCCTTACTTTTTCGATAATGCTTGTAGAAAAGCAAGAGCAATATCTCCCAGCAAAGGTAAATACCCAAGGCAGCCAATTGACTAGTCTTCCCACCTACCAACATGGTGACGATAAAGAAGATACTAACCAACACCTCGTACCAGGCAAAGCGTTTCTTGAAAAAGAGACCGATAAAGATGGGCAAGGTTGCAGCAATCACATAGACAAAATACTGAGGATTGCCGTATGGCTCTAAATGAGGAAGCTGTTTGAAAAATTCCATCATCGGCTGTTTACCTCATTGATCAAGCCTTTGATGTCAATCTTTCCATTTGGAGTCAGTGGTAAACTGTCTCGATAAAGGAATTTAGATGGCATCATATAAGACATCATGATATCTGCTAAGTCTTCTTTGATAGCCTTGGTAATATCGATATCACGCTCAAACTGCTCGCGGACACCGTCTTTTAAGATGACATAGGCCAGTAAATTTTGTACCTTGTGATCCTTGTTATAGCGCGGCACTGCAACAGCAGACTCTATAAAACGAGACTTATTAAGATTTTGAGAGACATCTTCAAGCTCAATGCGATAGCCATTAAACTTAATCTGGAAATCCATGCGCCCACCATAGAGAAGCAAGCCTTCATCTGTCATAGTTCCCACATCGCCTGTGTGATAGGCTGGCAGCCCTTCAAATTCAAAGAAGGCTTCTGCTGTTTTTTCAGGATTGTTCATATAACCTTTTGAAACGGCTGGTCCAGAAACAATGATTTCTCCCTGTTCGCCATTTGGCAATTTATTGCCGTCCTCGTCAATGATAAAGGTTGGAGAATCAGCCTTGGTATAGCCGATTGGTAGGCGTTTGAAAGTCGCTAGCATCTCGTCTGTCACAGCAACAGCTGACAAGGCTACTGTTGCTTCTGTTGGGCCGTAGGCATTGATAATACGGGCATTCGGGAAACGCTCACGTAGTTTTTGAGCCGTTTTGACCGTCAATTCTTCGCCATCAAAGTAGAAATGCGTAATTCCAGGCATTTTCTCGCTATTGAAGTCTTCAGACAACATAGCCATATCCACAAAAGAAGGCGTTGATGTCCAGATAGCGATTGGTAATGAAAAGATGGTCGCAAAGAGTTGCTTAAAGTCCTGAGTAATAGCTGAAGGAAGGGCAAAAAGTGTACCACCCAGTGCCAAGGTCGGCGCCCAATACATGACAGACAAGTCAAATGAATAAGGTGGCTGAGCCAGCATTTGTGGACGACTTGGAGTTGAAAATTCCTTGTCCGTAATCATCCAGTTGGTAAAGCTGAGGAGATTATCATGTGAAATCTGCACTCCCTTTGGCTTACCAGTCGTACCAGAAGTAAAGATAATGTAGTAGTTATCATCTCCCTTGACTGGATGCGTGATTTCATAGCTAGTCCCTTGAGCAAAGGCTTCTTGAACCTGATTTAGGTTCATCATCGGTGTCGAAACCTGCTCCAATGGAAAGTCTGAGATGGCAATAATCAAGCTTGGCTCTGCTACTTCTATGATAGCTGAAACTCTCTCCAAGGCTGAATGACTGTCAATGGGAATGTAGGCATGACCTGACTTAGTCAGCGATACAAAGGTTGCCAACATTTCATATTCTTGGCCTCCAAAAACAACCACAGGAGACTTCTCTGGTAAATCCAGTCGATCGATGACTGCAGCCAAACTATCCGAATCAGCCTTTAAATCTCCATAAGTGTGTTCCTGACCCAAAACATTGTAAACAGGATAGCTAGGCTGGGTCTGAGCAAAATACTCAATGGTTTCAATCATATCTACTATTGGTTTATTTGACACAATAGGAATTCTCCTTCAAGTTAAAATTCATTATAGATAAAGCTTCCTTGACCCTGACCAAGATAGCTAAAGAAGTAAATCAGCCCTAGAAAGATAAGAAAATACAAGGCTGTCCGACCAAGAAAAAGGTACAATTCTTTTCTCTGTTTCATCAAGAAAAACCATTCATTTCTGTAATTTTTGCTAAATAAGATAGATTCTTACTATAGTATTTTTCTACCATTGTACCACTTTATAGACTAGTTTTTCAATTGTTTACCGTACATTTTCACTACATTTCAGATTATTTTAAGGATTATGCGGTTTTTATATGTATATTTCAAATAGAGTGATCCTGGGCAAAAACTCAATTTCAGTAGAAAATGAAGGGAATCTGTCCATAATAAAACGCATAATATCAAGTTTTTTTCAACACCTGATACTATGCGCTTTTCTGATTTTTAAAGACTTCTTACCCGGTCTCTCATTTTAAATAGTCTCGTCTGATATAAATTAAAATAGCTTCTATCATCAGACAAATGGCTGATATCCAAAAACTGATGCTAATACCAAAACTCTCAGTAATATAGCTCATTAGCAAAACAAATACTGAAAATGATAGTGTCGAAATCACTTCAAGAACGGAATAAACATTAACCAAATTATTTTCCTCTACTGTTTCCTGAAGAAATACACTTTCAGGAACTTCTTTTAGTTGCGATAACATACCAACTAAAGCTGAAAATACTAAAAACATCTGTGCGTTTGGAAAATATAGAATAGTCAGTGTCACTATTGCAATGGCTACAAGAGGAAAAAGAATACTTTCCCATTTAGCAGCGAGTAACTTTTCAGATAGCCTAAAAGCAATTAAGCCACTAATTATAATACCAATAGAGTATGCTGTATTAGAATATCCCCAGTAACTTTCCGTTTCATTTAATAACTCCGTTACAAAGACAAGTATGATAGACGAAACCCAAATCGTATTTGAGAAAATTTCAAATAAATTTGCTGATACAAAAAGTCTTAATCTAGGATTTCTAGCAACTAACTTCCAACCTTTGAGCAAAATTTCAAGATTAGTTTCTGACTCTAACACCTCCACTTCAGCCTTAGGAAGAAATAACATCAGGAAGCTAGAAATGATATACAAGATTAAAATGATAAACGTGGTAGGTAGCAGACCAATTGTTGCAAACAAGAGTCCACCTAACCCCCACCCCACCAATTGAACGGCTTCACCACTCATTGATAAGGCTGAGTTAGCCTTACCCAAATCAGTCGCATAGCGTGGCACAATAGCATAGGAAACAGGTGCTGCAAAACCATCTAATATGGAAATTGCAACAACAAATAGATAGATTACCAAAGGCGCTACTGATTGCATTACGGTAAACATTCCTACCAATATCGTCAATAATATAGTCTTTCCAAATTGGGATAAAGATAAAACCCTATTTAGCGCTAACCTTTTAGTAACCAAAGGAACTAAAAGACTCGCAACAAAAGAGGATACCCCTATTAAAATGGGAACTAGTGATGTGGCAATTACTGATTTTGAAATAATGTATATGTTAGCAATGATGGTTACTCTAAAGAAAATATCTGCTAAATTTGCAAACAATTGAGAGACTAACAATTTGATAAATGAATTAGACATATAGCTCTCCCATCTTAGTTACAAACTTTAGAATTAAAATTTGATTTTTAATATTTTAGCATAAAATAGCAGAAAACAAAAGTGATGGTTTTCACATAAAAAAGCCTGAGATTTTCATCTCAAGCTTTATCAACATAATTGTTTTCTAGATTAGAAAAGTGAGAATACAAGCACGGCCAAGGCTGCACCGAGGATAGGTCCCACAACAGGAATCCATGCATAAGACCAGTCTCCGTCTCCCTTGTTTGAAATTGGAAGGATACTGTGCATGATACGAGGTCCAAGGTCACGAGCTGGGTTCAAGGCATATCCTGTTGTCCCACCTAGTGATAGACCGATACCGACAATCAAAGTCCCCACTGCAAAGGTTCCGATTCCTGCTTGAAGGTCATAAAGTCCCAAGGCAAAGATTGTCAACACCAAAACAAAGGTTCCAAGGATTTCGCTGATCAAGTTAGAAACTGTATCTTTGATGGCTGGTCCTGTGCTGAATGTTGCCAGGATATTGCCTGCATTTTCCTCTGCCTCATAATGCGGTTTGAATTGCAACCAAACCAAAATCTGACCCAGCATAGCCCCTGCGAACTGGGCTAGGATATAAGGCAATACGGAAGCCCAAGGCAAGTCACCTTTTAAAGCTACACCAATTGTCACAGCTGGGTTTAAATGAGCTGGACTAAGTTTGCCAGATACAAATGCTGCAACCGCAACTGCAATCCCCCAACCCATAGTAATCACAATCCAACCTGAGTTGTTGCTCTTGGTTTTAGGAAGAACCACACCTGCAACAACACCATTTCCTAGAAGAATCAGGATTAAAGTTCCCAAAAATTCTCCAAATAATTCATTCATCATCTCTCTGTCTCCATTAAAAAGGAGGAGAGGGTAGACTAGGAGTCCTGCCCTCCACCTCTTTTATTTTTTCTTAATTTTTTAATTCTGCTAAATCATTGTTAGCAAGAGCTGCTTCGACATCAGCTCGGTAAGCTGCTTTTTCTTCTTCTGTCCAGTCATAGAATCGTCCCATTTCATCCAAAACTGGCTCAACGATGCTATCCAAACTATCACGCATAAAGAGCATGTGGTTGGTACGACGAAGGAGGAAGTCAACTGGGCTCAGAGCCAACTCGTTGCGCATTGCATAGTGAAGTGACAAAGTATCTGCCAAGCTGAGTCCTGGCGCTTGTTCTAAGCTGTGAGCAAGAGCAAAGACTTTCGGTGCATTTGAACCGTAAAGATTTGCTAGGTAATGAGCTTCCTTGCTATCCAAACCACGTGACACTCCAAGTTGCGCAAAGGCTTCGATTTCTGAGTCCACATTTGCTGGGTTCAATTCTCCACCTGAAACAGGGTAAGTCTTAGAGTTGATGAGTTTAAAGCTGCGGTCAAATTCTGCTTTGAGGATATCAACCACGCGCTCCATAGCTCCTTCAGCCATCTTACGGTAGTCTGTGATTTTACCACCAGCAAGGGTCAAGAGGCCATTATCATCACGGTCCAAGCTCGAACCACGTGAAACTGCAGATGGGTCCAAATGTTTCTCAGAGGTACTGCTTTCAAGCTTGCTGACAGCTGACTCAACATCTTCACGCGTTTTTTCTTTAGAAAGATAAGATTCAACAGTCGCAATCAAGTTGTTAAAGCTTTCATCGCTGATGGTTCCGTTATTTCCGCCATTGTAGTCAGAAGCGCTATTGCCTGCGATCAATGGACGAAGACCTGCCCAGCTGCTTTCGATATCATCAATGGTGATGTTGGCTTCTGGGAAGCGGTTGTTGACAATGCCAAGTAGATAATCTACATCTTCCTGCGTCACTTTTGGATGTTCCAAATCACCTGTGTAGTCTGTATCAGTTGTACCAAAGTAAGTCTTGTTTTCACGTGGAAGTACAAAGACCATACGACCATCGCCCAAACCTGTGTCAAAGTAAACTGGCTGTGAAACCTTGATCTTGCTTGAATCCACTACCAAGTGAACTCCCTTAGTTGGACGCATTTGTGAGAATTGGGTTCCCTTATTAGACAAATTGCGTACCTTGTCGCTCCAAGGACCTGTCGTATTGATAACCAGACGAGCCTTGATTTCAAATACTTGGTCTGTCAATAAATCACGAGCTACAACACCTGTAATCTTGCCACTTTCGTCAAAGAGGAAGCCTTCTGCCTTCACGTGGTTGGCAATGAGAGCACCATCTTGGTTGGCACGTTTGATGTTTTCAATCACGAGACGCGCATCGTTGTTACGGAAGTCAAGGTAAACCCCACCTCCCACCAAACCTTCTTTCTTCAAGTTTGGCTGGCGTTCCAAGACTTCTTCCTTACTCAAAACCTTGTTAGCAGCTGGCGTGTTATTAACCCCTGCCAAAAGATCGTACAAGTCCATAGCTACTTTCAGACGGAAGAGGCTAAAGGTCGCTCCATCTTCATCGTAAACTGGTAAGAGCATTGGATCTGGTTTTGGAATATGTGGTGCGATTTGTTGAACCACTGCACGTTCAGAAACTGTATCTGAGACCACTTCTACATCGAATTGTTTGAGGTAGCGAAGTCCTCCGTGAACCAATTTAGTTGAGCGGCTAGATGTTCCTTCTGCAAAGTCTTGCATTTCAATCAAACCAGTATCTAGACCACTGGCTGCAGCCTGCAAGGCTACACCAGCACCAGTGATTCCTCCACCGATAATCAAGAGGTCCAAGGTACGTTCCTGCATTTTTTGAATTGATAATTCTCGTGTTTTCTTTGAAAATTCCATATTTACACACTTTCTAACTAAGTCGTTTTATTAGTCGTCGATTTCCGCAAAGACTTGCGTTGCTTTCACAGCCTTCTTCCAGCCCTTGTAGAGTTGTTCCTTGCGAGATTCGTTCATAGATGGTTCGAAGAGTTCTCCTGTCTCATTCAAGAGTTTCAACTCATCCAAGTCTTTCCAGTAACCTACTGACAAACCTGCTAGGAAGGCTGCCCCTAGAGCTGTTGTTTCCAAGTTTTTGGCGCGTGCGATATCGATTCCCAAAATGTCAGCTTGGAACTGCATGAGGAAATTGTTCATAGCTGCACCACCGTCTACTTTCAAGACTTGGATAGCTGTCTGCGCATCCACTTGCATGGTATCAATGATATCACGCACTTGATAAGCGATAGATTGCAAAGTCGCCTTGATAAAATCTTCTTTAGTTGTTCCACGAGTTAAACCAAAGACCGAACCGCGAGCATTTTGATTCCAGTATGGAGCACCTAGACCTGTAAAGGCTGGAACGACATAAACTTCATCGTTGTTGTGAGAATCACGAGCGTATTTTTCAGATTCTGGTGAATTTTCTACCATGCGAAGACCGTCACGAAGCCACTGAATAGCACTTCCTGCGATGAAGATCGAACCTTCCAATGCATAGTAAACCTTGCCGTTAATTCCGTAACCAATGGTTGTCAAAAGATTGTTCTCAGATAACTGCATCTCTTCCCCAGTGTTCATGATGATGAAAGAGCCTGTTCCATAAGTATTTTTAACCATACCAGGTTCAAAGGCCAACTGTCCAAAGAGGGCCGCTTGTTGGTCCCCAGCCATACCTGAGATTGGCACTTCTCCACCGTAGAAATGGAATGGCGCTGTCTTACCGTAGATTTCAGAGTTAGAACGAACTTCTGGTAGCATAGCCTTAGGAATATTGAGGATTTCCAAAATCTCATCATCCCATTTGAGTTCTTTAATATTGTAGAGCATAGTACGGGCTGCATTTGAGTAGTCCGTCACGTGAGCCGCACCGTCAGTCAATTTCCAAACCAACCAAGTGTCAATAGTACCAAAGAGCAATTCCCCTTTTTCTGCTCGCTCTTGAGCACCTTCTACATGATCCAAAATCCAACGAACCTTAGTCGCTGAGAAGTAAGCATCGATGATCAAACCAGTCTTTTCATGGAATTTTTCCACATAACCTTGGCTTTTTAGTTGCTCAGCCAAAGGGGCTGTCTGGCGTGACTGCCAAACAATAGCATTGTAGATAGGGAGCCCTGTTTTCTTATCCCAAACGACTGTTGTTTCACGTTGGTTGGTAATTCCAATTGCTTCGATTTGACTTGGCTTGACACCACTTTCGATGAAAGCTCCAGCAATAACAGACTGAACTGAGTTCCAAATTTCATTGGCATTGTGCTCAACCCAACCTGCCTGAGGAAAAATCTGAGTAAACTCTTTTTGACTCGAGCTAACCTTTTCTCCTTTTTTGTTAAAAATAATGGCACGAGAACTTGTAGTTCCCTGGTCAATCGCCATAATGTATTTTTCTTGTGACATGTGCTGTCCTCCTGATAAAAATCTTGAGGATATTTCCTCTTTACACTAACTAGTATACAAAATAAAGCGCTTTCTCGTTCATCAATTTTTTTTAATTTTTTAAAAAACATGAGGAAATTGTGTGAATTTCACAAAAAAGACCTGGAACAACCAAGCCTTTTAAGTGAATAATAAGTGGCGAATAGCCGCCAAATCTTCCATATCTAAGTCATTTTTTAAATAATAGACCGGTGTTTGTTCCTTCTTATGAATGGGGTTATTGGTAACCAGCAAATCATAATGTCGAGTTCGGTCATAGGCTTCAATGGTAATAAAACGATTGTATTCCAAATACCGTTTCAAAATGGCTGCCATTCTTGAAAAGACAAGAAAACCAGATGTCAAATCCAGACCAATCCGCATATGTTGGCCACCATTTTCAGCCATATATTCGATTAACTGGAGCCATTCCCAGAGAATTTTCTTATCCAAATCCGTCCCCTGCTGAAAGGCAGGTAGAGCATGAAAAATCTCTTCTGCTATCTCTTTAAAATCATGTTCCATCAGGAAATATGGATGACGATTCTCCAACTGGTACTTGTAGTGATCCTGTAAAATATAGCCCTTATAGAGATAGACTTGAGCACAAAGCTGACTGAGTTCATAGGTGACATGGTCCTCTGTATAATCCCCCAGCAACTC
Source organism: Streptococcus sp. LQJ-218 (assembly GCF_003428885.1). Classification (GTDB taxonomy): domain Bacteria; phylum Bacillota; class Bacilli; order Lactobacillales; family Streptococcaceae; genus Streptococcus. Next base: position 183,677 of record NZ_QQRU01000002.1, read on the forward strand.
CTCCTTCTTCATTTCTTGAATCAATTGCGTCAGCAAATCTGCCAACCGCCCTCCAAAACCAAGAATATACTCCATAGTGTGAAGGGGAAGAATACGATGAGATAAGAGGAAAGAAAAGAAAGTCATCATCTCCCCATCCTCAGTTCCTAGAGGAAGGTGTTGCCCAGCAAAAAAGGACGGAGCCTTTCGATGCAAACGAAGGTAGAAAATGTTGTCAAAATACCCTCGCATTTTCTCTTCTATCACTTGAAACTGACAGGCATTGACCCGGAGACGCTGTTGACTGATGTGAGACCATAGAACCAAGTCCAGTTTCTGCCCAGAAGACAAACTTGCACCGCAGATTTCTTCTAGTGTAGCAATCTCCTGTTTTCTCTCTGGCTTCTGCATGTGGTCTTCCCATTCCTGACTCGACCAGACCTTGCGGAAAAGACAGAAATAGAAATAGCGAATCTGATGCTCTGGACCTCGCCAACGTCCATTTTGGATGGATAAATCAAATTCTGACAATATCTGATTTAAACCAGCCAAATGGCGACCAAGTGTTGCCTCGCTAATCACCAATTCTTGAGCCAGCTGATGGGCTAAAAACTGTTGATGGTAGAGTAGATAGACCAAAATCTGATATTTAACAGCATTCTCCAAAAACAAGCTCCGGATATCTCTCCCCTTAGTAGTTGCATCGATTGACAGACGCAGATTTTCATCTTCTAAAGAGATATTCAGGTCTAAGCCACTGTCCAAAGCCTTATCATTGATCAGAGTGACATATTTGGTTAGGGTTGCTTTTGAAAATCCTGTTTCCTCCATTACAGCCTTAATGGTTGTCTGAGACTCTTGTAATAGAAAGGAAAGGATTGAAAATTGGCCAGATTCGGCCTTTTCCATCAAGTCTCCTAAATACATTTGTTACCCCTTTCATTTTCTACCTTAAGCATAGCATAAATCTTAGAAATGCTGAAATAATCTGTTTCTCTTTTTATTTTCATGCCGATTTCCTGGTCCATTATCCTGAAAATCAGCAAACACACGGCTCCCCCTTTGGGCATTTTTATGCTAAAATAGTAGCTATGGATAAAATTATTAAAACTATATCAGAAAGCGGAGCCTTTCGTGCTTTTGTCCTTGATAGCACAGAAACCGTCCGCACTGCTCAAGAAAAACACCAAACCCAAGCTAGCTCAACTGTAGCGCTTGGTCGAACTCTTATCGCCAGCCAGATTCTTGCTGCCAATGAAAAAGGAAATACCAAACTAACAGTGAAGGTGCTGGGAACGAGCTCTCTAGGCGCTATCATCACCGTCGCCGATACCAAGGGGAACGTCAAAGGCTACGTTCAAAATCCTGGTGTTGACATCAAAAAGACTGCAACTGGTGAAGTCCTAGTCGGGCCTTTTGTTGGAAATGGTCAATTTCTCGTTATCACAGACTACGGCATTGGAAATCCTTACAATTCTATGACTCCTCTCATCTCTGGGGAAATCGGTGAAGACCTAGCTTTCTATCTTACAGAAAGTCAACAAACACCTTCTGCAGTCGGTCTCAATGTCCTTTTGGACGAAGAAGACAAGGTCAAGGTTGCAGGTGGTTTCCTCGTTCAAGTTTTGCCAGGAGCCAAGGAAGAAGAGATTGCTCGCTTTGAAAAACGCATCCAAGAAATGCCAGCTATCTCAACCCTTCTGGAAAGCGACGATCATATCGAAGCCCTCCTCAAGGCTATCTATGGCGACGAGCCATACAAACGCTTGTCTGAAGAAGAAATCCGTTTCCAATGTGACTGTAGCCATGAACGCTTTATGAACGCTCTTACCAGCCTTCCAAGCTCAGACTTACAGGAAATGAAAGAGGAAGACCACGGGGCAGAAATCACTTGTCAATTCTGCCAAACTACTTACAACTTTGATGAAAACGACCTGGAGGAACTCATTCGTGACAAATCTTAATACACCCTTTATGATTGGCAATGTTGAGATTCCCAATCGTACCGTTTTAGCACCCATGGCTGGCGTGACCAACTCAGCCTTCCGTACTATCGCAAAAGAGCTTGGAGCTGGACTCGTTGTCATGGAAATGGTCTCTGACAAGGGAATCCAATACAACAACGAAAAAACTCTTCACATGCTTCATATCGATGAAGGCGAAAACCCAGTCTCTATCCAACTTTTTGGTAGCGATGAAGACAGCCTCGCACGCGCAGCAGAATTCATCCAAGAAAACACTAAGACTGATATCGTGGATATCAATATGGGCTGCCCAGTTAACAAAATCGTGAAGAACGAAGCTGGCGCTATGTGGCTCAAGGACCCAGACAAGATCTACTCTATTATCAACAAGGTCCAGTCTGTCCTTGATATCCCACTTACTGTCAAAATGCGTACCGGCTGGGCTGACCCGTCTCTGGCAGTAGAAAATGCCCTCGCTGCTGAAGCTGCAGGTGTTTCTGCCCTCGCCATGCATGGCCGTACCCGTGAGCAAATGTATACAGGTCACGCAGACCTTGAGACCCTGCACAAGGTTGCCCAAGCTCTGACCAAGATTCCATTTATCGCAAACGGTGATATCCGTACGGTTCAAGAAGCCAAACAACGCATCGAAGAAGTCGGGGCTGACGCAGTTATGATTGGACGCGCTGCTATGGGAAATCCTTACCTCTTCAACCAAATCAACCATTACTTTGAAACAGGAGAAATCCTACCTGATTTGACCTTTGAAGACAAGATGAAAATCGCCTACGAACACTTGAAACGCTTGATTAACCTCAAAGGGGAAAACGTCGCAGTTCGTGAATTCCGTGGCCTCGCTCCTCACTACCTCCGTGGAACATCTGGCGCTGCCAAACTCCGTGGAGCTATTTCACAAGCTAGCACCCTGGCAGAGATTGAAGTCCTCTTGCAATTGGATAAGGCTTAAAATGGTTCATACTGCTCTACTGGTTATCGATATGCAAAAAGCATTTGATAACCCTATCTGGGGAGAACGGAACAACCCTCTAGCTGAACAACAAGCATTGAGGGTACTGGCATACTTTCGTAAACATGCTCTTCCAGTCTTACATGTTCAACACATATCTGATAATCCCCAGTCACAATTTCATAACAAACAAAATCAGGAGTTTAAAAGTGGATTTGAGCCAGTTACTGCAGAACCTGTCTTTCAAAAAACGGTTAATAGCGCCTTTATTGGAACAAACCTTGAATCCTATTTACGAACAAATCAGATTTGTCGTTTAGTCGTTGTTGGTTTGACGCTGCCTCATTGTGTATCCACTACTACACGAATGGCAGCAAATCTTGGTTTTAAAGTCACTTTACTAGCAGATGCTACTGCCAGTTTTACCCTATCTAACAAAAACGGTCAGGCTATCTCGCCTGAGACTATCCATGAGATTAATCTCCTTTCTCTACAGGATGAATTTGCTCAAATTCTTACTACAGAAGAATTTTTAACCCAAGTACAAGTATAAAATAATCCGTCAACTCTTATTGAGCTGACGGATTATTTTATACTGTAATGCAGTGAACCGAAACACAAATAGATAAATTTGTACCCTATACTCTTCGAAAATCTCTCCAAACCACGTCGGCGTCGCCTTAACGTATATAGGTTACTGACTTCGTCAGTTCTATCTACAACCTCAAAGCAGTGCTTTGAGCAGCCTACGACTAGCTTTCTAGTTTTCTCTTTGATTTTCATTGAGTATTAGAACTGATGATTAGCAATTATTCATAAATGTCTATAGATTCACTCAGAACTGACCATACTAGTCTACCCCCTTTAGAGCACTAATCATGTCAATCTTTCTCATACGAAGACTAATAAAATAAGCAGTCCCTAAAGATGTAAACCAAACCAATAACGTAGCAGAAGCAAGGACATACATACTGACATAAGCGGTATACTCAATTCGAATCGTCGAAAATGTTGCTACATATTCTTTCAAAAACCATATGCCTAAAGGAATTCCTACTAGCCAACCAATAAAGGTAGTTAGTATAGTCTCAAAAAGAGTTAGCATCTGTAGATATTGATTAGAAAATCCTAATACTTGTAATGTAGCATAGTCTCTCATTCTCTCTACAAAGTTTAAAGAGCCCAGATTATAAAGAACAATAATAACAAGTAATAAGGCAAAGCCAATAATCATTAGAAATACACTCATCAAACTAGATACAAAATCATAGGCATTTTTTTCTTGGCTCCCTTTTTCAATGACAGATAGAACACCTTTATCTTGCTTAATAGTATCTTCATCCACCTCCGGCCCAACTAATAAAGTATGTGGAGTAAAATCTCCCCCTGCTTTTTCAAAGACTCTAGCATGAAGATAAGCCCCTTGATTGGTTTCACTTGTGACAATCCCTTTTACTTCAAACTTGTAAGTATGACCATCTTGATAGGGAGTCACATTTAAAAAATCTTCGACTTTAATACCTGCTAAACGGGCAAATGATCTAGTTACATACAAACCATCATCTTTCAAAGAATCAGCACTCTCTGTTTTTGCTTGAATCATATCTCCATCATCAAATATAATCAATAAACGATTGTAACCATCATCTGGATTAAAATGTGCTTGTGAAATTTGTACACCTTGCCCACCATATCTGGACTTAGAAGTGGTATAATCTGCTACGGTCAGTCGTTTTGAATAAGAAAAATCTTCATTATATGCCTTATCAACAAGATGATTCATGGACACAGGCATACCAATTCCAGCAATCAGTAACATCATACTTCCTGCAACTCCCACGATTCCCATCAAAACTCGAATACGATTAAATGAGGCATCCCGAATTGCCCATCTTGAAGGATAAGAAATTCGTTGCCAGATAGAGGAAAATCTTTCCACAAAGACAAATTTAGCAACTTTTTCTTTACCTCTTAAAAATATTGCTGGTAAGCCTCTAGCCGACTCTCTAGAAGCTAAATAGGCAGCTAAAACACAAATAATAATGACCACAATACCAACGACTATTGATGAAGATGAATAAGAGATTTGCCAATTTGGAAGTGTAAACATTGACTTTTGAGTTTCTAGTACAAACCATGACATCAAGGGAGATATAGCAAATCCTGTGAAACTTCCTAATAAACTCACTACTAAGCCAAATAAAATATAATGTAAACTGATAGCCTGATTTGAAAAACCTAAAGCCTTTAATACAGCAATCTCTTTTGTTTGGCCATCAATCAAACGCTGAATGGTTGTAAACATAGCTAATATAGCTAACAAAATAAAGATAAAAGAAAATAAGTAAGATAAGTTTCTAATTTGCCCAACTCGATCGGTAGCTTCTGATATTTCAGTTAAACTTTTTTGATCTTGATAAGAAACTAAATCTCCCCCAAAAATAGACTCTAAATCTCCTCGCAAATCTACCTTAGAGCCATAAATTTCTAAGGCATTATCTGACGATAAACCCAGAATTCCTTTTGCAATTTCATTATCTGCAATATAACCATAGGCATCATTGTCAGGATTTGGAGCTATATATTCCATGCTACCTGTAAAATAAATCTTATCTGTCGCCTGAACAAATCCTACAATTTCTAAATCTATCTGTTTCCCCCTTGATGAAATAGAAATGGAATCTCCAATCTGTAATTGATTCTTCTTAGCATAATTCCCATCAATCCAAATCGAATCTTGTTTTCCTTCAGAAAAAGGACTTCCTTCTGTTACTGTAACCAGTTGATCATCTGTAATCGTTTCAAGATTGATTCGTCCGTCAGTCTTGTCTAAACGAACAATATTAGCAAATCCTTTCTTTTTACTGATAACTTTTTCAACAGAAGATAATAGTTCAACCTGCTTAATTTTTGATTCATCAATTTGTCTCGCTTGAACCCAAACAACAGGAAGTTCAGATTGTTTCAAATAACTCTCTAGACTCTTTTCAAGTCCATGCCAAGCTCCTTGTAGACCTACAAAGATTAATACACTTAATAGAGACATCAGAAAAACAGAGAAAAATTGTTGCCAATTTTGCCGGAGATCTCTTAATAATTTTATATGAAGATACCTCATCTCAACACCTCTTCATTATTCTCTATTTTTTCAATACTTCCATCTTTCAAATATATAACTCGATCTGCAAATTTAGCAAACTCTCTATTATGTGTAACCATTACAACTGCAGCATTCCCATTTCTAGAAACTTCCTTCAATAAAGTTAAAATACTATCACCTGTCTTTGAATCTAACGCTCCTGTAGGCTCATCACACAATAATAGGCTAGGCTCTTTAGCCAAGGCCCTTGCAATTGATACACGTTGCATCTCACCTCCAGAAAGTTGATTAGGAAAATTATTTTTTCTATGAAGTAAACCAACTTGATCTAAATACATATCGATTTCTTTATTGTTTTTCACTAAATTTGCTGCAATACCTATATTCTCCTTGGCTGTTAAACTTGGAACTAAATTATAAAATTGAAAAACAAAACCAATTTTATCTTTTCGATAAGCAGATAATTCCTTGTCTGTAAATTTTGTTACTGGTTCCTCATCAAATATAAAGGTTCCTGATGTCGCACGATCCATCCCACCAAGTAAATTTAGCAACGTACTTTTCCCTGAACCTGATGGACCTAAAATAACTGTAAATTTCCCTTTCTCAATAGAAAAACTAACTCGATCCAAAGCACGAACTTCTTGCTCCCCCACCTTATAAATCTTACTAATATTTTGAAACTGAATCATACATACTCCTAATATCTTGTCATAAATTTTATTTTTTCCTTTAATGTAGGCTCTTCATACTGGTCTATGATACGTTTAGATACCGCTTCCCTGTTTTCTCGTATAACCTTTTCAGCTAAGGAAATAGCCTCATCTACTGGAACAACTATTGGCAACTCATAATGTTGAATGATCTGATTTAACCGTTCTTTCTGACTACCTTTGACACAATAAGGTGTCAGACCCAAATTCCTATAAGCTTCATATAATTCCTCATCTGATAAATTTCGATACTCTTCAGATACTGGTCTATGCCCATCTGGATCCATTGCAAACTCTACTGGTAGATGGACAACATCTGTATACCACAATTTCGCATGATTTTTAGAGACAATCCCATAGGCAGTCAAATATTTTTTGAAAAATCGTCGTCCTGGAATACCTAAAATAGATTTCATCAATCGATGAATGAATGCTGATCCTGGATTAATTCCTACCCTCATTCGAACAGTCCCGTAAATCCATTCATTCAATACTGACCCATCTGATAGAAAACTTCCATGTTCCTTGTATAAAATTCCTTCTGTACGAATTCTCTCTTCAAAACGCTTTAACCCCAGTGCCATTAACTCAGTTGATGACATATCCTGAAATCTTCTCCCAGGATATAAATCTGTCAAAATTTCCCTCGCAGACAAAGCGTCGATTAAGGGAAGTCCCGTTGCAATCGAAAGAGCTGTAGCAGTTGTTGTCTTACCTGTAGAATAAGTTCCTGATATGACTAACCTTAATTCTCTATTTCCCATCATTGTCCCCTCCATCAGGTAATTTTTGAGCTATTTTACTTTTAAAGACTACCTTATGATCTACATCATTCCCAGACATTTCGTAGATTTTCCAATGTTCTTCTCTAATTTTTAATAATCTATTTTTTGAAACACTACCACTAAGCTCTACTACTCCGTTCAAAATTGGTAAATTCAAGTCTGCACTCACTTGCTTCATCCACATGGTATTACTCTCTTCTCGAGATATCTCTTCTATATGATAGGCTAACATCTCTGCCATTTGAGAAAAAATAATCAGAAGTTCTAACAAACTATAATAATTCTGTTCTAGACTACCTACACCACTATATTCAATATCTTTGATCAGTACTTGCTCTGCCTTACAAGATATACTATTATCTGAAAATTCAACATCGTATATATCATGCTGTCTATCTCTTAAATGTGTTGATAAAAAATCTCTACCTTGTTCTCCTATAGTCACTACATTTTCCTTATATTCTAGTAATTGATAGCCTAAACAAACTTTCATATCCATTACCAAACAATCAAATTCAATCACTTGGTTCGTCATTTTGAAATTTTGTAATTCTAATTTTTAAATTTACCAATTCTTCTATAGCTTTTATCCCTGACTTTATCTCGAAATGACTTAACCTATATTGATTTAAGTTCATCCCCATTATTTTCAGTATTTCACTTCCAAATAAATATGCTAATACTATTCCATCTAATGTACTCAGGTGTTGTTGTACGATTTCAGATTGTTTACTAGACCATAAACCCTCCTGATGAAGAGAGCCAACTCCTTCTAAAATATTTTTCAACTTAACTAAATAAGTCGTTCTCTTATGTCCTCTACCAAAATAGCGATTTCTATTATCTCCAAGTAAATAATCTACTGTTAGCATATTCTTCTCCAATCTTTTAAACTGATTCTATATTAAACAAAAAAAGACAAGAAAGAATCCGTAATTTACGAAAACCTTCTTGCCTTTTTAGGATAAATTATAAAGATACTAGATTTAATCGAATAGCTTCACGTACAGCTCCAACTCTACTCGTAACTCCCAACTTTGAACAAATATTTGAAACATGGGTATCTACTGTTCTCCTGCTGACAAATAAACTATTTGCTATCTTTTCATTAGAAAATTCTTTTACAATAAGTTCCAATACACTTAACTCCGTATCTGTCAATAGATTATTTTCTTGCTTTTCTAACAAACCATCTGGGATAACATGATTGCCCTTATAAACAGCATAAACTGCACTTTTAACATCCAAATAAGAACTTTCTTTGGGTAAAAAAGCTTGAATCCCAAAATCCATCGCTCTCTTATGTAACAAAGTATCATAAAATCCTGATAAAAGGACTATCTTGGGAACTGTATTCAGAAATCTATTTATTTGACTAATAACATCAAATGCCGTTACTCCTTTCAGCATAAAATCCATAACTAGCACATCTACCTTTTCATGCTTGAGACAAAGAAGTAAATCTGCTACTTCTGTATAGGACCCAACAATTTCAAAATCATCTTCCTTTAAAAAATAGTTCTCCAATCCTTGTAACACTAAACTGTGATCATCAATCAAAACCAAACGAATCATTTTTCTTCCCTTCTATAGGTATTCGTATCTTCACACTTGTAGGTTCTATATTTATCTGAACAGTTCCCCCCAATAAATGAACCTTCTCTACAATTCTGTTTAAACCAAAATGATGTTCATTAGACTGATAGTTTCCCTTAAAAATACCATCATCTGTAACTTCAATAGATAAAATCTTTTCTTTTGTAGATAAATCTACAGTAATTTCTCTAGCATTCCCATGAAGAATACTATTATTGACTAGTTCCTTAACTGTCCTTAATACAAATGTGCTCACTTTGTCATTAACTTTTTCTTCATCTATTGAAAAAGTTGTCATAATCGAAACAGTTTCCATCTTCATGAATTGGTTTAATATGCTAGTAATAGATTCTTTCAGCCCTAATTCATGCACCATTAAAGGATAGATATTGGAACATAAATCTCTTAATTCAAAGACAATATCATCCAACATCTCTAATAAAGCTACCCTATTAATTTGTTCACTAATTTCTAACTGCTTTTTATAATAAATAACCTTCTGAATTGTAGTATCATGTATAAACGTTGCAATTTCTTCCCTCTCCAATTCAGTAGCTACAAAAGTATGAAAACTACTAAAGATTCCCTCCATTTTATGGCTAATCAACATCATTTTCCTTATTTCAGGTAACAAAGCTAGCGAAAAAAGAAAAGTGTAAAGAACGAAAAAAATTGGAGAAAATTCTCTTAATAACAGACTAAAAAGAATAATTAGACTAGTAAAAAAAACGGCAAATATCAAGTTATATATGAAGGGGTTCCACTTCCAAGCAACATATATCATTCGCTCTAGTATCAAGTTATTTACAATAGAGAACAAAATAAGCAACAATAAAGGAATACTATAAATAAATGAAACTTCCTTACCAATTGGAAAAATATATCCAAAAAATAGAGGAAATAAGGCAAGAACTGCTAAAAATAAGGTATGAATTGGTAACATTTCTCTTATCTGAGAGTGATTTATAAGCATCTTTAACAGTAGGATAACTAAAAAGAAAAATACTAAATAAAATACCCCCCTAGAAAAAAAGATGGTCAAAAAATCAATGGGTTGTATAAGATTATAAACAAACAAAAGTTGAGTGATGAGTGAATAGCCCAGTATAATACGAGAAAAGTTAGAAATGGTTGAACCTTTTATCTTCAAGACTGACACTCTAATGAAGATATCCATGAATAATGGAAATAAAGTCAAGTATGAAATTAATAGACTACGACCAAATACATCTCCTATACTTGATGGAATAATCGATAATAACATCAGACTAGTATAAATAATAAAATAAAAATACCGTTTTCCAGTTTTTCCTCTACTTCTACCTTTTATGTATAAGCGAAATAACAGTAGAATCAGAAAAGCAATGATTGACAAAACAAGAAAGATAATTTGGCTTGATTTTCCAGATTCTATTATTAAAGTCTTTGAAATTCCTCTATCTAAGACTGTCACAGAATGAAGCGGTTCAACAATTAAAAATCGAGATAATAAGAAATTACTATCTGGACTCTGACCGTCTATTTGTATAATTGATGACCCTATTATCTCTTGATGATCTGCAAAGCTTCCCAGATTATGGACTTGTCTCACTATCCACTCATTATCATGTTTATCTACGGTGATTCCATTGTACGTTCGGTTAAATATTGAAAACGAAAAATAAAAAAAGAAAATAAATAACAAAACAAAATAAAATCGAAACATTTTTGACTTCATTGTTTGCAACACTCCACATTTCACTTGATATTGATGTTTATTCTACCATTTTTTCATTCAATAAGACAGGTTTTATAGTTAAATTTATTCTTTTTTCTTTCGAGATATAACTGATACAATCTTCTAGTAGGTGAAATCTTACCTGATTTGACCTTTGAATATAAGATGAAAATCGCCTACGAACACTTGAAACGCTTGATTAACCTCAAAGGAGAAAACGTCGCAGTTCGTGAATTCCATGGCCTCGCTCCTCACTACCTCCGTGGAGCCATTTCACAAGCTAGCACTCTAGCAGAGATTGAGGCTCTCTTGCAGTTAGATAAGGCTTAATAGTTTAAAACCCGTAACTCTCTTAAAGGTTACGGGTTTTTGATTGTAAAAATTCAAATACTGATAGCTATTATTGATTCAAAGCAACACTGGAAACCTTACCATCTGCTCCTGTTGTAATTTGGATGACTTTTCCTCCACCAATTTTGGCATTATACTTACCATCATCAAGAGTATAAGAATAGCCTTTGATAGAGTAATTTTCTTTCTTTCCATCAGCAGATTCTACTGTAAATTGACCACCTGATGAAACTGTGATGGTTTCGCCATTTGCTCCCTTCCAATTGCCTGCTGCAGCTGAGAAATCACCATCTACCATGGTTAAAACACCCTTGTAGCGTTTATTTTGCTCTGCTTGCTTGTCTTGAAGTTTGCGGTCAGTTGTAGGATCATAGCTTGATTGGTTAGACTGGGCTTGAGGAGCCTGAGCAGGAGTTTGTTGACTAGCCGCCTGTTGACTAGCTACCTGTTGATTAGCCACTTCTTGATCTTGTCTTTGCTCTGGTGCAGATGCCGCTTGTGATGGTGTTGCACTTGCTGAAGACTGGTCGGTAGATGCCTTGGCCTTTTCAGATGAAGCTGAACTTGAAGATTTTTGAGTCTTGCTTTCTTTGCTCGCAGAAGCTGCTTTAGAGCTTGATGATTGACTTGTCTTAGCAGAACTGCTCGCTTGAGTTGTTTCCTTTTTATTTCCACAGGCTCCTAATAGCAGGGTAGAAGCCAATACAGTCGCTGCCATCAATTTAACATAGGTTTTCTTTTTCATTTTTCTACTCCTTTGTAATATTTTAGAAATATAAAGAAATCTTTTTGTAATACAATTGTAACATTGGGATTTAAATATGTCAACAATTTATCTAAACTATTTTAAAAATATCATATAATTTAGATACATTTACTCCTCCTACTCTTTTATTCGTAATAAAACAGAAAAACAGGAGATTTTCCTATTAAAAATTTGAATTTGTTTTTGTGTAATCGCTTGCATATTTAAGTACAAAGGAATATAATAACATTGAAATAGAATATAGGAGGTGCACTCTTATGCTAAATAAGTATTATAAGTATCTGCCTTGGTTGATTTTAGATGCTTTCGTTTCTTATGGGGCAGCTACTCATTACGCTCAAACAACATTTGATGTGTTTTATCTGACTACAATCTTTTTGATTGTTTATATTGCTTTGTTATTTTTACATGAGAACTATCTCAAGTATCGATATAAAGACTTTTTTACTCACCTGTTGAGCAATTCTAAGAAAGATAGCCACCCATAAAAGTAGTCACAACACAAAACCATCTCATGATGGTACATAAAGAGGTCGGGAACTTTGTCCCGACCTCACTTTTTATTTCAATCGATAGGTTTTTCTTGGTTTCTTTTTAGGCACTCGTTTGAGTCCAACTTCTTCTACATATTCTCCGTATTTTACGAGAAAGTTATTGCTGACGATTGGACGACCGGGGTTGATAAGATTGACCAGTTCAGTTCCTTCGTAGACAGTGAACTCCTCCTCCAGCAGATAGAGGAAGGTTGGATTCCAGTCGAGACGGCCTTGGATTCGTTTGATGGATTCTTGGATAATGGCATAATGGTCAAAAGCGAAGGCTTGCTCTTCCAACTCTACTCCCTCTAGGTAGCATTTTCCTGTCTGAAAATCGACATCTACGAAAACGACATCCTTGGCATCGTCTCCTGCTTGAACAAGTTCTAATGCACGACTAGGCAGATAAACCAAGTGGGCAATGGTCACTGTCCAGCCCCGGGGGTCACGGCCGGGGGTCGATACGGTCATCAATTGCTCAATTTTTTCCAAAGGAAGGTCGAGATTGACTTCTTCTCTCACCTCACGCTGACAGGCATGCGCAGCATCTTCGTCCTTGTCCATAAATCCTCCAACTAAGGCCAAACAGTTTTGATAAGGGTGAGCCTTGCGACGAATTAATAAGAGCTTGATCTTTCCTTCGACAAAGCAATAAGCTACCATATCCACCGTCACGCTCGGTTTTTCATACTGAGGAAGATCCTGTTTGCAGTACCAGTCTAAAAATTCCTTCTCAGTTGCATGAATTTCAAAATATTCTTTTTCCGTCATCCCTACTGGAATCATCGTGTCCGTCATTTTATGCCTCCTTACGAACAGCCTTAGTCCATTGGTACCAACCGACTAGACTATTGATAGTGTAGACCCAGTACATTCCTTGGATATGGATGTTTTCACCCCACCAGAGGTAAATACTAAAGAGATTGGTTGCAATCCAGAAAATCCATTGCTCACGGTAAAGACGTGTCATTAAGAGCTGACCAACACCATTGGTCGCATCGGTAACACTGTCACGGAAAGGACGAGCACTGCTGATACTTTGGTAGGCCAAGCCCATGCCAATCCAGATGATAGCAGTCAAGGCTAAGTACTTGAGCCAATCAAAAACAGATAATTTCTTAGCTTCAAAATGAGATTCTTCTGTTTTTCCTTGGTCGTTGATACGGTTGGACAACCAAGCATAGAGACCAATCGGCTGCATGACAAAGAAGTAAACGGTCGTCAAAACTTCGCCATAAAAAGTCGCATTCATGGCCAAAATCAAATAGATAGCTGAGTTGATGGCCCCAAAGAGATAATTGCTTGCACGTCCTTCTGCTACTAAGATAACACAGACAATCCCAGTCCAAGAGGCAAACAAGCTCATCCAGTCATGACTTTCTGTATTTTGCGTGAATTCCAAGATCAAGGGAACACTTGACAAGGCGATGAGATACAACCACTGGAAAAGGCTACGGCCGACAAAGAGATCTTTCCAGAGCAGGCTCATGATTCCTGCAAACCCGATCTTACGAGCTTCTGCATGAACATTTTTAAAGTTTTCGATAAATTGTGTGATTTTTTCAGTTACTGTTTTCATAATTTTCTCCTAATCTGCTTGGTAAATGGCATCAATAGCCACTTTTGCTGCTTCATAATTGCCTAGGTAATCCTCAGCTAGATAAACCAGTGGAATGTTTGCTAAGTAACGCTCTCTCATCTGATCCAAATGCTGGGAAAAACTGTGACGAATATGGTCTTCCGCCATGGTCATATCTCTAAAACCATCATTGACATAGGAGCCGACAGGCTGCACAAAGAGAATCAAGTCCCATTTCTCCTTAGCCAAGATCGAGGCAAAGAGATTGTCAAATGTTTCTCCTGATAAATCCTCTTGGTCCTCAGTCTCCATGTAATAATCATAGTAGCCCTTGGTTACCAATGAGTTGGTATCGGCTATCACTAGGCCTCGATTGGCATTGCTATCGATTAACTTAGAGGTCTGGTCATACTGGCCCAACAGGAGATAATAGTAATCTTTTGGAGTCAATTCATCGTCGCGGACATTGTTTTTGATCTGGTACTCACGTGCGTATTCCAGACTGACCGGCGCGTCATAGAAACGAGCTAAATCCTTGGCCAGAGTGGTCTTCCCATTGCTGGCACTTCCCATAATCAACACTTTCTTAGTAAACTGACGACGGAAGGGTTGAGCAATATATTTCCAATATTTGCTTGGGTTTTCTCGAATCATAGTCGCTGAGATACCAAACTTTCTTTCTTGCAAGACAGTCTCAAAACCGCGATTAGACAATTCTTGCTGGTAGTCTGCTTCTCCCACAAAAAAAATTAGTTCTTGCTGGGTTTCATCATAGGAAATCACCGCTAACATCTGGTTCAACCACTCCTGCCAGCCCATAGGGTAACGGGGAAGATTGGTTTCATCTAACTTGCAGACAGAGGTCAACTCGTCATCACGAAAGGCCTCTCGGATATAGCGAAATCTTTTTTGAAGCGTTAAGCCTACCTGCTCCCCTCTATCTCCCTCATAGCCTGAAACGACAACCCAGACCTGGTCACACTGCCGCTTCGCTCGCTGGATTAGATCGATATGTCCTTGATGAAGTGGAGCAAAGGTTCCAAATACCACTGCTGTTTTCTTTTTCATAAACCTATCACCTTTTTATATTTTTTAATATTTTCGTTATCTATGTTTTTTATTATAAACTATATTTTTATTTTGTCAATAGTTTTTTATCGTTTTTTATAAAAAGATTGCGAAAAAAGAATCAAGATTGCTCCTGATTCTCCATTTTTATGCAATATCAAATTTCAACTGGCCTGCTTTGACGCCAATCTTCAGAGTCTTACCAGCTTCCAATTCACCTTTAAGGAGAAGTTCTGCTAACTTGTCTTCCACTTCTGTTTGTAGGGTTCTGCGAAGTGGACGAGCTCCCATCTCTGGGTCATATCCTTGATTTGCCAACAATTTCAGTGCGGAAGATTGTAATTTCAAGTCAATGCCTTTTTCAGCCAAACTTGCCACTAAAGGTTTGACCATAATCTTCACTACTTCCTGCATATGGTCGCTAGACAGGCTATGGAAGACTACCTTTTCATCAATACGGTTGATAAACTCAGGTCTATAAGCTTTTTTCAGCTCTTCAAACATGCGTTTTTCCATATTTTCCTGGTCAAAACGAATATCCTTTGCCCCAAAACCAACTGTCTTGTCATCACGAAGGGCTGTCGCACCAAGGTTTGACGTCATGATGATAATGGTATTTGAAAAGTCAACCTTACGACCCTTGCTATCGGTCAAGACACCATCGTCCAAGACTTGCAAGAGGACATTGAAGATATCTGGATGGGCCTTCTCTACCTCGTCAAAGAGAAGCACTGAGTAAGGTTTATTGCGGACCTTCTCGGTCAACTCTCCCCCTTCTTCGTAGCCCACATAACCCGGAGGAGCTCCGTTGAGACGGCTGGCTGCAAATTTCTCCATATACTCACTCATATCAAAGCGGATAAGAGCTGATTCGTCGTCAAAAAGAACTTCTGCCAAGGCCTTAGCCAATTCAGTCTTACCGACACCTGTGGGTCCTAGGAACATAAAGGAACCAATCGGACGCTTGTGACTACGAATCCCTGACTGGTTGCGGCGAATGGCACGGCTAATGCTTGAAACTGCTTGATCTTGACCGATGACACGTTTGTGCAGTTCAGCTTCCAAGTTTAAGTATTTCTTAGCGTCAGTCTGAGTCAGTTTTTGGACTGGAATACCTGATAAACGACTCAAGGTAGTCAAAATATCAGACTCTGTCACCAAGTCTTTGTAGACAGGCACTTCCTCTTCTTTTGCGATTAGCTGCGCTGCCTGTTTCCACTTGCCATCCATCAAGGCCTTGTCAGCTGGACTCAAGTCGGATTCGTCTGCTTTCACATGCTTAGATTTATTTTGCACTGTTGCTGCTGCCTCATCCAAGAGATCAATCGCAGAGTCTGGCAAGTGACGACTAGTCAAGTAACGATGAGCCATCTTGACGGCTGTTTCAACCGCTTCATCTGTGATTTGCACACGGTGATGTTTCTCATAAGTCGCCTTCAGACCTTGCAAAATGGTCATGCTGTCTGCCACACTTGGCTCTTCAATCGTCACTTTGGCGAATCGACGAGAAAGGGCCGCATCTTTTTCGATGTGTTTTTGGTATTCTTCCTGAGTGGTCGCACCAACCGTTCTCAAAGTTCCACGCGCCAATGCTGGTTTCAAGATATTGGCCGCATCCAGAGTTGAATCAATCCCGCTCCCAGAACCCATGATAGTATGGAGTTCATCGATAAAGAGGATGACTTGGCCATCTTCTTCAATATCCTTGATGATATTGTTCATGCGTTCTTCAAAGTCACCGCGGAAACGTGTCCCTGCAATAACATTCATCAAATCGAGCTCTAACACGCGCATCTTAGCCATTTCCGCAGGTACATCCCCACTA
Organism: Streptococcus sp. LQJ-218; assembly: GCF_003428885.1. Classification (GTDB taxonomy): domain Bacteria; phylum Bacillota; class Bacilli; order Lactobacillales; family Streptococcaceae; genus Streptococcus. The sequence goes on from NZ_QQRU01000002.1 coordinate 200,623, forward strand.
GCAATACGCTGGGCAAGACCAAGCGCTAGAGCAGTTTTCCCGACACCTGCATCCCCAACCAAGACAGGATTATTCTTGGTCTTCCGACTCAAGATTTGAATCATACGTGAGATTTCCTTGTCCCGACCAATGACTGGTTCTAACTTGCCAGAGCGCGCTTGCTCTGTCAAGTCATGCGTATAGTCCTCGAGACCACCACTTGAAGTCTGGGGCATGCCCATCATATTCGCCATAGAATTTTGCTTGTCAGCTACTGTACGATGTCGTTGGCGTAAAGCCTTGATGTCTTCACGAGTCCAGCCTGCCCGTTCTTCTAAATTTCGACGAAGAGCAGCAATCTTGACCTGATCTTTCTTGTCTTCATAAGAAAAACCAGCCCTCTCCAAGATACGAGTCGCCAAGGCATTGCCATCATGCAAAATCGCATAGAGGACATGCTCTGTCCCTAACACCTTTGCATGGACCACTGATGCCACATACTCTGCTTCATCAAAAAGGGCCTGCAAACGATGAGAAAACGGCAATTCCGTAAAGGTTTCATCCTGGCTATAGTCCGTTTCAGTCAGTTCCAAAGCCACCTCTTCTAAACGGTCCATCTCATATGGATAATCATTTAAAGTGGCTCCTGCCACACTATAACTGTGATTAGACATGGCAATCAACAAGTGCCAAGACTCTAGGTAACGAGCTCCAAAATGGCCAGCCACCATGTAGGCACTTTCGATACATTCATTCAATGCTTTTGAATAGTTCATCTTACTTCCCTTTTCTATCTACCTCTTGTATGACCTGTCGTAGCATGTTTGCACGAAGGACTGGAGCTTCTTCTCCTAGAACGCGATCCAAAGCTACTGATACTAGCAAATTCATCTCCTGCAAGGACTGGAGCTTCTTCTCCTAGAACGCGATCCAAAGCTACTGATACTAGCAAATTCATCTCCTGCTTGGTCATCAATTCCTGCTCAACCAAAAGCTGCAGAATATCCTCATAAATTTCTTGACTAACCCGCTCACTAATCGAGTAAAGCAGCTCCCTGAGCATTTCATGATGACTGGAAAACTCAATTCGTCCTATACGAATATAGCCTCCGCCACCACGCTTACTTTCAACCAAGTAACCTCTACTTTCCGTAAAGCGTGTCTTGATCACATAGTTAATCTGACTAGGAACAACCTGAAAGGTATCTGCCAACTGACTCCGTTGCAACTCCACGATACCAGATTGATCTAAAATCGCCTTGATGTAGGCCTCAATATGATCCGATGTATTTTTAAATCTCATTCCAAACCCACCTCTCTCTTTGAACCTTGACTATCTTTGACTATTATACCGAAATTTTCTCATTTTTAAAAGAAAAAGGGCATCGGTAAAGGACAATCTTCACCAACTCCCTCTTTTTCTACTTATCTAAGCCTAATTCTGCCAAGATTTGACGTTTGTAGGCAATCTTTTGGACTTCCTTGTCCTCATCTTCAGACCAATCTAGTTTAATTTCTGAAACAATCTGCCCAGGACGATTTTTCAAGATATAGATGCGGTCACTGAGATTGAGGGCCTCCTCGATACTGTGAGTAATAATCAAGGTTGTTAGCTGCAACTGCTTGTGAATCTCAAGATACCAAGCGTGGAGTTCCATCTTGGTCATCTCATCCAAGGCGCTAAAAGCCTCGTCTAAGAGAAAGAGTTTGTGCCCGAAAAGGTAAGTACGAAGCAAGGCCACACGCTGGCGCATCCCACCACTGAGTTCATGAGGGTATTTATCTCTGACAGCTGTCAACTGGAAGGTCGCAAGAATTTCATCTGCACGAGCAATAGCTTCTGCCTTATCCACCTTTTGAATCAAGAGGGGCAGAATGATATTACCAAGCACCGTCTTGTGCTCCAAAAGCAGATCCTTTTGCAACATATAACTCACGCGCCCCTTGGGATTTTCCTCCCCATCAAGGACAATTCTCCCTGACTGAACTTCTAAAATCCCAGCGATTAGATTAAAGAGGGTGGTCTTTCCTACACCACTTGGGCCTAAGATAGAAACCACTTCACCTGAAGTCACTTGTAGGTTAATATCCTCTAAAATCTTTTCATCATCGTAGGCGTAGCTTACGTGTTCTAGTCTAATTTCTGTCATTATTTCACAAATTCGTTAGTGAAGCCTTTGTCTGTCAAGTCTTCTTTTAGGATACCTTTTTCTTTATCCCATTTGTAGAAGGCATTCCAGCGAGCTGCATCAAATTGTCCCCATTTTTCCTTGTCGCTTGCGTATTCTTTTGACAAGTATTTTTGAGATTCAATGACAAAGTCACGTTTTTCCTTGAGTTCAGGTGCATTTTTAATGAGGATATCAGCTGCTTCTTCTGGATGCTCCATGGCATATTGGTAGCCTTTTTTGATAGCTTGGATGACTTTACGGGCTTCTTCTTTGTTGTCTTTCAAATAGTCGTTGTTTGCGATGATAACTGGTGAGTAGTAGTCAAATTCTTTAACGTAGTCTTTCAAGTACATGAAATTAGCATCTACACCTTGAGATTTAGCAAGGATACCATCCCATCCATAGTAGATCCAAGCAGTGTCGAAGACACCATTAGCGATTGGTGTGATAGAGTTTGAGTCGTTATTTGGTACTTTTTCTACCTTCTCAAAGTCTCCACCTTGTGATTCTACCAAGGTTTTCAACATAGCAAGTTCAGTTGGGTCATTCCAGGTTCCGTATTTCTTACCAACCAAGTCTTTTGGACTGGTTACATTGTCAGACTTACGAGAGATGATTCCTGATGTATTGTGCTCAACGATTGCTGCAACGGCTGTAATTCCTGCCCCTTTTTCTAATTTCTTAGCCATGTAGTCTTGGAAATAGATAGCAAACGGTGCCTTACCATTGATAACTAGGTCTGATGAGCTTTCTTCTGGTGGTAATTTCAAATCAACATCCACTCCAGCTTCCTTGAAATAACCTTTTTCCTTGGCAACATAAAGCCCTGTGTGGTTGGTATTTGGTGTCCAGTCTAGGATAAAGTCAATCTTCTTGAGCTCTGCTTCCTTATTATCCTTAGAAGCAGTTCCTTGGCCACAAGCCACAAGTACAACAGCTAGAAGAGCTGTTACAATCGTTAAAAACAATTTCCATGTTTTCTTCATTTTGATTTCCTCTTTTCTTTTTACAAAACGCTCTATTTTACGAACGTTTCCATTTAATCACATATTTTTCACTGACATCAACCAACTTCATACCGAGAAGGCTGATAATCGACACCAGAATAATAATCGCAAACATGGTATCATACTGAAACAGTTTCTTGGACTGAATCATATAAACACCAAGACCCTCAAAGCCTCCCAACCACTCAGATACCACTGTTGTGATAAAGGCGTAGGAGACACTGACCCTCAGACCTGCATAAAAGTAAGGCAGACTGACTGGGATTTTAAAATGCCACAGGATTTGCCAAGGCTTGGCTCGCATCAGACTAAACAGGGTCAGCATATCCTTGTCACAATGCCTAAAACCGTCCAAAATACTGACGATGATAGGGAAGGTTGTCGTCAAGATAATCAAGACAATCTTTGGCAAAATCCCATAACCTAGCCACAAGACCAGGATAGGAGCTATAGCAATAGTCGGGATAGTCTGGACAACCACCATCATAGGGTAAATCAGGTCATTGAGCCAAGTCAAACTATCCATGAGCACAGCCATGAGACAGGCAATCAAGACTCCCAGAACCAACCCCAGTAAAGCCACTCTCAAGGTGGCCCAGCTATGGTGCCAGAGAAATTCTCTGTCACGAACAAAGGCCTGGAGAATTTCAAGAGGGGTCGGCAGGATAAACTTGGGGAGAAGTTTAAGTAAACCTGCTAACTGCCAGATTGACAAGACTCCTAGAAAGCCCAATAGACTAATGTGTCGTCTCAGTATACTTTTCAAGTTTCTCATCAATACTTAAAATCTCTCCTACATTTATTTTGACATTAGCAAAGACATTATCTGCCTCCTGCCCTGCCACTTCCAGCGCTTCTTTGAGAATGCGCATAAGCTCATCAAACTCCCCTTCCAAGACTGTTTCAAATGGTGTCACCACCATCGTCACTTCTTGAGCTTGCAGATAAGCGATGATCTGATCGATAACAGCAATCCGATCAATCCCCTGTGATAGGGGTAAAACTTGCAAGGCAATGCTTGCTTTCATAACAACCTCCTCTTCTCGTTTTCCTTTGACAAAAAGAAAAACCTTTGCCATATCATATATGGAAAAGGTCAAGAGTAGACTAAGTATCGTTCCCTACGCTGGCATTACCCAGATCAGGTGCGGTCGAAGCTTAACGCTTCCTCTCAGACTGTACACAGACTCCCATATATTATGTGGATATATGATAGCGCAAAATAAAAAAAATGTCAAGGAAACTGCTTACAGAAAAGAGTAGGAAAAATTTCCTACTCCCATTTTCTATACTCGCTCGCCATCACTATTTACTCTGTAGCCATCGACCGTCGTATTAACAGCTAAGGCACCTGAAGAGTAAGAATAATACCACTTACCAGAGACTTGATACCAGCCTGTTTTCATTGCCCCTGAACTATCCAGATAATACCAAACTCCATTTTCCTTTAACCATCCTGTCTGCATTTCACCAGATGATTTCAGATAATACCAGCTAGAACCATCCTTCAACCAGCCTGTTGATTTAGAACCATTTGATTTGAAATGATACCAACTACCATTTATTTTCTTCCAACCAACAGTTGAACTGTTATTGGATCCATAGTTGGAGCTATTTCCTGATTGATTCTGATAATTCTGTGAAGAAGTCACACTCTCTAGCTGGATATAACGACGACTTCCGTTATAAGCCGTATAACTCAACCACTTGTATCCATCTTTTTCGAGAATTTGATCATAATGAACATTCTCCCCAGGATAATAGTAATCAATCGCAGTTGCGCTAGCTAGAGGCTGATTTTTGATAGCAGCCTTAGCCTTAAAATAATGTGTTCCCCCTGTTGAAGTTGAGGATTGACTATTTCCAACACTGCCACCAGCCAAATCTTTAAAATGAATAAAACCGGTCATAGTATTGGCCTTCACGACGCGCTTGTTATAAGATTCCCTCATTCCATAATTGTATTCTTCAATCTCAATCTCATCTCCCACTACATTTGATACCCAGGCAACATGACCATAAGTTCCTGCAGTAGACCAAGCAATGGAGCCAATAGCTGGTGTATTATCTACACGATACCCTTCACGACGAGCACGATAACCCCATTCATTCGCATTTCCATAAGCAGCCGGAATCTCAAAACCATTGACATTACTCAAACGAAAGGCTGCAAAAGAAGTACATTGACGAGAATACATGCGCCACTTATCAATCTCCTGGCTCCCATTTTTATAATGAGCAGGATAATCATCCCCACGCGCAATTGATCTATTTCCTCCCGAATAAGCATATACACTATTACCCGCTGCTAGCATCATTCCTACTACTAAAAAAGGAACAACCTTTTTAACTGATTTTCTAAAAGAAAATCTTGTCTCTGTTACTGTAAATGGTGAAATTTTCATTCATCCTCCTTGAAAAATAATATAAGTCGAAGATTGCCTTCACTTAAACTATTCGGAGAAAAAAGAAAAAGTGAGAAAATTTTCTCACTTTAGTCAAGATAATGGATTAGATTTTTTTCGGTAAGGATATCTGAGTAAGTAAAGGATTCAACGTAAACATTAGCTTGTTTATCTCCTTCAACATTTCCAAATTCAACGATAAATAGGGATGGATAAATCTCAATTAACTTACCCAATCTATTTTTTTGACGCTTACGACCATTCTCCAAAGTCATTTCTACGACTTGTCCCTCATGTGCCTTGATTTCTTCTTTGATTTTTTTCATCTTGGCTACATCTGTAAATGCATCTGACATCTTTATGCCTCCCTCTTTGAGATACTTGAAAATTTATTGTATTCTTTTTGGAAAATTAATTCCACCGTTCCACGAGCTCCACTACGGTTTTTCTCGATAATAACTTCTACCTTATTATTTGGTATGCCTTCCTCTTCTTCACCACCACGCTCATAGTAGTCGTCGCGATAAAGAAAGGCTACGATATCAGCGTCCTGCTCAATAGACCCAGATTCACGAATATCAGACAAGACCGGTCTCTTATCCTGACGTTGTTCTACACCACGAGACAACTGACTCAGAGCGATTACTGGAACTTTCAGTTCCTTAGCTAAAATTTTCAACTGACGTGAAATTTCTGAAACCTCTTGTTGACGATTTTCCCGGCCAGTCCCCGTGATAAGCTGCAAATAGTCTATTAAAATCAAACCAAGATTTCCAGTTTCTTGAGCCAGCTTACGAGAACGAGAACGAATCTCTGTAATCCGAATCCCTGGCGTATCATCGATATAGATACTGGCGTTAGCTAGATTCCCTTGAGCAATGGTATATTTTTGCCACTCCTCATCAGTCAATTGACCCGTACGGATAGAATGGGATTCCACCAAACCTTCTGCCGCCAGCATACGATCCACTAGACTTTCCGCACCCATTTCGAGAGAAAAAATAGCAACCGTTTTGTCCAACTTAGTTCCAATGTTCTGAGCGATATTCAAGGCAAAGGCTGTCTTACCAACTGCCGGACGAGCTGCTAGAATAATCAACTCCTCCTCATGCAAACCAGTTGTCATATGGTCCAAATCACGATAGCCTGTCGCAATACCTGTTATATCGGTCGTTTGTTGCGAGCGGGCTTCCAAATTTCCAAAGTTGACATTCAGCACATCTCGAATATTCTTAAATCCACTTCGATTAGCATTTTCGCTGACATCAATCAGGCCTTTTTCTGCCTGAGCAATGATTTCATCAGCTGGTTGCGAAGCCTCGTAAGCTTGATTGACAGACTCTGTCAACTTGGAGATTAAACGACGTAGCATTGCTTTTTCTGCAACAATCTTGGCATAATACTCCGCATTAGCAGAAGTTGGCACAGAATTGACAATCTCAACCAAGTAAGACAGGCCACCGATATTCTGTAAATCACCTTGATTATCAAGAATAGTACGAACCGTTGTTGCATCTATAGCATCGCCACGATCGGATAAATCGACCATAGCTTGGAAAATCAAACGATGGGCATATTTAAAAAAGTCCCGAGACTCAATATATTCTCGCACAAAAACAAGCTTACTCTCATCAATAAAGATAGCCCCTAAAACGGATTGCTCAGCTAAGATATCTTGAGGTTGTACTCGTAACTCTTCTACTTCTGCCATCAGACTTCCCCTCCTGTTACAATCTTGTCAAGAAGGTGTAAACTTATCCTTCTTTCACACGAAGATTGATTACACTTGTGATATCTTGATAGATTTTCACTGGTACATCAATCAAACCAACTGCTCGAATCGGAGCTTGTACTTGGATATGACGTTTATCAATCTTAATTCCAAATTGCTTTTGCAATTCTTCTGCAATCTTTTTATTGGTAATAGAACCAAAAATACGGCCATCTGGACCAACCTTTTCAATAAATTCTACAACTGTGTCTTCTGCTTCAAGTTGAGCTTTAATTGCTTTTGCTTCTGCAATCATCTCAGCGTGAGCTTTTTCTTCTGATTTTTGTTTACCACGAAGTTCACCTACAGCTTGAGCAGTTGCTTCTTTTGCTAAATTCTTCTTGATAAGAAAGTTTTGTGCATACCCTGTTGGTACTTCCTTAATTTCACCTTTTTTACCTTTTCCTTTAACATCTGCCAAAAAGATTACTTTCATTCTTCTTTCTCCTTTTCCTTTATTTCATTTAATACAATTTCTGTCAGTTTTTCACTTACTTCTGACAAGGTTAAATCCTTAATTTGAGCTGCTGCCAAATTAAAGTGACCTCCACCTCCCAGCTCCTCCATGATTCGTTGTACATTCAGTTTACTACGACTTCGAGCTGAAATAGAGATAAATCCTTGTGTATTCTTCGCAAGAACAAAACTCGCTTCAATACCTGACATAGCTAACATAGCATCTGCTGCCTTACTAATAACAACTGTATCATAGCATTTCGAGTCCTTAGCCTCTGCTATTAGTACATCTGAAACTAATTTACGCCCCTGTAAAATAAGTTCATTGACCTCACGATATTCTTCAAAATCTGTCGCAGCGATTTCCTGGATAGCAATACTATCGCTTCCTCTAGTTCTGAGATAGCTAGCAACATCAAATGTTCGACTGGTAACTCGCGAGGTGAAATTTTTAGTATCCAACATCATACCAGCCATCAAGACACTTGCTTGCATACGAGTCAGACGATTTTTCTTAGAATTTTGGAACTGAATCAATTCCGTTACCAACTCACTGGCACTACTTGCACCACTTTCTATATAAGTGATAACTGCATTGTCTGGAAAATCCTGATCCCTGCGGTGATGGTCAATAACAATGGTTTGGGTAAACAAATCATAAAAATCTTTTGATAGAGTTAAAGCTGTCTTTGAATGATCTACAAGAATCAACAAAGAACGATTGGTCACCATTCCCATTGCATCTTTAACAGACAACAACTTCGTAACTCCCTCTTTTTCTAAGAATGAAACAGCTCGTTCAATATCTGGAGACATTTGTTCTTCGTCATAAAGAGCATAGCTATTTTCAGTCACATTGCTGGCAAATAATTGCATACCTACAGCAGAGCCCAAAGCATCCATATCTAGATTTTTGTGACCAACAACAAAAACCTGATCCACACTTCGAATCTTATCTGAAATAGCTGTCATCATAGCGCGCGTACGAGTCCGTGTACGTTTGGTTGAGGCAGCAGACCCACCACCAAAATAAACTGGATTTTTTGTTTCTTCGTTTTCCTTGACAACCACCTGGTCGCCACCACGCACTTCAGCCAAGTTCAAGTTGAGCAAAGCAACTTTCCCTATTTCATCATGATTTCCATCACCATAAGAAAATCCCATACTTAGGGTCAATGGTAACTGTCTCTGTTTCGACTCTTCTCTAAAAGCATCGATAACTGAAAATTTATCACTCATCAATTCCTCAAGTACCGTATAGTCCGTAAATAGATAAAAACGGTCCATACTCACTCGACGGGAGAACATGACATGTTTTCCAGCAAATTCTGAAATAAAATTGGCTACAAAACTATTAATATGACTGATATCAGACTCCGATGTTTCATTTTCTAAATCATCATAGTTGTCAACTGAGATAATCCCAATCACAGGTCTACTCGTAACTAACTCAACAGTCGCTTCGTATTCTCCAGACACATCAAAGAAGTAAAGAACTCCAGATACCTTGTCCATATGAACAGAGTAACGGGTCTCACCCAAGGTGGCGTAAGAACCAGGATTCCCCACAGAAGCCTTGATAATAGTCTGAATTAAGGTTATATCAATCTCTCCCTCTTCAGTCGTTAGAATTAGCTCTGCATACGGATTAAACCATTCAACTTCACCAGTTGATAAGTCTAATTTAATAACCCCAACAGGCATCTGTTCTAACAAGGTTGTCAAACTATCCTCAGCTTGATGGTTTAGATACTGGATTTGTTCTACCTCACTCCTTGAGTAGTAGTCTCTCTGATGGATGAATAATAAACTATAAGAACCCAAAATAAGTAGCAAAAGAAATAGCGTTACCAGTGTATTCGTTACAAAAACAAGTTGCACAGATAGCACTACGAAAGCTACTATTCCTAATATTATGGGGAAAATAGGATTTACATAAAATTTTTTCATTCCAAACCTCTTGGCACCCATTATACCATAATAACCACCAAAAAGCGACTTTTTAAAAGTGTAATCAGTCATTCTATCAATTATAAGAAAAAGGTAGGTTTACAATCTAGTAAACCTACCTTTACACATATTAAAATTAAGATTCTTTAACTTCTAACAAACCAATTTCGCCATCCTCACGACGATAAATCACATTAGTTGTTTGATCTTCAACATCCACATAGATAAAGAAATCATGTCCCAACAAATCCATTTGTAGAATAGCTTCTTCCAAATCCATTGGTTTTAAATCAATTTGTTTTGAACGAACAACTCTAGACTGGACAACATTTGAATCTTCCACCAAAGCATCTGTAAATAATTTACTAGTTGCTACCTTATTTTTATTTTTACGCTCGATTTTTGTTTTATTTTTACGAATCTGACGTTCAATTTTATCAGTTACAAGGTCAATTGAGCCATACATATCTTGAGACACATCTTCTGCACGAAGAGTAATTGAGCCAAGTGGAATCGTTACTTCTACTTTAGCAGTTTTTTCACGATATACCTTCAAGTTTACTCGAGCATCCAACTCTTGTTCAGCTTGAAAATACTTTTCGATCTTTTCGAGTTTAGAAACTACATAATTGCGAATTGCTTCTGTTACTTCTAGGTTTTCACCACGGATACTATATTTAATCATATAAGTACCTTCTTTCTAAACATTTTTATTTTTCTAACTATATTATAACGCTTTCATTTTCATTTTGCAAATTTTTTCCTCATCTTACGAGAGAAAATGTTTTTACATCTTCAGCACCAGCTTCTTCCAACAGTTTCTTCACACGATTTATAGTAGATCCAGTAGTATAAATATCATCTATAAGTAAGATTTTTTTAGGAATAGTGACTCTACTTTTAATAAAGAAAGGAAGTTCTGTTGCCAAGCGTTCTGAACGATTTTTCGAAGAACTGGCTCGCTCTTCTCTCTTCTCTAGTAAGTCTTGAAAAGAGAACCCAGCTGCTTCAACAAAACCTTCAACCTGGTTAAATCCCCTCTCAAGCAATCTCTCAGGACTTAGGGGAATTACGACAAATTGATACTCTTTGTACTTTTTCAACTCCTCATTTAAAAATGAAGCGAACACTTTTCTTAAAAGGAAGTCTCCATCAAACTTATACCTACTGAAAAAATCCTTCATAACTTGATTGTAAGTAAAAATCGCTCTATGACTGACCTCAACTCCTTCTTTACACCAAAATTGACAATCTTTACACTTTGTTGACAAGCCTTTTTTCATACAATTTGGACAGTACTCCTCTCCAATTCTCTCAAAAGTGGAAGCACAGTCTGAACAAAGATAGGAGTCATCATTCCTCAGAAGTAATAGACTCCTGAAAGTTAAAATAGTCTTCATAGTTTGCCCACATAACAAGCACTTCATAGACCCGCCTCCTTATTCATCTGCTGAATTTCCTTAATTGCCTTCTTGATTGAAGCATTTATCCCATCATGGAAGAAAAGCAAATCTCCTGTCGGTCTATCCATGCTTCGCCCAACTCGGCCACCAATCTGAATCAAGCTAGACTTTGTAAACAGGCGATGATTGGCCTCTACTACGAAAACGTCAACACAAGGGAAGGTAACTCCACGCTCCAATATCGTCGTACTGATAAGTATTGTCAGTTCTCTATCTCGAAATGCTTGTACCTGCTCTAATCGATTTTCTGTGATAGAAGATACAAAGCCAATTTTCTCATTTGGAAATTGCTCCTGTAAGATTTCTTTTAACTGTTCCCCTTTCTTAATCTCTGAAGCAAAAATGAGTAACGGATAAGCTGTCTTTCTCTGCTTCTCAATATAGAACTTTAACTTTGGTGACAACCTATTTTTCTCTAAACAGTGATTAAAATCCGATAACCAGACAGGCTTAGGAATAATCAAAGGATTTCCATGAAATCGTCTTGGCAAGCTCAATCGTTTTAATTCCCCTAAACGGACCTTCCTATCTAATTCATCGGTAGAAGTCGCTGTTAAAAAAATTCTCAAGCCATTTTTCTTTACACTATTCTTAACAGCGTAGTAAAGCGTAGGATTGTCAACATAAGGAAAAGCATCTACTTCATCCACTATCAGCAAATCAAAAGCTTGATAAAACTTTAATAGCTGGTGAGTGGTTGCTACAACTAAAGGTGTACGAAAATAGGGATCCGATTCCCCATGTAGTAGTGCTATCTCACAAGCAAAATCCTGTTGCAATCGCTTATACAGTTCCAAACACACATCAATTCTAGGGCTGGCCAAACAAACTGCACCACCTTCATCAATCACTTTGGCCACAACTTGGTAAATCATCTCTGTCTTTCCAGCTCCTGTTACAGCGTGAACCAAGGTTGGCTCTTGCTTTTCTACCGCTTGAAGCAGTCCTTCTGATACTTTTTCTTGAAAAGGAGTTAATTGACCGCACCATGTAAGAACATCTTGCTTCGGAAAATCCTCCTGCGGAAAATAGTATAAAGTTTGATCACTCCTGACTCGCTTCATCAGTAAACATTCCCTACAATAGTAAGCACCGATGGGCAAAGACCATTCTTCTAGAATAGAACTATTACAACGTTGACAGAAAAGTTTCCCTTTCTCCTTTCTCATTGCTGGAAGTTTCTCCGCCAACTGACGATCCTCTTCTGATAATTCATTCTCAGTAAACAAACGACCGAGATAATTTGGATTTACTTTCATACTTCTTTATTCGTAAAAACCTAGCGCTTTAGATCATTTTTTAGTACAATTTAATTATGGAATTTAGAACAATTAAAGAGGACGGACAAGTCCAAGAAGAAATTAAAAAATCACGCTTTATCTGTCATGCCAAGCGCGTTTATAGTGAAGAAGAGGCTCGTAACTTCATTACAGCCATCAAAAAAGAACACTACAAAGCGACGCATAACTGCTCTGCCTTCATTATTGGAGAACGTAGTGAAATCAAACGTACAAGTGATGATGGTGAGCCCAGTGGTACTGCTGGTGTTCCCATGCTTGGGGTACTAGAAAATCACAATCTTACTAATGTCTGTGTTGTAGTAACACGCTATTTTGGAGGCATTAAGCTAGGCGCTGGAGGACTGATTCGTGCTTACGCTGGCAGTGTTGCCTTAGCCGTCAAGGAAATTGGCATCATTGAAATAAAGGAACAGGCGGGCATTGCTATTCAAATGTCTTACGCTCAGTACCAAGAATATAATAACTTCCTTAAAGAACATGATCTCATGGAACTTGAGACAAACTTTACAGATAAAGTCGATACGATGATTTATGTTGATAAAGAAGAAAAAGAAAATATTAAAGCTGCTCTTGTAGAGTTTTTTAATGGAAAAGTTACTTTAACTGATCAAGGTTTACGAGAAGTTGAAGTTCCTGTAAACTTAGTGTAAACAAAGGAGAAAAATATGGCATTTGGAAAATTCATTCAAGGACTTGCTGGTAACTTTAGCGAGCAAAACAAAGAAACTCTTATCAAAGAATATGGACAATATCTACTAGAAAATGAAGAAATTCAAAGTGGATATAAACTGGTTTGTGACTCAATTATATTTACAAATATCCGTATTATCTTTACAGATAAGCAAGGCGCTACTGGTCGCAAGATGTCCATTAAATCAATCTTTTTAATGAACATTATTAACGTTGAAATGGAAACTGCAGGAGCAGGAATAGATGATAGTGAAATTACTATTACTTATTTAGAAAATGTCTTTCTAAAAGCGCATAATGAGCATTTTAGTGCTCATAAATTTGAATTTCCTAAGAAAACGGATATCGTTCCACTTTACACCTATTTATTTGAATTAGCTTATCACAATCGCTTGAAAATTAATGGCTTAGACCTGTGATATAAAAAAATCCTATCACTTCGATAGGATTTCTATATTTTACAAATAGTATAGATAGCGTTATACTAGAAATATCTTATACAAAGAGGTATTCATATGTCTATTTATAACAATATTACTGAACTAATCGGTCAAACTCCGATTGTTAAACTCAACAACATCGTGCCAGAAGGGGCTGCGGACGTCTATGTAAAGCTTGAAGCATTCAACCCTGGTTCTTCTGTAAAAGATCGTATTGCTCTTAGTATGATTGAAAAAGCTGAACAAGACGGTATTCTAAAACCAGGTTCTACAATTGTTGAAGCAACAAGTGGAAACACTGGTATTGGACTTTCATGGGTAGGTGCTGCTAAAGGGTATAAAGTCGTCATCGTTATGCCTGAAACTATGAGTGTAGAACGACGTAAGATTATTCAAGCTTATGGCGCTGAACTCGTCCTAACTCCTGGTAGTGAGGGAATGAAAGGCGCTATTGCTAAAGCACAAGAAATCGCTGCTGAACGTGATGGTTTTCTTCCTCTTCAATTTGACAATCCAGCGAATCCAGAAGTACACGAAAGAACAACAGGAGCTGAGATACTAGCTGCTTTCGGTAAAGATGGATTAGATGCCTTTGTTGCTGGAGTGGGTACTGGTGGAACAATTTCTGGTGTTTCTCATGCACTCAAAACAGCAAATTCAAGCATTCAAGTTTTTGCAGTAGAAGCAGATGAATCTGCTATTCTGTCTGGTGAAAAACCTGGCCCTCACAAAATTCAAGGTATCTCAGCTGGATTTATTCCTGATACACTTGATACAAATGCCTATGATGGTATCGTTCGTGTAACATCAGACGACGCTCTCTCACTCGGCCGTGAAATTGGTGGAAAAGAAGGATTCCTTGTTGGTATTTCTTCAGCTGCAGCTATTTACGGAGCCATTGAGGTTGCCAAGAAACTAGGTACAGGTAAAAAAGTTCTTGCTCTAGCACCAGATAATGGTGAACGTTATCTCTCTACAGCACTCTATGAATTTGAAGTGTAGTCTCCTAAATACACTTAGCCCTTATTATAGGGCTTTTTATTTATACCTTAAAAATAGAAAACTCTCCCTATAAGAATCTACTGCATAGAAAAAAGGAAGCAATTTAGCTTCCTCTTTATTATTAGTTATTCAAGGCTGCTGCCATTGTTGCTGCAACTTCAGCTTCGAAGTCGTTTGCAGCTTTCTCGATACCTTCACCAACTTCAAAGCGAGCGAACTCAACTACTGAAGCGTTAACTGATTCAAGGTATGCTTCAACTGTCTTGCTGTCATCCATGATGTAAACTTGTGCAAGAAGTGTGTAAGCTTGGTCAACTTTAGTGTTGTCAAGCATGAAGCGATCCATTTTACCTGGGATGATTTTGTCCCAGATTTTTTCTGGTTTGCCTTCTGCAGCCAATTCAGCTTTGATGTCAGCTTCAGCTTGAGCGATCACTTCATCAGTCAATTGAGATTTTGATCCATACTTCAAGTGTGGAAGAGCTGGTTTGTTAACCATTGCACGGCTTTCGTTGTCTTGGTCGATTACGTGGTTCAATTGTGCCAACTCATCTTTAACGAATTGCTCATCCAATTCTTTATAAGAAAGAACTGTTGGTTTCATTGCTGCGATGTGCATTGACAATTGTTTAGCAAGTGCTTCGTCTCCACCTTCAACAACTGAAATAACACCGATACGTCCACCGTTATGTTGGTAAGCTCCAAAGTGTTGTGCATCTGTTTTTTCAAGCAAAGCAAAACGACGGAATGAAATTTTTTCACCGATTGTAGCTGTTGCAGATACATATGCAGCTTCAAGAGTTTCACCTGAAGGCATTGTCAAAGCAAGAGCTTCTTCATTATTAGCTGGTTTTCCTTCAGCAATAACTTTAGCTGTAGTATTTACCAATTCAACGAATTGAGCGTTTTTCGCAACGAAGTCAGTTTCAGCATTTACTTCAACTACTGCTCCAACGTTACCGTTAACGTAAACACCAGTCAAACCTTCTGCAGCAACACGGTCAGCCTTCTTAGCTGCCTTAGCCATACCTTTTTCACGAAGCAATTCAATCGCTTTTTCGATGTCACCGTCTGTTTCTACAAGCGCTTTTTTAGCGTCCATAACACCGGCACCAGATTTTTCACGCAACTCTTTTACAAGTTTAGCTGTAATTTCTGCCATTTTGATTCTCCTATATTTTTTAAAAATAGGAGAGCCGGGCTAAGCCCCGCCCTCCTAGGTAATTACTATTTGTATAAATTAAGCGTTGTCGCCTTCTACAACTTCAACGATTTCTTCAATTGAATCTGCTTGAGCTTCAGAAGCTGCAAATTCTGCTTCAACTGCTGCTGCATCTTCACCTTGACGACCTTCGATGATAGCGTCAGCCAATTTAGCTGTGATCAATTTAACAGCGCGGATAGCATCATCGTTAGCTGGGATGATTACATCGATATCATCTGGATCAGTGTTTGTGTCAACCATCGCTACAACTGGGATTCCCAATTTTTTAGCTTCTTTAACAGCGATTTGCTCTTTATGTGGGTCAACTACGTACATAACATCTGGGATACGAGGCATATCTTCGATACCACCCAAGAATTTTTCAAGACGTGCACGTTGTTTGTTAAGAAGTGCAACTTCTTTCTTAGGAAGAACTTCAAAAGTCCCATCTTCTTCCATACGTTTGATTTCTTTCAAACGAGCAATACGTTTTTGGATTGTTCCCCAGTTTGTAAGAGTTCCACCCAACCAACGGTGGTTGATGAAGTATTGACCTGAACGTACTGCTTCTTCAGCAACTGCATCAGCTGCTTGTTTCTTAGTACCAACGAACAATACAACTGCATCGTTAGCTGCTGCATCACGCATGAAATTGTAAGCTTGGTCAGCGTATTTTACAGTTTGTTGCAAGTCGATAACGTGGATTCCGTTACGTTCAGTGAAGATGTACTTAGCCATCTTAGGGTTCCAGCGACGAGTTTGGTGACCAAAGTGAACACCAGCCTCAAGAAGTTGTTTCATTGAAATTACTGCCATGAGTATTTCTCCTTTTTGTTTTTTCCTCTTCTTGACTTCAACTCGCAAAACGACCCAAAGGCAACTGTTTCACAATTCATCAAGAATGAGTATTATCGTTCACACGACAAGTTTTATTTTACCATACTTTTTTAATATTTTCAAGTAATTTTAGTAGATTTCTAAAGTAAGTTAACTATATAAATCATAAAAGAGACTCAAATCGAGCCTCTTCGTTTCATTCATTAGTTTGGATAAATGTATGTTACAAAACCTTCTGAAGTTGTAGTAGGATTGAACCATCCACGTTTATTTCCGATTGTACGATCTCCACCATAGTTTGATTCTGATACTTGAATGCTAGTTGATGATGAAACTGCTGTAACAACCGCTACGTGTCCATAGCCACCGTCATTCCAACATGCAATGGCACCAACTTGTGGAGTTGATCCTGTACGGAATCCTGCTGCAGCTGCACTTGTAGCCCACTGTGCTCCATTACCCCAGTAATCTCCAGCCCAAGGTGCCAATGTTTTAGCTCCCCATGTACACTCACCAACTGGATAACTTGAAGCATTTGTACTGTATGTTGGACGTTGTTTCACCGGTGCAGGAGTGTAGCTTGTTGATTCTACTGAAGCACTGCTTGAAGATGATTCAGACGAACTTGACTCAGATGAACTTGATGAAGCAGTAGTAGATACTGCTTGAACTTCTGCTGTAAAAGTTGTATTTCCAGAAGCAGCTACTGTTTGTTGTTGACTTGCTTGTTTAGCTTTATAAGCTGCTTCTGCTTCTGCAGCTGCTTTAGCTTCTGCTTCTGCAGCAGCTTTTTTCTCAAGTAAACTTGCTTTTTCATCCTCTGCAGTAGCCTTTTCAGCAGCAAGATTCAATTCTGCAGCTTTCAACTCTGCTTGTTTTGTAGTTAATGATTGAGCATCATCAGCTAGTTTTTGCTGATTTGCAATAACAGTATTAATTGCATCATTGTTTGCTACTTGTTTTTCAGAAATAGCTTGTTTATCTGCTTTTTGTTGTTCCAACATCTTGTTGTTTGCAGACACGATTTCACTCATTGCAGCAACACGTGAAATAGCTTCTGTAATTGATTTTGAATTCACAACTGTATTGATGTAATTTGTTGCAGCCCCATTTGTTTGAGCACTACGAGCTTGTTTTTGCAATGAATCATTACGAGATACAATATTCTTAGAAAGTTCTGTAATTTCACCCTCAAGCTTTTTAGATTCTGCTTGTAGTCTATCATTTTCAGATTGCAAGTTTGATTGCTCTGTTTGAATAGCAGATACTTGCTCCTGAATTTGATCAACTTGTTTTTGAGCTTCTTGTTGTTGTGCTGTTAAGTTACTAATTTTTTTATCTTGAGCAGTAATTTTGTCATCAGTAGTTTCTGCATGCGCAGTTGTTAAAACAGCTGCTTGAGAAACCATTACTGTACTTAGTAAAAGTGAAGCTAAGATTTTTTTCTTCATAGTTCGTAGATACTCCTTCTTTTAAAGACATTACTAGTATACCAAAAAAAGGCCTAATGAATATTACGCCTTTGTTACATTTTTGTGTCTTTCTTATAGATAAAATTTTTCAAAAATAAACTGAAAAATAATCATCCATATAAGGTTCAAAATCATCGATGGTACTAAACTATAGACTATAAATAAAGACATACTATCCACAGTTAAACCTACCACTAATGCAAGTATATAAGCTCCCATCTCAAATAGAAAAGTCATGACAATAATTGCCAACATTCTCGTCCAACGATTCAATAAAATAACGCTATTAAATTTATGAAGAAATACCCCCAACAAGACGAATAACAGAGTCGCAATCCCTATCAAGTGGAAAAAGTAAATATCATAAATCAAACCAACTACAAAACAATAAGCTAAGTAGAAGTACTCTGATACTTCAATCGTCTCAAATAAGAGAAACAAAAATAGAAAATGACTAACCAACTGCTCGTGGGGAAAAAATGAGCCCAGAAGTTGACTAATATGAGCATCAATTAGAACAAAGAAAGGAAGCAATAAAAATACTCCGACCCGCTTCAACTGTCTCATTATGAATTCTCCACTAATTCTATCACACTTACATTATGAGTATCTGCACTCAATTTAACAGTTACTTCTCGTGCCAAGTAGTCCGTACTATGCGTTGTGGTAACCACTTCACCAACAGGAATATCAGCAACGTTAAAGTTTCCTAATCCACCAGTGGTCACCTTATCACCCGCACTAATATCGCTACTACTATTTAATTGGCTGATTTTAAGAACTTCATTTTCCTTGTCATAGCCAACAATAATCCCATAAATTGTAGTAGAACCATGTTGAATTTTAACAGAAATCTTATCAGCATTTTCCGTATTTGTCAGAAGGTTGACTACAGTAGAATTCTCCTCTACTTTTGAAACACTCCCAATCAAACCACCATTTGCAATGGCTAACATATTTTCAGAAGCCCCTTTTGATTTGCCTACATTCAAGGTCAATTCTTGCCTCCAAGATACCGGAGAACGCATAATAACATCTGCTGCTAAAGTCTTTGTAGCTTGCAACTTGGACTTCATATCAAGCAATTGGCGCAATTGTTCATTTTCTGTCTTTAAACTTCCCGCCTCATTTGATTTAACTTCTAATTGGTAAATCTGTTTCTTCAAACTCTCATTTTCATTATAAGTTCGTGTCAAATGAGCCAAATCTGATTTGACAGAATCAAACCACTGAAAAGGTTTTTGTACAATCCTATCAACCAATGAGATTCCATCGCCTAATTTTGTCACAATTGTACTTGAATAAGTTGTCGCTAAGAGAGCCGACACAAGCAGAACAGTGACAAAAACAATAATGACATATTTTGATTTTTTAAAACGGTTCATATCCCTACCTTTATATCAAAAACTGTTACAGTAACTTTTTATCAATTTCTGAAAGCTACTAAGATTTTAAGAAAAATAAGCAACAACCAAGTACGATAATAACAAGAATGGTCAGCGTATCCTTTCGAGTCCATTTCAGTTGCCGGTATTGACTTCTGCCTTTCCCCCCCTGATAACCACGCGCTTCCATGGCGATAGCCAAGGAATCCGCACGTTTTAAACTTGTCGCAAAAAGAGGAATCAATATGGGAATCATCGCCTTCACCTTTTGAACAATGTTTCCTTCACCAAAATCCACTCCACGCGCTTTCTGTGCATTCATAATCCGCGTCGTATCATCCATCAAGGTTGGGACAAAACGCAAACTCATAGACAGCATCAATCCAATTTCATGAACTGGAACTTTCACACGCTTTAAAGGCGCTAATAGAGCTTCGACAGCTGATGCCAAACTTAAGGGCATGGTCGTTAAGGTTAGCAAAGTTGAAAAGAAAATAATTAATACAAAGCGACAAAAAATAATCCCAGCTTGTTGCAAAGCATAATCTGTGATTCTCACAAACGAAAACTCAAATAAAACATTCCCATTAGAAATAAAAAATAGTTGAAAAATAGTTGTGAAGGCAATCAAGAAAAACATAGATTTCAAGCCCTGAATAAAAAATGAAAGAGATACTCCTGACAAGGCAATAAATATCCCTGTCGCTATAAAAAGAATCAGATTCGTCAAGGGATTATTAGCCCAAAAAACGATTAAAATTAGTAGCATCATAGCAAGCAATTTGCTACGTGGATCCAATCGGTGAACAATCGAATCCCCTGGGATATAACGCCCCAAAATCATACTATCCATTTAGCGACTCCTTAAACTCCTCTATCTTAATCGGTAATCGTTTAAATGACACGCCCCTATCAGCCAATCGTTTACAAAAGGCTGTAATTTTAGGTACTCCCAACTGCACTTCTTCCATAAAGACAACATCTTGAAAGACATCACTTGGTTTACCACCCTTAACTAAATGTCCCTTTTCCATCACATAGACTTGATTCGCATATTCAGCAACATCATCCATCAAATGCGTTACCAAGACAATAGTCATCCCTGACTGGTGGAGTTTTTTGAACAAATTCATCAACTCTTTTCTCCCCAGAGGGTCCAGGCCTGCTGTGGGTTCATCTAAGACTAATATAGCTGGCTCCATGGCAAGTATACCTGCAATGGCAACACGTCTCATTTGTCCACCTGATAGCTCAAACGGACTACGATCAAAAAGTGATTCATCAATTCCAACAAGAGCCAGTTTCTTACGTGCAATCTGCTCCGCATCTTCTTCAGAAACTCCAAAATTTTGCGGTCCAAAAGCAACGTCCTTCAAAACTGTTTCTTCAAAGATCTGATTTTCAGCAAACTGAAATACCAAGCCAACCTGTTTTCTAATTTGACGAATATCTTTATTTTTAGAAGTCGAGGTGATTAAGGTATCAAAAACTCGTACACTCCCTTGACTTGGCAGCAATAAACCATTTAATAGTTGTAAAATAGTTGATTTACCACTTCCTGTGTGTCCAATTAAAGCCGTATAAGAACCATCTTCAATCGTCAAAGAAACATCCGACAAAGCTGCTGAAGCTAAGGGAGTCCCTTCTTGATATGTAAAACTCACATTTTCTAGAGCAATTCCCATAGCTTATCCTCTAGCTCACTTTCTGTCAAATAATTTTCAGGTAAATCATAGCCATTCTGGCTCAAAGAATGTTTTAATTGATTGGCAAAAGGATCGTCTAATCCAATTTGATCCAAATCATTTCGAGAGAAAAGCTCCCTTGGACTACTAGTTGATTCAATTGACCCTTTTTTCATGATCAATACGCGGTCACTCATGGCAACTTCTTCCAAATCATGTGTAATGGAAATGACCGTCATATCATAGTCTTTTCGAATTCCTTTTACTGTCTCAATGAGTTCTCTACGTCCCTCAGGATCCAACATACTTGTTGCTTCATCTAAGATTAAAATAGCTGGTCTTAGGGCTACAACACCTGCAATAGCCACACGTTGCTTTTGGCCACCTGATAGACGTGCCGGCTCTCTCTTTTTAAAGTCCAACATGCCAACCAAATCCAGAGCTTCTTCCACTCTCATTTTCATTTCTTGACGAGAAAGACCCTGATTTTCCAAACCAAAGGCAACATCATCTTCAACAGTCGCTCCAACAAATTGATTGTCTGGATTTTGAAAAACCATACCGATTTGACGACGTATATTCCAAACATTTTCCTCAGTCAGCAGTTGGCCATCTATTACAATCTCTCCAGACTCCGCTTCCAATAAGCCATCAATTAATCGGACAGTAGTTGATTTACCACTACCATTATGCCCCACAATCGAAAGCCATTCTCCACGTTTCACGTGAAACGTAATATCCTTCACATCAAAGTATTCCTGACTTTCCTTATAGCGAAAAGAAAGATTTTTTACATC
Organism: Streptococcus sp. LQJ-218; assembly: GCF_003428885.1. GTDB lineage: Bacteria > Bacillota > Bacilli > Lactobacillales > Streptococcaceae > Streptococcus. The sequence goes on from NZ_QQRU01000002.1 coordinate 222,638, forward strand.
AATTACTGATTTCATTTCGAACCAAATGTCCCTTTAAATACATAGGCACTACCCTTGAAATAATCATAGCCAGAGTAGATAGTGAAAAACAAGGCTACATAAAGTAGAACTTGACCAAGCAAAGTCCAATGTAATAGCAAGAAAATAATGGCAAACATCTGACTGAAAGTTTTAATTTTTCCAGGCATTGCTGCTGCTAAAACCGTTCCACCAGTTTCAACCAATAAAAGTCTTAAACCTGTCACAGCCAACTCACGACAGATGATCACTGCAACAATCCAAGCCGGAGCCATACCCAACTCAATCAACATGATAAAAGCCGACATAACTAGCAACTTATCCGCCATTGGATCTGCAAACTTCCCAAAGTTGCTAACCACACTCCATTTACGAGCTAAATATCCATCTAAATAGTCGGTAATACTGGCAATAGCAAAGATAATAGCTGCTACTATATGACTTTCTAGCGAATTCCCTATCGTTAAAATAAAGATAAAAATTGGTATAAAAAGAATTCGACCTATTGTTAAGAGATTTGGAATTTGTTCTTTTTTCATTCATTTTTCCTTAATTTTTAGTAAAGGTTAGAGTGATTTTTCCCGTCTGAGCTGTTAATTTCGATAAGTCAACAGTCTGATTATCTACTGTTAAGGCAACTCCTTTGACAACACCTAAGGTAATGGTCACAGGATTTTTTGTTGAAACTGTTGTCTCCGCACTTTTATTATCCTGCGATAAGGTCACACCACCCTCAAGATCACTTTCTGAAACACTAACCCAACTTCTAGCATCTGAGACTGATAATTGTAATTTTGCAGTTTCCTTGCTCGTTTTATAAGCAACTTCTACTATATTTCCTTCACCTGATACCGTTATAGCTGGTTCCATATTCGAAGAACTACTAGATGAGCTACTGCTTGAGGATGGAGTTACAGAACTAGTCGAGCTTGTTGCTTGGACTACACTATAACTAGACGCAGATGAACGCTCAGGTTGAGTTTGAATATAGTTCCAAACATAGTAAGTCACAAAAATGACAATCGATAGGGCAAAGAGTATAAAGTAAAATAAAGGTAAAAATGATGTCCTATTTTTCTTACTTGAACGTCTCCTGCCTGTTAACTCCTCTTGATCAACATCTACCTCCTCATAAGTAATCATGCTCCCAGAATCATAAGCATCCAAGACAATTCTCTCATCTAGCTCAACTGCCCACGCATACTTTCGTAAAAAAGAACGAGCATAAAATGGACTAGGAAGTTGATCAAAATCATCAGCTTCCATTGCCTCCAACATATCCAACTGAATTTCTGTTTTTTTCTGCAATTCATCTAAACTCAATCCCTGATTGATTCTAGCTAATCGTAAAACCTCACCAATTGTTTTTTTCCTCATACTTGTCATCCCTTCTTTCTAGTGTCTACTATGATAGGTTACTACGATGGAAATATTGTAAAATCAACTATATCACCATCATCTATTAAATGGTGTCCAGCATCAAGGACATCCTCTAAAGTAATTTCCTGTAAAATTTTCGGCAAATCAAAAATTGTCTCACCATTTTCAAAAGCATCATATTGCGTTGCAATAAATTCAAGAGAGTTCATGCTACTAAAAAATTCTCCAAACATCTCTCTTTTTATAATATCTAAATGATCCTCTGTAATATCTAAATCCTTTGCAAAATTACGAATAGCCTTCTTAAACTGATGAGATAAAGCAACTGGCTCTTTTGTATCCATTGTCAATATGACAAAATGAAAGCGACTTGTTACTTCAATTTCAAGAGATAAAAAAGCATCTATTTTACCTGATTCATATAATTTTTGAAAACGATCTGAAGTCCAACCAAACATCATCGTAAACAATAATTTTAATAAAATATGATGTCGATAGCAATCCGCCTCAGCAACTTCTCGTTTACCTCTAATCCCAATCGCTAGTTTGGGAGAAGATACTTCCATTCTCATACTGTCTGTTTGCTTTACAGCCTGTAAAACAAACTTTTCTCTTGCTCCATCCTGAACATCTAAATCTTTCAATTCTTTGCTTTCAAAATAGTCCTGTACTTGCTTCACTTCAAAATTACCAACTAAAAACAGAGACATATTTACAGGTTTGTAAAACCTTGTAAAATTTTCTTGCAAAATAGTTAGATTGATTTGGGAAATGGACTCCTCACTGCCAACTATATCAGTTGCTAAAGGTGTCCCAGGATACAAATTCGCTAAAGTTGAAAAGAATAAACACGAATCTGGATCATCTTGATACATTTCTCGTTCTTGCTGGATAATATCCTGCTCTCTTAAAATAGAATCTTCAGTAAAGTGTGCTGATGTTACCAATTCATTAAGTAAGTCTAAATTTTCTAAAAAATAATCCGTTGCTGAAAAAAGATAACTTGTTTTTGTAAAACTTGTAAAGGCATTACTATCTGCACCTAGACTCGTAAAAGCCGACATCAAATCACTAGAATCTTCTCTTTCAAATAATTTATGTTCAAGAAAATGAGCAATTCCTGTAGGATAGTATTTTACACTTCCGTCAACTTCTGTGACAAGCCTATCTACCGAACCAAACTGTACAGTTACACTCCCGTAAACCTCTTTAAATTCCTTTTTAGGTAAAAGAGCAACTGTCAATCCATTTGACAAACGAGTTCGATAAACCATTTCTTTTACAGCTGGATAGTATTTTTCTTCAAAAACAACCTTTGTCATTCTATTCCTTCCATAAAGTAAATCGCCTGTAGTTTCACATTATTAGCTGCTCTACAAATAGCATCTTTGTCAACTTGCTCGAGTTTTGCAATCCAACCTTTAAAGTCTGCTGAAGATTTCCCAAGTAAAGCATTTTGATAAGCACGTTCAATCAATGAACTTTGATTATCTTGAGAAAGTAACAAAGATCGACGAATCATTTCCTTGGTCTGCTCTAGCTCAAGCTCTGTAAAATATCCTTTTTTTAAATCAAGAAGTTGATTATTCATCATTTTACGAGTCTGGTTTCGATTTTCTCGATTGATACCAGCATACATCCTCAATAATCCACTAAACACATCGAACTGACTTGAAATAGTATAAGCCAATCCAGCATTTTCACGTACATTTGTAAATAGTTTAGAGTGAGCAAATCCACCAAGTAAACCATTCATTACAATCATGGGTAAATGTTGCTCATCACCATATTCAGAAGGGCAATGATAACCTAATTCCAAAATGGATTGTCCCACATTTTTCCGAACCATACCTTCCTGAAGAATATTGGAATAAGGTTGACAGTACTGAACCTTCACATCTCCTTCTCGACCTTTCAAGCCAAATGATTCTAATACATTTTGAATTTCGATCTCATTAAAATCACCTAGGAAAAAGAAATCTATTCGATCATTGGCCAAAAATTCTTGGAAACAAGAATAAGAACTTTGTGGAGTTTCAACTAAAATACGATTTCGTAATTCACTATATTCCAATTGAATACGGTCATCATAAAAAAATAATTTATCCAATTCTTTATGTGCGAAATAAAAAGAATCATCCATATCAGCTGCTAAACTTGCTAGCAATTGCTTTTTCTCAATTTCAAATAAGGCCGGATCAAACCCATTATCAACTAGCTTGGGTGAAAAAAGAGTTTCTTTTACTAGTTCTAAAACCTGAGAAGTTAGCATATTTTTCCTACTTAAAAACTCATCACGAACATAGGTAAATGTCAATTCTACAATATGACTTTGCCCTCTTCTGAAACAATTGGTTGACATATCTGTACCGTACAGATTGGCCAAATGTTTTCTCAAATCTTGAGAAGTGGGGTACATCTGATTAGCAGTCTCTAGCATACTCGCACTCAACATGCGACCTGCAATCGTATCAAGAGATAATGGAGCGGTAAAACGCACGGTGATTTTGTTCGTTTTAAACTTTTTTGATTGGATAAAATGTGTTGAAATTCCATGCACTAACTCCATGATTTACCTCCTTATATACAGACTTCTATTATATCACGAAAACCTGAAATTTTCTTGTTCTCTGTAACACTTTTGAAATAAAAATCGCTTACATTCCTTCCCGTTTCTCTCACTATTTTTAGGAAAATATGATATAATACCAAAGATTGAGGTGAATTATGGAATACAAATTATTTGAAGAATTTATTACCCTCCAAGCACTACTCAAAGAACTTGGAATTACACATAGCGGAGGAGCTATCAAATCATTTCTCTCTGAACATTCTGTTTACTTTAATGGGGAATTAGAGAGTCGTCGTGGAAAAAAACTTCGTATCGGAGATAAAGTTGACATCCCTGACATGAATATTGACATCTTGTTGACACAACCTACTTCTGAGGAGCAAGAGGAATACCAAGCTGATAAAATTGAAAAAGAACGAATCGCTAAACTTGTCAAGGAGATGAATAAAGGAGTTAAAAAAGACAACTCTAAACCTACTTCATCATCCAAAAGCAAACAAGCTCCGCGATTCCCTGGTAGATAATCATGTGGCTACAACACCTATCTCTCAAAACTTTTCGTAACTACAAAGAAACGAAAATAGACTTTAATCCTAAATTAAATGTCTTTTTAGGACGCAATGCACAAGGTAAAACAAATATGTTAGAGGCTATCTATTTTTTAGCCTTAACACGTAGTCATCGAACTCGAACAGATAAAAATCTCATTCATTTCGATGAGGAACAACTTCATCTTTCAGGTCTTGTTCAGAAAAAAACGGGATCTATTCCTCTCGAAATTGAACTAACGCAAAAAGGCCGTGTAACAAAAGTTAATCACTTAAAGCAGGCACGACTTTCAGATTATGTAGGACACATGAATGTTGTCTTATTTGCTCCGGAAGATTTACAACTAATTAAAGGAGCACCTTCAGTTCGACGAAAATTCATTGATATGGAGCTTGGGCAAATTAAGCCCATCTATTTATCAGATTTAACCAATTATAACCACATCCTAAAACAAAGGAACACTTATCTAAAATCAGCTCAAAAAATAGATGAAACTTTTCTTTCAGTACTAGATGATCAGCTAGTCGATTATGGATGTCGTGTAATGAATCACCGCTTAGATTTCATAAAAAAACTAGAGTATTTTGGGCATAAGAAACATTTTGAATTATCTAATCAGATTGAAGAGTTGTCAATATCCTATCAATCTTCTGTCAAGCTAACTGACAAAGAAGACTTATCCGAATCTTTCAAAATTGCTTTAGACAAAAGTAGGTCCAGAGATTTATTTAAAAAGAACACTGGTGTTGGTCCTCATCGGGATGACATTTCTTTTTATATAAATGGGATGGATGCTAGTTTTGGAAGTCAAGGTCAACATCGTAGTCTCGTCTTATCAATAAAACTAGCAGAAATCGAATTAATGGAAAGTATAACTACAGAATCTCCAATATTACTGCTTGACGATGTTATGAGCGAACTTGACAACACTAGACAACTAAAATTATTAGAAACGATTTCTCATTCAATCCAAACCTTTATTACAACAACCAGCTTAGATCATCTTCAAAATCTGCCAGAAAATCTAAGTATCTTCACTATTCAGGATGGTAAAGTTGCTGTAAACCAAAGTTGACAACATCGTAAAAGAACTCCTGTTCTCACGGGAGTTCTTTTACGATGTTTTTACATAGAATAATTTGGTGCCTCATTCGTAATTTGTACATCGTGAGGGTGACTTTCTTTCAAACCAGCACCAGACATTTCAATAAATTGAGCATTATCGTGTAGTTCTTTAAGGTTAGCTGCACCACAGTAACCCATACCAGAGCGAATACCTCCAATCATTTGGAAAACAATATCAGCTGCCGCACCTTTATAAGCAACACGACCTTCAATTCCTTCTGGAACAAGTTTGTTTGCTTCATTGACAGAACCTTGGAAGTAACGATCGCTTGAACCTTTCTTCATAGCAGCGATTGAACCCATACCGCGGTAAGTCTTGAATTTACGTCCTTGGAAAATTTCAGTTTCTCCTGGAGCTTCATCAGTTCCAGCAAACATAGATCCAAGCATAACGGCATTTCCACCTGCAGCAAGGGCTTTTACAATATCTCCAGAATACTTGATTCCGCCATCAGCGATAATCGTTTTACCATATTCACGAGCAACTGCTGCTGCATCGTAGATAGCTGTTACTTGAGGAACACCAACACCAGCAATAACACGAGTTGTACAGATTGAACCTGGGCCAATACCGACTTTAACAACGTCAACACCTGCATCATAAAGGGCACGCGCACCTTCAGCAGTAGCGATGTTCCCAGCAATCAGTGTACGGTCTGGGAAATGAGCACGGATTTCAGCGATTTTACGAAGCACACCCGCTGAGTGTCCATGTGCTGTATCGATGACAATAGCATCTGCGCCCGCTTCAAAAAGGGCTTCAGCACGTTCAAAAGTATCAGAAGTTACACCTACCGCACCAGCAACTAGAAGACGACCGAACTCATCTTTAGCAGCATTTGGAAATTCGATTACTTTTTCAATGTCTTTAATCGTAATCAAGCCAGAAAGACGTCCTTCTTCATCTACCAAGGGAAGTTTTTCAATACGGTGTTCTTGGAGAATGTTCTCAGCTGTTGCAAGGTCTGTACCCACAGGAGCAGTAACAAGATTTTCACTAGTCATATGGTTTGAGATTGGTTGGTTATAATCTGAAATAAAACGAAGATCTCGGTTTGTCAAAATACCAACTAATTTACGATTTTCAAGTGTTTCAACAACTGGAACACCACTGATACGGTAACGTCCCATAAGCTCATCAGCTTCAGCAATTGTATGTTCAGGTGTCAAGAAGAACGGATCAATAATAACTCCATTTTCAGAACGTTTTACCTTGCGAACCTCGTCTGCTTGTTGAGCAATTGACATATTTTTATGGATAACTCCGAGACCGCCTGCACGAGCAATAGCAATAGCCATTTGACTCTCTGTTACTGTGTCCATGGCAGCGGTAATAATTGGGATATTTAAAGTCAAATTATCTGCCAATTTAGTTGTTAAATCTGCATCGTTAGGTAACACATGACTTTCAGCTGGAATAAGCAATACATCATCAAAGGTAAAACCTTTTTTCAAAAATTTAGTGTCCCAATTAGACATTCGAAGTTTCCTCTTTTCTTTCTTTTTGAGCTTGACGCTTTTTATATTGTATCTATCATACCATTCTATAAAAATTTGTCAAATGTTACAGGGGTAAATAAAAAACTATCTTTTCTTTGAGATAGAAATGATAGTTTCTTGTAAAATAAACTTAGTTAAAGTAATTGAGTCCCATTGCACCCTTAACCTCAGATAGGGTTTGACCCGCAACTTCACGCGCTCTTTCACTACCTTTTTGAAGCATATTATAAACTTCTCCCATATCCTTAGCAAATTCAATACGACGCTCACGAATAGGACCCAGTTCACGTTCTAATATTTCAAGTAGATAACGCTTGGTCTTCACATCACCAAGACCACCTTGTTGATAATGTTCTTTCATGTCAGCAATTTCTTGAGCATCTTCTGGACGACCAAAAACATCTAGATAATGGAAAACCATATTTTCTTCAATTTTACCTGGATCCTCAACGCGAATATGATCTGGATCTGTATACATACTCATTACTTTTTTACGCAAAGTATCCGCATCATCAGCTAAATAAATACCGTTATTGAGTGATTTAGACATTTTAGCATTTCCATCTAAACCAGGTAAACGCCCTGCTCTTTCATTTTCTGGATAAATACCTTCCGGTTCCACCAAGACATCACAGTTATATGCATTGTTAAAAGAACGAACAATCTCGCGAGTTTGCTCAATCATTGGTTTTTGATCTGTCCCAACAGGAACATAATTAGCCTTAAAAGCTGTGATGTCAGCTGCTTGAGCGATTGGGTAAACCAAGAAGCCTGTCGGAATGCTTTCTCCAAATCCTTTCTGAGAAATTTCTGTCTTGACAGTTGGATTACGCTCCAAACGAGCTAATGAAACTAGATTCATATAATACATAGACAACTCAGCCAACTCTGGAATCTGGCTTTGAATAAAGATAGTTGATTTACTTGGATCCAATCCAACTGCAAGGTAATCCAAAGCCACATTTCCGATAGACTCTACAATGGTTTGAGGATCTTTGGCATGATCTGTCAAGGCTTGTTGGTCGGCCAGGAATACAAACATATCATACTTATCCTCTTCCTGCAACAATACTCGATTTTTGAGACTTCCAACATAATGTCCAATATGCAATTTTCCTGTTGGACGGTCTCCTGTTAAAATAATGGGTTTAGTCATTTTATTCTCCTTCGATATGGTCCCTTCAATTATAGCATTTTTTTAATGAAATAACCGGAATTTATCAAAATAAATCAGTCTTACCATTTACGGATTCGTGTAAAGAATACTGTAAATCTAATTTACACAAAATTGACAGATAAAAATTTGAATATTTGTTGATTTTCTAGTAGAATTAGAGTATTACATATAATAGGAGAAAAACATTGCTTACAGTATCTGATGTTTCACTACGTTTTAGTGATCGCAAACTTTTTGATGAGGTCAACATCAAATTTACAGAAGGAAATACCTACGGTTTAATCGGTGCTAACGGTGCAGGTAAATCAACATTTTTAAAAATCTTAGCTGGTGATATCGAACCGACTACTGGTCATATTTCTCTTGGACCTGATGAACGTCTTTCTGTGCTTCGTCAAAATCACTTTGACTATGAGGATGAACGTGCTATTGATGTTGTTATCATGGGTAATGAAAAACTATACAACATCATGAAAGAAAAAGATGCAATCTATATGAAAGCAGACTTTACTGATGAAGACGGGGTTCGTGCAGCTGAGCTTGAAGGAGAATTTGCTGAACTAGGTGGTTGGGAAGCTGAGAGTGAAGCTTCACAACTCTTGCAAAACTTGAATATCCCTGAAGATCTTCATTACCAAAATATGAGTGAACTAGCAAATGGAGATAAAGTGAAAGTTCTCCTTGCTAAAGCCTTGTTTGGTAAACCAGATGTTCTTCTTTTAGACGAACCAACTAACGGTCTTGATATCCAATCTATTACTTGGTTAGAAGATTTCTTGATTGACTTTGATAACACCGTTATTGTCGTATCACACGACCGTCACTTCTTAAATAAAGTTTGTACCCACATGGCCGACCTTGATTTTGGGAAAATCAAGCTCTATGTCGGAAACTACGATTTCTGGAAAGAATCTTCTGAGCTTGCTGCTAAATTGCTAGCAGACCGTAATGCAAAAGCAGAAGAAAAAATTAAGCAACTCCAAGAATTCGTTGCTCGATTCTCTGCTAATGCTTCTAAATCAAGACAAGCAACATCACGTAAGAAAATGCTTGATAAGATTGAACTTGAAGAAATTGTGCCATCTAGTCGTAAATATCCATTTATCAACTTTAAAGCTGAACGAGAAATCGGTAACGATCTCTTGACAGTAGAAAATCTATCTGTCAAGATTGATGGCGAAACTATTCTTGACAACATCAGCTTTATCTTGCGTCCAGGTGACAAGACTGCTCTTATCGGACAAAACGATATCCAAACAACTGCTCTCATCCGTGCTATTATGGGTGATATCGACTATGAAGGAACTGTCAAGTGGGGAGTTACAACTAGTCGTTCTTACTTACCAAAAGACAATTCAGCTGATTTTGCTGGGGGTGAATCTATTCTTGACTGGTTGCGTCAATTTGCAAGTAAAGAAGAAGATGACAACACCTTCTTGCGTGGTTTCCTCGGTCGTATGCTCTTCTCTGGAGATGAGGTTAACAAACCTGTAAACGTCTTGTCAGGGGGAGAAAAAGTTCGTGTCATGCTTTCAAAACTTATGCTCTTGAAATCAAATGTGCTTGTACTTGATGATCCAACCAATCACTTGGACTTGGAATCTATCTCAAGCTTGAACGATGGATTGAAAAACTTTAAAGAATCAATCATCTTTGCCAGTCATGACCACGAGTTTATTCAAACTCTAGCTAACCATATCATTGTCTTGTCCAAAAATGGCGTCATTGACCGTATCGATGAAACCTATGATGAATTCCTAGAGAATGCAGAAGTACAAGCAAAAGTTAAAGAACTTTGGAAAGACTAAAATTTTCAAAACTCAGTTGGGTTAACCAGCTGAGTTTTCTAACATTTTATGAGGTAACATGAAATTATTTTTTAAAACATATTGGTCCTATTTTGTTTCTTTCATCATTCCCGTAATTATTATGATAGGAGTATATCTATCTCAAGGCATCTACTGGAATAGCGATACATCTCCACTATTAGGAGATGGGTTTCATCAATACGTTATTTTTGATGTAGCTTTACGAAATATTCTACATGGAAATGGTAGTCTGTTTTACACCTTTACAAGTGGCCTCGGATTAAATTTCTATGCCCTATCTAGCTATTACTTGGGAAGTTTCCTTTCACCTCTAGTTTACTTTTTTAATCTGTCAAATATGCCAGATGCTGTCTATCTGACAACTCTCTTAAAATTTGGATTGATTGGACTGTCAACTTACTTTAGTTTAAATAAATTATTTCAATCGATTTCTAGGCATTTAAAACTAGCTTTATCTACTTCCTATGCTCTGATGAGTTTCACTGTTAGTCAATTAGAGATAAAAACTTGGCTAGATGTTTTTATCTTGATTCCTTTAATTATAACTGGTTTACAATTGCTTATCACTGAAAAGAAATTCCTATTGTACTTTACAAGTCTGTCAATCTTATTTATCCAAAACTATTATTTTGGCTATATGACAGCAGTGTTTCTTATTTTCTGGTATCTCTGTCAACTTTCGTGGGACTTTAAGACTCGAAAATTATCTTTTCTTGATTTTGTTGTGACCTCCTTTTTAGCTGGTATGGCTAGTTTTATTCTGACTCTTCCTACTCTGTTTGATTTACAGACACATGGGGAAAAATTGACAGAAGTTACAAAGTTTCAAACTGAAAGTAGCTGGTATCTTGATCTCTTTGCTAAACAATTCATTGGTTCCTTTGATACAACCAAGTATGGGGCTATTCCAATGATTTTTGTAGGACTACTTCCCTTTATTTTAACCATTTTATTTTTTACACTGAAAACTATTAAGTTTCACGTGAAACTTATCTATGCAATCTTCTTTACATTTCTAATTGCAAGCTTTTATCTTGAAGCTCTTGATTTATTTTGGCAAGGGATGCATACTCCAAATATGTTTTTACATCGCTATGCTTGGATTTTCTCTACCTTGTTAATTTACACAGCAGCAGAAGTCTTAAATCGTCTGAAAGAAATTAAAGTCTGGAATTTTTTAGTTTCGCTTTTTCTTCTAGTATCAGGTTTTTTAGCTACTATCCATCTAAAGTCACATTATTCTTTTTTAACAGATTTGAATATTCTGCTTACTCTTGAATTTATAGTTGTCTATTCTCTTTTACTCCTTGCAGTTATTAAAAAGTTTATCTCTGTGAATCTGTTTGCCATTCTAATCTCTTTATTTATAATGGTTGAAATAAGTTTAAATGCTTCATCTCAAATGGACGGAATTGCCAAAGAATGGGGTTTTGCTTCTCGAAGTGCATATAATCAAGATATCCCAGCTATGGAATCTTTCTCAACATATATTGGAAATCAATTTACTCGTACTGAGAAACTAGAGACTCAGACAGGAAATGACAGTATGAAATTCAACTATAATGGAATCTCTCAATTTTCATCTGTTCGAAACCGTTCAGCAAGTTCTACTTTGGATAAATTGGGGTTTAAATCATCTGGGACCAATCTCAATCTTCGTTATGCCAATAATAGTATTTTAGCTGATAGTTTATTTGGAATCCAGTACAATATCTCGGGAAACCCTATTGATAAGTACGGTTTCCAAGATGTATATCAAAAAGATAATCTTACCCTGTATGAAAATCAATTCTCTCTTCCGATTGCCTTTGCTAGTCAATCTGTTTACAACGATGTCAAGTTCAATCAACACACTTTGGATAATCAGGCCTCGTTTTTAAATCAACTTGCTAACGTCAATTTTGATTATTTTTCTCCAATCCCTTATGAAAAAACAGAAGATACTGATGATTTGATCAGTGTTACAAGTTCTTCAAATGAGGATGCAGCAATCCAGTATCAAATTGAAGTATCAGAAAACAGCCAAGTTTATCTTTCTTTCACAAACCTTCACTTTTCAAATGATAAACAAAAGAAGGTTGATATCCTTGTAAATGGTGAAAAGAAAACTTTTACAACTGATAATGTCTTCTCCTTCTTTAATCTAGGCTATACAAAAGAGAAAAAAACTTTCAATATTACTGTTAGTTTCCCTGGAAATTCACAAGTATCATTTGAATCTCCTACCTTCTATCGTTTAGACACCCAAACTTTAACTGAGGCAATTCAAAAAATCAAAGAACAACCTGTAACAGTATCAACTTCTAAAAACAAGGTTTTTGCTACATATGATGTCCAACAAGATACATCTATTTTCTTCACCATTCCTTATGACAAAGGTTGGTCTGCCTCCCAAGATGGTAAAAAAATAGAAATGAAACAAGCTCAAACTGGATTTATGAAAGTTGATGTTCCCAAGGGGAAAGGAACTATTACACTTTCCTTCATTCCAAATGGGTTTATTACTGGAGCAATCTGTTCCTTTACTTCTCTCCTACTATTTGGAATCTATAATCACAGACGAAAGTTATCTAAGGATTAAAAAATCGACCAGTTAAGCGGTCGATTTTTTAATCTTCTTCCATTTTCTTAGGTTGATAGGCTAGCATACCTAAACCAATAAACAGTACTAATATAACGGCAAGGAAAATGACTTGATGATGAATATTTCCTGTCATAGAGATTGTTTGTCGTAATCCAGAAACTGAATAGCTCATTGGTAACCAAGGATTAATAGCTCTAAAGAAATCATTTGTCAAAGCAAGTGGATAAGTACCTGCACTTGATGCCAACTGTAATAAAAGCATAATAAGAGAGAAGAAAGCTCCTATACGGCTATTCCATGTTGTTAAAGCGGTCACCATAGACATAAATACTAAACTTGTTAGAATGATAAGAATAAATGTTCTTAATTCATGATTAGCAGTTAAACCAATAAGATGAACTCCTCCATATACCAAAATCCCTGCTAAAACAGCTATAATACCATTTATTTCAGATCTAGATTTCAACCAAGCCCAACGGCTCTCTGGATGACGTCCTGAAGGCAACTTCGCAAAAATCATATTCGTTGATATTGCTGCAACAAAAAGAGCAACTGATATCATATAAGGAGCCATTGCAACTCCATTTACAGGAACTTGATCATTGTCTGTTTTGGAAAGACTGAGAGGATTTGACAAAATCTCTGCATTTTGAGATTCCGTAGATGCTGATTTGAGCTGATCACTAGCATTACTTAATCCTTGTCCTAAAGAAGCAACTCCTGTCTGTAAACTTTCCAAGCCAGAAGTTAACTTTGTTCCACCGTCTGCTAGTTTCCCAGATCCATCTGCCAATTTATTAGCACCACTTTCTAATTGAGAAGCACCTGAAATTAACTGACTGGATTTGTCAGCTAGTTGACTAGATCCTGACTGCAATTTATCAACTCCTGCTATCAATTCTTGACTCTTTTGATTCAATTGATTGGAGCCATTTGATAATTTTTCAATACCAGACACTAATTCTGGAGTTTTTTCAACTAATTGACCAACTCCTGCTGTCAAGGTAGAAGATTTTTGTGTCAAGGTAGTTGAGCCTGAAACTAATTGATTCAAACTACCTGTCAAGGTGGAATTCTTTTCACTTAGTTGACTTGCACCTTGAGAAACTTTATCAACACCTGCAGTATATGCATTTACACCTGATGCAATCGACTGACTATCAGGAACTAATTTACTTGTCACTGCTCCCTGTATTTCTGTTAATCCACTTGACAATCCTGTCAAAGAAGTAGAAGCAAGCGGTAATACTTGATTAGCTTGATTTTTTAATGTCGAAAGATTAGAAGATTGATTTTGTAAGTTTTCTAAACTTCCCTGTAAACCTTGAGTTAAAGCTACAATTGACTGAGCCGATTGAATACTATCAGTCGAATTTTGAGAGACAGAAGCACTTATTTCAGCTTGTTGCTCACTTGTCAAAGATTGATAAGCTGATGTCGATTGAATATTGGCTAATGTAGTCGCTTTATCAGACTGAGCACTTGCTAACATTTGATTAGAAAGGGATGCTATACTTGATAAAACAGAATCTAATTGTTTTGTATCTCCAACATCAATATTTTGAATAGCTTGATTTAACTGATTCAAACCAGAAGATAATTGATTAATTTGATCTTTTTGCTCAGACGAAGCCTCTAACTTGCTAGAAAGTTGTTGAATCCCTTCACTTAATTGCTCCACACCCATTCGAAGTGTAGCTGATTGGTTGGATAACTGATTAGCACCTGTTGCAAGATTTCCTACTCCGCTTGTATAAGCACTAACACCAGATGAAAATTGATTCAGACCAGCATTGAGCTGCGAAACACCGCCAGTATAGGACTCTACACCAGTATATAGTTGATTGATTCCTCTTACTAATTCAGGACTTTTAGAAGATAATTGACCTAATCCGCCATCTAATTGACTCACTGCACCAGTATATGTAACTAAACCACTATTAAAATTACCTAAGCCAAGATGAAGTTGTTCAACACCAGAAACATAAGAGGATAATCCTTTAGTAAACTGCTCCGTTCCATTTGAAAATGTTAAACTTGAATCTGCTAAAGAGTGTAGGTTAGTAGTTAATGCTTGACTTCCTGTCACTAACTGATTCGATCCATCAGTTAATTTTTCACTACCAGAAGCTGCTTGACTCATACCATCCTTTAAATCAACCATTTTGTTGAATAAAGCTTTAGTATAGGTCTCGGTTACATTGGTAGAAACATTCTGCTTTAATTGTGTCATTGCAGAATCACTCATCTTGCTTGCAATAAAGCTATGACCACTTGAAGTCTGATAATCGATTTGCATTTGCTCTGGGTGATCCGTTAAAATAGAAGTGGCTTTTTCAGATAGATCACTTGGTAAAGTTACTACCATATAGTAATCGCCATTTTCTAACCCCTTCTTACCTTCCTCTTCATCTACAAAATGAAAATCCAAGGTTTTATTTTCTTTTAAATTGGACACCATGTCTTTTCCTATAGACATGCTATTGCCATTATAGGAAGCCTCTTTATCATTATTGACAACTGCCACAGGTAAGTCAGACAATTGACCATATGGATCCCACATTGAGGATAAAAATATGATATTGTACAGAGCTGGAATAAGAGAAATCCCTATCATGACAATAATAAAGGTTGGTTTTTTAAAAATTGCTTTCCATTCTTTAAACATTGTTTCTCCTTTTTTAAACATATTGTCTAAAATTTTGATATAATAGATTATACATTAAAAAATCTAAATTTCAAGATAAAAAATCCATTTTTAGACACATAGTCTAATTTGTTTACAAGGAGGAAGTATGCAAGAAAGTAACAAACGCTTAAAAACAAAGCGAACTATTGAAAATGCTATGGTACAATTACTCATGGAACAGCCATTTGATCAAATTTCTACTGTCAAGCTAGCAAAAAAAGCCGGAATTAGTCGTTCTAGCTTCTACACTCACTATAAAGATAAATATGATATGATTGAGCACTATCAAAGTAAGCTATTTCATACATTTGAATATATTTTTCAGAAACATGCTCATCACAAAAGAGACGCTATTTTAGAAGTATTTGAATATCTAGAGTCAGAACCACTTCTGGCTGCCCTTCTTTCTGAAAATGGGACAAAAGAAATCCAAAATTTCTTACGAAATAAACTTCATATCATACTCAGTACAGATTTACAAAAGCGCTTTATGCAACTGAATCTCAATACTACTGAATTAGAATACAGTAGCATCTATCTAACTCACGCACTTTTTGGTGTCTGCCAAACTTGGATTGCACATGGAAAAAAAGAAAGTCCTCAAGAAATAACAGACTTCCTTATGAAAATGCTTGGTGATACAAATTGATACATAAAAGGGAACAACACTGTGTTCCCTTTTATGTATACTCCGCCAGTAGGACTCGAACCTACGACATCATGATTAACAGTCATGCGCTACTACCAACTGAGCTATGGCGGATAAAATAGTCCGTACGGGATTCGAACCCGTGTTACCGCCGTGAAAAGGCGGTGTCTTAACCCCTTGACCAACGGACCTTCTACCTGTAGCAGATATAACCATTATATCAATTTCTTGCTAATTGTCAATTACTTTTGAGATTTTTTCTCTAGAATATCTTTTAATTTTCTAATTTTTAACCTTGAAATAGGACAGCGATGATCTTCATAGAAAACAATTTCTAAGTTTTTTCGATCAATTTCTCTGATATTGCCTATATTTACCAAAAATGACTTATGAGGGGAATAAAATCGCTGAGTATGTTTGTCCTTTTCCTGAATATCTGTCATGGTACCATAAAACTCTTTTGCAAAATTCTTACCAATAATGCGCAATTTATGAGAGACCCCTGTCGTTTCAATATACAGAATATCATGGTAAGGAATTTTTAAATCATTTCCCTTGTAATTGTAGTCAAAATAATCTACAACATCTTCATTTTCAAGTAACATACTTTTCGTGTAGAAGATATTTTGCTCAATTCTCTTCTTAAATAACTCATCATTGATATCCTTATCAACAAAATCTAGGGCTGATACCTGGTATTTATAGGTGAGAGTCGCAAACTCTGATCGACTGGTGATAAAGACGATAATTGCATAGGGATTGTAATGACGAATGAGCTGAGCCACTTCAAATCCTTTTTTCTCAATTCCATGGATATCGATATCTAGGAAATAAAGCTGATTTACTTCGTCGTTTTCGATATATTCCTTGAACTCACGGACTTTTCCCGTTGTCTTGTAAGATATTGGAATATTCGATTCTTTCGAAATTTCATCCAATATTCTCTCTAGTCTCACTTGATGTTCAATAACATCTTCTAAAATTAAAACTTTCATTCAAATTCCCTCTTAAATCTAATAATTTGTCTAAATGTACTGCCTTCCATCTCTGTTTCTAAAATAATATTGTTGTACTTATCTAGTAGTTCTTTCACATTATTTAAGCCTACTCCGCGATTTCTTCCCTTAGTAGAGAATCCTAAGGCAAATAGATCTCCTGAAGGAGTCATCGTCATTTTACATGAATTCTGAATCACAATCACTGTTTCAGTTTCCATCTTAATAACTGCTACTTCCATCTGCTTTTTATAGCTATCAGCCGATCCTTCGACAGCATTGTTCAATAAAACACTCATAATACGAACCAAATCCAATAGTTCAATTGGAAGCTTGGTAATCGTATCTTTTACTTCAAGTGTAAACTCTACACCATTATTTCGAGCATAGACAATGGACTGAGCAACCAAACTTCGTAAAGCTGAATCTTCTATGTTGTTCAAATCAAAGTAAGTGTATTTATCTGAACGCAGTTTGTGATTGGCTTTGACCAAAACTTCATTGTAAACTCTGTCAATTTCCTGTAAATTACCACTGTCAATTGCCATATGCATGCTGACAAGCATTCCAGCATAGTCATGTCGAAAACCACGGATTTCATTATACAAGCCAACAATTTCGTCTGTATAATTCTGTAAATGTTTCTGTTCAAATTTCTTCTGCTTCAACGCAATCTCTTTCTCCATTTGTTCTTTATGCGAATTCATTGCAAAGAAGGTCAAAAGGAGAGAAATAAAGACGATAGATGATAAAATACTTCCAAAACTATTCAAATGTTTAACCGTACTTACCATATCAGAAACGAAAGATACAATATGTAGCAATAGTAAAGCAAAAAATACTTTTTTCAAGAAAGGATAGAGGTAGTCTTTGTCAAAATAGTTTAGTTCCAAATGGAAATAACGAATGATTTTTAAGATAATAAAATAGGTCAACACCGTTACAAGGAAAAAGAATGGGTCATGATATTGTAAAACAAAATTGTCTCCTGTTATAGAGGAGAACGTTACGGACAGAAAGTTATGAGTGCTCTCATATAAAAGAGCTAGTAGTAAACTTAGGAATAGTCCTCTATCCCTCTCATACTGTTTCTTCCATCGAAAATAGGAATATAAGCCCAAAGGAAATAAAAATGTTGCAATCCCTAACCCATCTAAATATAGAAGATAAAAAGGAAAATCAAGTATTGTTCCTACTAGTAATGTATAAACACCAAAAAAGCATAATTCCTTTGTTTTTATTTGACCTTTACAAATTAAATTATAACTGTGACTAATAATTAAAAAATATAATATAAAATCTACTACTGAAAAAAAATCCATTCTCTACTCCTTTATCTTCTTCTAAATAAACTAAAGATATTAAAGGACTTTTCATTCATTTTCCTCATCTCCCCACCTTGAATCTTTTGCAAGTCTTTTTCCTTCAAGGCTACAAACTGTTCCAATTTAACTGTGTTTTTCATAATAAAATCTCCTAAAATGTTTTTTCTAGTAAGCTAACTTACAAAAACCATTATACAAAATGGAATTTCATTTTAGATAAAATTCTCTCAACTGTCAATTTTATCTCCCCAAGTGTACTTTTTGAAGAAAAAAGCTGGGAAAATTCCCAGCTTTGCTACTATATTGATCCCAGCAGGATTCGAACCTGCGACCGTTCGCTTAGAAGGCGAATGCTCTATCCAGCTGAGCTATGAGACCTAGTACAGTTATTTTACCAAAAATTCAATTGAAAGTCAATTTTCTATTTATGATAGGGCGAGCCCTGCTGAATCGTAAAAGCCCGATAGATTTGTTCAACAAGGACTAGTCTCATTAACTGATGGGGCAAGGTTAAACGGCCAAAGCTAACAGAGAGATTGGCTCTCTTTTTTACATCCTGTGCTAATCCCAGACTCCCTCCAATAATAAATGTAAGAGTAGAAAATCCTTTTATAGAAGCTTCTTCTAACTGCTTACTAAATTCTTCTGAGGAGAAAGTTTTCCCTTCAATAGCTAACACAATAACGAAATCACGATCACCAACTTTTGATAAAATTCTCTGACCTTCTATTTCTAAAATCTTTTGATTTTCTGACTCACTGGCCTTATCTGGTGTTTTTTCATCTGCTAGCTCAATTATTTCAAGCTTAGCAAATCGAGAAATTCGTTTTGAATACTCTGCTATACCATCTTTTAAATACTTTTCTTTCAGTTTCCCAACTGTTACAACTTTAAGTTTCATGACTCTATTCTACCATATTCTCTATTTTTTCACATCTTATTCACAAAATAAAAGGTGAATTTTAGTCGAGAAAATCACAGATTTTTGAAAGTTATCCACAATCTGTGAAAAACTTTTGTTTTTAAGTTATAATTAAGCTAGTCAGGTTATACTTTCAGTAATTTCAACATATGGAGGCAAATATGAAACATCTAAAAACATTTTACAAAAAATGGTTCCAATTATTAGTCGTTATCGTCATTAGCTTTATTAGTGGAGCCTTAGGTAGTTTTTCAATAACTCAACTCACTCAAAAAAGTAGTGTAGACAACTCTAACAACAATAGCACTATCACACAGACTGCCTATAAAAACGAAAATTCAACAACACAGGCTGTTAACAAAGTAAAAGATGCTGTTGTTTCTGTTATTACTTATTCGTCAAACAGACAAAATAGCGTATTTGGTAATGATGAGACTGATACAGATTCTCAGCAAATCTCTAGTGAAGGATCTGGGGTTATTTATAAAAAGAATGACAAAGAAGCTTACATTGTCACCAATAATCACGTTATAAATGACGCTAGTAAAGTAGATATTCGTTTGTCAGATGGAACTAAAGTACCTGGAGAAATCGTCGGAGCGGATACTTTCTCTGATATTGCTGTCGTCAAAATCTCTTCAGAAAAAGTGACAACAGTAGCTGAATTTGGTGACTCTAGTAAGTTAACCGTGGGAGAAACTGCTATTGCTATTGGTAGCCCGTTAGGTTCTGAATATGCAAATACCGTCACTCAAGGTATCGTATCTAGTCTCAATCGAAATGTGTCTTTAAAATCTGAAGATGGACAAGCCATTTCTACAAAAGCCATCCAAACTGATACTGCTATTAACCCAGGTAACTCTGGTGGCCCACTAATCAATATTCAAGGACAGGTTATCGGAATTACCTCAAGTAAAATTGCCACAAATGGAGGAACATCTGTAGAAGGTCTTGGTTTTGCAATTCCTGCAAATGATGCTATCAATATTATTGAACAGTTAGAAAAGAACGGAAAAGTGACTCGTCCAGCTTTGGGAATTCAAATGGTCAATCTCTCAAATATTAATACAAGTGATATTAGAAGACTGAATATTCCAAGCAATGTAACATCTGGTGTAGTTGTTCGATCTGTACAAAGTAATATGCCTGCCAATGGTCACCTTGAAAAATACGATGTTATTACAAAAGTAGATGACAAAGAGATTGCTTCATCAACAGACTTACAAAGTGCTCTTTACAATCATTCTATCGGAGACACCATTAAGATAACTTACTATCGTAACGGTAAAGAAGAAACTACATCTATTAAACTTGACAAGAGTTCAGGTGATTTAGAATCTTAATTGACATCTATGTAAAGAAAGCTTTACATAAGAGAAAAGATGTGTTAGTGTAGAATCATGGAAAAATTTGAAATGATTTCTATCACAGATATACAAAAAAATCCTTATCAACCTCGAAAAGAATTTGATAAAGAAAAACTAGATGAACTAGCACAATCTATTAAAGAAAATGGGGTCATTCAACCGATTATTGTTCGTCAATCTCCTGTAATTGGTTATGAAATCCTTGCAGGAGAGAGACGCTATCGGGCTTCACTTTTAGCTGGTCTAACATCTATCCCAGCTGTTGTTAAACAACTTTCAGACCAAGAGATGATGGTTCAGTCCATCATTGAAAATTTACAAAGAGAAAATTTAAATTCAATAGAAGAAGCACGCGCCTATGAATCTCTTGTAGAAAAAGGATTTACCCATGCTGAGATTGCAGATAAAATGGGCAAGTCTCGTCCTTATATCAGCAACTCCATTCGTTTGCTTTCCTTGCCAGAACAGATCCTCCTAGAAGTAGAAAATGGCAAACTATCACAAGCGCATGCGCGTTCGCTAGTTGGCTTGAATAAGGAACAACAAGACTATTTCTTTCAACGAATCATAGAGGAAGACATTTCTGTAAGGAAGTTAGAAGCTCTTCTGACAGAAAAAAAACAAAAGAAACAGCAAAAAAATGATTATTTCATACAAAATGAAGAAGAACAGTTAAAAAAACTACTCGGATTAGATGTAGAAATCAAACTGTCTAAAAATGATAGTGGAAAAATTATTATTGCTTTCTCAAACAAAGAAGAATACAGTAGAATTATCAACAGCCTGAAATAAGGCTGTTCTTTTATTTTTTTATCTCACAAGGTTATACACTATTTTTTTTAATAAAAAGGCTTAATAAATCAACAGTTTCAAGTTTTATCCCCAACCTGTGGATAAAACTTGGTAACATTGTGGATTATTTTTCACAGCTTGTGGAAAATTCTTGCTATCTATGGTAAAATAAGTCTATCATTAAACTTTTAAATAGTAAAGGAGGAGAAAGGATTGAAAGAAAAGCAATTTTGGAATCGTATATTAGAATTTGCTCAAGAAAGACTGACTCGATCCATGTATGATTTCTATGCTATTCAAGCTGAACTCATCAAGGTAGAGGAAAATATTGCTACTATATTTTTACCACGCTCTGAAATGGAAATGGTCTGGGAAAAACAACTAAAAGATATTATTGTAGTTGCTGGATTTGAAATTTATGATGCTGAGATAACTCCCCACTATATTTTTACCAAACCTCAAGATACGGTTGTCTCACAAGTTGAAGAAGCTCCAAATTCAACTCTTTATGACTATAGTCCAAAGTTTGCATCTATTCCTTATTCGGATACTGGATTAAAAGAAAAGTATACCTTTGATAATTTTATCCAAGGGGATGGAAATGTTTGGGCAGTATCAGCCGCTTTGGCTGTCTCTGAAGATTTGGCCTTGACCTATAATCCTCTTTTTATCTATGGAGGACCTGGTCTTGGTAAGACTCACCTATTAAACGCTATTGGAAATGAAATTCTAAAAAATATTCCGAATGCGCGTGTTAAGTATATTCCTGCTGAAAGCTTTATCAACGACTTTCTTGATCACCTAAGACTTGGGGAAATGGAAAAGTTTAAAAAAACCTATCGTAGTCTTGATCTTTTGTTAATCGATGATATCCAGTCACTCAGCGGAAAAAAAGTCGCAACTCAGGAAGAATTTTTCAATACCTTTAACGCCCTTCATGACAAGCAAAAACAGATTGTCCTAACGAGTGATCGTAGTCCAAAACATTTAGAAGGGCTCGAAGAAAGGCTTGTCACCCGCTTTAGTTGGGGGTTAACCCAAACCATCACACCTCCTGACTTTGAAACACGCATTGCCATTTTACAAAGTAAAACGGAACATTTAGACTACCATTTCCAAAGTGATACCCTAGAATACCTAGCTGGTCAATTTGATTCAAATGTTCGAGATCTTGAAGGAGCAATCAACGACATCACTTTAATTGCCCGAGTGAAAAAAATTAAGGATATCACTATTGATATCGCTGCAGAGGCTATTCGAGCACGTAAACAAGATGTTAGCCAAATGCTCGTCATCCCAATTGATAAAATTCAAAATGAAGTTGGTAACTTTTATGGTGTCAGTGTCAAAGAAATGAAGGGAAGTAGACGCCTTCAAAATATTGTATTAGCCCGTCAAGTAGCCATGTATTTATCTAGAGAACTAACAGATAATAGTCTTCCAAAAATTGGGAAAGAGTTTGGTGGAAAAGATCACACAACAGTCATTCATGCCCATGCCAAAATTAAATCTTTGATTGATGAAGACGATAATTTACGTTTAGAAATTGAATCCATCAAAAAGAAAATTAAATAACTTGTGGATAACTTTTGCTTTTTTATCTTTTTTATCCACATTTTTTAAACAAGCCAAAAAACTTGATACGACTTGTTTAAAGTCTGTTTTCCACAGATTTCACAGACTCTATTATTACTATTATCCTTCTAATACTAAAAATAAATAAAGGAGAATCCATGATTCATTTTTCAATTAATAAAAATTTATTTCTACAAGCATTAAATACTACTAAAAGAGCTATTAGTTCTAAAAATGCTATTCCTATTTTATCAACTATCAAAATTGACGTGACCAATGAAGGTGTTACTTTAATTGGTTCAAATGGTCAAATTTCAATTGAAAATTTTATTTCTCAAAAAAATGAAAATGCCGGTTTGCTAATTAATTCTTTAGGTTCAATCCTTCTTGAAGCTTCTTTCTTTATTAATGTGGTATCTAGTCTACCTGATGTAACTCTTGATTTTAAAGAAATTGAACAAAATCAAATTGTTTTAACCAGCGGTAAATCAGAAATTACTCTAAAAGGAAAAGATAGCGAACAATATCCACGAATCCAAGAAATTTCAGCAAGCACTCCTTTAATACTTGAAACAAAATTACTCAAGAAAATTATTAATGAAACAGCTTTTGCTGCAAGTACACAAGAGAGTCGTCCGATTTTAACAGGTGTTCATTTTGTATTTAGTCAGTACAAGGAGCTAAAAACAGTGGCTACAGACTCTCATCGTCTAAGTCAGAAAAAATTAACGCTTGAGAAAAATAGTGATGATTTTGATGTTGTCATTCCTAGCCGTTCTCTACGCGAATTTTCAGCCGTATTTACAGATGATATCGAAACTGTAGAGATTTTCTTTGCCAATAACCAAATCCTCTTTAGAAGCGAAAATATTAGCTTCTATACTCGTCTCCTCGAAGGAAACTATCCTGATACAGATCGCTTGATTCCAACAGACTTTAACACTACTATCACTTTTGATGTTGTAAATTTACGCCAGTCAATGGAACGTGCTCGTCTTTTATCAAGTGCAACTCAAAATGGTACTGTGAAACTTGAAATTAAAGATGGGATTGTTAGCGCCCATGTTCATTCTCCTGAAGTTGGTAAAGTAAACGAAGAAATCGATACTGAGCAGGTGACTGGGGATGATTTGACCATTAGTTTCAATCCAACTTATTTGATTGATTCCCTTAAGGCTTTAAATAGCGAAAAGGTAACCATTAGCTTTATCTCAGCTGTTCGTCCATTTACTCTTGTGCCATCAGATACTGACGAGGACTTCATGCAGCTCATCACTCCAGTTCGTACGAATTAAGTTAAAGAGGTTGAGCCTAGCTCGCCTCTTTTATGATATAATCAAAAAAGAAAAAGGAGAGTAGTATGTATCAAGTTGGAAATTTTGTTGAAATGAAAAAGCCACATGCTTGTACCATTAAATCAACTGGTAAAAAAGCCAATCGTTGGGAAATTACGCGTGTAGGGGCAGATATCAAAATTAAATGCAGTAATTGTGACCATGTTGTCATGATGGGGCGATATGATTTTGATCGAAAGATGAATAAAATTATTGACTGATACTCAATGAAAATCAAAGAACAAACTAGGAAACTAGCCGCAGGTTGCTCAAAACACTGTTTTAAGGTTGAAGATAGAACTGACGAAGTCAGTAACCCTACCTACGGCAAGGCGACGTTGACGTGGTTGGAAGAGATTTTCGAAGAGTATGCTAACCCTTAGTTAGAGGGTTAGCAAGTTTTTTCTTTTTGTGTTATAATACTAGGGATTGAAATGAAAACGGAGAATGAGAAAATATGGCTTTAACAGCAGGTATCGTTGGTTTGCCAAACGTTGGTAAATCAACACTATTTAATGCAATTACAAAAGCAGGGGCAGAGGCAGCTAACTACCCATTTGCGACGATTGATCCAAATGTTGGAATGGTTGAGGTTCCTGACGAACGCCTCCAAAAACTAACTGAAATGATTACTCCTAAGAAGACAGTTCCAACAACCTTTGAATTTACAGATATCGCAGGGATTGTAAAAGGAGCTTCAAAAGGAGAAGGGCTAGGGAATAAATTCTTGGCTAATATTCGTGAAGTAGATGCGATTGTTCACGTAGTTCGTGCTTTTGATGATGAAAATGTCATGCGCGAGCAAGGACGTGAAGATGCCTTTGTGGATCCACTTGCAGATATTGATACCATTAACCTAGAATTGATTCTTGCTGACTTAGAATCAGTCAATAAGCGCTATGCGCGTGTAGAAAAGATGGCACGTACGCAAAAAGATAAAGAATCTGTAGCAGAGTTTAATGTTCTTCAAAAGATTAAACCAGTCCTTGAAGATGGAAAATCAGCTCGTACAATCGAGTTTACAGATGAAGAACAAAAAGTAGTTAAAGGTCTTTTCCTTTTGACCACAAAACCAGTTCTTTATGTAGCTAACGTTGATGAGGATGTGGTTTCAGAACCTGATTCTATCGATTATGTGAAGCAAATTCGTGAATTCGCAGCGACAGAAAATGCAGAGGTAGTAGTTATTTCTGCGCGTGCTGAGGAAGAAATTTCTGAGTTAGACGATGAAGATAAAGAAGAGTTTCTTGAAGCCATTGGTTTGACAGAATCAGGTGTGGATAAGTTGACTCGTGCAGCTTACCACTTGCTTGGACTGGGAACTTACTTCACAGCTGGCGAAAAAGAAGTTCGCGCTTGGACCTTTAAACGTGGTATGAAGGCTCCTCAAGCAGCTGGTATTATCCACTCAGACTTTGAAAAAGGATTTATTCGTGCAGTAACCATGTCATATGAGGATCTAGTGAAATACGGCTCTGAAAAGGCCGTAAAAGAAGCTGGACGCTTGCGTGAAGAAGGAAAAGAATATATCGTTCAAGATGGCGATATCATGGAATTCCGCTTTAATGTCTAAAAATTTAATAAATAGTGTCAATTAGGTTGGAAAAAAATTCCAACCCTTTTGGCTTTTGAAAGGAAAAATAAATGACCAAATTACTTGTAGGATTAGGAAATCCAGGGGATAAATATTTTGAAACAAAACACAATGTTGGTTTTATGTTGATTGACCAACTAGCGAAAAAACAGAATGTCACTTTTACACACGATAAGATATTCCAAGCTGAGTTAGCCTCATTTTTCCTTAATGGTGAAAAAATTTATCTAGTGAAACCAACTACCTTTATGAATGAGAGTGGAAAAGCTGTTCATGCTTTATTAACCTACTATGGTTTGGATATTGAAGATTTACTCATCATTTACGATGATCTTGATATGGAAGTTGGAAAGATTCGTTTAAGAGCAAAGGGTTCTGCAGGTGGTCATAATGGTATCAAGTCTATTATTCAACATATAGGGACTCAAGTCTTTAACCGTGTTAAGATTGGAATTGGAAGACCCAAAAACGGCATGTCAGTTGTTCATCATGTTTTGAGTAAGTTTGACAAGGATGATTATATTGGTATTTTACAGTCAATTGACAAGGTTGACGATTCTGTAAACTACTATTTACAAGAGAAAAATTTTGAGAAAACAATGCAGAGGTATAACGGATAAATGGTGACCTTATTAGATGTATTCTCTGAAAATAATCAGATCAAAAAATGGCATCAAAATTTAACAGATAAGAAAAGACAACTGATACTAGGTTTATCAACGTCTACTAAGGCTCTTGCAATTGCAAGTAGTCTAGAAAAAGAAGATAAGATTGTGTTATTAACGTCAACTTATGGAGAAGCAGAAGGACTGGTTAGTGATCTTCTCTCTATCTTGGGTGAGGAACTTGTCTATCCATTTTTAGTAGATGATGCTCCTATGGTAGAGTTTTTGATGTCTTCACAAGAAAAAATCATTTCACGGGTTGAAGCCTTGCGTTTTTTGACTGATTCATCTAAGAGAGGGATTTTAGTTTGTAATATCGCAGCAAGTCGATTGATTTTACCGTCTCCAAATGTGTTCAAAGATAGTATTGTAAAAATATCAGTGGGTGAAGAGTACGATCAACACGCGCTTATCCACCAATTAAAGGAAATTGGCTATCGAAAAGTTACACAAGTACAAACTCAAGGTGAGTTTAGTATGCGAGGAGATATTTTAGATATTTTTGAAATATCCCAGTTAGAACCTTGCCGAATTGAGTTTTTTGGTGATGAAATTGATGGTATCAGGTCATTTGAAGTCGAAACACAATTATCGAAAGAAAATCAGACAGAACTCACTATCTTTCCGGCTAGTGATATGCTTTTGAGAGAAAAGGATTATCAACGAGGACAGTTAGCTTTAGAAAAACAGATTTCAAAAACGTCATCACCTATTTTAAAATCATACTTAGAAGAAATTCTTTCAAGTTTTCACCAAAAACAAATTCATACTGATTCAAGAAAATTTTTATCTTTGTGTTATGACAAGACATGGACTGTTTTTGACTATATTGAAAAAGATACCCCAATATTCTTTGATGATTATCAAAAATTAATGAATCAGTATGAAGTATTTGAAAGAGAATTAGCGCAATACGTTACAGAAGAATTACAGAATAGTAAAGCATTTTCTGAGATGAAGTATTTTGCAGATACAGAGCAAATCTATAAAAAACAGAGTCCAGTTACCTTTTTCTCTAATCTACAAAAGGGGTTAGGAAATCTTAAGTTTGACCAGATTTATCAATTTAATCAATATCCTATGCAGGAGTTTTTCAATCAATTTTCTTTTCTAAAAGAAGAAATTGAACGATACAAAAAAATGGATTACACTGTCATCCTGCAGTCTAGCAATTCAATGGGAAGTAAAACATTAGAGGATGTTTTAGAGGAATATCAGATTAAATTGGATTCCAGAGATAAGTCAAGTATCTGTAAATTATCTGTAAACTTAATCGAGGGTAATCTCAGACATGGTTTTCATTTTGTAGATGAAAAGATTTTATTGATAACTGAACATGAGATTTTTCAAAAGAAATTGAAACGTCGTTTTCGAAGACAACATGCTTCAAACGCAGAGAGATTAAAAGATTACAATGAACTTGAAAAAGGAGATTACGTTGTCCATCATATTCATGGGATTGGTCAATATCTAGGAATTGAAACAATTGAAATCAAAGGAATCCACCGCGATTATGTCAGTGTCCAGTATCAAAATGGGGATCAAATTTCCATCCCAGTAGAGCAGATTCAGTTACTGTCTAAATATATTTCAAGTGATGGGAAAGCTCCAAAACTCAATAAATTAAATGACGGTCATTTCAAAAAGGCTAAGCAAAAAGTTAAGAATCAGGTAGAGGATATAGCTGACGATTTAATCAAACTTTATTCTGAGCGTAGTCAGTTGAAAGGTTTTGCTTTCTCAGCTGATGATGAAGATCAACATGCTTTTGATGATGCTTTTCCTTATGTTGAAACGGATGATCAACTTCGTAGTATTGAGGAAATCAAGAGAGATATGCAAGATTCTCAGCCAATGGATCGACTTTTAGTTGGGGATGTTGGTTTTGGAAAGACAGAAGTTGCTATGCGTGCAGCCTTTAAGGCAGTCAATGATCACAAACAGGTTGTCGTTCTAGTTCCCACGACGGTTCTAGCACAACAACACTATACGAATTTTAAGGAACGATTCCAAAATTTTGCAGTTAATATTGATGTGTTGAGTCGCTTTAGAAGTAAAAAAGAGCAGACTGAAACACTTGAAAAATTAAAGAATGGTCAAGTCGATATTTTGATTGGAACACATCGTGTTTTGTCAAAAGATGTTGTGTTTGCTGATTTGGGCTTGATGATTATTGATGAAGAACAGCGATTTGGTGTCAAACATAAGGAAACCTTGAAAGAACTGAAAAAACAAGTAGACGTCCTAACTTTGACCGCTACGCCGATTCCTCGTACCCTCCATATGTCTATGCTGGGAATCAGAGATTTGTCTGTTATTGAAACTCCCCCAACCAATCGCTATCCTGTTCAAACCTATGTTTTGGAAAAGAATGATAGTGTCATTCGTGATGCTGTCTTGCGTGAAATGGAGCGTGGAGGTCAAGTTTACTATCTTTACAACAAAGTTGACACAATTGACCAGAAGGTTTCAGAATTACAGGAGTTGATTCCGGAGGCTTCTATTGGTTATGTTCATGGACAAATGAGTGAAATTCAGTTGGAAAACACTCTATTGGATTTCATTGAAGGTCAGTATGATATCTTGGTGACGACTACCATTATTGAGACAGGGGTGGATATTCCCAATGCTAATACTTTATTTATTGAAAATGCGGACCATATGGGCTTGTCAACCTTGTATCAATTAAGAGGAAGAGTTGGTCGTAGCAATCGCATTGCTTATGCCTATCTCATGTATCGTCCAGAAAAATCAATCAGTGAAGTTTCTGAAAAGAGATTAGAAGCCATCAAAGGATTTACAGAATTGGGCTCCGGATTTAAGATTGCGATGCGAGATCTGTCAATTCGTGGAGCAGGAAATCTCCTAGGAAAATCTCAATCAGGTTTCATTGATTCTGTTGGTTTTGAATTGTATTCACAGTTACTAGAGGAAGCTATTGCTAAACGGAATGGCAATGGGAACACAAGAACCAAAGGAAATGCTGAGTTGATTTTACAAATTGATGCTTATCTTCCTGATACTTATATTTCTGATCAACGACATAAAATCGAAATTTACAAGAAAATTCGTCAAATTGACAATCGTGTCAATTATGAAGAGTTGCAGGAAGAGTTGATGGACCGCTTTGGAGAATATCCAGATGTAGTAGCATACCTTTTAGAGATTGGTTTGGTCAAGTCATATTTTGACAAGGTCTTTGTAGAACGTGTGGAAAGAAAAGAAAATAAGATTACAGTTCAATTTGAAAAAGTCACTCAACGACTATTCTTGGCTCAAGATTATTTTAAAGCCTTATCCGCAACGAACTTAAAAGCAGCCATAGCTGAGAATAAGGGATTAATGGAAGTTGTATTTGATGTCCGAAATAAGAAGGACTATGAAATTTTAGAAGGTATGCTCATTTTTGGAGAAAGTTTATTAAAGATAAAAGAGTCAAAAGAAAGCAATTCCATTTAACATTTTTCTTCTATAAAATGGATAAAAATGGTACAATAATAATTTGAGGTAATAAAAATGAGATTAGACAAATATTTAAAAGTATCAAGAATTATCAAGCGTCGTACAGTCGCAAAAGAAGTAGCAGATAAAGGCAGAATCAAGGTAAATGGAATCTTGGCCAAAAGTTCAACGGATTTGAAAGTTAATGACCAAGTTGAAATTCGCTTTGGCAATAAGTTGCTACTTGTCAAAGTACTAAAGATGAAAGATAGTACAAAAAAAGAAGATGCAGCAGGCATGTATGAAATTATCAGTGAAACACGGGTAGAAGAAAATGTCTAAAAATATCGTACAATTGAATAATTCTTTTATTCAAAATGAACACCAACGTCGTCGCTATCTGATGAAGGAACGACAAAAACGGAATCGTTTCATGGGTTGGGTTCTTATTTTGATGATTTTATTGTTCATTTTACCAACTTATAATCTTGCTCAAAGCTATCACCAATTACTCCAAAGACGTCAACAGTTATCAGACCTGCAAACTCAGTATCAAACCCTGAGTGAGGAAAAGGAGAAGGAGGCAGCTTTTGCTACAAAGTTGAAAGATGAAGATTACGCTGCTAAATACATGCGTGCAAAATATTATTATTCTAAGAATCGGGAAGCTGTTTATACGATTCCTGACTTGCTCCCAAGGTGATAAAATGGAAAATTTATTAGATGTAATAGAGCAATTTTTGAGTCTATCGGATGAAAAGCTGGAAGAGTTGGCTGATAAAAATCAATTATTGCGTTTACAAGAAGAAAAGGAAAGGAAGAATGCGTAAGTTCTTAATTATTTTGTTGCTACCGAGTTTTTTGACCATTTCAAAAGTCGTTAGCACAGAAAAAGAAGTAGTCTATACTTCAAAAGAAATTTATTACCTTTCACAATCTGACTTTGGTATTTATTTTAGAGAAAAATTAAGTTCTCCCATGGTTTATGGAGAGGTTCCTGTTTATGCGAATGAAGATTTAGTAGTGGAATCTGGAAAATTAACTCCAAAAACAAGTTTCCAAATAACCGAGTGGCGCTTAAATAAACAGGGAATTCCAGTATTTAAGTTATCCAACCACCAATTTATAGCTGCGGACAAACGATTTTTATATGATCAGTCAGAGGTAACTCCTACAATCAAAAAAGTATGGTTAGAATCTGATTTTAAACTGTACAATAGTCCTTATGATTTAAAAGAAATGAAATCATCCTTATCAGCTTATTCGCAAGTTTCAATCGACAAGACCATGTTTGTAGAAGGAAGAGAATTTCTACATATTGATCAGGCTGGATGGGTAGCTAAAGAATCAACTTCTGAAGCAGATAATCGGATAAGTAAAGTCCAAGAAATGTTATCGGAAAAATATCAGAAGGATTCATTTTCTATTTATGTTAAGCAACTGACTACTGGAAAAGAAGCTGGTATCAATCAAGATGAAAAGATGTATGCGGCTAGTGTTTTGAAACTCCCTTATCTTTATTATACGCAAGAAAAAATAAATGAAGGTCTTTATCAGTTAGATACGACTGTAAAATACATATCTGCAGTCAATGATTTTCCAGGTTCCTATAAACCAGAAGGAAGTGGTAGTCTTCCTAAAAAAGAGGATAATAAAGAGTATTCTCTAAAGGATTTAATTACGAAAGTATCAAAAGAATCTGATAATGTAGCTCATAATTTATTGGGATATTACATTTCAAACCAATCTGATGCCACATTCAAGTCTAAGATGTCTGCTATTATGGGAGATGATTGGGATCCAAAAGAAAAATTGATTTCTTCTAAAATGGCTGGGAAAGTCATGGAAGCTATTTATAACCAAAATGGATTTGTATTGGATTCTTTGACTAAAACAGATTTTGATAATGAGCGAATTGCCAAAGGTGTTTCCGTTAAAGTAGCTCATAAAATTGGGGATGCGGATGAATTTAAGCATGATACGGGTGTTGTCTATGCAGACTCTCCATTTATTCTTTCTATTTTCACTAAAAATTCTGATTATGATACGATTTCTAAGATAGCCAAGGATGTTTATGAGGTTCTAAAATGAGGGAACAAGATTTTTTAAATCATTTTCTCAAGAAGGGATATTTCAAAAAGCATGCTAAGGTGGTGCTAGCTCTTTCTGGTGGATTAGATTCTATGTTTCTATTTAAGGTATTATCTACGTATCAAAAAGAGTTAGAAATTGAATTGATTCTAGCTCATGTGAATCATAAGCAGAGAGTAGAGTCAGATTTGGAAGAAAAAGAATTAAGGAAGTTGGCTGCTGAAGCAGAGCTTCCTATTTATGTCAGCAGTTTTTCAGATAAATTTTCAGAAGCGCGTGCTCGAGATTTTCGTTATGATTTTTTTCAAGAGGTCATGAAAAAGACAGGTGCAACAGCCTTGGTCACTGCTCACCATGCTGATGACCAGGTAGAGACGATTTTGATGCGTTTGATTCGAGGCACTCGTTTGCGCTATCTATCAGGGATTAAGGAGAAACAAGTAGTCGGAGAGATAGAAATCATTCGGCCCTTCTTGCATTTCCAGAAAAAAGACTTTCCACCAATTTTTCACTTTGAAGATACATCAAATCAGGAAAATCATTATTTTCGCAATCGTATTCGAAATTCTTATTTACCAGAATTGGAAAAAGAAAATCCTCGATTTAGAGATGCAATCTTGGATATAGGAAACGAGATTTTAGATTATGACCTAGCCATAGCTGAATTATCAAAGAATATTGATGTAGAAAATTTAGAGCAGCTATTGTCTTACTCTGAGTCGACACAAAGCGTTTTGCTTCAAACTTATCTGAATCGTTTTCCAGATTTGAATCTTGCAAAAGCTCAGTTTGAAGAAGTTAGACAAATTTTAAAAACTAAAAGCCAGTATCGTCATCCACTTAAAAATGGTTATGAATTAGTAAAAGAGTATCAACAGTTTCGGATTTGTAAAATCAGTCCTCAGGCTGATGAAAAGGAAGATGAACTTGTGTTACACTATCAAAATAAGGTTACTTATCAAGGATATAAATTTTCTTTCGGGCTTCCTTTAGAAGGTGAATCAATTCAACAAGTACCTGTTTCACGGGAAACATCAATACACATTCGTCATCGAAAAACAGGAGATGTTTTGATTCAAAATGGGCATAGAAAAAAACTCAGACGTCTATTTATTGATTTGAAAATCCCTATGGAAAAGCGAAAATCTGCTCTGATTATTGAGCAATTTGGTGAAATTGTCTCAATTTTGGGAATTGCGACCAGTAATTTGAGTAAAAACACGAAAATTGATATAATGAACACTGTACTTTATATAGAAAAAATAGATAGGTAAAAGAATGTTAGAAAACGATATTAAAAAAATCCTCGTTTCACAAGATGAAATTACAGCAGCTGCTAAAAAATTAGGTGCTCAATTAACTAAGGACTATGCAGGAAAAAATCCAATCTTAGTTGGGATTTTAAAAGGATCTATTCCTTTTATGGCTGAATTGGTTAAACATATCGACACACATATTGAAATGGACTTTATGATGGTTTCTAGCTACCATGGTGGAACAGCAAGTAGTGGTGTCATCAATATCAAGCAAGATGTGACTCAAGATATCAAAGGAAGACATGTTCTATTTGTAGAAGATATCATTGATACAGGTCAAACTTTGAAGAATTTGCGCGATATGTTCATTGCAAGAGAAGCAGCTTCTGTTCACATTGCAACCTTGTTGGATAAACCAGAAGGACATGTTGTAGAAATTGAGGCAGACTATACCTGCTTTACTATTCCAAATGAGTTTGTAGTAGGTTATGGTTTAGACTACAAAGAAAATTATCGTAACCTTCCCTATGTTGGAGTATTGAAAGAAGAAGTATATTCAAATTAGAAAGAACAATTTTTAATGAAAAAACAAAATAATGGTTTAATTAAAAATCCTTTTCTATGGTTATTACTTATTTTTTTCCTAGTTACAAGTTACCAGTATTTTAGTACAGGTAGTGTTGCAGGGAAAAGTGAGCAAATTAATTATACAGAATTGGTGAAAGAAATTACCGATGATAATGTAAAAGAATTAACCTACCAACCAAATGGCAGTGTTATCGAAGTTTCGGGTGTTTATAAAAATCCTAAAACAAGTAAAGAAGAAACAGGCATTCAGTTCTTTTCTCCTTCTGCTACAACAGTAGAGAAATTTTCAAGTATTATTCTTCCTTCAGACACTACAGTATCAGAATTGCAAAAGCTTGCTTCTGACCATAAAGCGGAAGTAACTATTAAGCATGAAAGTTCAAGTGGTATGTGGATTAATATTCTTGTATCCATTGTGCCATTCGGTATTCTTTTCTTCTTCCTATTCTCTATGATGGGAAATATGGGAGGAAATAATAGCCGTAACCCGATGAGTTTCGGGCGTAGTAAGGCTAAAGCTGCAAATAAAGAAGATATTAAAGTAAGATTTTCAGATGTTGCTGGAGCTGAGGAAGAAAAACAAGAACTGGTTGAAGTTGTTGAATTCTTAAAAGATCCAAAACGATTTACAAAACTTGGAGCCCGTATTCCAGCAGGTGTTCTTTTGGAGGGACCTCCAGGGACAGGTAAGACCTTACTTGCTAAAGCAGTTGCTGGAGAGGCAGGTGTTCCATTCTTTAGTATCTCAGGTTCTGACTTTGTAGAAATGTTTGTCGGAGTTGGAGCTAGTCGTATTCGTTCTCTTTTTGAAGATGCCAAAAAAGCAGCACCAGCTATCATCTTTATCGATGAAATTGATGCTGTCGGACGTCAACGTGGAGTTGGTCTAGGCGGAGGAAATGACGAACGCGAACAAACCTTGAACCAACTCTTGATTGAGATGGATGGTTTTGAGGGAAATGAAGGGATTATTGTCATTGCTGCGACAAACCGTTCAGATGTATTAGATCCTGCCCTTTTACGTCCAGGACGTTTTGATAGAAAAGTATTGGTTGGTCGCCCTGATGTTAAAGGTCGTGAAGCAATCTTGAAAGTTCATGCTAAGAACAAGCCTTTAGCAGAAGATGTTGATTTAAAATTAGTGGCTCAACAAACTCCAGGCTTTGTTGGTGCTGATTTAGAGAATGTTTTGAATGAAGCGGCTTTAGTTGCTGCTCGACGCAATAAATCGATAATTGATGCCTCAGATATTGATGAAGCAGAAGATAGAGTGATTGCTGGACCATCTAAAAAAGACAAGACAGTATCACAAAAAGAACGCGAATTGGTTGCCTATCATGAGGCAGGACATACCATTGTTGGTCTAGTCTTGTCGAACGCCCGTGTTGTTCATAAAGTTACAATCGTACCACGTGGACGTGCAGGTGGGTACATGATTGCACTTCCTAAGGAAGACCAAATGCTACTATCTAAAGAAGATATGAAAGAGCAATTGGCTGGTTTGATGGGTGGACGTGTAGCTGAAGAAATTATCTTTAATGTACAAACTACAGGAGCCTCAAACGACTTTGAACAAGCAACACAAATGGCGCGTGCAATGGTTACAGAGTATGGTATGAGTGAAAAACTTGGTCCAGTACAATATGAAGGAAATCATGCCATGTTTGGTGCACAAAGCTCTCAAAAATCAATTTCAGAACAAACAGCTTATGAAATTGACGAAGAGGTTCGTTCATTGTTGAATCAAGCACGAAACAAAGCTGCTGAAATCATCCAATCAAATCGTGAAACCCACAAATTGATTGCAGAAGCATTATTGAAATACGAAACACTGGATAGTACACAAATAAAAGCTCTTTACGAAACAGGAAAGATGCCTGAAGCAGTAGAAGATGAGTCTCATGCACTATCCTATGATGAAGTAAAGTCAAAAATGAATGACGAAAAATAACCCAAAGAGAGGCAAGTCCTCTCTTTTTTGTGCAGTTGAGGAGGTAGAGAGAACAGAACAGAGAAAAGAACCCAATTAGCTTCTTTATTTGTTAAACTGTATCTAGAAAGGGGAACGTTATGTTTAAAGAATTGTATAAAGAAG
>NZ_QQRU01000003.1 GCF_003428885.1 Streptococcus sp. LQJ-218
TTAACCAATTGGAACAAGCCATTGTAGACTATATTGATTACTACAACAATAAGCGAATTAAGGTAAAACTAAAAGGACTCAGTCCTGTGCAATACAGAACTAAATCCTTTGAATAAATTAATTGTCTAACTTTTGGGGGTCAGTACAAAGTATGCTAAGGTAAAAAATGCTCATCATAATAGGAACACCAAGAATAGTCTTTTCATGATAAAAAATCGTCAAATAGGCTGAAAAGACAACGCCAAGGACAAAACTACTAAGCAGGCTTACAAAGATAATCCCTTCACGTAAAAAAGGAGTGTGCTTAGTCCGGAAATAATCTCCAAAAGCCAGCATGGTCCGTTTGATATTCCCTGTCATAAATGCATTATTGTAGGCAATACCCGACACTTCTCCAAAAGCGGTTGTCACTAGTCCCATACAGAAAGCCAAGGGTGGTACTAGATAGATATTATCTACAGTTTTCGGCATAAATCCAATAACTATTGATAGGATTGCCAAAGGAATCAGTGACAAAATCGGTTTTTTCACAATTCTCAATTTTTCCTTATAAACAGTTAATAAAAAGACCCCCATCATAAAAGCTAGCAAGGTCATTACTTTCGCACTAGCATCTGACACATTGTGTTGAATCAGACCTACTGAAAGAAAGACGACATTCCCAGTTTGTCCAGCTACAAGAGTATTCCCTCGCACAATAAACGTATAGGCATCTACATAACCTGCACAAAAAGTCAAAAAAAGCGCTAGCCTCTTAGACTGACGTGATATTTTTCTGATAGGTAATAACCTCATTTTCCCTCCCATTTCATTTACTCATCTCATTATTGTACCACTTTCATTGGAAAAGACCTAGTAGCTTATTTGAAATTTTTTACCCTCTGTTGGATAGTCCCGTCTATCTATGTTATAATGAAAGAAGGATTTGAAATCGGAAAAGGAGTAACTATGCTTAAATTAGGTGTCATCGGAACAGGGGCTATCAGCCACCACTTCATAGAAGCAGCTCATTCCAGTGAAGAATACAAGCTGGTCGCAGTCTATTCTAGAAAACTAGAAACTGCGGCAACCTTTGCTTCTCGCTATCAGAATATCCAACTCTTTGATCAAGCAGAGGACTTCTTCAAGAGCTCCTTTGATGTGGTCTACATTGCCAGTCCAAACTCCTTGCATTTTGCTCAGGCAAAAGCTGCCTTGTCTGCAGGTAAACACGTCATTCTTGAAAAGCCAGCTGTCACTCAGCCACAAGAATGGCTAGATTTAGTTCAAACAGCTAAGAAAAATCACTGTTTTATCTTCGAAGCAGCTCGCAATTACCACGAGGAAGCTTTTACTACTATCAAAAACTTTTTAGCAGACAAACAAATTTTGGGAGCAGATTTCAACTATGCCAAGTATTCTTCCAAGATGCCTGACTTGTTGGCGGGACAGACTCCTAATGTCTTTTCAGACCGTTTTGCTGGCGGAGCACTTATGGACTTGGGGATTTATCCTCTCTACGCTGCCGTTCGTCTTTTTGGAAAAGCTCAAGACGCGGCCTACCTGGCTCAACAGCTTGACAATAGCATTGACCTAAATGGAGATGGAATCCTCTTCTACCCTGACTTTCAAGTTCATATCAAGGCTGGAAAAAACATCACTTCCAACCTTCCTTGCGAGATTTATACGACAGATGGAACTTTGACGCTCAACACAATTGAGCATGTTCGCTCGGCTATTTTTACCGACCACCAAGGAAATCAAGTCCAGCTCCCTATCCAACAGGCTCCTCATACGATGACTGAGGAAGTTGCTGCATTTGCACACATGATCCAGCAACCAGATCTGAATCTCTACCAAACTTGGCTGGAAGATGCAAGTTCAGTTCATGAGCTACTATATACCATGCGCCAGACTGCTGGCATTAGATTTGAGGCAGAAAAATGAAAACAAAACTACCGACTGAATGGCAAGAACTGAGTGATCAACTCGGTTTCCAAGAATTTACCCCCATTCAAACTCAACTATTTGAACCACTTCTTGCTGGAGAAAACCTCCTAGGAGTGAGCCCAACAGGAACTGGTAAGACCCTAGCTTACCTTCTACCAAGTCTTCTCAGACTACAAAAGAAAAAAGCCCAACAACTCTTGATCCTAGCACCAAATACAGAACTTGCTGGACAGATTTTTGAAGTGTGTAAAACATGGGCTGACGCTATCGGCTTGACTGCCCAACTCTTCTTATCAGGTTCGAGTCAGAAACGCCAGATTGAACGCCTAAAAAAAGGACCAGAAATTCTGATTGGAACTCCTGGCCGTATCTTTGAACTAATTAAATTGAAAAAAATCAAGATGATGAATGTGGAAACCATCATCCTAGATGAATTCGACCAATTGCTAGATGATTCTCAGATTCACTTTGTTGAGAAAATCACTCACTACGCACCGCGTGACCACCAACTCGTCTACATGAGTGCGACGACCAAGTTTGACCAAAAGAAGATTGCGCCTAACACACGTACCATTAATCTCTCTGACCAAAAATTGGACAACATCCAACATTTCTATATGCAGGTAGATCACCGTCATCGTGTTGATATGCTACGAAAACTGGCTCATGTTGAGGATTTCCGCGGTTTGGTCTTCTTTAACAGCCTGTCAGACCTTGGAAGTGCAGAAGAAAAATTACAGTATCGGGATATCTTGGCTGTTTCTTTAGCTAGTGATGTTAATGTTAAATTTAGAAAAATCATCTTAGAAAAGTTTAAAGACAAGCAGCTAACCCTACTTCTTGCAACAGACCTTCTGGCTCGTGGGATTGATATCGATAGCCTAGAATGCGTCATAAACTTTGATATCCCAAGAGATATCGAAGCCTACACTCATCGTGCTGGCCGTACTGGTCGTATGGGTAAGGAAGGTTATGTTATTACTTTCATCACTCATCCAGAAGAAATCAAAAAACTTAAAAAGTTTACAAGTGTGCGAGAAATTGTTCTAAAAAATCAAGAACTCTATATCAAATAAAGTCCCCTTTACTCTATGCACATCGAGTGTATAGAGCTTTTTTGTGTACAATTCTCCAATTTTATACTCAATGAAAATCAAAGAGAAAACTAGGAAGCTAGCCGTAGGTTTCTCAAAGCACTGCTTTGAGGTTGTAGATAAGACTGACGAAGTCAGCTCAAAACACTGTTTTGAAGCTATGGATAGAACTGACGGAGTCAGTAACCCTATCTACGGCAAGGTAACGCTGATGTGGGTTGAAGAGATTTTCGAAGAGTATTAGTTCAATATCCAAAAAAAGAACCTTGCATAGCAAGATTCTTTTAGTGTCTGACTTAAATAATTGTTCTTCTGGGAACTAAATCGAATTAAGCTTCGATTTCTGTAACCATACCTGAACCAACAGTACGTCCACCCTCACGGATAGAGAATGTAGTACCTTGTTCTACGGCGATTGGGTGAATCAACTCAACGTCGATTGTCACGTTATCACCAGGCATTACCATTTCAGTACCTGCTGGAAGTTCGATTGAACCTGTAACGTCAGTAGTACGGAAGTAGAATTGTGGACGGTAGTTGTTGAAGAATGGAGTGTGACGTCCACCTTCTTCTTTAGTAAGGATGTAGACTTCACCTTTAAATTTAGTGTGTGGGTTGATTGAACCTGGTTTAGCGATAACTTGTCCACGTTCGATTTCATCACGTTGAACACCACGAAGAAGGACACCTACGTTATCTCCAGCAAGACCTTCGTCAAGTTGTTTACGGAACATTTCAACACCAGTAACAACTGCTTTTTGAGTTTCTTCTTTGATACCAACGATTTCGATTTCGTCATTGACTTTAACGATACCACGGTCGATACGTCCTGAAGCAACTGTACCACGTCCAGTGATTGAGAATACGTCTTCGACTGGAAGAAGTAATGGTTTGTCAGTGTCACGTTCTGGTTCTGGGATGTACTCATCAACTGTGTTCATCAATTCCATAACGATGTCTTCGTATTTAGTGTCACCTTCAAGAGCTTTAAGAGCTGAACCTTGGATAACTGGAAGATCGTCACCTGGGAAGTCGTATTCTGACAATAGGTCACGGATTTCCATTTCAACCAATTCAAGCAATTCTTCGTCGTCAACCAAGTCAACTTTGTTCATGAATACGATAAGGTGTTTAACACCAACCTGACGTGAAAGAAGGATGTGCTCACGAGTTTGTGGCATTGGTCCGTCAGTTGAAGCTACTACAAGGATAGCTCCGTCCATTTGAGCGGCACCAGTGATCATGTTTTTAACGTAGTCCGCGTGTCCTGGAGCGTCGATGTGAGCGTAGTGACGTTTTTCAGTTTCGTACTCAACGTGCGCAGTGTTGATTGTGATACCGCGTTCGCGTTCTTCTGGAGCAGCATCGATAGACGCATAGTCTTTAGGTTGGTTAACAGCTGAAGGCAAGCGACGTGCCAAAACAGTTGTGATAGCTGCTGTCAAAGTAGTTTTACCGTGGTCAACGTGTCCGATAGTACCAATGTTAACGTGTGGTTTACTACGATCGTATTTTTCTTTTGCCATTTGAGTAAAAGCCTCCAATAAAATATATTTTATAGATAGACAGTAGGCAATACAGTCTAACTTTCCTTACTATTTTATCAAATTTCAGCTAAATTGCAAGTGTTTTACAAAGTTTTTGTGAATTATTCTTAATCTGCTAATCTAAACGACTCTTCTACTCCTATCACTTGACTAAAGAAAAAGAAAAATCAGGAATTTCCTGACTTTTACTTAGCTAATTCTCTTTCTCGTTCTTTCATTATTTTATGATTTTCATACAAACGTGATAAAAATTTAGAAATTTCTTTTAAGATAGAATAAGTTGGTACTGCGACAATCATACCAATGACACCATAGATATTACTTGATAACAAAAGTAATACTAAAATCGTAATTGGAT
Source organism: Streptococcus sp. LQJ-218 (assembly GCF_003428885.1). GTDB lineage: Bacteria > Bacillota > Bacilli > Lactobacillales > Streptococcaceae > Streptococcus. The sequence goes on from NZ_QQRU01000003.1 coordinate 4,929, forward strand.
GAACCTTCATCACTCCACCAACGATTCGAGGGTATAGGATGTTCCCATCTACTTGTTGAATAATTAGCATGTAAATAACTGCAATCAGCATTCTATGGGGGTCAGTAAAGACATTGGCGATAATCATCGGAATCAAACCAATACTTGGGCCTACATAAGGAATGAGATTGGCTAATCCTGAAAAGATAGCAAAGACCAAAGCGTATTTCAAACCGATTACACTATATCCGATAAAGGCCAAACAACCAATAATAATCGCATCAATTGCGACACCACTAATATATCGAGAGATTGTAGCATTCAAATTTTTTAAAAGACCTGTAATATGCAACTTATCTTGCTTTAAAACAGTACGTTCAAGCATCGGCAAGAATTTGTGACCATCTAACAAAAAATAAATTAAAAACACAGGGGTCATGATAATAATCAAAACAGTACTAAAGAGTGCAGATAAGACACTTCCGACACTATTCGTTACACTATTGAGGATATTCTGTAGAATATCTACATAGGAGAGATTTAATTCTTGAATAGTCGCTTGAATATCTAAATTTTGAAAGGCTGGATAAGTAGATAAATCCACAATCAAATCTTGCAAACGACTATAAATTGTCTGACTTGTTGCTATCAAACTGGTCAACTGATTAATCAAAATCGGTAAAAGATAGACTACCCCAATAACTAGCATCCCGACAAAGACGCACAAGGTTAGTAGAATACCAATGATACGGTTAATTTTGAAATACTTTTGTAAAAAATTTACAATTGGATTGGTCAAATAATATAAAAAACCACCTAAAAGAAAGGGAATCATTATAGTGTTTGCAACACTTACAAAAGGTGTAATAATCGCTCCCATCTCTCTCCATAAATAAAAGATAATGGTTAATAATAAAATCTCACTGGTCCAAAAAAATAATTTATTCTTACGAAACATGAGGTACCTCCATTCATCTATTTTACCACACTTTCAAAAAAGCTTCTTTCTTATATCATGAAACTGGGAATATTTTTTTCTTTATGATAGAATAAACTTACTATGAAAAAAATAATTTTAACTCTTTTAAGCCTTTCCGTTATTGGCTCAGCATCTACTGTTGCTGCTCAAGATTTTAATATTACTGCTAAACATGCAATTGCTGTTGAGGCAAATACTGGTAAAATTCTCTATGAGAAAGATGCAACCCAACCTGTTGAAATCGCGTCAATCACAAAATTGATTACGGTCTATCTTGTCTATGAAGCTTTGGAAAACGGAAGTATTACCCTATCCACTCCGGTAGATATCTCTGATTATCCATACAAATTAACGACAAATTCTGAAGCGAGTAACGTTCCTATGGAGGCTCGTAATTATACAGTCGAAGAGTTGCTTGAGGCAACCCTGGTATCTAGCGCCAACAGTGCGGCTATTGCACTAGCTGAGAAAATTGCAGGCTCAGAAAAAGACTTTGTAGACATGATGCGAGCAAAACTCTTGGAATGGGGAATTCAGGATGCTACTGTTGTCAATACGACAGGTCTGAACAATGAGACTCTTGGGGATAACATTTACCCGGGCTCAAAAAAAGATGATGAAAACAAGCTCAGTGCTTATGATGTTGCTATTGTTGCTCGCAACCTCATCAAAAAATACCCACAAGTCTTAGAAATCACGAAAAAACCATCTTCTACTTTTGCGGGAATGACAATCACTTCTACCAACTATATGTTAGAAGGCATGCCTGCTTATCGTGGTGGTTTTGATGGACTTAAGACAGGAACAACAGACAAAGCTGGAGAATCTTTTGTTGGTACTACTGTTGAAAAAGGGATGAGGGTTATTACAGTTGTTTTGAATGCAGATCATCAAGACAATAATCCTTACGCTCGCTTCACAGCTACGTCTTCACTAATGGATTATATCTCTTCTACATTCACACTTCGTAAAATCGTTCAGAAAGGCGATGCCTATCAAGATAGTAAAGCCCCTGTACAAGATGGAAAAGAAGATATGGTCACTGCCGTTGCCAAAGATGATATCAGTCTAATTGAACGTGTTGGAGGACAATCGTCCCAAACTATTCAATTCACACCTGATTCTAAGGCAATTCCAGCACCACTTGAAGCCGGAACTGTGGTTGGACATTTGACTTATGAAGACAATGATTTGATTGGTCAAGGTTACATCACTACAGAACGTCCTAGTTTTGAAATGGTAGCAGAAAAGAACGTTGAAAAAGCCTTCTTCTTAAAAGTTTGGTGGAATCAGTTTATCCGCTTCATCAACGAAAAATTATAAAAAAATCGCGATCTTAAACCGCGATTTTTTTTACAAGTTCATCTTCAAAGTCCTTGATTTTGAAGAAATCTAATACTCAATGGAAATCAAAGAACAAACTAGGAAGCTAGCCGTAGGTTGCTCAAAGCACCGCTTTGAGGTTGCAGATAAAGCTGACGTGGTTTGAAGAGATTTTCAAAGAGTTTAAAATCAAATTTTACCCGACTGATCCTTCCATCTCGTAGCTAATCAAGCGGTTCAGCTCAACAGCGTATTCCATTGGAAGTTCTTTGGTGAAGGGCTCCACAAATCCCATGACGATCATTTCAGTTGCTTCAGTCTCTGACAAACCACGGCTCATGAGGTAATAGAGTTGTTCTTCTGAAATCTTAGAAACCTTGGCTTCGTGTTCCAAAGCGACTTGTGAGTTATGAATTTCATTAAACGGAATAGTATCTGATGCTGACAAATCATCCATGATAATGGTATCACACTCGATGTGAGAAACAGATTTCTTAGAGTTTTTATTAAAGGTTACTTGTCCACGGTAGTCAACCTTACCACCGCCCTTAGCGATAGATTTAGAGACGATAGACGAGCTTGTATGTGGGGCGTTGTGGATCATCTTAGCACCAGTGTCCTGATGCTGTCCAGCATTGGCAAAGGCGATAGAAAGCATGGTACCACGCGCCCCTTCTCCATCTAAGTATACAGATGGATATTTCATAGTCGTTTTGGCACCCAAGTTCCCATCAATCCACTCAACAGTGGCATCCTTTTGAGCCTTGGCACGTTTTGTAACCAAGTTATAGACGTTATCTGACCAGTTTTGGATAGTCGTATAACGCATATAAGCTCCATCCAAAGCAAAGATTTCTACAATGGCGGCGTGCAAGCTGTTACTTGAATAAGTTGGCGCTGTACATCCTTCTACGTAGTGAACACTTGCTCCCTCATCAACGATGATCAAAGTACGTTCAAACTGTCCAGTATTTTCGTTATTGATACGGAAGTAGGTTTGAAGCGGAATATCTACCTTAACACCTTTTGGTACATAGATAAAGGTTCCACCAGACCATACTGCTGAGTTAAGGGCAGCCAACTTGTTATCCGTCGGCGGTACCAACTTAGCGAAGTATTGTTTAAACAAGTCTGGGTATTCCTTGAGGGCAGAATCCGTATCTGTAAAGATGATACCTAACTTCTCAAATTCTTCCTTCATGTTGTGGTAAACCACTTCTGACTCATACTGGGCAGAAGCTCCAGCTAGATAAGCACGTTCAGCTTCTGGAATCCCAATACGTTCAAAGGTTTCTTTGATTTTCTCAGGAACATCATCCCAAGAACGGGCTGGTTTATCAGATGGTTTTTGGTAGTAGATCAAGTCATCAAAGTCAATCTCTGACAAGTCTGCTCCCCAGGTTTGCATGGGCATTTTTTTGAAGGTTTCATAAGACTTCAAACGGAATTCTAGCATCCACTCTGGTTCTCCCTTGGCAGCTGATAGTTCACGAATGACATCTTCATTCAATCCTTTTCCTGTCGATAGGACAGGCTCTACATCATCATGGAAACCAAATTTATATTCACCAAGGTCAATTGGTTTTGGTTCTACTCTTTCTTCAGCCATAATATCCTTTCTTTCATTCTTCATTTCTACTAATTCATAAGACAAAAGAAACTTGTCTTACTTGTTTTCTTGATCTTCAATTGTTTTCTTTAGGGCATTCCAAGCTAGGGTTGCACACTTGATCCGTTGAGGGAATTTGGCAACACCTGACAAGAAGGCTGCGTCTCCAAGACTATCTTGTCTGTCATCTTTTTGCCCCTGAACCATTTCAGAAAAAATAGTCGCAAGCTCTAAGATTTCTTGCTTGGTTTTTCCTAAAACGGCATCTGTCATCATACTAGCAGAGGCAGTTGAAATCGTACAACCAGAGTTTAGAAAAGCAATATCTTCCAAACGATTCTCTGCATCAAACTTGACAGAGAGATTGATAACATCACCACAGGTTGGATTGTTAAGACTGATTTGTTCAGCATCTTCTAACTTCCCTTGGTGATGTGGATTTTTCGAATGGTCCGCTACCACTGCCATATAGAGGCTATCTAGTTTAGAAAGTGCCATTAAAAAACTCCTTTGTCTTTTGTAAGGCATCGACTAGCTTGTCGCAATCCGCCTTGGTATTGTAGATATAAAAACTTGCACGAGCTGTTGCTGGAACGTCCAAATACTGGAGCAAGGGTTGAGCGCAATGGTGACCGGCTCGAACAGCCACTCCTTCATAATCCAGAGCAGTCGCAAGATCGTGAGGATGAAGGTCACCTAGGTTAAAGGCAATGACACCTGAACGTTGAGCCAAGTCCTGCGAACCGTATATGGTCAATCCTTCAATGGCCTGTAATTTTGGATAGACGTATGCGATCAATTCCTGTTCATGGGATTCAATGACGTCCATGCCAATCTTTTCAAGATAATCCACTGCAGCAGCAAGTCCAATCGCACCTGCCATGTTGGGAGTTCCAGCCTCGAATTTCCAAGGCAATTCCTTCCAACTAGCAGATTTCTCATAGACGAAATCAATCATCTCACCACCAAATTCAACTGGTGACATTTGCTCCAGATATTTTTCTTTACCGTAAAGAACACCAATACCAGTCGGACCAGCCATCTTGTGACCTGAAAAAGCAAAGAAGTCCACATCCAAGTCCTGCACATCAATCTTCATATGAGGCGTAGACTGAGCACCATCCACCACCATGATAGCTCCCACTTCATGAGCCATTTGTGTGATTTCTTTGATTGGATTGACCACACCCAGAACATTTGAAGCGTGAGCTAGGGAAACAAATTTTACCTTGTCAGTTAATTTAGAACGCAAATCATCCATATCTAGAGCCCCATCCTTGAGATAGACATAGACAAGCTCTGCCCCGGTCTTACGACAAGCTTCTTGCCATGGAATAATATTGGAATGATGTTCCATGACTGAAATCAAGACCTGGTCATCTTCAGTCAGAATTTCCTCAGCGAAACGTGCCACCCAGTTAAGACTGGTTGTCGTTCCTCTAGTAAAGAGAACTTCCTTTGTAGACCCTGCATTGATAAACTTACGAATGGTGTCACGAGCGGCTTCATAAGATGCTGTCGCCCTTTCAGCCAAGGTATGAACACCTCGGTGAACATTGGCATTGTCCTGCTCATAATAGCGATTAATCGTTTCCAGAACTGCTAATGGTTTTTGTGTCGTCGCAGCATTGTCCAAATAGACCAATGGTTCATCGTTAACAATCTGGTCTAAAATTGGAAAATCCTTGCGAATCGCTTCTACATCTAACATAGGCTACCCCTTAGCGTTTTGACAATTTTTCTTCGATCGTCGCAATCATTTCATCACGAACTTCCTTGACTGGAATCTCAACGATAACGGAGCCAAGGAAACCGCGAACAACCAAGCGTTCTGCAGTTGCCTTATCCAAACCACGGCTCATGAGATAGTACATGTCTTCTGGGTCTACTTGACCGATAGAAGCTGCGTGTCCTGCAGTAACATCATTTTCATCAATCAAAAGAATTGGATTGGCGTCTGAACGTGCTTGGTCTGAAAGCATGAGAACACGACTTTCTTGTTGGGCATCTGCTCCCTTGGCACCCTTGATAATGTGGCCAATACCATTGAAGGTTAATGTTGCTTTTTCAAGGATAACCCCATGCTGAAGGATATTTCCGATTGAGTTGCAACCATAGTTAGTCACTCGAGTATCAATCCCTTGCACCTGACGGCCACTTGAAAGAGCTACGACTTTAAGGTCGGCATGGCTACCGTTACCAATCAAGTCGCTATCAAAATCCGCAACGACATTTCCTTCGTTCATAACACCGATTGCCCAGTCAATACTTGCATCGTTGCCTAATTTACCACGACGGCTAATGTAAGCAGTGACATTTTCACCTAGACGGTCGATCGCCGCAAACTTGACTTGAGCTCCAGAACGAGCGATAACTTCTACAGTGATATTAGCTGTTGCCTTTGCACTTCCTTCACCGCGTGACTCTAAACGCTCCAGATAACTAATCTTAGAATTTTTACCAGCGATAATCATAATGTGCTTGTTAAACGGCACATCGCTATCGCTGTCTTGGTAGAAAATTCCTTCGATTGGTTCTGTAATCTCAACATTATCAGGAATATAGAGAACAGCACCACTGTTAAAGTAAGCTGTGTGGTAGGCTGCCAACTTGTCATCGTCATACTTAACAGATGACATGAAGAATTCTTCAATCAGCTCTGGAATTTCTTCTAAAGCTGAATGGAAGTCTGTGAAGACAACACCCTGTTCAGCCAATTCAACTGGTGTTTGTGCAAAAACAGTTTGCGTTCCTACTTGCACCAACTTCAAGTGATTATCTAGAGCTGTGAAATCTGGAACATTTGCTGATGGCTCACTTTCTGTAATCGTTCCATCCCCTAGATTCCAACGGTGGAATTTGACACGCTCAATAACTGGTAATTCTAATCTCTCAATCTTATCAAAAGCTTTTTGACGGAGGTCTGCCAACCAGCTTGGTTCAGCGTGCATTTCTGAAAAAAGTTTAATAGTTTCTTTAGTCATTTACTTCTCCTAAAAGATACGAGGGAATTACAATTCTTCCTTGTAGTCATAGCCAAGTTCTTCAGCTAGTTTCGCGTATCCTTCACGTTCCAAGCGTGCAGCCAATTCTGGACCACCAGAAAGGACAACACGACCTTCCATCATAACGTGTACTACATCAGGTGTGATGTAGTTCAAAAGACGTTGGTAGTGAGTGATAATCATAGCACCAAAGCCTTTACCACGCATAGCATTAACACCTTTAGAAACAACTTTAAGAGCGTCAATATCAAGACCAGAGTCAATCTCATCAAGAAGAGCAAAAGTTGGTTCCAACATCAAAAGTTGAAGAATTTCGTTACGTTTTTTCTCACCACCAGAGAAACCTTCGTTGAGATAACGCTCTGCCATTTCTTCTTTCATGTTGAGCAATTCCATTTTCTCATCCAATTTAGTGATGAACTCACGTACTGAAATTTTTTCGTCATCTTCTTTACCAGCATTCATAGCTGCACGAAGAAATTCAGCATTTGTAATTCCAGGAATTTCTGATGGGTATTGCATAGCAAGGAAAAGTCCCATACGCGCACGCTCGTCAACTTCCAATTCAAGGATGTTTACGCCGTCAAACAAGACTTCTCCTTTGGTCACTTCATAGTTTGGATTTCCCATGATAGCGGCAGACAGAGTCGATTTACCAGTACCATTTGGTCCCATGATAGCGGCGATTTCCCCTGTTTTCAGGGTCAAATTAACCCCTTTTAAAATTTCTTTTCCTTCAATTTCAACGTGAAGATCTTTGATCTCTAATACTGACATGATAGTTCCTTTCTTTTTTAAGGCCTTTACAATGCTTACTAGAAACATATTAGTTGTCTCTAGAAAATACGATAATACTCAATGAAAATCAAAGAGCAAACTAGGAAGCTGGCCGTAGCTCACTCAAAACATAGTTTTGAAGTTGTAGATAAAACTGACGAAGTCAGCTCAAAACACTGTTTTGAGGTTGTAGATAAGACTGACAAAGTCAGTAACCATATATCTACGGCAAGGCGAAGCTGACGTGGTTTGAAGAGATTTTCGAAGAGTATAAAAGGTCAATAAATATACTTTTATAGTATAACAAAAAAAAGCCTAAAAGGCTTTGATTTTGTCTAGAAGCTGAGGACTAGTCTTTTCCTTTTAAATGCTGGTCAATGACATCTACAATCTTGCCCATCAAGTAACTAACTCGGAAATTTCTAAAGAGTAAAATAGCCCAAAAGGCTGCCATAATATAGCGACCAGTCATCCAGGCTTCATTGAAAAAATAGGTCTCAGCAGCTGTAAACAGCGCGATAATAATAAATTGTTGTCTATTCATAAACTTATTGTATCATGAAATCTTTCTTTAGTCTTCCTCTACCTTCACTTTATCAGCCAAAAATTCAAATCCTTCTGGAATCAGGCTTTCTTCTACTTCTTTTTCAGTTTGGGAGGATTTGGTTTTAGCTGAAAAGGCTGCGCGAACTTCTTTCCATTCCGCCATGGAAATAGCTAAAATCTCGGGTGAAAAACCTGCTGCCTGACTGAGGATATTGCCAAACATAGTGTTAAGATTGTCCCGTTTCATGGTTTGACCAGCATTGAAGTTAGACTCAAAAGCAAGAATAGCATGGTGTTCATTGGCCGCAACCGGTTGAGATCCGACTAGTAGAGCCTTGTCCGGCCCACCTAGACTTTCAATCACCTCTCCCCAGGCATTTTGTAAACGAATCAAATTTTGACGTGCTAAATCAGGATTTTCAACGGCCTCTTGTAGGATAGATTGCACTTTATTGCGATCCACGCGATAGACCGTCTTGCCTGCTACTGGGCGACTAGGCGCTGGATTAGTTGGCTTAGCTACAGTTCCTACATTTTCGAGTTCTTGTTTGAGACGCGCGACTTCCTGTCTCAGCGCAGATATTTCATGTTCAACTACCCCAGAAAGAGCTGGTTCAGGCTTAATATCTGCCAACCGAATGGTCATCATCTCAGCATAAATTTTGGGCTGCAAACTAGACTTAATATCTGCTAAACTGACTGTCGCCAAGCGAATCATTTCAAACAGATTTTCTTGAGGAAGTGCCAAATTTTCTACAAAGACTGGACTATGATGAGTGTTTTCTCCACCTGTTTGAACAATTAACAAATCTCTTAAATAGTGCAAAAGGTCGGTCACAAAACGAGTCATGCTCTTACCATTTTCAAAGAGAAGATTTAAGCATGCTAGGGCCTTTGGAGCATCCTGTTGAGACAAGGCAGCCACATAATCATCCAAGGCTGATAGGCTAATGGTGCCAGTAATTTCCTCAGAGATGGCATTCGTCAGTTCATTTCCTTGCGTCAAACTCAGGGCTTGATCTAAAATTGACAAGGCGTCTCGCATCCCACCTTCAGCCCGTCTGGCAATGATTTCCACAGCCTCTGGTTCAGAACTGATATTTTCTTTTTCTAAGATATAGCGAATATGTTCCTTAATATCCTGTGTCTTAATCGATTTAAACTCAAAACGTTGCACACGGGATAGAATAGTGGCAGGAATCTTGTGCAATTCAGTAGTTGCCAAAATAAAGACCACATTCTGTGTTGGTTCTTCCAGCGTCTTTAGGAGGGCATTAAAAGCCCCTGTAGACAGCATGTGAACCTCATCTATGATATAAACCTTATAACGAGCAAGGCTAGGCGCATAGGTAGATTTATCACGAATTTCACGGATTTCATCCACCCCGTTATTAGAGGCCGCATCCATTTCAATGACATCTTCTAAACTACCGTCCGTCACTGCTTGACAAATATAACAGTTATTACAAGGTTCCCCACCAACTTGATTTGGACAGTTCATAGCTTTGGCAAAAATCTTGGCTACACTGGTTTTTCCCGTTCCACGTGGACCAGAAAAAAGATAGGCATGACTTATTTTCTCTTGTTCTACTGCTTGTTTAAGAGTTTTAGCCACAACTTCCTGTCCAACCAACTGGGAAAAGTTTTGACTTCTATATTTTCGATAAAGTGCTTGATACATTAGGCTTTCTCCCCAAACATTGTAAAGTCCCATTCTGTCTTTTCAAGCAAAATAGCGACAAATTGTTCCAGATAATCTCGATCCATAGCATCATAATCATCAATTTCTGAAGAATCCAAATCTAGAACTCCAAGTAATTGACCATTCTTTATCATCGGCACAACAATTTCACTTTTAGCACTACTATCACAAGAAATATAGTTGGGATAAATTGTTACATCTCCAACAACAACAGTTTCCTGAAAGTGAGCTGCCTCACCACAAACACCTTTTCCTAGCGCAATACGGATACAAGAAACACCGCCTTGGAAAGGACCTAAAACCAATTCCTTTCCGTCAAACAAATAAAAGCCTGCAAAGACAGTATTGGAAAAGCGTGACTTTAGAAGAGCACTAGCGTTGGAAAGATTAGCCAAAACATTAGTTTCTCCTTCCAATAAAAAAGATAGCTCCTCATTTAACGTTTGATAACGTGATTGTTTTTCTGATTCTAACATAGAACTATTATATCAAAAAAAGACTTACAGACAAAAGAAAAATCCTTTGTTTTGTAAACAAAGGATTTTGTGAATTTTCAATTTGATTAAAGTTCGATATCACCGAACAAGTCAGCCATTGAGAATCCTGTTTGTGTTTCTGGAAGTTCGAAATCACGTCTTTCTTGACGTTTTGGACGACGTGGACGAGCAGCACGTTTTTCTTCTTTTTGTCCTTCTTCTTGAGCTGGACGCTCTTCAAGAGCTTTGATAGAAAGTGATACGCGCTCTGCATCTGCGTTAACATCAAGAACTTTAACTTTGACTTCTTGACCAACTTTAAGAGCTTCTTTTGGATTTTCAATACGTTTGTGTGAAATTTGTGATACGTGAACAAGTCCATCAATACCTGGCAATACTTCAACAAATGCACCGAAGTCAGTCAAACGTTTAACTGTTCCTTCAACTACATCACCTTTAGCTAATTTTTGCTCAACGCCATCCCATGGTCCAGGTGTCGTTGCTTTAAGTGAAAGTGATACACGTCCTTCTTCTTCGTTAAGATCAAGGATTTTCACTTCAATTTCTTCACCAACAGATACAACTGATTTTGGTGAAACATTACGTTCATGTGACAATTCAGTCAAGTGAACCAATCCATCAACACCACCAAGGTCGATGAAAGCACCGAAGCTTGTGATACGAGCAACTTTACCAGTTACTACATCACCAACAGCCAATTTACTGAATACTTCAGCGCGAGCTGCTGCAGTAGCTGCTTCAACAACTTCACGACGTGAAAGGATAAAGCGGTTTTCTTTAGGGTCAACTTCTTTAATTTTAGCATCAAATTCTTGACCTACAAAACGCTCAGTGTTACGTACGAAACGAGTATCCAACATTGAAGCTGGGATAAATCCACGAACACCTTCAAATTCTACTGAAAGTCCACCTTTAACGGCACGAGTTCCTTTAACAGTAACAACTTCTTCTTCACGACCAACAAGTTTGTCCCATGCTTTGCGAGCTTCAAGGCGTTTTTTAGATACAAGGTATGTAACTGTATCAGTATCTTTACCAACTACTTGACGAAGTACAAGAACATCCAATACTTCTCCTACTTTAACAAAGTCATTGATATCTGCATCGCGATCGTTTGTCAATTCGCGAAGAGTCAAGACACCTTCAACACCAGTTCCAGAGATTGCAACGTTAGCTTGAGTCGCATCAACTGTCAATACTTCAGCACTAACAACATCACCAGTCTCAACTTGGCTAACACTATTTAGCAAATCTTCAAATTCGTTCATCTAAAAAATCCTCCAACAATCAAGTTTTTCTTAAACTTGACATACTTATAATTTTTTTCCTAAGCACCCGCAAGAACATGTTCATAACGTTCACGTCTTTCAATTATAAAAATAAAATACCCTAAGATATTTTGCCTTTTATCTTGATCATTACCTAAGAACTGGGGTAGCTGGATTCGAACCAACGCATGAGGGAGTCAAAGTCCCTTGCCTTACCGCTTGGCTATACCCCATTGATGAAATGGAGAGAGAGGGATTCGAACCCCCGAACCCGAAGGAGCGGATTTACAGTCCGCCGCGTTTAGCCTCTTCGCTATCTCTCCTACAATCAACTTGAATCATTATATCATGAAAATTTCAAAAAAACAAGACTTATTTTGCTAAATTATAATTTTCAATCAAAATTTCCACAGCTTTTTCCAATTTTTTATAAAAACTATCGACATTCCCATTCTTTATGATGGCAAATTGTCCATCTAATTCGGCAATTTCCCCGATAACTTTTTTACCAATTGTCAAGGTATAGCCTTCGAAACTGTCTTTTCCTACATTAACCTTGGCATCTGCTACTTGAATTTCGATTTTTTTATCTTTCTTACTCATTTCATACCTCTCTTCACTTTTTCTATTTTACAAGAAAATCCTAAAACTAGCAAGAAAAAACTCTATATCAGGCTTCTCTGATATAGAGTTTTATATAAACAATCTCAATCGATTTAACATAGCTGGTAGTGAGTAAACAAGCATAATTGACTATTCTTTTTAGGTTATTAGTGAGTTGCACCACCTACTAACTGCAAATCCTTATCTTTGTAGTCTACAATAGCTTCAATAGCTACCTCTATGCCTCTTACAATATCACTTAGACTCATTCCTGCAGTATTCGGCTTATTTACTACTTGTTCCATCATATATGGAATATGCATGAAACCTGCTCTCATATTAGGGAATTTTTTATCTACTAAATAAAGAGCTTGGTACATCAAATGATTGCAAACAAAGGTTCCTGCACTGTTGGATACAAATGCCGGAAGTCCCTGTTTTTTGATAGCTTGTACCATCGCTTTGATAGGTAAACTACTAAAATAGGCCGATGCTCCATCAATACGAATCGGTGTATCAATTGGTTGATTGCCTTCGTTATCAGGTATGCGAGCATCATCTTGATTAATAGCCACGCGTTCAGGTGTTAAACCGGTCCTACCGCCTGCTTGTCCAATACAAAGTACAGCATCGGGTTGATATCGTAATATTTCTGCCTCTAAAACTTCTGACGACTTATAAAAAACTGTTGGAATTTCTACCCAGCGAACCTCAGCCCCATTAATCTCAGATGGTAATAATTTTACAGCCTCCAAAGCTGGATTAATCTTTTCACCTCCAAAAGGATTAAAACCTGTAACCAATATTTTCATTTTATTTTCCTTTACTAAAATGCGAGAAAGTACATTAAGAATATGTGAACAACAATCATTACTAGAGCAACACCTGCTTGAGCCTTTATAACGCCATTCTGATCTTTCATATCCATCAATGCTGCTGGTAGAGCGTTAAAATTAGCAGCCATTGGGGTCAGTAAGGTCCCACAATAACCTGCTGTCATGGCAAGAGCACCAGCCATAATTGGATTAGCTCCCAGAGCAAATACAAAGGGAACTCCAACACCTGCTGTAATAACGGTGAATGCTGCAAAAGCATTTCCCATAATCATTGTGAATAGAACCATTCCAAGAACATATGCCAAAACTCCTATAAAGCGACTATCTGAAGGAACAATACCGCTAATTAGATGAGAGATAACATCACCAACACCTGCTACAGTAAAAATAGCTCCCAAAGCCCCTAATAATTGGGGAACAATCCCACTTGTTGAAACTTGCTGAGTCATTCGATTATTTTCTGATAACAGACTCTTAGGGTGACTATTGGTAATCACAAGAACAGAAATCGTAGCAAACAAGGCGGCAATGCTAATCGAAATCTTGCTAAATTCTGGAATCATTTGCGCTAAGACCAACGCAAGTATTGCCATCAGCATAACTGGAATAAAAATTTTATTTTTCAATCTGTTAGATTCAATATTGGCTTTTATTTCATCTAAGGATGGCAAGGTTCCGACACGGACTTGCTTAAACAATGTTAACAGCGATAATAGGATTACAATAATACCAATACTCATATTTGGCATATAGGAACCACCTATAAACGTAATAGACAATAGAGTCCAAAATGCAGATGTTCCAAATCGAACTGGGTTTGTTTTATCTTTATAACTACAATAGGCTGTGTGGAGAAATTGACAACCAATCACAATATAGGTCAACTCTAATAGTTGATTTGCCAACTCTGTCATTTTTGTTCTCCTCCCCTAGTCTTTTCTGATGTCAATTTTTTATCAAATAAATAATTGTAAATCCCCACTACAATAAGTGCTATAACAGCAACAATAATAGATGCAGAAGCAATCCCTGCATAATTGCTTTCATAGCCTAACTGATCTAATGTTCCCCCTATCAATAAGACTCCCCCAGCACCTACAAACGTATTTTGAGCAAAGAAATTTCCAAAATTTTCATTCGCAGCCGCACGCGCTTTTATTGTCTCATCTTCAACCTCTGTTAACTTTCTACCTAATTGAGACTCTGCTGCTGCTTCTCCCATAGGTTGAACCAAAGGTCTGACAAACTGAGGATGTCCTCCTAGACGAATTGAAAAGAAACCAGCTAACTCTCGAATAAAGAAATAAACTGTATAGAAGTTTCCAACTGTCAGACCTTTAATCTTTCGAATCAAATCAATTGATCGTTGCTTGAGTCCAAAGGTTTCTGACAGCCCCACAAGAGGCAAGGTAACCATAAAAATCGTGAGCACTCGCTGATTGCTAAATTCTTTTCCCAAAATCTCCAAAAATTCAACGAGAGAAACACCTGAAACTAAAGCTGTAACCAAACCAGCTAAGACTACTGTTGCAATTGTATCAAATTTTAAAATAAAACCCACAACAATGATTGCTATTCCTATTAGTTTAATCCACTCCATATCAAACTCCTTTACACCCCAAATGACAGTATTTTTAAAATTTTATCAAGAGCAATACCATTCTTTATTTAATATGTTTTTCTAGTTCTTTTTGGTACTTACCATTTGATTCTAATTTGTCTTTTTGCCATTTTTTCAGTGCTTCTTCATATTCTTTTGTTGTAACGATATCTTTTTGCAATTTCATTCCTTTAAAGATATATGGGTCACCCTTAATACCAACTTGTGAGTATGGTTTTGAGAATGGCACTACATTACTTACAACTGGAGAACCACCAGATGAGGCTGTCGGCATCAATAATGAACTATCTGTCAACCAAGCTTGAGCCTTAGCATATTTTTCATAACGCTCTTCAAGATTCGTAGTTTCTGAGTCGGCTTCATCCAATAATTTCTTATACTGGTCTAAACCAAGTTGCGCTACAACATCCTTATCTTTCCCTTTAGTAATACCAAGGTGTTTCATAGCAGAACCTGATTTAGGATCCATGATATTCAAGTAAGATGCTGGGTCTTGATAACTTGGAGCCCATCCTGTACTGTTCAAATCATAGTCTTTTTGAGAAGGAACACGTGCTTGTGAAGTAATTGTTTCCTTTTCATTATCTGTCATCTGAAGAACGTCGATAACAACATTTTCAGCACCAAGAGTTGATTCAATTGACTGTTTGAAAGAATTGCTTTGTTGAACGGCGATGGTATCTGTTTGTTCAACTGGGACATCCAAGTGAATTGGGAAAGTTACTCCTTTAGATTCCAAGTCTTTTTTCGCTTTTTCAAAAGCAGCTTTAGCCTTGTCAGGGTTGTAGATAGAATCCTTACCATCAACTAGCTCCACGTCCTTCCATTGCTCACCATAGTTCACCAACTCTGCTTGAGCGATTTGACCAAAGTTCTTTCCACCTGCTTGCACAAAGTTGTCAGGAACGAGGCTGTTACGAATAATCTTATCCGCACCGTCTTCACCATTTAGCTGGGCAGCATAAGAATGGCGGTTGAAGGCAAAATTGATAGCCTGACGGAAGTCCTTATTAAGCATAGCTTCTTTTGTAGAAGTTTTTTGTTCTTCACTTGTTTTCGCAGTTTTATTGAATGACTGACGATTTACGTTAAAAGTGAAGTAATAGCTACTTGAGTCCTGTGGGCTATAAGTGATTTTATCTCCGTATTGTTCCAAAGTTGAAGCAAAGTTTGAGCTACTTGGGAAGAGGCGGGCTGTCGTATAGGCACCTGAAGAGAAACTACGAATCAAGGATTCTTGATCAGAACCATCGTAGTAAGTCAATTTAATCTTCTCAATTTTTACCTTTTCTTTATCCCAATAATTTGGATTTTTCTCGTATTCAATCAACGATTTAGACGTCAAGGTCTTCAAAATATAGGGACCATTGTAGAGAATTCCTGCTGGAGTAACTGCTCCATAATCTTTACCTGACGCCTTCAAAAACTCTTCATTCACAGGCAACATCGTTGCTGTTGTAACTTTAGAGTTCCAGAAGCTTTCTGGTTTGTTTAGGGTATATTCAACTGTATAATCGTCCAAGGCCTTGACACCAACTGTAGAGAAATCATTGGTCTCACCAGTCATATAAGCATCCAAGCCCTTGATTGAATTTTGGATGAGAGAAACACCGTCTGACTTGCCGTCAGCTACGTGTTTCAATCCTGTTACAAAGTCATGGGCTGTTACTTCTGCATATTCTTCACCTTCTGAAGTGTACCATTTAACCCCTTTACGAAGCTTATAGGTATAAGTCAAACCATCTTTTGAGACAGACCAATCTTCAGCTAAGGAAGGAATAACATTTCCGTATTGGTCGTTTTCCATCAAACCATCTACCACGTTTCCGATAATATCGGTTGTAGATGTACGAGTAGCTATGCTATAGTCCAAAGATGCTGGATCTACTGCATAGACATATGAAAATGTTGTCGGTGCATCTGCTTCTTTATCAGCTTTTCCACAAGCTACTAAAAGAGCTGTTGTACTCAGGACCACTCCTGCTGTTAAGAGCCACTTTTTCGATTTCATAAAAAATCTCCTTTAGTTAATTTTAATCTACTTTTACAATCCAACCTTCTGGCGCTTCAATATCGCCAAACTGAATTCCTGTCAATTCATCATAGAGTTTACGAGTCACAGGACCTACTTCTGTTTCACTATAGAACACATGGAAATCATCACCGTGTTGAATACCTCCAATTGGAGAAATAACCGCTGCGGTACCACAAGCACCTGCCTCTACAAAACGGTCAAGGTTATCAATCGGGACATCCCCCTCAATAGGAGTTAAGCCCAAGCGATGCTCTGCCAAATAAAGCAAAGAATACTTGGTAATAGATGGCAAGATAGATGGACTCAATGGTGTTACAAATTCATTATCAGCTGTAATTCCAAAGAAGTTAGCTGATCCGACTTCTTCAATCTTTGTATGAGTTGATGGGTCTAGATAGATAACATCTGAGAAATGACGTGACTTGGCTATTTTTCCTGGCAAGAGACTTGCAGCATAGTTTCCACCAACCTTAGCCGCACCTGTACCATTTGGCGCTGCACGGTCGTATTCATCCTGAATTAAGAAGTTAGTTGGGACTAAACCACCTTTAAAGTAATTTCCAACTGGCATAGCAAAGATGGTGAAAATGTACTCTTCTGCCGGTTTTACCCCGATAATATCTCCGACTCCAATCAAAAGAGGGCGAAGATATAAGGTTCCACCTGTTCCGTATGGAGGTACATATTCTTCATTGGCACGGACAACTGCCTTACAAGCTTCTACAAACATGTCTGTCGGAACTTGTGGCATCAAGAGACGATCACAGGTACGTTGTAGGCGTTTCGCATTTTCATCAGGACGGAACAGTTGAATACTGCCATCCTTAGTACGATAAGCTTTTAAACCTTCGAATGCTTGTTGACCATAGTGAAGACTTGGAGAAGACTCTGAAATATGCAAGGTTGCATCTTCTGTCAACTCTCCTTGATCCCATTGTCCATTTTTAAAATGAGCAATATAGCGATAAGGTAATTTCATATAGGAAAAACCGAGATTTTCCCAATCAATCGTTACTGTCATATTCCACTCCTTATTCTAAAAACCTATTTCTTTTATTCTACACTTTTTTTCTAAAATAGCAAGTATATTTTGTAATTTTCAGAAAATTTCTTCAATAAAAAAGAACCAGTTCTTAGAACTGATTCTTCATCTCACTTATTTAGCTTCCGTAAATACTTCTTTAAGATAAGCGTCAAAAACTTCTTCATCTGAAATTGTGTCAGAAATGAAGCTTCCGTTACTAGTCCGTTCTGACAGGTTCAAGTCTTGCAATCTGCTTTCATAGATTGTCCCTTTATTGGATTGAACAAGCAGCGTTTGGTCTTTCTCTTTCACTTCTGTCTTGAAGAGATCACCAACAAATCCTTGTTCTGCAACTGCTCCTGCTAAGAAGACACGATGCGGTTTGTTTTTCAACTCACGCAAGACTTGTAATCCTCGTTTGGCACGACTGGTTGCTGGAATGTCCTCACAAGAGACACGCTTCAAGCTTCCACGTTGGGTCAAGAGGTAGAAGGATGAGGTGTTACAGATAAAGGCGGATTGGAGGACATCATCTTCTTTCAAGTTCATAGCCTTGACACCCGCAGCCTTGGCACCGACAACCGGAACCTCTTCGATATTGAAACGAAGGGCATAGCCATTTTGGCTAATCAAGAGAACATCATCTAGTTTGATTGGAGCTACTGCTACAATCTGGTCTGTATCATCTTTGAGCTTAGCATACTTGACAGACTTAGACTTGTAGGTTCGCCATGGAGAGAATTCTTTGCGTTCTACCCGTTTAATGTGACCGAGACGAGTTGCAGCAAAGTAGGTTGTCGCATCATCAAACTCATCTACCACTTCTGCATAAAGGATTTCTTCGTTCGTTTCGAAGTTTGTAATAGTCTGGCTCAAATGCTCACCGATATCCTTCCAGCGAATATCTGCCAATTCATGGATTGGTCGATAAATGATATTTCCAAGAGTAGTGAACATCAAAAGATGCTGGGTTGTTTTAGTAGATTGTACAAAAATCAAACGATCATCATCACGTTTACCAATTTCTTCTAAGGTGGAAGCCGCAAAAGAACGTGGGCTGGTACGTTTGATATAGCCTGCCTTCGTCACGCTGACGTAAGTATCTTCTTCAGCGATAAGGCTAGCAGTATCAATCTCAATCACTTTTGCTGTATCTTCTAACGAACTTAAACGCGAAGTTGCAAACTTCTTCTTAACCTCACGAAGTTCTTTCTTCATAAGATTATACATAGTACGTTCATCACCGATAATCGCCGCCAGCATAGCAATTTTTTCACGAAGTTCTGCTTCCTCTTTCTGCAAGACAACCACATCGGTATTGGTCAAACGGTACAGTTGCAAGGTTACGATAGCCTCAGCCTGCTCTTCCGTAAAATCATAACTGACCTTGAGGTTTTCCTTGGCGTCAGCCTTATTCTCAGAAGCACGGATAAGGGCAATGACTTCATCTAAGATAGAGATGACACGAATCAAACCTTCCACGATATGGAGGCGTTTTTCAGCCTTTTCTTTATCAAAGCGAGAACGTGCTAAGATGACTTCACGACGGTGGGCAATATAGCTAGACAAGATTGGGACAATTCCAACCTGACGAGGTGTGAAATTGTCAATCGCCACCATGTTAAAGTTGTAGTTGATTTGTAGGTCGGTGTACTTAAGTAGATAGTTTAGAACCAGCTCGGTATTGGCGTCTTTCTTAAGTTCAATCGCAATGCGAAGACCATCACGGTCAGACTCATCCCGAACCTCAGCAATTCCAGCCACCTTATTATTGACACGAACATCATCAATTTTCTTGACTAGATTAGCCTTGTTGATTTCATAAGGAATCTCAGTGATAACGATTTGTTCCTTACCACCTTTTAGCTTTTCAATCTCAGTCTTGGAACGGACAACCACGCGCCCCTTACCAGTTTTATAAGCCTTTTTGATCTCATCACGGCCTTGGATAATCCCTCCAGTCGGGAAGTCTGGGCCAGGCAAGAATTCCATGAGCTTTTCCACCTTGGCAGTCGGATGATCAATCATATAGACTGTGGCATCGATAACTTCGGCCAGATTATGCGGAGGAATATCTGTGGCATAACCAGCCGAAATACCAGTCGAGCCATTGACCAAGAGGTTTGGAAATGCTGCTGGCAAGACAGTTGGCTCTTTCTCGGTATCGTCAAAGTTCCAAGCAAAGGGAACTGTCTTTTTTTCGATATCTTGAAGAAGGTAACCGGCAATCTCAGACAATCGTGCCTCCGTATAACGCATTGCCGCAGGCGGATCACCATCCATAGAACCATTGTTACCGTGCATTTCGACTAGAATCTCACGGTTCTTCCAGTCCTGAGACATACGAACCATGGCATCATAGATAGAACTGTCTCCATGTGGGTGGAAATTCCCCATGATATTCCCGACAGACTTGGCCGACTTACGGTAGCTCTTGTCAAAGGTATTGCCATCCTTATTCATCGAATAAAGAATACGACGTTGAACCGGCTTCAATCCATCACGAATATCTGGCAAAGCCCGGTCTTGAATAATGTATTTGGAGTAGCGACCAAAGCGCTCTCCCATAATGTCCTCCAGAGACATATTTTGAATGTTAGACATAGGATACTAAGCCCGTAAAATGAAAAGTGAAAATAGGAAATTCTTGTAGTGAACGATGCTCGCAAGAGAATTTATCTTTTTCACACAGCATTGAGGGCGTGTTCAACTCCTTTCAAAGAATGTAGAGTATGTAATGATAAAAGGATGTAGAAAGGATTAGTCCCATTTTTCAGTTACTATAAGTAACCAAACTACCCTTTCTGTAGTTTAAAGTACTTAAAATTTATTAATTCGGTTAGTATTAAGGAAATTTCACATAGCATTTAGGGCGTGTTCAACCCCTTTCGAAGAATGGAGAGTAAATATTATGGAAAAAGAAAAAATAGAGAGTAAGTGAGTTTCATCTAATTCCTGTATCGTCATTTTCACTTGAAGTGTCTACTTCACAAATCCTCGTTTATACTTGATATGACTGGCGATATTGCTATCTACATCTTTCCTATCCCAAAGTTGGAGTTCCCATGGGTAGTAAAAATTACTTTTATTTTTAAAATAGATATGAATACCGACATAGCCATCTTTATCACGTAAATACCAGTTTTTTAGTCCGTAAATCTCTTGCCAATCATCTAATTTATCCATGACTTGAGCTATCTCTTTGGAACTTAAAATCATACGAGCACCAAAAATATCATTAAGAATAGAATTCACAGGATAGCCCTCTTGACGCTCAGAAAAACGTGTAATTTTATCTAAAATAGACTCAGAAGTTTTGACACGATAAACATAAGCAATATCTTGGACATCCGCTTTCATCAGATAGTCATTAATTGACTCATGTAAATTCAGACGGTAGGCCAAAATCGCTTTAGTCGGAACTTTTGAAAAGGTATGCTTGAGATTGATTTTTTCCACCTTACCCGTTTCAAAATAATCTTTAGAATATTCTAGATGAATACGATTAATCTCTGTAATGAGGCGTTCCACTTTTTCAATCATGAGTCTTCTCCTCTCGCTTTTTCATTTTTCTAGTTATTCCCAAACTTCTTCACTCTTTCCTCAGCATACTCAATCATCTTCTCAGCCACTTCTTTATCGTAGTCAAACCCCATTTTTTGTGCAAGAGATTGAGCCTCTTGGTAGAAAAGTTGCATTGTAGCCAGTAAAGACTGAGTGATTCTCCCTATACTTGAAAAATCAAGGAGAGAGGAGAATGCCTCCCCATTCTCTATAGGTAAAGACTGGAAAAGATACTTGTAATTTTTACCGATGTCAACTGCTCCTCTATCACTTGCTACTTGCCAAGCTAAGACTTTTAGTAGCTCTTGCTGACAAATCCCATAAAGATGGTCGGTCGCGTAGATGAGCTGATTCCGACAAATCCCTTTGACAACGTAGGCCGACACCCACCAAAACTCATTACAGGCTTTTTCAAAATCGGTCTGACTAGCTAGATTCGTCCAGTAGCGCCTCGGACTAGGCGGATAAGATTCAAACAAACCTTTATCATCTTTCAAAACTGTATAATCAGCCTCACTATCCACCCACTCTTGAATTTGTTGTTTTGGACAGAGGGTTAGATCAATTCTATTTCCATCTTCAAAGAGCATGAGGTAGAGACGGCGATGTCCAAGAGTAACCTCTTGCTCAATGAGGCGTTTACCGAACTGGTCCAGCCAAGAAAGGTCATTCGTCAGATTATCAAAGTCGTCTACAACATAGACAACATCGTAATCTTGAAATTCATCTTGTGGTGCTTGTGAATTTGTCCGTGAACCAGACATAACGACGGCCTCGACTTGAAGCGTTTTTGCGGTTTTAAAAATTAAATCAAGTATTTCGGGTTCTGTTCTCATGTTTATCATTTCTTTGTTTATTATAAAAATGAATAAGGGATCTGATAGTAAAATTAAATATTGTCTATAATGTAGGATTTAAAATGTTTTGATAATTCCCACTTATAAAGAATTGATTGATAATAATCTAATTTATTGACTTAAATTAATCCTTGCGACCGTCGCCATTCATCATAGGATTCGATATCAGTATTTACCATTTTCATACACAATCCCATTACAGCCATATCATCAAAGTAGCCTGCTAACGGAATAAAATCTGGAATAATATCAATTGGGGAAAGGAAATAAATAAGTGCGCTTAAAACGGCTAAAATAGTTCCATAAGGAACCGTTGTGTATTTCCTTTGAACATAATGTTTCACTAAGGAAATCATGACTGGGATCATCGAAAATTTCTTTCCCACAAATGGCATATCGTTAATTTTTTGCTCCAAACGATACAAAAAATTATCTAATTCATCTTTATCATTTAATAAAGCTTCAGACTGCCCATATCCACTTTCAAGAGCTTCTTTTACTTGATCTTCAGACAGATTATTTGACATTGTTGTTCTCCTTTTTGGATCTTTTAAAATACTGTTGCTTCTTCCAGCGTAAACTTGACATTGTCCTCAATCCACTTACGTCGTGGTTCGACTTTATCTCCCATGAGGACATTGACGCGGCGTTCCGCGCGAGCTAGGTCTTCGATTGTGACACGGATGAGGGTACGCGTTTCTGGGTTCATAGTTGTTTCCCAGAGCTGGTCCGCATTCATCTCACCAAGCCCCTTGTAGCGTTGGAGGGTAGCGCCTTTACCGAACTGTTTGCGGAGTTCTTCTAATTCTCCGTCCGTCCAAGCGTAAGCCACGTCTTCTTTCTTGCCTTTTCCTTTGGACATCTTGTAAAGAGGTGGAAGGGCGATATAGACATGTCCTGCCTCGACTAGTGGACGCATGTAGCGATAAAAGAAGGTTAAGAGAAGTGTTTGGATGTGAGCACCGTCAGTATCCGCATCGGTCATGATAATGATCTTATCATAGTTAGCATCTTCAAGGGAGAAGTCTGCCCCAACACCCGCGCCAATAGTATAAATCATAGTATTGATTTCCTCATTTTTGAGGATATCTGCCATCTTAGCCTTGGCTGTATTGATCACCTTACCACGAAGAGGCAAAATAGCCTGAAACTTGCGGTCACGACCTTGTTTGGCAGATCCACCGGCAGAATCTCCCTCGACTAGATAGAGTTCATTCTTAGATGGATTCTTAGACTGAGCTGGGGTCAATTTCCCAGACAACAAGCCCTTGTCTTTTTTATTTTTCTTACCATTTCGACTCTCATCACGGGCCTTACGTGCTGCTTCGCGAGCATCACGGGCCTTGATAGCCTTGCGGATGAGGTTCGAAGCCAATTCTCCGTTTTCCATTAGGAAGAAAGTCAACTTATCAGTCACAATTCCATCCACAACTGGGCGAGCTAGTGGACTTCCTAGTTTGTCCTTGGTCTGGCCCTCAAACTGCAAATGTTCTTCAGGAACTAGAATAGAGAGGACAGCCGCTAGCCCCTCACGATAGTCTGACCCTTCAAGATTTTTATCTTTTTCCTTGAGAAGCCCCGTCTTGCGCGCATAGTCATTCATAACCTTGGTAATGGCTGACTTGAGTCCTGTCTCATGCGTTCCACCATCCTTGGTGCGAACGTTATTGACAAAGGACAAGATATTATCTGAAAATCCATCATTGTACTGGAGGGCCACTTCCACTTGGAAACTATTGTCTTCACCTTCAAAGTATAGAACTGGCGTCAAGGTTTCCTTGTCTTCGTTTAGATAAGAAACAAAGTCCTGTACCCCGTTCTCATAATGGAACTCGATTGCTTCATCTGTTCGCTTATCTGTCAAAGACAAGGTCACATTTTTCAGAAGAAATGCTGATTCATTAAGACGCTCTGAGATGGTAGTGTATTTAAAATCTGTCGTAGAAAAAATACTAGCATCAGGCATAAACGTAACCTTGGTACCTGTCTTATACTTGGGTGCTGTACCAATTTTCTTCAGGGTCGTGACAGGCTTGCCCCCATTTTCAAAACGTTGCTTGTAGATTGTACCATCACGGGTAATTTCTACTTCTAACCAGCTAGAAAGGGCATTAACAACGGAAGATCCTACCCCGTGAAGTCCACCTGATGTCTTGTATCCTCCTTGACCAAATTTCCCTCCGGCGTGAAGAATGGTAAAGATAACCTCAACTGTTGGGATTCCCATAGCGTGCATACCTGTCGGCATTCCACGTCCATGGTCTTGAACCGTTAAACTGCCGTCTTTATTG
Source organism: Streptococcus sp. LQJ-218 (assembly GCF_003428885.1). Classification (GTDB taxonomy): domain Bacteria; phylum Bacillota; class Bacilli; order Lactobacillales; family Streptococcaceae; genus Streptococcus. Next base: position 29,445 of record NZ_QQRU01000003.1, read on the forward strand.
ATAATTACATCGATACGATCACCAAATCCAGATAAGGCTTCATCGACTGCATTGTCCACGATTTCCCAAACGAGGTGATGGAGACCAGCACCATCAGTCGATCCGATATACATCCCTGGACGTTTTCGAACCGCATCCAACCCTTCTAGCACCTGAATGGCGTCATCATTATAATTGTTAATATTGATTTCCTTTTTTGACACAAGGAACCTCCTATTCGTTCATCTTTACTATTCTACAGGTTTTCCAAGGATTTTGCAAAATTTTTCTTTCTCCGGTGTGATAATTTCAGAAGAGATTCTCTGCCTTTCTTCTCCATTTCATGATATAATAGGAGTATGATTACAATAGTTTTATTAATCCTAGCCTATCTGCTGGGTTCGATTCCGTCTGGTCTCTGGATTGGACAAGTATTCTTTCAAATCAATCTGCGCGAGCATGGTTCTGGAAATACTGGAACAACCAATACCTTCCGCATTTTAGGTAAGAAAGCGGGCATGGCAACCTTTGTCATTGACTTTTTTAAAGGAACCCTAGCAACGCTTCTTCCGATTATGTTTCATCTGCAAGGCGTTTCGCCCCTCATCTTTGGACTTTTGGCTGTCGTTGGACATACCTTTCCTATCTTTGCAGGATTTAAAGGGGGCAAGGCTGTCGCAACTAGTGCTGGAGTAGTTTTCGGATTTGCGCCTGTCTTCTGCCTCTATCTAGCGATTGTTTTCTTTGGAACTCTTTATCTTGGTAGTATGATTTCACTGTCTAGTGTCACAGCATCTATCGCAGCCGTTATCGGGGTTTTATTCCTTCCACTTTTTGGTTTTATCCTAAACAGCTATGACCCTCTCTTCATTTTGATTATCCTAGCACTTGCTAGCTTGATTATCATTCGCCATAAGGACAATATCGCTCGTATCAAAAATAAAACCGAAAATTTGGTCCCTTGGGGATTGAACTTGACCCACCAACATCCTAAAAAATAAAACGCCAGTTCTGTACTGACGTTTTTTTGTATGCTTATTTTGATTTGATGTAGTTGATACCGTCTGCCTTAGGCGCAACTGCTTTTCCAAAGAAGGCTGCTAAGACAAGAATAGTCAAAACATAAGGAGCGATTTGAAGATAAACCGTAGGCACTCCTTGTAGGAACGGCAATTGAGAACCGATAACAGCCAAACTTTGTGAAAGTCCAAAGAAGAGGCTAGATAGCATGGCTCCGATTGGATTCCATTTTCCGAAGATCATCGCAGCAAGGGCGATAAAGCCAGGTCCAACAATAGTTGTCACTGAGAAGTTAACTGAGATGGATTGAGCATAAATCGCTCCGCCAATTCCACCTAGGAAACCTGAAATAATAACTCCTAAATATCTCATCTTGTAGACATTGATTCCCAAGGTATCCGCTGCTTGAGGATGTTCACCGACAGAGCGGAGACGAAGACCAAAGCGAGTCTTAAAGAGAATAAACCAAGCAAGAAATGAGAAGGCAATGGCCAGATAACCAAGTAGACTAGTTGACTTGAAGAAGATATCACCGATAACAGGGATATTAGCTAAAATAGGGAAATCAAAACGTCCAAATGTTTGCGTTAAGTTATCCGTTTGTCCCTTGTTATAAAGTACTTTCACCAAGAAAACAGCCAAGGCTGGTGCCATCAAGTTCAATACCGTACCGCTGACAACATGGTCTGCACGGAAATGAACTGTAGCCACTGCGTGAATGAGCGAGAAGATAGCTCCGACTAATCCTCCAACTAGTAGAGCTAACCAAGGAGTTGACGCTCCTAAATCTTGTGCAAATTCAAGGTTAAAGACAACTCCAGAAAAAGCACCCATAACCATAATTCCTTCAAGGCCTACGTTTACCACACCACCACGTTCAGAGAAAACTCCTCCGATACTTGTAAAGATGAGAGGTGCTGAGTAAATCAGCATAGAAGACACCAAGAGGGTGAGCAAGGTTGTAATAGACATCTTTACTTACCTCCTTTAACTTGTTTTTTGGGTTTGACAAAGCGTTCGATAAGGTAATGAACACTGACAAAGAAGATAATGGACGCTGTTACAATGCTGACAAGCTCAGACGGAACTTGAGCTGCGTTCATACCCGGCGCACCAACTTGGAGAACACCAAATAGGAAGGCTGCAAAGAGAATACCAATTGGTGAGTTGGCCGCAAGCAGGCTAACCGCCATCCCGTTAAATCCGATAGCTAATGACGATCCTTGAACATAGACGTTCTGGAAGGTTCCCAGACCTTCAACAGCTCCACCAAGGCCTGCCAAGGCACCTGAAATAATCATTGAGAGGATAATTGTTCGTTTTGCAGAAATACCAGCGTATTCTGAAGCATGTGGATTAAGACCAACTGCACGGATTTCAAAACCAAGGGTTGTTTTCTTGAGCATGAACCAAATGACTGCAACGGCAATGATGGCAAAGAAAATACCGATATTCATCCGCGAATTACCAGTCAACTCAGACAACCAAGGTGTCTGGTAGGTTGCATTAGCCCCAACACGAATGGTCGAATCTGTACTTTGCATGAAGTCTTTAGGGAAAGCATGGATAAAGGCATTTCCTACATACAAAACAATGTAGTTCATCATGATGGTTACGATAACCTCTGACGTCCCTAGATAGGCTCTCAGAATACCTGGAATCGCACCGACAATCCCACCAGCAATCAAGGCAATCGCGATGGTTGCTAGAATCATCAAGGGACGTGGCATATCTGGATGCGACAGGGCAAACCAACCACTGAGAATCCAACCTGCCAAAGCCTGACCAGGAAGTCCGACGTTAAAGAAACCAGCGCGACTGGCAACGGCAAAACCAAGACCAATCAAGATTAGAGGTCCCATAGCACGGAAGATTTCCCCAATCCCGCGTAGACTACCAAAAGCTGTATAGAACAATTCTTCGTAGCCCCAAATAGCGTCATAACCGAAGATCCACATGACAATAGCTCCGAGTAAAATTCCTAGGAAGACAGAAATCAAGGGAACCGAAATTTGTTGTAATTTTTTAGACATCACTCTTCTCCTTTCCCAAGTTTCCACCAGCCATCAAGACACCAAGTTCTTGTTTATTGGTTGTTTCTGGTGACACAATACCTTGAATCTTACCATCATGGATAACGGCAATACGGTCTGAGACGTTTAAAATCTCATCTAATTCAAAGCTGACAACAAGGACAGCCTTACCATTATCACGCTCTTCAATCAAGCGTTTGTGGATATATTCAATGGCACCGACATCCAACCCACGAGTTGGCTGGCTGACGATAAGGAGATCAGGATCTCGATCAATTTCACGAGCAATAATTGCTTTTTGTTGATTCCCTCCTGAGAGTGCCGCTGCAGGAACCAATTCACTGGCAGCACGAACATCAAATTCTTCCATTAGCTTTTTAGCATAAGAAGTAATATTTGAATAGTTCAAAATTCCATTTTTACTATGTGGTTCTTTGTAGTAGGTTTGAAGAGCAATATTTTCAGAAATCATCATTTCCAAAATTAAACCATCACGGTGACGGTCTTCTGGAACGTGCCCAACACTCAACTCTGTAATCTGACGTGGGTGCAAGCCTACAATTGAATCTCCTTTTAGTTCAATGCTACCAGATTCTACCTTGCGAAGACCTGTGATAGCTTGAATCAGTTCAGACTGACCATTCCCATCAATCCCTGCAATCCCAACAATCTCTCCAGCACGAACATCCAAGGACAGATTTTTCACAGCTGGGACACCGCGGTTTTCATTGACCACTAAGTCCTTGATAGACAAGACCACTTCTTTTGGCTGAGAAGCTTGTTTCTCTGTTTTAAAGGAAACAGAACGACCCACCATCATTTCTGCTAAATCAGCATTGGTAGCCCCTGCAATTTCGACGGTTTCAATTGATTTCCCACGACGGATAACTGTAACTCGGTCAGAAACTGCGCGAATCTCATCCAACTTGTGGGTAATCAAGATAATTGATTTTCCTTCTTTGACAAGATTTTTCAAAATAGTCATCAATTCATCAATTTCTGATGGAGTCAAGACAGCCGTCGGTTCGTCAAAGATCAGGATATCAGCCCCCCGATAAAGGGTTTTTAAAATTTCTACACGTTGTTGGGCCCCAACTGAGATGTCTGCCACCTTAGCAGAAGGATCAACAGCTAAGCCATAACGTTCAGAAAGAGCCTTGATTTCTTTGATAGCTCCAGCGATATCTAATACACCATTTTTAGTTAATTCACTACCTAAAATAATGTTTTCAGCCACTGTGAAAGCATCTACCAACATAAAATGTTGATGAACCATTCCGATTCCCAAGCTAGCTGCTTTAGATGGTGAGTCGAGATTGACAACTTGGCCGTTGACCACAATTTCACCACTGGTTGGTTCAAGAAGCCCTGCTAACATGTTCATTAGCGTGGACTTCCCAGCCCCATTTTCTCCTAAAAGTGCATGAATTTCACCTTTTCGTAAGTGTAAGTTGATTTTGTCGTTGGCAACAAATTCACCAAACACCTTGGTAATATCACGCATCTCAATGACATTTTCGTGTGCCATGTGCTCTTCCTTTCAGAGTCTTATTTTATTTCAATAAAACTTGCTAGTTTCTCTAGTAGCAAGCTTTACTGAGACAAAATGACTTTGTCTCAACTCTTAAAAAAGCGGCCCTTGGCCGCTTCCTAAGAAATGACTTCCATCCATTATTTTTCAGGAATTTTTACGCTTCCATCAAGGATTTTAGCTTTAGCATCCTCAACAGCTTTTTTACCTTCTTCTGAAAGGTTTGTTACTGCCAAGTCAACCCCTTTATCTTTCAATGAATAAACGATCACTTGACCGCCAGGGAATTCACCTTTTTCTGTCTTGTTAGCAATATCTTTTACAGTTGTACCGACTTGTTTCAAAGTAGATACAAGAACAAAGTTTGATTCTTTACCATCTTTAGAAGTGTATTTACCTTCTGCTTCTTGGTCACGGTCAACACCAATAACCCAAACTTTTTCATTTTCAGGACGGCTTTCGTTGAGTGATTTTGCTTCTGCAAAGACACCAGCACCTGTACCACCAGCTACTTGGTAAACAATATCTGCACCAGCTGCGTATTGCGCTGCTGCAATTGTTTTACCTTTAGCGGCATCACCGAATGAACCAGCGTAGTCAACTTGTACTTTGATAGATGGGTCTACTGACGCAACACCTGCCTTGAAACCAGCTTCAAAACGAGAGATAACTTCTGACTCCTGCCCACCTACAAAACCAACTTGTTTTGTCTTAGTTGTTTTAGCTGCAGCTACACCTGCAAGGTAACCTGACTCATTATCAGCAAAAGTTACGCTAACAACATTCTTTTGGTCTTTAATCACATCATCAATCAAGACATAGTTGATGTCAGTATGCTCTTTTGCTGCTTCTTCAACCGCATTGTGAAGAGCAAAACCAACACCGAAGATTAGGTTGTAACTTCCAGCCGCTTGTTGCAAGTTGTTAGCATAGTCAGCTTCACTTGTTGATTGGAAGTAAGTGAAACCTTTATCTTTTGAAAGATTATGTTCTTTACCCCAGTCTTGCAAACCTTCCCAAGCTGATTGGTTGAATGATTTGTCATCAACACCACCAGTATCAGTTACGATTGCTGCTTTTGTTTTCACATCAGAAGATGAAGCTGCGTTACGAGAAGAGCGATTACCACATGCAGCAAGTCCAACTGCTGCCACTGCAACTAGACCAAGGCCTAGCCATTGTTTCTTGTTCATTACTGAACCTCCTAAATAAGATGTGCAACGATGTTGCAAGTATGGATTGGTTGGTCACAAGGACCGTGCCACTCAGAGAGTGACTCAGACTAGTTTAAGTCTGTAAAAGAGTATGGAAGTAATTCCCCGACCGTCATCTCGACCGTCGATTTATCTTTTGCGACTAAGGTCACTTTTAGATCTTGTTCAAAAAATTCAGCCATCACTTGGCGACAAGCACCACATGGCGAGATTGGTTGTTCAGTCTGTCCATAGACAATCAATTCTGAAAACTCTCTTTGACCTTCGGAAACTGCTTTAAAAATCGCTGTGCGTTCTCCACAGTTGGTCAAAGAATAACTAGCATTCTCGATATTGACACCTGTATAAATACTACCATCTTTTGCGACTAGAACAGCTCCGACTGGAAAATGAGAATAGGGCACATAGGCATTCTTGCTGGTTTCAATTGCTAGTTCAATCAACTCAGTAGTCGCCATCTGCCAATTCTCCTTTTAAAATGGCTACCCCAGATGAAGTTCCGATACGGGTCGCACCTGCTTCTACAAAGGCAAGAGCATCTGCATAAGAACGAGCTCCACCTGCAGCCTTGACACCCATTTTAGGCCCAACTGTTTCACGCATTAATCTAACATCTGCTACCGTCGCACCACCAGTTGAAAAGCCAGTAGATGTTTTCACAAAATCAGCTCCAGCTTTTTGGGCTAATTGGCAAGCCACAACTTTTTCTTGGTCTGTTAGAAGGCAAGCTTCAATAATGACTTTCACTAACTTATCACCACTTGCTTCCACTACTGCTCGAATATCCGACTCAACCAAGGCTACATTGCCTGATTTGAGAGCCCCAACATTGATCACCATATCAATCTCATCGGCACCATTTTGGATAGCTTCTTTTGCTTCAAAAGCTTTCACAGAGGAAGTTGTTGCTCCCAAAGGGAAACCTACTACTGTGCAGACCTTTACATCTGTGCCTTCAAGTCCTTTTTTAGCATGTTCAACCCAGGTCGGATTAACGCAAACACTGGCAAAATCATACTCTTTAGCTTCAGATAACAAACAATCAATTTGATTTTCTGTCGCATCTTGTTTCAAAAGCGTATGATCAATATATTTATTTAATTTCATATTCGGATTCTCCTGCGGTTTATGAAATAATTTCTATAATTTCACGTAAACTTTGCACTCTATCATTTATTTTAACATATTTTTGAAAATCTGTAACTAGCTGAGGAGAAATTTTTCCATTTGTGTATACTTTTGCAACAATTTCTCCCTTTTGAACGGAGTCTCCAACCTTCTTTTCAAAAACAATTCCAGTTTCATAGTCCAAATCATCAGTCTTAACTGCACGACCAGCACCCAGTCTCATAGCAAAAAGCCCAAATTCCATAGCTGGAAGAGCTGAAATGACCCCCGTTTCCTGAGCAGGGATTTCCACCACATGGGCTACATCTACAGGGCGATAGAGGTCTTCCAAGTCTCCGCTTTGGGCTCGGACCATCTCCTCAAACTTAGCCAGCGCTTGACCATTTTCAAGATGTTGGCGAACTTCTTCAACTGTTTTATTTACATTTGCCAGAGAAAGCATAATCTGAGCCAATTCACAGATGAAGTGAGTAATATCCTGACGGCCTTGCCCTTGTAAAATCTCCAGTGCTTCAAGGATTTCCAGACGATTTCCAATTGCTCGTCCCAAGGGCTGGCTCATATCCGTAATAACTGCTACTGTCTTTCGGCCAACTGCCTTACCGAGTTCCACCATGGTTTGAGCCAACTCGCGTGCCTCATCAACCGTCTTCATGAAGGCACCCTCACCGACAGTCACGTCTAGCAAAATAGCATCCGCTCCTGCAGCAATTTTCTTGCTCATCACCGAACTTGCAATTAGGGGAATCGTGTCGACAGTTGCTGTTACGTCACGAAGGGCATAGAGAAGCTTGTCTGCTTTGACCAGCTGGTCTGATTGCCCGATGACAGATACACCAATATCCTGCACCTGACGAATAAAATCCTCTTGACTGCGCTCGACTTGATAGCCCTTAATGGACTCCAATTTATCGATTGTACCGCCTGTATGGCCGAGACCACGACCACTCATTTTGGCAACTGGAACTCCAAAACTCGCTACTAAAGGAGCTAAAATCAAAGTCACCTTATCACCAACACCACCTGTAGAATGCTTATCAACTTTAACGCCATCAATAGCGGATAAATCAAACTCTTGCCCCGTCTGAACCATCTTCATGGTCAAATCAGAGATTTCTCGAGTCGTCATTCCTTTGAAATAAACAGCCATAGCAAAGGCAGACATCTGATAATCGGGAACTGTTCCTGACACATAACCTTCAACTAACCATTCAATTTCACTCGAAGTCAGTTCTTGCCCGTCTCGTTTCTTTTGGATTAAATCAACTGCTCTCATTCGTTCACACTTCTAAGGATATAGTATCCCTTATCTTTTTTAACGACTTCACAATTGCCAAACACATCTTCCATCTTGGATTTGGCACTTGGAGCCCCTTGTTTTTTCTGGATAACGATTGTTAAATCTCCACCAGTTTCCAAGAAATCTTTACTTTTCACAATGATTTCATGAACCACTTGCTTGCCCGCACGGATAGGAGGATTGGAAATGACATGGTCAAATTTCCCTTCAACTTGTTCATAGATGTTGGACTGGAAAATCATCGCTTCTACTTTATTTCGTTCAGCATTTTGCCGCGCCAAATCCAAGGCACGATTATTGATATCGACCATGGTCGCCTGAACTCCATAAGCCTTAGCTAAGGACAAGCCCAAAGGTCCGTAACCACAGCCTACATCAAGGACAGTTTCTCCTTGATTGACCTCAAGACACTTGAGCAAGAGTTGACTTCCAAAGTCAACCATTTTCTTGCTAAAAACACCCGCATCCGTCAAAAAAGTCATTTTTTCTCCCAACAAGTCCACTCTCAACTCATGAATGTCGTGAGCAGCGTCAGGATTTTCTGCATAATACATTTTACTCATGAAACTATTTTACCATAATTTGCCTTAAATTGTAAATCGTTTACAAATGGATAATAAAACGAAAAAGACTGAAGAAAACTAGTCAAGAAGACCTTTTCTTCAATCTCTTTTAACACTTATAGATGAATGAAAAGCCATTTAGAACTAGAAATAGCATAATCAGGATATAACAAAAAGTTTATCATCTATAATCGGGCGTATTTATTATTACTATTGCTTAATCTTCAGATACTTAATTATCAACAAAATTCCCAACAAGATGTTTAGATAAAAGCCCAACTGATACGTTTTTGTCAGGATTTCCAAACTTGTCCAAAGTCGTATCAAATCTACTAGTGACATGCGGAAGAAATAACCCTCTGTCGCAATCCATAGGACTAAAAAGACATAACTACCAGCAGCAAGCCATTTCATCCACCGTTTTTTTAGGAAGAAAGCAAGCAAGAGCGAACAGATAAAAATAGCTGTTACAATAGCATGTTCCATTAAAAAAGTAAAACCGTAATAGATTTCCACAAAGCGTCTACCATTATTCGCATTGGCTCCTTTTATAAAAGGTAAAGCAAAACTTAAAATAAAACAGAGTTCCAATATGTAACGTTTCAAGGTTTTCATAGTACACCTCCTATAAGTTGTGAACTAAAAAGCCCCCTTTATTAGCTTATAAATCAGCAGAAACTATCTCCTATTTCATCTATAAATTGGTCAACCTCTATCTACCTCTATTATACTATATCAGCTTACTACCATCAAGAAACCGCTTTATTTTTTTAGCTTTTTATGGTAAGATAGACAAAATATCTAGGGGAAAACACATGACCAACGAATTTTTACATTTTGAAAAAATCAGCCGCCAAACTTGGCAATCTTTGCATCGCAAAACAACTCCTCCCTTGACCGAGGAAGAATTAGATTCAATTAAGAGTTTCAATGACCAGATTAGCCTACAAGATGTTACTGATATCTATCTGCCATTGGCAAATCTGATTCAGATTTACAAACGTTCCAAAGAAGACCTTGCCTTTTCAAAAGGAATTTTCCTTCAACGTGAAAGCAAATCCCAGCCTTTTATCATTGGGGTTTCTGGGAGTGTTGCCGTTGGTAAATCAACCACAAGTCGGCTCTTGCAAATTTTGCTTTCTCGTATCGTTCCTGGAGCAAGTGTTGAACTAGTTACTACGGATGGTTTTTTATACCCAAATAGTGTCTTAATTGAGCAAGATATTCTCAACCGCAAGGGTTTTCCTGAGAGCTACGACATGGAAGCTTTGCTCAATTTCCTAGACCAACTTAAAAATGGGCAGGATGTGGATATACCTGTTTATTCTCATGAAATCTATGATATCGTACCAGGTCAAAAACAACGAGTAGAAGCCGCTGATTTTGTCATTGTTGAAGGAATCAATGTCTTTCAAAATCCACAAAACGAACGTCTTTACATCACTGATTTCTTTGACTTTTCAATCTATGTCGATGCCGCAGTCGAGCATATTGAAAGCTGGTATTTGGATCGTTTCTTAAAACTTCTTAGTTTTGCTCAGGATGATCCAGGCAACTATTACTACCGTTTCACTCAACTTCCTCTTAATGAAGTGAAGGATTTTGCCCATCAAGTCTGGACCAGTATCAATCTCACAAATCTACAAAATTATATTGAACCGACCCGAAATCGTGCGGAAGTGATTCTGCATAAAACAAAGAACCATGAAATCGATGAAATTTACTTAAAAAAATAATTTTCCCTTGTCAAAACGTAAGTTTTCAGATATAATGGTATAGTTAGTAAAAATGGAGGTAAGAACATTGGCAAACATTAAATCAGCTATCAAACGCGCTGAATTGAACGTTAAACAAAACGAAAAGAACTCAGCTCAAAAATCAGCTATGCGTACTGCTATCAAAGCTTTTGAAGCAAACCCATCTGAAGAACTTTACCGTGCTGCCAGCTCAGCTATCGATAAAGCAGAAACTAAAGGTTTGATCCACAAAAACAAAGCTAGCCGTGATAAAGCACGTCTTGCAGCTAAACTTGGTTAATCATTAACTGCATACAAAATGAGCTCCTCGGAGCTTTTTTTGTGCACATTTTCCGGAGGTTATTATGAAAATAGCTATCATTGGATATTCTGGATCAGGAAAATCTACTCTGGCAGAAAAACTAGCTAGGCACTACTCTATCCCAAAACTTCATATAGATACTCTCCAATTTCAACCTGGTTGGCAAGACAGTGACCGTGACTGGATGCATAAGGAAATGAAGGATTTTTTATCCAGAAATGAAAATTGGGTAATCGATGGCAACTATTCTTGGTGTTGTTATGAGGAAAGAATGGACGAAGCTGACCAGATTATCTTTTTAAACTTCTCAGCTTGGACTTGTTTGCTAAGAGCCTTTAAGCGCTATTTAAAATACAGAGGCAAAGTGAGAGAAAGTATGGCTAAGGGATGCCCTGAGCAATTCAATTGGGAATTTATCCGTTGGATTCTCTGGGATGGTCGAACAAAAAATGCTAAGGATAGATACCAATACTTAAACAATACTTACTCAGAAAAGATGCATAATCTCCATTCTCAAGCAGAGATTGATTGTTTTTTGCAATCTTTAAAAATCTAAACAATATAGTAGCATTTCATTAAAATCAACATGTATTGATTGACTAAAAAAGAGAGTGGGACAGAAATCGGTAATTCGTTAGAATTCGATTTCGTCGTCCCACCTCCGCACAGTTGAGTAGGGCTGTAAAAGCTGATGAAATCAGCGTAGTAGAGCCCACTCAACCACTGCGTCTTGCTCGACAATTGAGAGGCTAGGACTTTTGTCCCAGCCTCTTTTCTGTTTCATTTTATTCAACAATTAAAAATAACTCGAGCAATTTATAAATCAAATTTGAGATTCCCCGATAAATAGAGAGAATCTTGTTTATAGTTTCTGAGTTCGTGATACAAAAAAACTGAAGGAAGTAAAATCCTACTTCTTTCAGTTTTTTATTGTCTCAATTTAGAAAAAACTTCTCCAATCTTACCTTCGATAACTAAATCAGCTTGACTGTCTTGAGGAGTGCTGGACTTGTTGATAAGGACAAGATTTGACCCTGAAAAATAATTGATTAGACTAGCTGCAGGATAAACAACTAAAGAAGTTCCAGCAATGATCAACAAATCTGCTTGCTGAATGGCTCGAGCTGCGCGACTAAATACATCCATATCTAGCGCTTCCTCATAAAGGGTTACGTCAGGTTTGACCACTTTTCCACAATCTAAGCAGTGGGGAACTGGACCTTCAAGTGCCAAAAAGGCAGTCAAATCATAAAAGCGATGACAGCCCAAACAATAATTACGATCTGCACTACCATGCAGTTTCAACACTTTCTGAGATCCTGCCATTTCATGGAGGCTATCGATATTTTGCGTCACAATCGCCATTAATTTACCTGTTTTTTCCAAATACGCTAGATAATCATGTGCTAAATTCGGCTTGGCATCTGGATAGACTAAATACTTTTTGTAGAAGTCAAAAAAATCCTCTGGATAGCGCTCAAACATAGTGCGTGAAACCAGTTGCTCGGCAGTAAAATGGCGCCCCAACTTCAGACTATAGACACCATCTGAACTACGAAAATCTGGAATATTAGACTCTGTAGAAACCCCTGCACCACCGAAAAAGACAATTTTCTGACTTTGATCAATAATACCTTGTAGTTGTTCAATTTTATCCATTTTGTACTCCTAGGAATTTTCAAGTTAAAAAGTTGAAAACCTTTGGCTACTGTCAACTGGGCTTTCAACTTTATTTGATTATGATTTAGATATTAAACTGACTAGTCTCGGTCCTTTGACACTATTAGGCTTTCTTCAATTTCTTTATTCTTACCTATTTCAGAATTGATTCATTGTTGGTGGTTATCATTTTGAGAACAAGAGAAATCATTCTGAATAGAGCCTACCTTTAGTCAGCTATCAATGTTTCTAGACCAACCTTCATCATATCAGTGAAGGTGTTTTGACGTTCTTCTGCAGTTGTATCTTCATCTGGATTAACCAAACTATCTGAAATAGTCATGATAGCAAGGGCGTCAACATGGTGTTGAGCTGCAAGGTAGTATAGGGCTGCCGCTTCCATTTCCACCGCTTTTACTCCCCACTTACCAAGCTCGATGTTCTTTTCAAAGTAGTTTGAATAGAAAACGTCTGATGACAAGACATTTCCTACGTGAGTAGTCATACCGAGATCTTTGGCAATATGGTAGGCCTTATCTAGCAAATCAAAGCTAGCAATTTGAGGAAAATCGTATTGAGGCCAGTCGTTGCGGATGATGTTTGAGTTGGTTGCAGCTGCTTGCGCCAAGACCAACTCACGAACGTGAACATCCTCATTCAAAGAGCCCGCAGTTCCAACACGAATCAATTTTTTCACGCCGTAATCGACAATCAATTCACGAGCATAGATAGAGATTGAGGGCATACCCATCCCTGTACCCATGACAGATACACGGTGACCCTTGTAAGTTCCAGTGTAACCAAACATGTTACGCACTTCGTTAAAGCAAACAGCATCTTCAAGAAAATTCTCAGCGATAAATTTCGCACGAAGAGGATCCCCAGGAAGAAGAATTTTATCAGCAATTTCACCCTGCTTAGCAGCAATATGGATAGACATAATATAAGATACCAAACCCGTCAAAAAGCGAAGGGAAAATAGGAGTTGAGTGCAGTGAGCGATGCTCGCTAGACCAACTATCTTTTTCCCACTGCTTTTAGGGTGGGTTCAATTCCTTTCTTTCTTAATTTTGATGATTTAGAGGAGAGCCGCCCGTATTCAGTTCGGTGAATACAGTTAACCCATCCTTTCTTTATTTTATGAAGATTAAAGAGCGACCAGAAAGAGACTGAAAATTAGAAATCTGACGAGAAATCCTGATTTCTTAGTCAAATTATCTATTTTCCGAGCTTTGCGCTCGTGTTCAAATCTGAACACACGCTCTACCTTTCTTTATTAAATGATATTGATTATAAATTTAAAATATATTTTTGATTAGAAAAATTAGAGTATTCTTATTAAGTTTCTTTTATCCTTGTCTTTGGTCGTAAGTATTTCTCCCAAGGGATTTGATCCAGTATTTTAGCACAACCAAATGCCAAGTAAGCAGTCACCAAAAGAAAAGGTATAGCCTCCAATGATTGACCAGTGAAACCCATTACCAATCCAGTTGCAGACAGGGGAGCCTTCAAGGTCACAGCTAAAAAACAAACCGAACCTAATAGTAAGACTGCTGGCTGGTTGCCACTACCTAAAATCATGGTCAAGAGTGCAGCTACTGCTATCCCCAAGGCAAAAGACGGTGTCAAGGTACCACCATAGGCACCTGCCCAAAGGGTGACTAAAACGACCAAGGCTTTCAAGACAAACAAGAGGATTACCATCTTGGCATTACTGCCGTTTAAAATCTCCTGAGCCATCATACGCCCATTTCCAAGTAGATGTGGAAAATAACTTGCCAATCCAGCAAGAAAAAGAAAAGCTGAGGGCAATGTGAGAAGTATTCGTTTATCTTTTATTCTTTTTGAAGATGCTTTTTTACTTAAGCGAGCAAAAAGCCAAGCGAGTGGAGTCAAGAAAAGAAGTAATAGAGGAACAAGCCAACTATCACCTAGTGACCAAGTCAGAGCTGGAAGCTGGTAGAGAGCATGATTTGAAACAACAAAGCCTGCTATAAAGGCTGATACATATGTAGTCAGACCGACCAAGAAAAAACGTTTGACAGATAAAGCAATTCCCAAGGTTTCAAAAACGAAAAACACACTCGTTAACGGAACCTGATAGACAGCCGCTAAACCCGCACCAGCTCCACAGGCAATGAAAAAAACTTGGTCCTTCACGGAGAGAGAAAAAATATTGGCAATAGGTCTTGCAAATAAAGCTCCAATCTCCCGTGGCGCAGCTTCCTTACCGATAGGTGTCCCTCCTCCAACCGCAATAATCTGCCAAATTGAATGAACTAGTTGTTTTAAAAAATGAAGTTTGTATTGTGATGTTTCATCCTTCATCTGCGCTTTGATGGAAAAAATCTTTGATTTTCTTTGTAAGAAATACCAGACCAAGGCAGAACTAACTCCCACGATGATTAAACTGATGCCTATCCGTGAGGAGGAAACTCCATCTGTCAAAAATCCACTATGATGCTCTGACTGACCAAAAGCTAGCCCTTCAACCAGCTCTAAAAGATAATGGAGCAAAATTCCGAATATACCTGAAACTAGTCCTATCATGATGACCGCTAGAACCAATTTGAGGTTATACGGTATTCTCTGAAGACTACTCCTCAACTCTTGTACCATGATTATAATTCAGCAAGAATAGCTTTAAGCAATCCTTTGAAGTCGCCTTTGACGCGCTCAGTTACTTCCACTACTTCTTCGTGGTTAAGTTCTTCTTGGAAACCAGCAGCATGATTAGTGATACATGAAATACCTAGTACTTTCAAGCCTGAGTGGGCTGCCACAATAACTTCAGGAACAGTGGACATACCAACTGCATCTGCTCCCAATGTCTTATAGGCACGAATCTCTGCTGGGGTTTCATAAGTCGGGCCTGTTACACCAATATAGACACCTTCATCCAGTTTAATGCCCAATTTGTCTGCTACTTGATGAGCAGTCTCACGGTATTCTGGAGTGTAAGCCTTAGACATATCAGGGAAGCGAGGACCAAACTCATCCAAGTTTTCACCCATCAATGGGTTTTGCCCTGTCATGTTGATATGGTCTGAGATAGCCATCAAAGTACCTGGGCCATAACCAATGCCACCAGCTGCATTGGTTACAATGACACCTTCACAGCCCAAAACTTTCATGACACGAACTGGGAATGTCACCACTTCAAGAGGATTTCCTTCGTAGAAGTGGAAACGCCCTTGAAGGGCCAATACTTTACGTCCTGCAAGCTCACCGTAAACTAATTTTCCCGCGTGACCGACAACAGTTGAACGTCCCCAGTTTGGAATTTCAGCGTAGTCTACAACAACTGGATTGTCGATTTCTTCAGCAAGTTCACCGAGTCCTGACCCAAGGATTAGACCAAACTCTGGCGCTTCTACTCCCTTGCTTCTCAAAAAAGCAGCAGTTTCATTGATTTTGTCTAAAAATGTCATTAGTTATCTCCTTCTTTATGTTTTAAAAATTGACTGATTTTGTCAAAGGTTTTGGCATTGCGAATCGTAATTTGGCGATAGAAAGGCATCTTTAGCAAGCGCTTGTGATAAGCTGTCTTAGAGTAGCTAGCTTCTGACAATTTACCCCAGAAAATACCAAGTTTTCCAAAATGAAGCACTTCATCGACCAGTTCCAAACTTTCAACTGTCTCAATGACTTGAGCCACATCCAATCCCTCAGTGTAAAAGAGAACATCCTTTCGTGCCAAATCTTTGGTCCACCAATCTGGCAGATTATTCAGCTCTTCTTCATAATCTTCCTGACTCAGCAAAGAAAAACTCTGAATAAATGGATAATGGACTTCAAAGAATACCTCTAACTTTTCAACCAATTGGGCTTTGGGAGCTGTCGAAGTAAAGAAAATGTTCCCACTGTTGATGTAGGTCTCAACATTTTCTAATCCCAACCCTGTCAGTTCTTGACGAAGTTGCGTCATGACTATCTTATTTTTCCCACCGACATTAATGCCCCTAACCAGTAAAGCATAGCGCGTCATCTTATACCAATTTATCTAAGAAACTTTCCCCAATCATGGCCGTTTCCACACCAAAGTTATCCGCAACTGTCGCTGAGATATCTGCAAAATGTCCAACTGGAATGACACCATTTCCCTTAAAGCTAGGGCTGTAGGCCAAAAGTGGAATGTATTCACGAGTATGGTCAGTTCCAGCATAGGTTGGGTCATTTCCATGGTCAGCAGTAATCATGAGTAGATCATCTTCTCTCATGGCTGCGATAATTTCAGGCAAGCGTTCATCAAACTCATGCAAACAATCACGGTAACCGTGAGCATTACGACGGTGGCCGTAAAGGGCATCAAAGTCCACCAAGTTTGTGAATGAGAATCCTTTTTCAAACTCAGCAAGGCCCATTGTCTTCAATAATGTATCAATTCCATGGCTATTTGACTTATTGTGTCCCATATCATGGTTGATCCCCGCACCGTTAAAGATATCGTTGATTTTACCAACAGCGTAAGTATCGATACCTGCTTCATTCAATTTATCAAGAACAGTTGGTGCAAATGGAGATACAGCCAAGTCACGACGGTTTGCTGTACGTGTGAAGTTTCCAGGTTCGCCGACATAAGGACGGGCAATGATACGACCAAGAAGAGCAGGACGCTCAAGGGTAATCGAACGCGCGTATTCACAGATACGGTAGAGTTCATCCAAAGGAATGATGTCTTCGTGGGCAGCAATCTGCAAAACAGGGTCAGCTGAGGTATAGATAATCAATTCGCCAGTTTCCATTTGACGAGGTCCAAAGTCATCTATTACAGCAGTTCCTGAGTAAGGTTTGTTGGCTTCACGAATGACCTTGCGTCCTGAAAATTCTTCGATTTTCGTCAAGATTTCTTCTGGGAATCCGTTCCAGAAAGTATCGAAAGGCTCTGTAATGTTGAGTCCCATGATTTCCCAGTGACCAGTCATGGTATCCTTACCTAGAGATACTTCTTCTAATTTTGTTGCATATCCAGTTGGATTGCTTTCTGCCGCTACAGTCTTCAAAGGAGTTTCGCGAGGAATATTTCCTAGACCGATTTTAGCCATGTTTGGGACATTCAAACCAGCTGTTTTTGAAATGTGTCCTAATGTGTCAGAAGCTCCATCTGGAACCCCTGCATTGACAAAGTTATTAGCATCTGGTGCTGCACCGATTCCTACAGAATCGAGTACCACCAAGTGAATACGATTAAATTTTGGCATAGTGTGTCTCCTTATTATGTTGATTAGTTTACTTTTGTTGAAGTTAAAATCTGAACCCCGTCTCGTCCAGCAACGATGACTTTATCCACCATTTGGTTGAATAGGCCGTGCTCTACGACGCCAACGATATGGTCCAATTCTTGTCCGAAAGTAATTGGATCTTCATTAACACCTAAATCAAGGTCAATAATGAAATTTTTCATATCCGTCACAAAGCGTAGGCCATCTTTTTCACGAAAACTTGGCTTATAGCCAGCTTTTTCAAAACGACGGAAAACCTGTTCTGCTCCGTATTGGACAACTTCGACAGGTAGTTTAAAAGCGCCCAGTTTCTCAACCATCTTGCTCTCATCTACCACCCAAATATACTGTTTAGTTGGTGTCGCAACTACTTTTTCCATTAGAAGGGCACCACCGCCTCCTTTGATACCATTAAACTGACGATCCACCTCATCAGCTCCATCAACCGTCACATCAACCTCATCCACCTCATCAATAGACTTAAGCGGTATATTCAATCCTTGTGCCTGATTCGTCGTTACACTAGAAGTCGTCACGGCTGTAATTTGAAGTCCTTCCTCCTTGATTCTACGACCGATTTCTTCTACGAAATAGTAGGCAGTCGAGCCTGTTCCCAGTCCTACAACCATTCCATCGGTTACGAACTCAGCAGCCTTGATGCCTGCTATTTTTTTCAGATTTTCCACTTAAACACCTCCAAACAAAATGCTACCTTTATTATACCATGTAAAGGCTTAATATTCATCTGAAAATTGAAACCGATAACCATTCTCGAAGAAATCTTACTCGGGTTGGTTTTTTAGCATAAAGGTGGTTAAATAGTTGAGTACAGAAATGAAGAAATAAGATGACCCCATTAGATTTGTTTAACCAAGTAAAAGAGCTAATCAAAACAAAAGATTTCGAAGCTGCAAAAACATTTGTTGCGGAAAATCAAGAACAGCTTGGAGAATACTTCTCTCAAGCTCAGCAGTTGATTTCTGGTTCTGAAGGTCTAGATGGCCTCGTTGGAAAGATTAAAGGATTTTTCTAAAAGATATAAAGGCGCCTGAAACTATCAGGTGCCTTTTTGAGATATTTTTTTCATTATTTTGGGCAGATAAGAGCTGATTTCCGTCGGCAAGACTACATAATGTTCTTGAGCTAGTTCTTGAGCAATAGCTGAATGAAGATGGGTTGCTACTGCCACACGCTCGTAGAGACTGACTTGTTTAAACTGGCTTACAAAGCCTGCAATCATTCCAGCCAGTGTATCTCCCATTCCCCCAGTCGCCTGATAGGGACCGCCAACCTGTAACTGGTAATAATCAGACTGGCCAGCTTGCCAAATACGAGTAGCTGGACCTTTCTCCACCAAAATTATTCCTTGAGGGAAGGAAGTTAGGGCACTAGCCGTTGCATCTTTGTTTTGTTTTTCAATCGTAATTCCAGATAACTTTTCCCATTCTTTTTGGTGTGGAGTTAGGATAAGCTGGTTAGATGGAAACGACAAACTTGTCTTAGCAAGAATGGTCAAGGCCCCTCCGTCTACAATCAAAACCTGATTCTTTTTTAAGCTAGCAAAGACCTGTTTGACTAGATTTTCTCCAAAAGCATCGTCTTGTAAACCAGGCCCCAGCAAGACAACTTCTGCCTTCTCCAATTGCTCTTTTAACAATTGCTGGTCTTGAAGAGAAAAGGCCATAGCCTCAGGTAAATGGCTGTGCAGAGCTGAGATATTTTCACTGTCTGTGCCAACGGTCACCAATCCTGCACCGCTTTTTACAGCTGCTAAAGCAGCCATGATAATAGCACCACCATAAGGATAAGTCCCACCCAGCAACAGCAGACGACCGTAATTTCCTTTATGACTGGTACGAGAACGTTCAATCATGACTTTTTCTAATAATACTTGATCAACCACTTTCATCGTTTTTCCCTCTCTCTTTTATTATACAACAAAAAAGAGGCGCAGACCTCCTTTTGTAATCTTACTTTTAAAATTTTCTATCCAATGTCCGAAGGGCTGCCTGATAGGTTTGCTCCATTAGCATGGTAATGGTCATAGGACCAACACCTCCAGGGACTGGCGTGATGTGACTAGCAAGTGGGGCAACTGCATCATAATCCACATCCCCACAGAGCTTACCATTTTCATCACGATTCATCCCAACATCAATGACTACCGCACCTGGTTTGACAAAGTCAGCAGTCACAAACTTGACGCGGCCAATTGCGACCACCAGAATATCTGCTTTAGCAGCTACCTTGGCAAGATTATGGGTGCGTGAGTGAGTCAAGGTCACTGTAGCATTCTTGGCTAAAAGAAGCTGGGCCATAGGTTTTCCAACGATATTGGAACGACCGATGACGACCGCATTTTTACCTTCCAAGTCAATCCCGTATTCATGGAACATTTCCATAATTCCTGCAGGTGTTGATGGAATCATGACTGGATGACCAGACCAGAGACGCCCCATGTTTAGAGGATGAAAACCATCTACGTCCTTTTCAGGATCAATAGCCAACAAAACCGCCTCTTCATCGATATGTTTTGGTAATGGTAACTGAACCAAGATCCCGTGCCAAGCTAGATCTTGATTGTATTTAGCAATCAAGTCTAACAATTCTGCTTGACTAATGGTCTCTGGAACTCGCACTACTTCACTACGGAAACCAGCCGCAAGGGCAGAACGTTCCTTATTTCGAACGTAGACTTGGCTAGCAGAGTTGTCCCCAACCAAAATCACTACCAAACCAGGTACTAGACCTGTCTCTTCTTTTAGTTTGGCAGTCTTTTCAGCCAACTGCCCCTGCAATTTGGCCGCTAAAGCTTTCCCATCAATAATCTGTGTCATATTACTTCTCTTTTCTTTCAAATATCTTCCATTATACCAAAAACTGCCAGCACCCTCTAACACTTCTTTCCTAGGCAACCCTATAGTTTCATACTATAAGAAAAAGCTCGGGTCGAGCTTTTCACTAATCTTATCTTAAAATTTTAAAATAGATTATAAAACCTTACTCAAGAAGTCCTTAGTCCGTTGTTCTTGGGTTTGTTCAAAAATCTGTTCCGGTGTTCCGTCTTCAACAACCACACCGTCTGCCATAAAGATAACACGATCTGCCACCTCACGAGCAAAGCCCATCTCATGTGTTACGATAACCATGGTCATTCCTGACTTGGCTAGGTCTTGCATAACTGCCAGCACCTCACCTACCATTTCAGGGTCCAGGGCTGAGGTCGGCTCGTCAAAGAGTAAAACATCAGGTTCCATAGCCAAACCACGCGCAATAGCAATCCGCTGTTGCTGGCCACCTGACAAACTCTGTGGATAAGCAGTTGCCTTATCAGGTAAACCAACTTTTTCCAAAAGTTCCTGAGCTCTCTTCTCAGCAACGGCCTTGCTTTCACCTTTGGTCTTGATAGGAGACAAGGTGATATTTTCCATCACAGTCATATTAGGAAAGAGATTGAATTGTTGAAAAACCATGCCCATCTTCTCACGCATGGCAAACAGGTCATTCTTCTTGTCTGTAATATCGACTCCCTCAAAGACAACCTTCCCCTTAGTCGCTTCTTCCAACAAATTCATAGAGCGAAGCAAGGTAGATTTCCCGCTCCCTGAAGGACCGATGATAACGACAACTTCTCCTCTTTTAATCTCAAGGTTGATACCCTTCAATACTTCATTCTTTCCAAATGATTTATATAAATTTTCAATTTTTATCAAGGTTTCCGTCATTATTTCTTATCTCCTTGTCCCATACGTTTTTCAAAAGCTTTCAAGGCCACTGTCAAAATAGAAGTCATAATCAAGTAGTAAAATGCAGCAAATAAAAGTGGTGTTAAAGGTAGATAGGTTGTTGTAGAAACTGTTGTAGCCCCATTCCACAACTCCATGACACCGATAGCTGACAAGAGGGAACTATCCTTGATAATAGTGATAAATTCGTTCCCCAATGCTGGCAAAATATTTTTGATAGCTTGTGGCAAAATCACGTAGCGCATCGCATTTTTAGGACGAATCCCTAGCGAGTAAGCCGCCTCTAGCTGACCTTTTGGAACCGCATTGATTCCAGCACGAACAGTCTCAGAAACATAAGCACCACTGTTCATAGAGATAATCAAGATCCCTGGAATCAAGCGAGAAAGATCAACACCCAAAATCCCAACCTGAATAGTCGGAGCATTGATATGCATAAGAGCAAAGGCAATCATAATCTGAACCATCATCGGTGTCCCGCGGAAAATCCAAACGTACAAGTTGGCGAGCCAAACAAGCGGTTTAAACTTTGAACGTTGCCCAAAAGCCAAGACAACACCTAAAATAGTTCCCAAAAAGACAACACAGATAGAAATGAGAACCGTCACAACAGCCCCATAGTTAAAATAAGGTAAATACTTAGGTAAAAAAGAAAAATTCATAGTCACACTGCTTTCTAAAATAGAATACTGTATGATTATAACATGGATTGAATTAAAATTCAAATATTTGGTTTAATTTATTCAAAAAATCTTAAAACTGGTAGAATTAGCGAGAAATCTTAGTTTTTTCTAGTCAAGTTGACCTCCTTTATGGTAAAATAGTAACGATAAGAAATGAAGGAGAATCAAAATGGAATCACATTTGGTTAGAATCATCAACCGCCTTGAAGCAATGGCAAAAGACGGAGGAAATTTAAAACGTAATTTTGAACGCGAAGGAGTTGTTGTTGCAGAAGTTGCATACAGCCGCGACGAAGAAAATGGCTCAATCTTTACCCTCCGTGATGTCGAGGCTCGCGAAACTTATACGTTTGACAGCATTGACTTGATTGCAATGGAGATTTACGAACTCCTTTACTAATACAAAACAAGCTGGGTTACACCCTGCATGTCTTACCAAAATCCTTTTTGTTTCACAAATAGGATTTTTTTATAGTTCAAATTCACAATGAATTTCATTGTAACAACTTCTCAAAGCTTCAATCTTTTTACTTGCTTTACACCTCAATCCTGTTATAATGAGAGTATAGAAATTTGACTATTTTTGACCTTTCGACAGGTCAGGCTAAAGAAAGAAATGAGGTAGATGTATGCTTTGTCAAAACTGTAAAATCAACGACTCAACAATTCATCTTTATACCAATCTCAATGGAAAGCAAAAACAAATTGACCTCTGTCAAAACTGCTATAAGATTATCAAAACAGATCCTAACAATAGCCTCTTTAAAGGTATAACGGATCTGAACAATCATGACTTTGATCCCTTTGGTGATTTCTTCAATGACCTAAACAATTTTAGACCTTCTAACAACACTCCTCCGACTCCCCCAACCCAATCAGGTGGAGGTTACGGTGGAAACGGCGGTTACGGTTCCAAAAATCGTGGACCTGCTCAGACTCCACCACCTAACCAAGAAAAAGGCCTGCTGGAAGAATTTGGTATCAACGTAACTGAAATTGCCCGTCGTGGAGATATTGACCCTGTTATTGGACGCGACGATGAAATTATCCGTGTCATCGAAATTCTAAATCGCAGAACCAAAAATAATCCTGTCCTTATCGGTGAACCAGGTGTCGGAAAAACTGCAGTTGTCGAAGGTCTAGCCCAGAAGATTGTCGATGGCGATGTTCCACACAAACTCCAAGGTAAACAAGTCATCCGTCTGGATGTGGTTAGCCTAGTACAAGGAACAGGTATCCGAGGACAATTTGAAGAACGCATGCAAAAACTCATGGAAGAAATTCGCAAACGTGAGGACATCATCCTCTTTATCGATGAAATCCATGAAATTGTCGGCGCGGGTTCTGCGGGCGATGGCAATATGGATGCTGGAAATATCCTCAAGCCAGCCCTTGCTCGTGGGGAACTGCAACTGGTCGGCGCTACTACCCTCAATGAGTATCGTATCATTGAAAAAGATGCTGCCCTAGAACGTCGTATGCAGCCTGTTAAGGTAGATGAACCAACTGTGGACGAAACAATTACTATCCTCAAAGGAATTCAAAAGAAATACGAAGATTACCACCACGTTCAATATACCGATGCTGCAATTGAAGCAGCGGCAATTCTTTCCAATCGTTACATCCAAGATCGCTTCTTACCTGACAAGGCCATTGACCTCCTAGATGAAGCTGGTTCTAAGATGAACTTGACCTTGAATTTTGTAGATCCTAAAGTAATTGATCAGCGCTTGATTGAGGCTGAAAATCTCAAATCTCAAGCTACACGAGAGGAGGATTTTGAGAAGGCCGCCTACTTCCGCGACCAAATTGCCAAGTATAAGGAAATGCAAAAGAAAAAGGTCACAGACCAAGATACTCCTATCATCAGCGAAAAAACCATTGAGCACATTATCGAGCAGAAAACAAACATCCCTGTTGGTGATTTAAAAGAGAAAGAACAATCCCAACTCATCCATCTAGCCGAAGACCTCAAGTCTCATGTTATTGGCCAGGATGATGCAGTTGATAAAATTGCAAAAGCTATTCGCCGTAATCGTGTTGGACTTGGTACGCCTAATCGTCCAATCGGAAGCTTCCTCTTTGTTGGGCCAACTGGTGTCGGTAAGACAGAACTTTCTAAACAACTAGCTATCGAACTTTTTGGTTCTGCTGACAGCATGATTCGCTTTGATATGAGTGAATATATGGAAAAACACAGTGTGGCTAAATTAGTCGGCGCCCCTCCAGGTTATGTCGGCTACGACGAGGCTGGGCAATTAACTGAGAAAGTCCGCCGTAATCCATATTCTCTTATTCTCTTGGATGAAGTAGAGAAAGCCCATCCAGATGTTATGCACATGTTCCTCCAGGTCTTGGACGATGGTCGTTTGACAGATGGACAAGGGCGCACCGTTAGCTTCAAAGACGCCATCATCATCATGACTTCAAATGCTGGAACTGGAAAAGCCGAAGCTAGCGTTGGATTTGGGGCTGCTAGAGAAGGACGTACCAACTCTGTTCTCGGTGAACTCGGTAACTTCTTTAGCCCAGAGTTTATGAATCGTTTTGATGGTATTATCGAATTTAAGGCTCTCAGCAAGGAGAACCTCCTTCAGATTGTCGAGCTTATGCTAGCAGATGTTAACAAACGCCTCTCTAACAACAATATTCATTTAGATGTAACAGAAAAGGTCAAAGAAAAATTGGTTGACCTTGGCTATGATCCAAAAATGGGTGCACGCCCACTTCGTCGGACTATTCAAGACTATATTGAGGATGCAATCACTGATTACTACCTTGAAAATCCAAGCGAAAAAGATCTAAAGGCAGTTATGACCAGCAAGGGAAGTATTCAAATCAAGTCTGCCAAAAAAGCTGAAGTAAAAACTTCTGAAAAAGAAGTATAAATCCTATAGAAAAGGAGTAGAAAATGAAAATTTTCTACTCCTTTTTACTAAAATAACAATAAGTTCTTGACAGCTCAGCCTTTGTCCATTAAGATAATAATAAAGATATTAGATAATGAGGAAAATGCAATGGCAACCCCAACTTTCGGAGAAAAAAAAGAGAATGTGACCTACCAGCACCGCTATGGTGTCTACGCAGTTATTCCTGATCCTGAAAAAAAACAAATAGTTTTAGTTCAAGCTCCCAATGGTGCCTGGTTCTTACCAGGTGGCGAAATTGAAGCAGGTGAAAATCATCAGGAAGCCCTAAAGCGTGAATTGATTGAAGAGCTTGGTTTCACAGCTAAAATTGGTATCTATTACGGGCAAGCTGACGAATATTTCTACTCTCGTCATCGTGACACCTACTATTACAATCCTGCCTACCTCTATGAAGCGACTTCTTTCAAAGAAGTGCAAAAACCACTAGAGGACTTTAATCATATCGCCTGGTTCCCTATTGACGAGGCTATTGAAAATCTCAAACGTGGTAGCCATAAATGGGCAATCCAATCTTGGAAAAAACAGCATAAGATTGACTAAATCATGCTACTTTATTCAAAAAGTGCTATAATAGAATTAGAAAATCGGAGGAAATGTTATGAAGCTTATCAATACAACAAACTCACACTCGCAACTTGTAAAAAGCCAGCTAGAAAGTACCGATGCAACCCTTGTTGAGGTCTATTCTGCGGGAAATACAGATGTTATTTTTACCCAAGCTCCGCTTCACTATGAAATCCTCATTTCAAACAAACATCGCGCTATTCGCGAACCTGAAATCGAAGCGATTCAAGAATTTTTCTTGAAACGTAAAATTGATAAGGACTCTATTGATGAGGCCAATATCAAAACCCTCTATTCAGAAAAATTAATTGGAATTTCGATTCCAACCAAATAAAATCTTAAAGAGATTAAAAAGTCTTTTGAACCTTATGGGACAAAATAGGTTTATTTTGATTTTTAAATCGTCTCTAATTTTTTATCTTGAAATTCTATCATACACGATTTTATAGATAACAAAGGAGACAAGCATGGGAGACATGATATATCAAGAGGCAAGACTTGAAGAATACGAAAACATTGGAA
The DNA here is from genome assembly GCF_003428885.1 of Streptococcus sp. LQJ-218. Taxonomy (GTDB): domain Bacteria; phylum Bacillota; class Bacilli; order Lactobacillales; family Streptococcaceae; genus Streptococcus. The sequence goes on from NZ_QQRU01000003.1 coordinate 55,597, forward strand.
AACTACAAGCCAACTCCTTTCTTGACTCTCCCTTTTTAACGATTATAACTGATGTCTTAAAGAAATCTGATTATTACCCTGCTTTTGTAGAAACATAGAAAATTTTGCTCACTAGAGTCTACATTAAAAAGGGACATTGTTTAATTGCGTAACAAGAAGGGTAATGACTAGCAATTACCCTTTTGTAAGAAAAAGATTTCTGCATACTAACCTATTTACGAAATGGTGAGACAAATATTTTTCGCTACATTCAACCACGAAATCTTTTTAAATACTTTGATTTTATAAAACGTTCAAAAAAGCATTTAGAACAATCAGAAGAGTTTGGCCGGTATCTAATGACTTTAGCTGTTAATACAGCAAGTACGGGTCAGAACATAGGCAGAACTTTTCTGACACATGGGATTGAACCCTATGTCAAATCAAAAGGCTCTAAGCACTTGGTTTTCTTTACCTGAACAGCTAAAAATGCCTCATTCTACGAAAAAATGATGATGTCCTACTAGAGTTTATGGACATAGAATACGGTTCAAAATCAATTGCTAACTGGGAATTTTTTAAACAAGGAATAAATAAAAAAGATTTGGTTCTGCTTCTCTCAGAACCAAATCTTTTTTATTATGTTAGAAACGAATCGTTTCACGTGTTTTTTCGTATGAAGTGACAAAACGGTTGGTTACACCTGGTTCTGCAACTTCCAAAGCTTGCGAAATTTTATCAAATGAAGCATGATAATCAAATTCTTTTTCAAAAATTTCTAATGATTCATTAAAGGCTTCTTGAATTCGATCATCAAATGAGCGATAACGGTTCGAATACTGTAGCAATTGTTCTGTCAATGTTGCATATTGAACAATATTATAGGTTCCTTCTTCAAGTGCTTCCATATCACTTGTTGTAATTTCAAGCATACGGTTCACAACTTCGATATTGACCCGAGCTTCTTCTAGCTCAGCCATCAACTCTTCAGTATGGTTACTTGCTGTAAAGAACAACTGTAAGAAATTCTGAGGAATACCTGGAAGATTGCGTTTTTCCATATATCGCTTAATTGTATGAAGACGATTAACATAAACATTTGCTTTCTGACGAGCATTGATATCATCTTTTTCAATCTGAGCAAGACGTTGACTAACCGCAACTTGTTCATCTTCAATTTCCTTCAAAGTCGCTTGTAAGTTTTCCAAATGATCTTCAAGAAGTGAATAAGGTTCAGAATGTTCATCTTGTTCAGAAGTTAATTCCAATACCGATTCTTCTAAAGATTCTAACTCAGCTTGTAATCTATGAACATGACTAATATCCGTTTCAGATAGTAGATAATTGTTACTTAATCGTTGAAGATCTTCCACTAAAACAGCATTACTATCTTTCATGTGTTTCAAATATGTAGGAAGCGTTGCAACTAAGCCTTCTACTACTTTTTGAGCAGCGATTTCTCGTGTAAAGATATCATAGAGTGAATTAATTTCTTCTTGAACTTGAGTATTTTCATACTCAGCATTATCCAACTCTATTTGTGCAATATTTTCGTGGTTTTTCTTCAAAGCTTCATAAAGCAATTGGAATCGAGATTCAATATCCGTTTCAGCAAAATGATAGTTAGCCTCTAAAAGCTTACGATAACCGTCCTCCAAGTCTTCCAATTGATCAGGTAGTTCTTTAGATAATGTGTTTACAATCGCTGGCAAGCGGTCAACAATGTGACTCAAAGCCAAGATATGATTTTCAGCATTATCTAAAATCACAGCAGCTTCTACCGGGTCACCTGAAGTATTCAAAGTAACAAACTGAGAAAACTCTGATTGGATATTTTCCAATTGTTTTTCAATTTCAGATAAACCTTGACCATATTCTTCAGAATGATCAGCAACTCGATGTTGCAACTCTTCAAACAAGTCCAAGATATGAAGAACACGTCCACTATTTTTAGACTCTTGTTTCTCCAAATCTGCCAAAGCATTACGAATTGCCGCGAGATCTTCTTCAATCAAGCTAATTTGACTCTCGATTTGGTCAATTTTATGACTGGCTTTGAAAAAACGGAATGAATTGTTATAGCCTTCTGCCTCAAAAAGATTATTTTCGATATCTGCAAAAGAATTAAGAGATAGGTCAACCCATTTTTGGTTCCATTCGCGAAAAGTCACCTGACTTTGTCCAATCAAGTGCATGTTTTTTACAGCTTCGACTTCATCGTTTACTGGAAGATTGTACAGCTCTTCTTTTTTCTCTTCTAAAATTGCTAATTTACTTTCATTGCGTTTTCGTACGTAGATTGCGATAGCATAGGCAATCACTAAGAAAACTGCAACAGCAATTGCAAGATAAATTACTAGTGTACCAGACATATTAAACTCCTTTTTTACTTGAAACAATCGTAATGATTATATCATATTTTTTAGACCAAGGGAACTACTTCTCCCGATTTTTTAGACATCAAGTGTACTATAGACGGCATTTTCTTCGATAAACTCACGACGAGGCTCAACTCGATCCCCCATCAACATATCAAAGATTTTATCTGCTTCCGCAGCATCATCCACAGAAACTCTAGCCATTAAGCGGTGTTCTGGATCCATGGTTGTTTCCCATAACTGATGATCGTCCATTTCACCAAGACCTTTATACCGCTGAATAGTTGGTTTGGCACGACCTTCACTGTGGCGGGCTAAGGCTTCTTGAAGTTCAATTTCTTGATCTACTCCTGGCTGGATATATTCTTTAATCTCACTTCCAACCTTAACACCGTAGATTGGAGGTTGGGCGATATAAACATAGCCAGCTTCTAGGATTGGTTTCATATAACGATAAATCAAGGTTAAAAGAAGGGTACGAATGTGGGCTCCATCGACATCGGCATCGGTCATCAAAACGAGTTTTTGGTAACGAGCTTTTGAAACATCAAATTCTGCGCCAAATCCTGTTCCCATCGCTGTAAAAAGACTTCTAATTTCTTCATTAGCAAGAATCTTATCCATACTTGCCTTTTCAACATTCAAAATCTTTCCGCGAATTGGAAGGATAGCCTGGAACTCACGGTTACGACCAGATTTGGCTGATCCACCAGCTGAGTCTCCCTCGACGATGAAGAGTTCTGTTTCAGCAGGATTGTTAGAAGAACAGTCTGCTAGTTTCCCTGGAAGGTTGGAAATTTCCAAACCAGATTTTTTACGAGTGACTTCACGCGCACGCTTGGCAGCCACACGAGCCTTAGCTACCAAAATCCCTTTTTCCACGATACGTTTGGCAATCTGTGGATTTTCCATGAGGAAATCAGAGAAGGCATCACTGAAGAGGCGATTGGTTATCTTGACCACTTCACTATTCCCCAGTTTGGTTTTGGTTTGTCCTTCAAACTGTGGATTTGGGTGTTTAACTGAGATAACCGCAGTCAGTCCTTCACGGACATCTTCTCCTGTTAAGTTGTCTTCATTGTCTTTCAGTAACTTATTCTTACGAGCATAATCGTTGATCACACGTGTCAAGGCTGTACGGAAACCTTGTTCGTGCGTTCCACCTTCATGGGTGTGAATATTGTTTGCGAAACTCATGACATTTTCATGATAACCCGTTGTGTACTGCATAGCTACTTCAACTGTAATATCATCCATCTCACCGTCTGTATATATTGGTGTATCAAAGATTACATCCTTATTCTCGTTGATATACTCAACGTAACTAGCAATCCCACCTTCATAATGGTAATGTTTGGTTTGTTCCAAACCTTCACGCTTATCTGTGATGGAGATTCGAAGACCACGATTTAGAAAGGCCAACTCTTGAATCCGTTTATTTAATTTATCGAAATCAAATGTTGTTGTTTCAGTGAAAATTTCTGGATCCGGTGTGAAGTGAACTGTTGTTCCCGTTTGATCGGTATCTCCAATCACCTCAAGATCAGCAACAACATGACCACGACGGTATTCTTGGTAATGAATCTTACCATTTTTGTGGACATGAACGTCTAATTGAATGGAAAGAGCATTAACTACTGAAGACCCCACTCCGTGAAGACCACCTGAGACCTTATATCCACCACCGCCAAATTTTCCTCCAGCGTGAAGGACTGTAAAGACAGTTTCAACGGCAGGTCGACCTGTTTTTTCCTGAATATCGACTGGAATACCACGCCCATCATCGACAACAGTAATCGAATCATCTGGTTCAATGAAGACTTGAATATGGCTGGCAAATCCTGCCAATGCCTCGTCAATTGAATTATCAACAATTTCCCAGACTAGATGGTGAAGACCTTCTTTTGAGGTTGATCCGATATACATTCCTGGACGCATACGAACAGCCTCTAAGCCTTCTAAAACTTGAATTTGACTGGCATCATAATCTTGTGCCTGCAGATTTTTGATTTCTTCTGTCATCTTATTCCTTTTTCTTACATGTCTAATACTTGTCTTAAATTCACGATACTGGTAAACAAGTGGGTAGCTAGTCCTGCAGCTTGACCTGCTTCAATATCAATCAGTCGATCACCAATAACTATTCCTGAACTAATTTGATACTTTTCTCTTAAATAAATCATGGACTCAGGGTTTGGTTTTCTCTTAAAGCCTGAGCTAGAAGTCACCACTTCTGTAAAGTAGGCTGCTATAGAGGTTTTTTCTAAAATTTCCAAGACCTGATCATCTCGGTGAGAGACCAAAAAATGACGGCCACCTTGATTTGAAATATCTTTCAATAAATCAGAAACTCCATCAAACAAAATCGGATGTTCTAACTCTCTGGCTTCATTTTCCTTGTATTTTTCTAAAAAATGTTCTAAATTGGGAGCGAATGTCTCAATCGCAAAATCCGTAGAAACCTTTAAAGCCTGATAGACACTGTCATGGTCTTGTGTGATACCATACAGCGCTAAAGTTTCAACAAATGCAGCTGTTGAGGTTTCATAATTATCTAGTAAAGTTCCACCTAAATCCCAGATATAATCGTGATATTTCATAGCTTTCATTATACCATTTTTTCATTAAAAAAGCGATGATTTCCCTGAGTTTAGCACATAAAAAAACGAGAGTTTGACTCCCGTTTTACTGATTTTTACCAAAGACATCTCGATAAAGCATTCCTGTTCGTAAACTCTCTGCGTCTCCTTCTAATTGCTCCACCAGCTCGTAGGCAAAGGCAAGGGCTGTTGAGGGGCCACGACTGGTTGTCAAATGACCATCTACCACTACTGTTTCCTTAACGTAGTGACCATCAAGGATTTGCTCCTGAACGCCATCATAGCAAGTGTACTGCTTGTTTTTCAATAGCCCTGCTTGATTGAGGGCAATTGGTGCCGCACAAATGGCTGCTATTTTCTTCCCTTCTTGCTCGAAGCTTTGCAATTCTTGAATCAAGGCTTGATTGTCGCGCAAATGTGCAGAACCAGGCATCCCTCCAGGAAGGACAATCATATCATAATCTGATAAATCTCTATCAAAGACACGATCTGCTCTGACTTGAATTGCATGCGAACCCGTCACTTGCTCCTCAAAACCAATCATATCACAAGTGATATTGGCACGACGCAAGACATCGACAACTGTCAAAGCTTCAATTTCTTCAAAGCCCTGAGCTAACATAACTGCTACTTTAACCATGATTTTCTCCTTATTTGATTCGTTTTAATACTACTTTTTTCCGTTTGACAGGGACTTTTCCGCTCCTTTCTTCAGCTAGATTGGTCTGGTAACTCATTGATAAAAGTAAGCCAATGCCAATTAAGTTACTAATAATAGCCGACCCCCCTTGAGAAATGAAGGGCAATGGAATCCCGGTCAAAGGAAGTAAGCCTGTCACAGCACCGATATTCTCAAAGATATGGAAGAGTAACATCATAATCAAACCTGTGGAAATATAGGTGTAGAACTGATTATTGGATTTAAGAGTAATCTTTAACATACGATAAATCAGCATGAGATAAAGGGCGATAACAAGGACAGAACCAATAAAGCCAAAATCTTCTGCAATGACCGTGAAAATCATATCCGACTCTCGAACTGGAATAAGCAAATTAGAAGCATTAAATCCTTGACCAAACAAGCCACCACTCCCAATCGCGATTTGCCCTTGAGCCTGCTGGTAAGTAGTCGTTTGAGCAAAGTCAAATGGATTAAGCCAAGCCAAAATACGGTTGATTTGGTAGGTCGGCATTCCCAGTTGATGGAGAAAGGCACGACCGTCCTTGCTGATAAAAATAGCTAAGAAAGCAGCAATTCCTGTTACAGCAGTCACAAATACCGGGATAATAATTTTCCAAGAAACCCCCGATAATAAAACGATTCCTGAGAAAATAGCCACAAAAACCAAGGCCGTCCCTAAATCACTTTGAAGTGCCAAAAGAACTAGGACTGGAATGGTAAAGAGAATCATCCAAAAAATTAGCAAGAAGTCCAAGGAAACTGTACGTCTCCATTCCTTATGTTTTTTTGTAAACTGGACAATCACACGAGCTAGCATGAGAATATAGGATATCTTCATAAACTCTGACGGTTGAAACAAGGTGATTCCATTTACTGAAATCCAGTTTTTAGCACCCGTAGATGCAACTAAGCTTGGATTATAAAAGACAATAGGTAAGACCATAAGACCTAAACCTAAAATATATAGAAAGGGGGTCACCTTCCAAAGAAATTCAGTATTAAAGAGCATGACCACAAAACCAATCACAAGCCCCAAGGCAATCCATGCGACTTGCTGCCCTAAAATGGGCAAAATATTATTTGGATAATCATGACTAACGGCTATATAAATAGCCACCACGCCAATAACCAGTAGAAAAAATACTGGCAAGAGCAAACTATAATCGACTCTAGAGTCGAGAGAACGTTTCATATATACTAACCTTATACTTTCATACTATACTATTTATCAAACTTCATTTAAAAATGTATCAATAGCCTCATCAACTTCGGATTGAGAGACGGTTTTAACAGTCGCTTCTTTTGCTAGAGAAGTCACAATTTGTTTGCCATATCGCTTTCCGACAATCCTCCTATCCAAAATAAGAGTTAAGGTACGTTGGTGTTCCCGTCGCATACTTCTTCCCAAAGCTTGCTTTAAACGAATAATGGCCATTGGCAATTGATAATCATAAAAGGCATTTTTTCCTTCTTGATTCAGTTCCTGATTAATCTTTTTCGTCAAGGGCTCTTGAGGATTTTGGAAAGGAAGTCTTGGTATAACTTGAATCACAAAAGGATGACTTGAAAAATCCACTCCCTCCCAGAAACTTCCTGCACCAAGCAGAATTTGTTGTTCACCTTTTTCAAAGCGTTTCTTAAGCTGATAAACATCCCCATTTTTATACTGGGCTAAGTGACTTACAGGAAGCATATCTGAAACTGCTAGAAGCATGTCTTTAGCGGTAAAGAGAACTAAGATCGGTTGTTGGAAAGCTTGAACATCCATCAGCAAATTAGCTACCTCTTTGGCGTAAACTTCTAAGGAGGTTTCTGTCACCAGAGGAAAATCTTCGACTAAGATCACTTCTTGCTCCTGTTTTCCTCGAGCTTCAATCTTGACAAATTTGGCTTCAGGATAGCCTAGAAGGTCTGCCAAAGAAACTTTCTGACTAATCTCAAGAGTGGCTGACACTCCCAAAACTTGACATGAATTAGGTATTAAAGAAGATAGAAGAATACGACCTGATTTTGTAGAAGAAATCTGAATTTTCTTTTGACTCGTTTCAGTTGCTTCAAGCCAGTAATCTCGTTCAGCTGTAAAATAGCGAACCAGCTTCTCAAAGCCTCCTACTTCTAATTCTGAGAAGTACTGATGGAGATTGGCCAGAGAATCTAAGATAGTTTTCCTAGATTTTCCAGACTGAAATTGTTCTATCAAGTAGAGACACTCAAAGCGAATACTTTCTAGTATTCGTTGCTGAACCATATTTTGCTCCTCCAGTAAAGCCTTATCAAGCAAATCGATAATAGACTGGATATCGTGAGTCTCTTGAAGCAGATTTTCTAGAGCCAACAAAATCTTTTGAACTTCATCAATAATCAATAAACGGTCGCTGACAAATTCAGGATTATCTTCCAGTCTGGTTACAAGATAGGCATGATTGGTCACTAAAAGCTTGCAAGTTTGTGCCCTTTCTTGACTACGTTTCCAAAAATCTTCCGTCACAAATAAGCTTTCAGATGATAAATTCCCATCATGACGAAGGTCTTTTAGAAAATGTTGGTAACGGTAAAGTTGCCCGATTTCATCCAAATCTCCTGTCTCTGTCTCAGTCAGCCAGACCAAGAGTTGCATCTTAAAGCGTCTAAATAAACGATTTTCATCATTTTCCTGCAAGGAACGATAAAAGGAATCCAGCTTCAAATAATTTTGTGGTCCCTTTAAGCTATGAATATCTGTATGGAACACTTCCTTGAGACGTTTACCTTCTTCTTCCATGATTTGATTTTGAAGAATCTTTGTCGGAACACTAAGAACAATTTGACGCTCTTTGGCTTGAGATAAAGCGGGTAAGAGATAGCCATAGGTTTTTCCAATCCCTGTCGGCGCTTGAATCAGAGAGACAGGCTCATCTTTTAATAGCAAGCCAACCTCTTTAGCAAAACTTTCTTGTCGTTCCCTCGCTTCAAGATTCAACAAAGAAATATTTTTAGAAAAATCTTGCGATAGTTTTCGTGGCTCCAGGGGAGCTACAGTTTTCTTGAAATAGAGTCCTTGAACTTCTACCAAGTTTGGAGCACTCAGGATAGATTGACTGCTATAAATTTCTTCAATAACTAGGTAGGACTCATATAAGAGAGCGTCAGCCATTTCCAGCAAGCGTTCCAAGAGACCTTTCGGAAGCTGGGTCATCTTTTCTCGTAAAAAAAGAAGTAATTCTGCAGTAGCTTGGGCATCTGAAAGGGCTGTATGAGCGTGTTTTAGAGAAATTCCTAATTCTCGACACAATATCGGTAAGCTATATTTTTCCAGTTCAGGGAAAAATACCTGGGCCAATTCGACTGTGTCAACACGGGGATTTCTTAGCTCATAGCCTTCAAAAAATAAATTTTCGGCTAAGAGATTAGCATCAAACTGAACATTATGAGCTACAAAAATCCCATCCTCCAACAAGTCAAAAATTTTTCTAGCAACTTGCGAAAAATCAGGTGCTTGGGCCAGACGTTGGTCAGTTATCCCTGTCAATTCTTTAATATGAGCATCCAAAGGTTCGTGGGGATTGACATCCGTCGTATAGTGATCGACGATTTTTCCGTCCTCAATCACGACAATTCCCACTTGGATAATTTTAGCTTTACTACCTGTGCTAGTTGCCTCTAAATCAACCACAACATAGCGATTACCAATCGTTTTCATTATAAAGAATTATACCAAAAAAAGGGCCATTTGGCACCTACAAACATGGGATAATTTTCAAACTCAAAGAGATCACTTTTCTTAAAAACTCCATCAAACAGAGCATCCTAGCCTGATGATTTTTTAAAAAAGGTGAAGAAATAAGAAAAATTGAGAGAAGAAATGTCTGCACCTTCCTTCTCTCAACTATCCATTTACTTTATTTAACCATGTCAGGATCGTAGTCATAAAATCCTGTATCAAGGAAACGATTTTTAGGGTGTAATTTACGCACTTCTTCATCCAGCAAGAAGGCTTGGTCATGGCTAAAGTTACCCTCTTGAGTCAAGCTACGTGCTTGGATAAAGAGTTTTGCAATCTCAACAAAGTTCTGACCAGGAGTGTAGAGCCCTTCTAGTTTCCAGTGAGTAAAACCATGCTCTACTAATTCTGTCAATTTAGTCATCAAATCAAGGTCATTGTTGGCAAAGATGTGGGTACCATGATTGTCTTCAAAAATGGAATAGTGGCTCTCTGGGTCACTTGGCTCAGCCAAGAAGAGGTCACGCTTGCGCGTTTTTTCATCATCGATATGCGTAAAATTATAGTAGTTTTGCAAGAGCGGACGTTTGGAATGGTGAATAACACTAGCACCATACACCAAAACTTCAGCAGGAATTTCCAAAATCTCTGACATTTTGAAAAGTTCAGCTGATGGAATTTCACGCGCCAAAACAGCTTCAGACGCACCAGCCTTTTGTCCCCAGAAGTTAATCTGACGACTGCTAGTTACCATAGTCGAAGCATCATAGATGGTTTTAAAGGAATAACCATCGCGATTGACCACGTAAAAGACACCCGCATCTCCTACTGTAATATAGTCTGTTTTGATTTCTTCCAAGAAATCTAAGAAAGGCTTGATACGGTCCATCATATCTTGGTGCATGAGGGCATTGACTGCAACAATCAATTCCTTACCAGCGTCATGAACTAGCTTAGCGATTTCACGCAATTGGTCATGACTAAAGGTTGTTGGCAGACGAAGGCCAAAATCTTTCTCACCGACATAGATACGGTCTACGCCTGCTTCGAGAAGTTGTTTAACTTGTTCAATACTTTCAGCAGTTGCTGTAATGATAATCTTTTCCATAAGAAAAATTATACCATATTTCTCAAAAATCAGCTATGAATACTGGGAGTTTTCTAAAAAGTCAAAGTCATTTTTAAAGTTTATACTCAATGAAAATCAAAGAGCAAACTAGGAAGCTAACCGTAGGCTGCTCAAAATACTGTTTTGAGGTTGCAGATGGAAGTTGACGTAGTTTGAAGAGATTTTCGAAGAGTATTACAATCAAAAAGTGAACAGTAACCAGTACCGTTCACTTTATTTTATGCATGTGTTTTTTCAACTAGGTGGCCATCATTCATAACATAAACACGGTCAACCTTATCAAGAAGGCGTGTATCATGTGTAATCATGACAACTCCTCTACCTTGTTCGTGGGCAATAGCGGCCAACATCTCCGTTACTTGGTAGGCACGCTGGGTATCCAGACTAGCTGTTGGCTCGTCTGCAAGCACGATACTTGGATTGTTATAAAGTGCTCTAGCAATTGCAGCCCGTTGACGTTCTCCACCTGATAAAGACTTGGGATACTGATCTTGTACCTTTTCTAAATCCAACAAGTCAAATAACTCTTTTCGATCACTTTTACTCTTTTTTCCTTTGTCCAGTCTGTCAACCAAATCCAGCTGTTCCTTTACAGTAAGAAAAGGAATTAAGTTAGAAGCCTGAAGAATGAAGCCAAACTCTCTAAAACGGAGATCTGTTTTCTCCTTCTCCGTCAAACTTCCTGTTTCCTTCCCCTTTACCAAAATCTTTCCACTCGATGCTTCCTGAAGTTGTCCTAGAGTCGTTAGAAAGGTCGTCTTTCCAGATCCTGAAGGCCCAACGATAGCCACGAACTCTCCTGCATTTAGCTGAAAATTCGTCTCATGCAGGGCAACGACTTTCATCTTTCCTTCCCCGTAGGTTTTTGTCACTTGAGTCATTTCAATCAATGCTGTCATACTATTCTCCTTATCATTCTGCAATCGCAGTAATCGGGTCCACCTTTAGCAAGCGTGGAAGTGAAATGACACCACCTAGAAGGGCCATCAAGGAAATTATCAAGCTTAGGACAGAATAGGCTATCCAACTTGGGTAGAAAAAGAAGGTAGCTGGTAAGACTAAAATCACTCCACCAATAGCCAGCAAGGCTAAAGCAATCCCCATACCAGCTAGGAGGAAGATTTGACAAAACAGAGACCATACAATGGTTTTGATCTGTATTCCCTGAGCTCGCATTATTCCATAAAGTCCTAGTTTTTGGATGGTAATGATATAAACAAATATACCCACAATCAAGCCTGTAATGACAAACATAGCAAGAATCATTCCTGAAAATACATTAACCTGAGGTGTGTAACCAGGAATTTTCGATATCATTTTTGGAATAGAAATCTGTTTCAGTCCATCGCCAGCCACTTCTATATCATTTTTCAATACCAAGGCAGAGATGGAACGATTGGCTTTCAAGGTTCCTTGTAAGGTCCAATAAGTTGTCAGACTCGTAAAGACAACAGGCTCAGTGAAAAATTTATTTCCTTGAGTCAGGCCTACAATCTTGTAACCTGTCTCACTTCCATTCAGCTGAATGGCATCACCTAGCTTCATTCCATAATTCTCAAAGGACTGATCCACGACAACCTCATCATCTTCTTCGGGATAACGACCCTCCGTCAAACTAGGTGAGATAAAAGCGTTCCAGTCTTGAGCAAAGATAGAAACATTAACTTTTTCACTACCATCAACTAAATTGGTTACAGCGAACATATAGCCCAATGGAGCAGCCTCTTCTGAACTCTTATCCTTGTAGTCCTTTTCAGGAATAAAGGATGCTGTCAAGTTATCATTTGCGTAGTCAGATAAAACCACACCCGTCGCTTGCCAATTATCAATAGCAGCTCGGTTGTTTCGCACAAGACCAAGAGCTAAACTGGTCATAAAAAAGACCATGAAAGCGATAAGAAAAATGGTAGTTAAAATCAAACTATATCGAAGTTTGTTTTGTAATATTTCTTTGATAGCAAGATACATGCTTATCTCCTTTAACGTTTCCAAGAGGTATCAATCAGACACCCCACTACTATAAAAATAGGAGACAGAAAATCTGTCTCTGTATTCAAAACAAATCTCACTAATTACATTAAATAAAATCAAGAAAATAATGAAATAAATTTTCGTAAAAAAATCATTTAGTAGCTTTATTTCCTTGCGAATATAAGTAATTATGAATATTAATAAGTATTTGCTGTCCATCCATCTTATCATTTTCACATTATCGTGTCAAGAAAAGTTATTTTGAAAAGGGACCTTATTCTTTTTGTAACCTTTCTGTAATAATTCTCTGCTGAAAAAATGATAAAATAGGTATGTGCTGTTAAGGAGAGAATAATGCCCGTAAGAAAATTACAATCCTATGAGATAGACCATCAAGAAGAATTAAACCATCAGGTTCCTCGCTATCAAGCTTATACACCTGAAGAGCAATCTGATGCCAACCTCAAGGAAATCCTATTTTTTGTTAATATCGCTGTTTTTTGTATTTGTGTTGCTATCTTTAGTTTTATCTTTTTAGCATTAAAATTATCAACTGCTCTTGCCTTTGTTGCAGCAATCGGATCCAGTTTACTTGTCTTAAAAGTACAACGATCTATTATCAAACGAAAACGTAGAAGATAAATCCAAAATATCGCCCCAGCTGGAGCGATATTTTTATTTTTTCTTTTTAGATGGTGTCTGAATGGCAATCTTCACTTCAAAGATTGTTCCTTTTGGTTTGTTATCTTTAACAGTAATGCTTCCTTTTAAGGCATCTACAATTTGCTTAGCTAGGGATAAACCTAAACCAAAGCCACCTTTTTGACGGGTTCTAGCCTTATCCACTCGATAAAATCGATCAAAGATTTTCTTCTTATCTTCTGCGGAAATACCGACTCCATTATCAGAAACAAGTAAATACAGATTTCGATCAGTCGCTGAAATCATAAAATCAATTTCACCATCCTCCTCGGTATATTTGATAGCATTATCAAATAGGATGGTCATTAGTTGTTTTAAAAGAAGCTGATCTGTGACAATCGTTCGATGGATCCGATTTTCAAAACGGAAGACACGGTCATTTTCAGAAGCAATCATCTCATAGTTTGTGAAAGTCGTATTAAAAAAACTGGTTGGAACTTCTGCAAGTTCAGGCTTAATACCATCATCTCTACGAGCTAAATTCAACAAGTTTGTCGTCAAAAAACGCATATTTCGGACTTCTTCCAAACTAGACGCAATACTTTCACTTACATCCATAATGGTTGCTTCTGGCTTACGAAAAAGGGTCTCTAAGCGATTTTGCAGAACTGCAAGTGGGGTCCGTAACTCATGACTAGCATTTTCCACGAAAGACTGTTGCTTCTGCATGCTCTCAAGCAAAGGCCGAACACTGACTCTAGCTAGATAGAGACTGGCGAGCAAAGACAGAATCCAGAAACTAGCCATCACAATCACAATCAATTGCTCATGCTTTTGACTGGCTTGCTCCAACTGACTGGTATTAATCAAGACAGCTGCATACTTGATATTGGTTGAAACCGAACTAATATTGGTTTCCATCAAAATCATGCGATAAATTTCTTCTTGTCCATAGCTATTAAAAACTTGAATCTGATAGATATGTCCTAGTTCTTTTTTTTCTAACTTAATCTTATCCAATCCCAGAAATCGGTTTCCAGAAAGGAGTTGGGTAAAATTCTTATCAAAAAGAATAACCTCTGTATTGGAACTAACATTGGGTTTTACATCAGTCTTGCTAGTATCTGTAGCAGCATTCTCTAAATCTTTAATCTCTTCTGTTGCCCTATTTATAGCAAGCTGAATAACTGCTTGAGGATTTTCACTCAGTCCATGAAGCTTATCATCCACCGAAGTATAAAGACTCGAATGCATAACCTGTAAAATAATCAAGGTCATGGTAGAGAAAATCAGAGTGAAGACACCAAAGTTGCGGATAAAATAACTAAAGTCATCCGCATACCATGTTTTTTTTAATTTACTGAACATCTTTTAAAATATACCCAACACTACGCAAGGTTTGCAAATTCTCTGCAAAAGTGGTTCCTTTTAATTTCTTACGGACTTTTGAAACATAGACTTCGACAACTGAAATCGTTGTGTCACTATCAAATCCCCATAGACGATCAAAAATCTGAGTCTTAGGCAAAATAACATTTTGATTTTGAAGGAAATAAACTAGTAAATCGAACTCTTTCCCCAGCAATTCGACTGGAGTATCTTCGACTTTAACGGTATTGGTTGACAAATTAACTACAATATTTCCATAAGTCAAGGTGTTTTCATTAAATTTACCTGAACGTTTGAGAAGGGCTTGAATCCGCATTTTGAGTTCTTCTAGGTAGAAAGGTTTGGTCAGATAATCATCCGCTCCCAGTTCAAATCCATGTCCCTTGTCATCCAAACTTTCCTTGGCAGTCATGATCAGAACTGGAGTCGTAATTCCCTTTTCACGCAATTCTTTCAAGACTTGGAAGCCATTTTTTTCAGGCAACATCAAATCGAGCAAAATCAAGTCATAGACGCCACTCTCAGCTTCGTAGAGACCTTCTTCCCCATCAAATACCTGCATGACATCCGCAAAATCGTCTAAAAAGTCAAATACCGAATTTGACAGGCCTAGGTCATCCTCAACCAATAAGATTTTTATCATGAGAAACTCCTCCTTATTAAAACCATTATACCAAATTTGCCTTAAAAAAAACTCAACTCTCTGCATTTTACATGAGATAGCTGAGTTTTCTTTTATTTAGTCTTAATTATTTAGTTCCGTATTGAAGAACGACTGCTTCCACTGCAGCTTTTTCACGGTTAATCAAATCAACACGCGCTGCAATTTCCTTGATTCCCATACCGATGTTACGGCTAAGAGCAAGGTCAGAAAGTTGTGGTTCAAAGAATTCCTTGTACTCTGCCAAGCGTTGCTGAGTCTTAAATACATGGGCAGGAAGGATGACAAAACTATCAAAGCTCATATCTCCTCCAAGGGCTGCCTTAATCCAAGCCCAGTTTTCACGTGCCCAAGACCAAGCTGTTTCCTGAGTTGCTTGATGACCTAGGAATTGGTAATACCAAGCAGACAAGTCTTGTGGTTTAACCACAAATTTGTCCTTCCAAGAAGTAATCAAGGTTTGGATATTATCCGTATCTTTACTGTAGGCAAGAGCGGCTGCCAACTGGCGTTTAAAGACAGCATCTGTTGCGTGAGTATAAGTATCAAGATAAAGTGCTAACAAGTCTTTAGTCTCATGATGTTTCATTTCATTGATCAGGACTTGTGAGCGAATAGCTGCTGGAAGTCCTGCAAGATTCTCTTTGTGAGTTGCGAAGATTTGGCTAGCAACTTGACTAGCTTCTGCATCATTTGAGCGAATCATCATCGAAACAGCCAACTGACGAACCAACTCATCCTCATCTGATTCGCTATCTTTGGCTTCAAAACCAAGACGGTCATAGTTATGACGAGCCAATTTAGCAACCAAGGCTTTGAAGGCTCTTTCAGCATCTGTTCCTTCATCGATAAAGCGCTCAAGGGCAGAAATCACTTGAGAAACAGCTGAAACAACAAGGTAAGATTCTTCCTTAGCAAGTTTATCAAGGACTGGAAGCAAGTCTGCATAAGAAATGTGCCCTGCCTCAGCCAACAAACGACGTTCTTGAACAATTTGCAGTTTGCTTGTGTTATCAAGTGTCTCTAGATCAGCAAGAACAGCCTCTAACAAGTCTCCTTGATAGTCGGTAATATAGTGGGCTGTATTTTCAGTGTTGAGACGAAGAGCTCCATCATTTTCAGCAAGAAGGGCTGCGTAGCCTGGAATTTCAATACTTTCAGTTTCAAGTGTATCAGGCAAGCCTTTCCAGTTGTTATTGAGTGGCACAACCCAGAGACGGTTCTTATCTTCGTTCTCACCGATGAAGAATTGTTTTTGTGAAATCTTCAAGACATCATTTTCAACTTTGACAGTGAGGACTGGATAACCAGGTTGCTCCAACCAAGAATCCATGAAGGCTGCGACATCACGTCCAGACGCTTGACCAAGAGCATCCCAAAGGTCACGACCAATGGTATTTCCGTATTGGTGTTTTTCAAAGTAAGCATGTAAACCTTTAGCAAAATCAGCATCCCCTAACCAACGACGAAGCATGTGCATGAGGCGACTTCCTTTGGCATAGACGATAGCACCGTCAAAGAGCGTATTGATTTCATCTGGATGGTTAACTTCGACGTGAACAGATTGAACACCATCAGTCGCATCACGTTTTAAGGCAGACGGAACACCACCTGTTTGGAAATCTTCAAAGATATTCCAGCTTGGTTCAATAGCATCTACACAGACGTACTCCATCATGTTGGCGAAACTTTCATTAAGCCAGAGGTCATCCCACCATTTCATCGTTACCAGGTTACCAAACCATTGGTGAGCCAATTCATGAGCCACAACAAGGGCAACTTGTTGACGGCTAGCAAAGGTTGAGTTCTCATCCACAACCAAGTAAACTTCACGGTAGGTCACAAGACCCCAGTTTTCCATAGCACCAGCTGAGAAGTCAGGAAGGGCGATGTGGAGAGATTGAGGGATTGGGTACTTAACTCCGTAGTAATCTTCGTAAAATTCGATTGAGCGAACGGCGATATCCAAAGAGAAATCAAGATTAGATAGTGGATGAGCTTTGGTTGAGTATACTCCTACGAGGGTACCGTTTTTAGTTTTAGCCGTCACACCTTGCAAATCACCCGCAACAAAGGCCAACAAGTAAGAAGACATGCGAGGTGTTGTCTCAAACTTCCAGATACCTGTTTCCTTACGGTTTTCAACATCGATTTCAGGCATGTTTGACAAGGCCAATTCACCTTCTGCTTGGTCAAAACGTAGAGAGAGATCAAAAGTGGCTTTGGCTTCTGGCTCATCCACACATGGGAAGGCTTCACGCGCAAAATGGCTCTCAAATTGAGTTGACAAAACTTCCTTCTTGACTCCATCAACTGTGTAGTAAGAAGGGTAAATTCCTGTCATGTTGTCTGTGATTTTACCTGAGAAAGCGATAACCACTTCAACTTGACCTGCTTCCGCAAGTTCTAAATGAAGGGCTTCATTGTCATGATCGACTGTGAATGGACAAGCTGCCCCTGCAACTTCTACAGAAGCGATTTCTAAGTCCTTTTGGTGAAGGGAAATTCGGTCACTTTGAGCTTGACCAGTAATAGTTACTTTTCCTGAAAAAGTCTTGGTCTCACGACTCAAGTCTAAAAACAAATCATAATGTTCAGGAACAAATTGCTTAATAAAATGTTCAACTGCTTGCATAATTTTCTCCTATTCTAAATTTAAGAGCTAGAGCTCTTCTTCAAACAAACTTATTATATCATGTTTTGCTGGAGAAAAAAGGATTGGACGGCGATTTCCAAAACTTTCTTCCGTCTAACAGTCTACAGTGGGTAGACCTTGCGAAATTCTTCTAAAACAACCTTACTTTCAGGTGTAAAAGTCAGTCCTGCTTCTTTCAGCCACTCGGCGAAACACTCCTCATGAACCTGGCGCCAATAGGCTAAGGATTTGTCTCCCTCCCCTTCCTTATAGGCATGTTGAGCAGAAACTTGATTGAAGGGCTGGACAGAAACCTTTGTAATTTCGACAATACAGACAGCCTGATTTTGACTATCTAAAATGATGTCAAAAGTTCCTTCTTGCGGCAGGGGTTCATTATCAACTGCATAAAGATTATATGCTGATGCAGTTGCCGTCTTTTCGCCTCTTAAAACCAAATCTGCCAAGAAATCGGCATCTACTCCAAAAGCCCAGGCATCGATTTCATCTCCTATAGAGGGGGTAATTTTCTTGTATGCATTCCACATTTCCTGCGGTGTCATGGGTTGCTCCTTTGTAATTTTTTACTCTCTTCTTTTATGAGTTTGAGATGGTCTGGATGGTCAATTTCTAAATCAAAAATCTCTGGAATAGAACTATAGTGGATAATGCACTCAATTCCTACATGATTCATTTTTTGTATGAAAGAAAGATTCAGATAGCCTGCTACAGCAAAGTCAATCTTTTTCATCCTTGCTTTATCCTGCATCTGTCTCAGCATATCTAACATTATTGGACTTTCCATATCATGCCATTGACTGTTCCTCACAGTCGCAAAAACAAAAGAAGTCAAATCATTCATTCCAACTACAATCTTTGAAATGCCCGTTTCCAGCATCCTGTCTAGGTCAAAATAAGCTGACGGTAATTCGATCATCGTGCCGACTTTACCAGTAAAGCTATGCTGACGTAACACTGTAATAGCTCGTTTTAATTGGTCGGCATCATTTACAAAAGGAAAAATAACAGACAAATTGGGATTATTCTGATAAACATCTGTAACGACATTTGCCTCAGCTTGAAATTCATCTGGACACGCCAACAAACGCCTGATTCCTCTATAACCAAATAAGGGGTGGCGTTCATCAAGATACTCTTTAGTCCCATCCAGACTATTTGCTTCTGCATTTGTTAACTCTGAAAAGCGATACCAAACTTCTTCATCTGAGTACAAATGACAAATAGTGTCTAGATAATCTTTTACAAATTGCTGACAACTTGGTAATAGGATGTTTTGACTGAGCTCTCTCAACAAATATTCTCCACGAATCATTCCGACGTGGTGAAATAGTTGAGGGTAAACTTTTTCAATAATTTTTTCGCCACTAAGGGCTAGCTGGTTTTTCATAGCCATTCACCTCGTCTTAAAAGACACAACATAATATATTATCATTTTGTGCTTTCCTCTAGTTCAAAAGCTTCATAAGGTTCAACTAACTCATATCCTAAAAATTCTGCTACTTTTTTGGAAGCCTCGTTATGAGCATCCCAAAGTGGAAACATATCTCTATTTAAACTCTCTAGAATCATTGCAGCACCAAGCTTTTTAGCAAAGCCATTTCCTTGTTCGTTTGGTCTAGTTGCAACTTCCACTTCAACTGCTCCACGGTAAACTAACCCTGAGGAAATCCCAGCAATCAGTTCTTTATTTTTAAGAACCACAAAACCAAATCCACCTTTTAAAGAAAAATCCTGATAGGACTCAAAATCTCCCTTTAAATCTGGTGACCATTCCTCCTCAGAAAAGCAGTTATAAATATAATTATCAATAGGTACAATATTGTAACCTTCCTCTATATGAGTAACTAGATTATTTAAAAATTCAACTTGAAAATTTGCCTTATCTTTAAAAGAATAGCGAGTAAAAGAAATTAGCTCCACTTTCTGATGCAGAAAATCTTGCCAATTGGTTTTTTCTGAAATAATAATCTTATAATCTAAACCATATTTCCTAACAAAATCTTCCCAAAATCTGGAATCCAACTCCCCTGCTAGGAATAGAAAATTCCCAACATCATAAAAACTTGTTGTCCTATCACTGTTTCGGTAGACAGTTCCGATTTGAGATTTAAGACCATAGAGAACCATATTTTTCTTCCATGTTTTAAATAGTTCCATAATTCCCCTTCTTCACCTTCCAATTCATGTAAGAGGTCTTATCTAATTCTGGAAATCCTAGCAACTCTGCCTTGGCCTTCAATACTAAAGGCGAAGCATTGTCTGCAGTAATCTCTTCTAAATTCAACCAAAGTACATTTGCTGAATCATTACTTCCATCAAGAAGTTCTTGAGAAAGAGATTTTTGAAAGCGTTCGAAATCGAGCACCACATCATAAAAGGCCATGATATGATGTACTGCAAAGTCTTGTCCTTCTTTCTGAACCAGCACATCATAGATTCTAGGGTTTGAATAATCGCTAAGAGTATATCCTGTCTCTTCCAGAACTTCTCTCTTGAGGGTCTCTGTCAACCCTTCACCGAGTTCCTGACTACCACCCGGTAGATCAAAACGATGCTGATAATGGCCTCTCTTTTTTTTCAATGCAGAGTAACTTCCCATTTTCAAAGCAGACAGCGTAGACTCCAAAGTGTCTTTTGATTTCCATCAGATCCCCCTACTTCAAAGACCATCCACCGTCAATTGTCAAGATTTGCCCTTGCATAGCGCTTGCTTTCCCACTTGCTAGGAAAAGTGTGAAGTCTGCTATTTCCTCTGGCTCAAGCCAGCGTTTGATGGGTGTCTCGCTAGCCACCCAGTCTGCTAAGCCACCTGGTTCAAAATCTGCAGAGGTCATAGCTGTCTTGACAGCGCCAGGAGCAATGCCAAAGACCTGAATCCCAGCTTCTGCATAGTCTAGAGCCAACTGCTTGGTAAATCCAGCCAAGGCGTGCTTAGATGAGGTATAGGCGTGACCACCACCTCCTGCTAGATTTGAAGCAATAGAGCACATATTGATAATGATTCCCTTTTTATTTTCCAGCATTTGTGTCAAATAATACCGAGTCAACTCAACAGGAGTCACGTAGTTAATTTCAAAAATCTCTTGAATTTCCTGCGCCGTTTGTTCCAAAAGTGGTTTGTAATCATCCAAAACTCCAGCAGTATTGCACAAAACATCCACCTGATAACACCAGTCAAAAATAGGTTCCAAGTCCAAGGTTAAATCCCTCTGTAAAAAGTGGAAATCACCCTCTAAGAGTGGATTTTCATCTTGGTCAACTCCGTAAACTTCATAGCCCTCCTCTAAAAAGAGGCGAGCTTGAGCCAGACCAATCCCTGAACTCACTCCTGTAATGAGTACACGACTAGTCATGCACTTCTACCCAATCTGTCGCCAAAACATCACAAGGTGTCGGGCTCCACATGGAAAAACCTTCTCCTTCTCCAGATACGTTGATTAGGAAATAAGGTGTCACTTCAAGTGCAACCCCGTTTTGTTCAATGGTGTCAAAAAGCTGAACATAGTTTTCAGCTCCACCCCAGCCAGTACGCACATATTTCTTTTTCGCCTTTAGTCCAGGCAGAATTTCTTCAAATGTCATGGTTTTCTCCTTTTATATCGATAAATCTTCACTTCATTATAACAAAAAAACCGCTTTGCAACGGCTTTTTGACTGTGATTTATTTACATCTGCTTCTACTTACGGCAAATCATTCCCTGCAGCAAGATAAATTTCATACCATTCTTTTCGAGTTAGGTTAACATTACTTGCTTGGCTTGCTTCTATCAAATGTTTTGGATTAGTTGTGCCAACAATGGCCTGCATCTTAGCTGGATAGCGTAACACCCAAGCGATAGCAATAGCTGATGGGCTCAAACCGTATTTTAAAGCTAATCGATTTAGGACTTGGTTTAGTTGTTGGAACTTCTCATTGCCGACAAAATTCCCTTTGAAATATCCGAACTGCAAGACTGACCAGGCCTGAATAACCATGTCGTTTAATTTGCAGTATTCAAAGACGCTACCATCACGCAAAGCTGCCTTGTTCCCTTCCATATTGACATGAAATCCTGCTTCAAAACCAGGCGTGAAAGCTGCACTTAGTTGTAATTGATTGATAGCTAGAGACTGTTTGACTTCTTTCTTCAACAACTCCATCATCATAGGATTTTGGTTGGACACACCAAAATCTCGAACTTTGCCTGATGTGTGGAGAATGTCAAATGCATCTGCTACTTGGTCAGCTTCCATCAAAGCATCTGGACGGTGAAGAAGCAAGCTATCTAAATAGTCAACCTGCAATCTTTTTAAAATACCATCTACTGATTCTAGAATATACTCTTTTGAAAAATCAAAATAGGTAAATTCTTCAATGCGAATGCCACATTTGGACTGAATCCACATCTTTTCTCGCAAATCAGGGCGATTTTTTAGGACAAGACCTAACAGTTCTTCGCAACGACCGCGACCATATATATCAGCCAAGTCGAAGGCATTGATTCCTACAGATAGGGCTGTTTCTACAAGCTCTTCAACTTCTTTGACAGACTTGTCACTGATTCGCATCATGCCTAGAACGATTTCGGACAATTCTCTTTTCTCTTGACCAAGACTTATGTATCTCATCAAATTTTTCTCCTTTGATTCTACATTCTTCAATTAATTATAACAAAAAACCGCTTTGCAACGGCTTTTTGACTATATTTCACTCCATTTTATCTTCTTAAACCCACGGAACAAGAGAAAAATGCCAATAAAGAGAACAACTAAAGGAATGATTTTTGTAAGGAAAACATTTGAAATGCCCATCCACTCATTGTAACGGAGCAGAGAACCTACAATAAGGTGGGCAACAATCATACTGTTAAAGGGACGAAAAATCGGTTCTTTCCAATTCCAAATACTGATGACCAGCGAAATCGTAAAGACAAGGAAACTATCCCAGGGAGCCGGAAGATAAAATGCTCCTTCTTGTACAAAACTTCCTATTCCTACACATCCCAGAACAACTAACAGAACAAGAATCCCAACGACAATATAGGTACCAATTTTCATTTTAGGAGAATCTTGGACTAAGCTCCAACGTAAGATTGTAGTCACAAGTCCAAATCCAATCAGAAAAAGAAGAAGTTGTCCCAAAAACGTAAGCAAATTGACTGTTAAGAGAGGACCTTTAGAAAAATCACCTAGTAATTGATAGTAACGTAATACCGCTAGGACGAGAATTGGCGTCAAAAGGGACTCCTTGATAGAACTCCGTGGTGCTTCCTTGAGCATCTCTTTCATTAATTTTTTAGGATTCTTACCCAGATAATCCTCTGCACTCATGCCATCTCGTTCTGCTTCTGAGAAATCAAGCATCATCACATAAATCTGCTCTCTGAGATAGTCCTCATCATAGAGGAATCCAGCAAGATTAAAACTATCCCACAGTTCCTCAAAATACTGCTGATTCTCCTCAGAAAACTCATGTAGCAAAGCGCTTGTTTCTTTGTAATACTTCATTTTCTTCATGGTTTACCCTCCATTCTTAATCCCTTCTACTTTTTGACTCAAATCGTCCCATTGTTGCCAAAAGACTGAGACACGTTCTTCTCCTTCTTTGGTTAACGAAAAATACTTCCGATCTGGACCATCTGGCGACGGGCGCATGTCACCTCTTATCCATTGATTTTTTTCTAACTTTTGCAACAAAGGATAAATAGTTCCTGGAACGATAGTGTCAAATCCAGCCTCTCGCAAAGTCTGAATCAACTCATAACCATATCGCTCTTTTTGACCAATCATATCCAAGACACAACCTTCAAGAATACCTTTTAATAGCTGAGTTTCTTTCATCACTTCCCCCTTCTGTCTATTTTGTAATACCTACTAGTAGCTTCATCTATAATATACCACTTTCACACTAGTTTGTAAAGCATAATAGTCAAAATAAAATAAAAAAACAGAACTAGCATAAACTAGTCCTGTCTATTGTTACCCAATCACACTACCGTTTGGTACAGTTGGATCAACTGTGAGAAGGGTTAATTGTCCATCATGCTCAGCTGAGAGAATCATCCCTTGACTGACATATTTTTTCATCATCTTGCGTGGTTTGAGGTTGGCAACGATTTGGACTTTCTTGCCGACCAATTCTTGTTCATTTGGATAGTATTTTGCAATTCCTGAGAGGATTTGACGGTCTTGACCATCACCAGCATCCAAGCGGAATTGAAGCAACTTATCAGAACCTTCTACTTTAGAAACTTCTTTTACTTCAGCAACACGAATTTCAACCTTATCGAAGTCTTCAAACTTGATTTCTTCCTTGTTTAGTTTGAGTTCGACTTCATCTGGATTCCATTCTTTCTCGACAGCAGGCTTATTACCTTCCATTTGTTCCTTGATATAGGCGATTTCTTCTTCCATATCCAGACGTGGGAAGATTGGTGTTCCTTTAGCAACTACAGTTACACCTGCAGGTAAATCAGCTAAGCTCAAGTTTACAAGGCTAGAAACTTCTGCTAGACCAAGTTGTGTCAAGACTGCACGACTGGTTTCCATCATAAATGGCTCAATCAAGTGAGCTACGACACGTAGGCTAGCTGCCAAGTGGCTCATCACACTTGCCAATTGGTCACGGTGCGCTTCGTCCTTAGCAAGTACCCATGGAGCTGTCTCATCGATGTATTTATTGGTACGTGAGATAAGAGTCCAGACTGCCTCAAGTGCACGTGGATAGTCAACTGCTTCCATGTAGGTATTGTAGTCAGCGATTGATTGTTCTGCCACTTGAGCAAGTTCATTGTCAAAGTCTGTTACACCTTCTACATAGGCAGGGATTTGACCATCAAAATACTTGTTAATCATTGAAACCGTACGGTTGAGGAGGTTTCCAAGGTCATTTGCCAATTCATAGTTGATACGACCTACATAGTCCTCTGGAGTGAAGGTTCCGTCTGAACCAACTGGAAGGCTACGCATGAGGTAGTAACGAAGTGGATCTAGTCCAAAACGCTCTATCAACATTTCAGGATAGACAACGTTCCCTTTAGACTTAGACATCTTACCATCTTTCATGACAAACCAACCATGACCAATCAAACGTTCTGGCAACTTGATATCCAACATCATAAGAAGGATTGGCCAGTAGATGGAGTGGAAACGAAGGATGTCTTTTCCAACCATGTGGAAGACTGTTCCATTCCAGAACTTGTCAAAGTTAGCGTGATCCTCTTGACCGTAACCAAGAGCTGTCACATAATTTAGAAGGGCATCAAACCAAACGTAGACAACGTGTTTAGGATTTGATGGGACTGGTACACCCCAGGTAAAGGTTGTACGAGATACTGCTAAGTCTTCCAAGCCTGGCTCAATGAAGTTACGCAACATTTCATTGAGACGTCCATCTGGAGTGATGAAGTCAGGATGTGATTTGAAAAATTCGACCAAGCGGTCTTGGTATTTGCTGAGGCGAAGGAAGTAAGATTCTTCTGAGACCCATTCAACTTCGTGTCCTGATGGAGCGATACCACCCGTTACATTTCCAGCTTCATCGCGGAAAACTTCTGCAAGCTGGCTTTCTGTAAAGAATTCCTCATCTGAAACTGAGTACCAGCCAGAGTATTCACCTAGGTAGATGTCATCTTGAGCAAGCAAGCGTTCAAAAATTTGCGCTACCACTTTTTCATGGTAATCATCTGTAGTACGGATAAATTTATCATATGAGATATCCAGTAATTGCCAGAGTTCTTTAACTCCAACTGCCATCCCATCAACATAGGCTTGTGGTGTAATGCCTGCTTCTTCTGCTTTTTGCTGGATTTTTTGACCATGTTCATCAAGACCAGTTAAATAAAAGACATCGTAGCCCATCAGGCGTTTGTAGCGAGCTAGGACATCACAGGCAATAGTTGTGTAAGCAGAACCGATATGAAGTTTACCAGATGGATAGTAAATCGGTGTTGTAATATAAAAATTCTTTTCAGACATAATATTTCCTTTCCAGGCAAATGAAACCTGTTTTTCTAACACTTCATTATATCATATTTTAATGATTTTCGATAAGGAAATCCAACCAAAAACAAGATAGACAAGTGTCCATCTTGCTTATTCTATTCATAACGAAGGGCTTCGATTGGATCAAGCTTCGATGCCTTGTTGGCTGGCAAGACTCCAAAAATCATACCCACGCTAGCCGAAACTGCAAGACTAAATAGGGCAACTGGAATGGATACTCCAACTTCTATCCCCGCAATCAAACCTTGCAGTAACAAACCTGCTAAGGCAGTTATACCACTTGCAATTGTCAAACCAATTAATCCACCTAACAAGGTCAAAATCATAGATTCAATCAAAAACTGAATTAAAATATTGGCACGCGTTGCACCCAAAGCCTTACGGAGACCAATCTCACGAGTACGCTCTGTCACCGAAACCAGCATGATGTTCATAACACCAGTCCCTCCAACAAAAAGGGAAATTCCTGCAATGGCACTAATAATCGTAGTTATGAAGCCAAAGAGTTGTTGAACTTCTTGGAAGGCTTCAGTCGCATCTGCCACCTGATACTCCCCTTGCTGAAGACCAGCAATCTCGGTCATTTTTCTAGCTAATTCTGGTCCCACCGTTGGTGTCAAGCTGGTATCGTTAACACGGAAGACGATATCAGAAATTTCATCCATATTGAAGTTATTAGCAAGAGAAATATTAGTTGTAATCGGAAGTCCACCAATACCAAAAGTCTTGGCAGCCTTGGACTCGTCGCTAGTATAGACACCAATGACACGATAACTAAAGTCACCAACATCTATAATCTGGTTAACAGCTTCCTGAGCAGATCCAAACAGACTATTAGCAAGTTCTTGGTCTAATAAAATGACACTGGCTACATCTTTATAATCCTGAGCTATGAAACTGCGGCCTGCAACAATTTCATTGTTAACAGCCTTCATGTAGGTACTATTCCCACCTGTCAAGCTGGCGCGCTCCACTTTTTTATCTTTATAAGACAAGGTGGTATTTGTTGAGTTGGTTACATAGTAACTATCCACTCCCTTAAGCTTGGCAGCTTCCTTGACCCAGGATTCTTGTGGTTTTGGTGGTTCCACAGGAACGTCCTCTTCTTTCCCAGACACTGTCAAAGCTGATTGTTTTTGGGTAAAAGAGCCATCTTTACTTTTAATAGGTGAGAAAAAAACACGGATATTCTTCTGTGACTTGGTCATGTTTTTATTAATCTGACGAGACATGGAATCCCCCAGAGCCATAATCACAACAACCGATGATACACCAATGATAATCCCTATCATAGTGAGAAAAGAGCGCATCTTGTGTGCCATGATAGATGAAAAGGCAAATTTCAGATTCTGCATCTTAGCTTTCCCCCTTTTCTAACTGAGCACTATCAGACGAAATAACTCCATCTCGAATGACAATCTGGCGTTTAGCATAAGCAGCGATTTCTGGCTCATGCGTTACCATGATAATAGTTTTTCCTTCTTTGTTCAAGTCAACCAATAGTTGCATGATTTGATTACCTGTTTTGGTATCCAAGGCTCCTGTCGGTTCGTCCGCTAGAATGATAGAAGGATTGTTTACCAAGGCACGCGCAATGGCTACACGTTGCTTTTGACCACCAGATAATTCTGAAGGTAAATGGTGACTACGCTCAGTCAATTCAACCTTATCTAGATATTCCTCAGCTAACTTCCGACGTTTTGAAGCCGAAACTCCTGCGTAAATCAAGGGCAATTCTACATTTTGTAGAGCATTGAGTTTCGATAGAAGAAAGAACTGCTGAAAGACAAAACCGATTTGTTGGTTGCGGACCTTGGCTAGTTGTTTTTCGCCAAGTCCAGCTACTTCTTGGCCTTCAAGATAATACTCTCCACTGGTTGGTGTATCCAACATCCCAATCGTATTCATCAGAGTAGACTTACCAGAACCAGATGGTCCCATAATGGCGACAAACTCACCTTCTTGAACTTCTAAGTTAATATTTTTTAGGACTTGCAGTTCTTGGTCACCATTACGGTAGCTTCTGCAGATATTTTTTAGATTAATTAGTTTCTTCATCACCCTTCACCTCTTTTCCTTCCTCTAGAGAAGACGTTGGGTTACTGATGACCTTGACTCCATTTGTCAGACCTGAAGTGATTTCTTGGTTGTCTGCATCAGCATTTCCCAAACCAACTTCCACTTTCTTGGCCTTTTTCTGCTCGTCAAGTACCCAGACATAGTTCTTATCATTTTCAGTCACAACACTTGTTAGAGGAACCAAAATCGCTTTACTTTTATTTTTGACCTCAACACTTACTGAGAATCCTTGTTTCAAGTCACCAATTTCACTTGTAACATCAATGGTATATGGATATTTAGAACCAGAATTGCCAGCTGCTGCGGCAGCAGCTGCACTTGCTGCTTCGCCATTGGTTTTAGGGTAATCAGAAATATAGCTAATCTGACCTGTCCAGCTCTTATCTTGGTAAACTTTAGAAGTAAAAGTTACCTCTTGACCTACAGATAAGTTGGCAAGATTATATTCAGATAGTTCTCCCTTAACTTGCAAGTTTTCATTACTTACGACATGGACTACCACTTGGCTAGCTCCTGTTGGAGATTTAGAAACATTGTGATTGACTTCGACCACAGTTCCCTCTAGGGTACTGAGTACCGTCATGGCATCTAACTGACTCTGAGCTTTGTTCAATTGTGCTTCTGCATCTGCACGGGCATCACGGGCATCACCTAGTTGTGCATCAATAGATGAAACTGAATTGCCTGAGACTTGCGCTGTTGCACCTTCGCCTCCTGCTGGCGCTGGTAACTGTGGAGCTGAAGCTGAAGCGGCTTCATTTCGTGCTTGATTAAGTTCGTTGATATGACGGTCTGCCTTAGCTACTGCTCGGCTAGCTGAATCATAGGCCGCCTGGACTTCAGAACTACTGTACTTGACTAAGGCCTGCCCTTCGCTGACCTTATCACCCACAGAAACAAGGATTTCATCTAAATCTCCCTTGCTAGCATCAAAATAAACATACTGTTCATTTTTTGCCGTTACTGTCCCTGATAATAAAACAGAGGATGCCACGCTTCCTTCCTTAGCAACAACAAGATGAGTAGCTTCATCTTTTACAGCGCTCTGAGATGGTTGTCTAAAGAGCAAAATCCCTCCAGCCCCCAATACAACTACACTGGCAGCACCGATTGCTGCATACAATTGCCACTTTTTAGCTTTACGATTCTTCTTCATAATGAAACTCCTTTTTGATTTAAAGTCCTTAACAATATTATACAAAAATTACAAAATATAAACAATAACAGTTCAGAACAAAATAATGACATTTCAGGATTCAATAAATGTTCGGAATTTATTCCAACTATCATTGTACTAGTTATATAATACACTTTATTTTTTCTTTTTGCAAGCCTTTTCTTTAATTTTTTTGAACGTAGCAGATTTTTGCAATCAAATCAAAAAAAAGATAGAATATGACTATCAAAAAATGACACTCTACTATTTCAAAGAGTACAAAGGAGTTTACAATGAGAGAATATGATATCATTGCTATCGGTGGAGGTAGCGGAGGAATTGCTACCATGAACCGTGCTGGTGAACACGGAGCCAAAGCGGCCGTTATTGAGGAAAAGAAACTAGGTGGAACCTGTGTCAACGTCGGCTGTGTTCCTAAAAAAATCATGTGGTACGGAGCACAAATCGCTGAGACTTTCCATCAATTTGGAGAAGACTACGGTTTTAAAACTACTGATCTTAACTTTGACTTTGCAACCCTACGTCGCAATCGTGAAGCTTACATCGATCGCGCTCGTTCTTCTTATGATGGCAGTTTCAAACGCAACGGTGTAGACTTGATTGAAGGTCATGCTGAATTTGTAGATTCTCATACTGTCAGCGTAAATGGTGAACTGATTCGTGCTAAACATATCGTGATTGCGACTGGTGCCCATCCAAATATTCCAAATATTCCTGGTGCTGAACTAGGTGGCTCTTCTGATGATGTATTTGCTTGGGAAGAATTGCCTGAATCTGTAGCCATTCTTGGAGCAGGTTACATTGCTGTCGAATTGGCTGGAGTGCTCCATACCCTTGGTGTTCAGACAGATTTATTCGTCCGTCATGATCGTCCTTTACGTGGTTTTGATTCTTACATCATTGAAGGTTTAGTCAAGGAAATGGAAAGAACAAACTTACCACTTCATACTCACAAAGTCCCTGCCAAGTTAGAAAAAACTGCTGAGGGCATTACCATTCATTTTGAAGATGGTACTAGTCATACAGCTAGCCAAGTTATCTGGGCTACAGGCCGCCGTCCAAACCTTAAGGGCTTGCAACTTGAAAAAGCTGGAGTGACTCTGAATGAACGTGGCTTTATACAAGTAGATGAATACCAAAATACCGTTGTTGAGGGAATCTACGCTCTAGGTGATGTAACAGGTGAAAAAGAACTGACCCCAGTTGCTATTAAGGCTGGACGTACTTTGTCTGAACGTCTCTTTAACGGAAAAACAACTGCTAAAATGGACTACTCAACTATTCCAACCGTTGTCTTTTCACACCCTGCTATCGGAACGGTTGGTCTGACTGAGGAAGAAGCTACTAAACAGTATGGACAAGAAAACGTTAAAGTTTATACATCAAAATTTGCGTCTATGTATTCTGCAGTTACTAGTCACCGTCAAGAAGCTCGCTTTAAACTAGTTACAGCCGGTGCAGACGAAAAGGTAGTTGGCCTTCATGGTATCGGCTACGGCGTTGATGAAATGATTCAAGGTTTTGCTGTAGCAATCAAGATGGGAGCTACAAAAGCTGACTTTGATGCAACTGTGGCGATTCACCCAACTGCATCTGAAGAATTTGTAACTATGCGTTAATCGAAATAAAAGAAGCTGAGCAAAAAACACTTCTAAATATCAAAAAGCGAGTATTTCCGTAGTTGGAAATACTCGTTTTCTTATGTCCTATTTTTATAGTATGTTGAAATAAGATATGCAAAAATCAATTAACAAACCATAGCAAAATACAAGGATTATAATACAATCATTTATTCTTTTCTTTAAAAGATTCATATATTTTTTTATATAATTCTTTTATATCTTTTTTCTGAGAATTTAACTCTTCTTTACCGTAGTCAAAGTTTGCTACCACAAATCCCTCGCTATCATCAGAAAAAGTAAAAAATTCTATTTCAATTAGTTTATTATGCTTAGAGTCCTCTATAGTGTCTCCTAAACTATTATTGAATTTCTTCACTTCTTCTTCACGAACTCCGAACCCCGTAGCGGCTCCATTTGCAATGATGTTTGCAAATACTTCTTCTGAAGACGCTACTTCTTTCACAGTTATGAAGTATGTGGCCTCTTCTGTTTCTACTTGTCTCACTTTATTCCATTTTTCAGTATCACCAGAAGAAACCGTATAAACTGTTAACTCCAGTGTTGGTTTAATGGTATTTTCTTTTTTGATCATTTGTTTTCCAAAAAGGAAGATAGCAAGTAACCCAGCTACAAAAATCGAAGCAATATAAATTATCTTTTTCATACATTATCCCCTATATCTTTCATATCAATGATCACATCAACTTTGTTATAGACAGCTGGATCATGCGTCGCTATAATGACATATTTATCTTCAGCTATTTCATTCAATAATAAACGAATGATTTCTTTTCCAATCTTACCATCTAAAGCTCCTGTGGGCTCATCTGCTAAGATAATTTTACATGGTTTCATTAACATTCTGGCAATAGCTACACGTTGAGCCTGCCCTCCAGACAATTCATATATTTTTTGATGTAAATAGTCACTCGACAGTCCTACTTTTTCAAGTACATCAGTTATTATTTTTTTGTCTTTAGTGATAAGTTTCAGATTATCATATACTGTTTTGTTTTCGATTAAAGAATAATTCTGAAATACATATCCAACAGTATTTTTAAAGAAGGTTCTTTCTTTTATCTTCCAAATATCTTGTTTATCAACTAAAACATTCCCACTGTCAATTTTTTCTAATCTTCCTATAATATTAAGAAGGGTGCTTTTACCGGAGCCAGAACCTCCAATCAACGCATAGCTTTTTCCAGATTCAAATCTTAAATTTAAGTCTGTAAAGATCTTCTTTGAGCCGAAACTTTTTGAAACGTTCAAAAGGTCAATTGTCATGTTTCATCTCCTTTTAAAATTTTAGTGTAGCTTTCAGATAATTTTCTAAAACTCATGATTATTGACAACATCAAAACTAGCAGAGAAGCCGCTCCAATATATAGCAGCTCTATTTGACCTGTCATAAGAAATGTAAATAGGATAACCAGTGTAATTGTCATCATAAAATACTTGAGGCTTGAAATTGCTATAGATGTTTTTGACAGACCCAAAATGATTTTTTTCACATATTCATTCTGTTTTAGAGTAATATAAAGTTGGACATATTGATAAATGAGTATAAAGACAATACTGTAAATTATCTTTTGCAAGATTTGTGACAGTAGAATTTGGTGCTCTAAGGATCGGATCTTCAACTTCACAATTTGGTAAACATCTACTGGATTCATTGAAAAATTCGACTGGATAGCCATTTCATTTATTTTATTTACCGCCTCAGGACTAAAAAGAGATTTATATAGTATATTACTAGCCAAAGAAAACTTGTTATTTTCAATCATTTTGTCCGTATCTAACACAACAACTATATTATCTTTGCTATCTGCTAGACTTGGCAGCGGTAAAGTCTCTTTATTTTTATGATCGATATCAGCATCCTCATTGAAATAAAAAATTTTATCACCATCAGGAATTATTTGTACTGCAAGCTGTTCTTTTGTATAGTTTGTTCCAATAAATTGTTCTGCTACAACTGTATTCTCAATGGATTTCTGGTTTTCTTTCCATTTTTCAGGAATATAAATGGTTGCTATCTTATTATCTAAAAGATGATAGTTTGTTCCATTCACTTTATTTTGTAGGTTAGCACCTGTTTGATTAATATAAATCAACTCTTTATTTATTTCTGGATTCGTTATTCCGTCATTTTCTAATTGTTTAGAAAAGCCTTCTAAAGCATGAGAAGTTTTCATAAAATCTGGAACATATGCCGAAGATCGTTCTATATATAAAAAATCTAAGTTTTTTAAGGCAGCAGCTATCTGTAGATACTGACCATCCGAATCGCTTACTTCTCCATTTTTAGCAGAGTTATTTTCAATTCCAAGGAACTCAATCCTTCTCCAATCTTTTACTGTATCCCATGGTACTAAATTCTGTATCTGAATGTTAATACTGGATTGACTACTCTTTGTTTCTTGTAAAAAAATTCCTGAGATAAGGATGATAATCGAAATAATAGCAAGCCATACGACAAAAATAAGCTTGTTTTTTGCCTTGTTTTTGATAATTTCAATGGGCTTTTCAATCTGAATCGTCAACCAAAATAAAACAAAAGTAATAAGATCAATGATTTGAAATAGTATAAAATTCGTTAAAAGCAGAGAGAAAAATAACTTAGAACTATAAGTGAAGAAACCATTTCCCAAAAAAGAACTGTAAGAAATCATCAATAAAACCATCATAATCAGTTCAAAAATAAGTGAAATCACATAATCTCTTCTAAGGTCGTATACAGGCAATCCCAAAGAACGTCGTATCACTCCTTCTTTGATCTGTCTCGTCCTAACAACAAATAAAACAACTAATAAAGTTAAGTAAATGGAGCTCATTAACAGTATTCTTAAAGTTCCAGTGAATTGTAATATTCCTCCTATATACCAAGGATAAGCCATATAGACTGTTTGTAGCCCCGTCATAGTAAGTGGTTTCAAACTGTCTACATCCATTTTCCCAAGTGTGTAATACATCCCTACTATTGGTGCTGTCTTTAATTGTTCATTATTTACATCATCAAACTTTACATACTTCAACTGACCCGAACTCTGAACGATTGGTTTATAAATGGTAACCTTTTCCGTTTTTGATAAGTCACGAACCATTTCGTATATTTCGTTATTAGAAAGATTACTTTTCCCTTGAATAGAAAAAGCACCATCAATTGGTAAAGGTATGGGGATTTCGGTATCACTAATAGCGACCAAACCAATTGCAGCAATCAAACAAAAGAAGAATCCAATGATACATAATTTTAATTTCATAAGCAATTACCATATTACAAAAGACCCTATTTTATAATTGGGTCTCCTGTTTTCATAAATTATTTTTAAAATCTATAATAATCCCAATATGCATTTAAGCGAACATCGTTCCAAGATTTTCTTGCACTTGAATATGCCCATCCATAATCTTTTTTATCCTGAGCTTTAACTGTTCCCCAAAAATTCGTTACTGAAGATTTTGATCCAATATTATCTGGAGAACTAACAAAGTAATTCGAATAACCATAGTTATCATTTACACCATATTCCCATACATCAATAATGGGACTTGGAGCAGGGTGTGCCGTTACTACGTTAACGACACTAGCTGTAGTAGCAAATCCAAAACTGAAAAAACTTGCAACTAGAAAAACAGATGCTTTCTTATTAATTCTTTTTTTATTTTACTTCTCCTTGAATTTAAATATTTGATGAAGATTAAATAATAGTCCCTTTTTGGTCCCTCCATATTACTTTAATATGAATTGATTATATTTAGGTTTTTAATCGCCGTTATGGTATCTAGAGTCATTAAAATATCTCATAACTACCCCTCCTTTTGAAATTGAACATCTCTTATTGTATCCGCTTACAACTGTTATCATAACACTTATTTTTTAGTTTGTCAAGTATTTATAGTATATTTTTTATTGATAAAATGGGATTATCTATAAAGGCGATTTACAAATCAACAAAACAATTATCCAACTTAACCAGTCATCAAAATCGGCCGATACAGTTTTTGTTACCTTTGCTATAAAAATAGGTTGACAATAGTTACTCTACGAGTATAATAGTTACTATGAATTAAAAAAGAGGTTAACTATTATGAAAAAAGCACATATTTACGCTATCCCTGCTATTGGGGCTGCTCTCATTGCTGTTTTGGCACAAATCAGTCTTCCAATTGGACCTGTTCCCTTCACTCTGCAAAATTTTGCAATCGGCTTGATTGCTACTGTCTTTAGACCGAGAGAGGCTGTACTTTCTGTTGGTCTCTATCTTCTTCTAGGTGCTATCGGTCTTCCTGTCTTTGCAGGAGGTGGAGCTGGTTTTCAGGCTTTAGTTGGCCCTACTGCAGGCTATCTTTGGTTTTATCTCGTTTACTCTGGACTTACTTCCTCTCTAACCAACAGCAAGAGTGGTGTTGTCAAGATTTTTCTTGCAAACCTCTTGGGTGATGCCCTTGTCTTTGTCGGCGGAATTCTCAGCTTGCATTTTCTAGCTGGAATGGCATTTGAAAAAGCTCTTGTTGTGGGTGTTCTTCCCTTTATCATTCCAGACCTTGCTAAACTTCTGGTTATTAGTTTTATTGGCCGTTCGCTACTTCAACGCCTTAAAAATCAGGCTTACTTTGCTAACTAAAAAAGGATATCGAGTTGCATGACTCTGTATCCTTTTCTTTCATTTTGAAAACCTATACTCAATGAAAATCAAAGAGCAAACTAGGAAGCTAGCCGCAAGTGCTCAAAGCACTGCTTTGAGGTTGTAGATAAGACTGACGAAGTCAATCACATGTATAATCCATGGCGAAACTGACGTGGTTTGAAGAGATTTTCGAAGAGTATTAGTTGCCTTTAAAGGCATCTACCATCGTTTGAAATTCTTCATTGGAAAGAGTAATTCCCTTGCCCATCTTCGTATGGTCTGGGCTCCAAGCACGAATATCAAACTTTGCAGGGGCACCATTAAAGCTCACACGGTTGATTTCCTTTGTCCAACCTTTTTCGTTTTCAGAAAGAGTCAACAAATGCTCTTCGATTTCAAATGTAAATTCTGCCATTTTCTTCTCCTTTTTTAGCTTTCATTAGTTTATTCGTAAAATCTTGTAGATTTTAGGAAAATTTTATATAATATTGATATAAAAGAAGGGAGGCCAATATGAGACATAAATTCCAGCAAGTTCTCGATAAAATACATGACTTTTTAAATGGACATGAAGAACCTGACCAGACTGAAAGCAACTCCCTTACCGCTACTATTGAAGAGGCTATCCAGAAACAAACTGCTGTTCACCTTATCTTGTCTGAGACAAGTTTTACAGGTGACATCATCAAATACGATCAGCAGCGCCAACAAATTATCGTGAAAAATTTTGCTAAAAATGTGACCCGTATTATCCGCATAAGCGACATTCAACGTCTTCGTTTTGTCCCTTCAACCGTCCAAACAGCCCAAAAAAATAGATTTAAGAAAGAGTGAGATGTAGTTGCTTCATCCCACTCTTTTTTCTTAGCGAACTTGTTCAAAATGCAAATGAACGGCGATATGATCCCCATAACCACTTCTTTCCAAGTCACGTTGTAAACGATAGGAAATATAGTGTTCTGCAATGGTAATGTAACCTGCACCCAGTAAACGATGTTCAACCAAAGACTGAATCATGCTGATGGTAGCACGTTCTACCTTGGCTTCTTCCAAATCCAAAACCACTTTCTTAGTGACTTGTGCAAGGTTTTGACGCAAATCATCTGTCAATACATAGACAGTCTGGGCTGCCTTTAAGATAGCTTGATAAATCTTGTCTGGATTAAATTCAGCAATTTCTCCATCACGTTTGATTACTTGCATAGCTTTCTCCTTTATTCTTTGTTTTCTTTAATTTCTGCCAGCATTTTTTCTTCTTCTGCTGTCAGTTGATACTGTTCAAGCAAATCCGGTCTGCGCTCATAGGTTTTCTTTAAACTCTCATACAGGCGCCACTGACGAATTTTTTCATGGTGTCCGCTCATCAGTACATCTGGGACAACCATGCCTCGATAATCATAGGGACGTGTGTACTGAGGGTATTCGAGAAGGCCTGAAGAAAAACTATCATCTTGGTGGCTAGACTCCTTGCCAATCACTTCTGGTATCAAGCGTACCGTAGCATCTATCATGGTCATAGCCGCCAACTCTCCACCAGTCAAGACATAGTCGCCTAAGGAAATCTCATCTGTCACCAAGATCTTAATACGCTCGTCATACCCCTCGTAGTGCCCACAGATAAAGATCAGTTCTTCTTCTTTAGCCAAATCCTCAGCATAAGCCTGATCAAACTGCTTTCCAGCTGGGTCTAGGAGAATGACGCGCGGATTTTTCTTTTCAATAGCATCAAAGGCATCGAAAATGGGTTGGGCTCGGAGCAACATCCCCTGACCGCCTCCGTAGGGCTCATCGTCGACATGGCGGGCCTTTTCAGCATTTTCTCGAAAATTATGATACTGGATATCTAAGAGCCCTTTTTCTCGAGCCTTTCCAACGATTGAATGCTCTAACGGAGAGAACATCTCCGGAAAAAGGGTTAAAATATCAATCTTCATCGTCTAACCCTTCTAAGAGTTCTACATCGACCCGTTTATTAGGAATATCAACATTGACAACCACCGGTGGAATATAAGGCAATAACAAATCGCGCTTGCCTTTTCGCTTGACCACCCAGACATCGTTAGCACCTGGTTGCAGGATTTCTTTGATGGTTCCAAGCAAGTTATCATCTTCATAGACTTCCAAACCGATAATCTCGTGATAATAAAATTCACCATCGTCTAGGTCGTTCAAATATTCCTCAGCAACTTTGAGACTGTAACCTTTGTACTTTTCGATAGCGTTGATATGGTACATATCTTTGAATTTAATAATGTCAAAGTTCTTCTGTTTACGGTGGCTAGCGATGGTCACTGTTTGGACAAACTGATCTTTTTCATCAAACAAAGCCAGCTCAGTACCTTTTTTAAACCGTTCTTCTGCAAAATCCGTCACAGACAAGACTCGCATCTCACCCTGCAACCCCTGCGTATTGACGATTTTCCCAACATTAAAGTAGTTCATCTTGTCTCCTGTGTATGTTTCTATCTTTATTTTATCACGTTCCAGGGATTTTCACAAGTTGGAGGAAAATCAGTTATAATCCCAAAAGTGCTAGTAGTTTCCTCTTTAATGTCAATTTATATTTAAAAGAAGAAATATTTATATTCCCGTTATACATATTACTATAAAATGTATACTCCCCAATTTGACCCTGACTTGTCTTCCATTTCATCCTTAAACTAGGCATATTCTCAGGTAAATTTGTATGAATCAATAGACATGTATAATTCCTTAAATTTTTAACTGTATGCAGTTTATCATTAACAGCTAAACGATTACTTTTTGAATCATAGATTAAAGAATAAAATTCTATAATTTCAATATCAACTTCCTTTGGATAAAAAATCAAATGGTTATAATGTTTATCATTTTCATCATGTTTAAACTCATATATATGATGAAATCTCGTATGTAAGGAATCAAATTCGATTGGTATAATTACCTGAATTTCGATATTATTGATATAGGCCTTATTCTGAAAACTAATTTTTAAAATTACACCTATAAAAGTAGAAATCTGTAAAATTCGCAATAACCAATCAATGTACATTGCCCAATCTATATTTAAAATACAATCAATGTTCATTCTTTTCCAGTCCCCCTTTCAAAAATCCTTCCAACTCCCGATTATGCTATTACTTGATGGATGCTGTTTTACACTTCTCCACACAAAAAGCGAGACATTCGTCCCGCCCTTCTTATCTTTCGTCAATAACGATTCTTACTTTTTTGTCTTCAGTTGGGATAGAGTAGACAATCGTTCTTATCGCAGAAATAGTGCGACCCTTACGACCGATTACACGACCCACATCACTTTGATCAAGATCCAAATGATATTCCAAAAACTCTGGTGTATCTTCAATCTTGATAGTTAAGGCATCTGGTTGTGAAATCAAGGGTTTCACAATCGCAATAATGAGATTTTCAATCGTATCCATCTGTCAACCTACTTTAAACTTATTTTGAGAATTTAGAATCGTGGAATTTCTTCAATACGCCTTCTTTTGAAAGGATGTTACGTACTGTATCTGAAGGTTGAGCTCCATCAGCCAACCATGCAAGAACGCGGTCTTCTTTCAAAGTTACTTGGTTTTCAGCAACAAGTGGGTTGTAAGTTCCAACTGTTTCAATGAAACGTCCGTCACGTGGTGAACGTGAATCTGCTACGTTGATACGGTAGAAAGGTTTTTTCTTAGAACCCATACGAGTCAAACGGATTTTAACTGCCATTTTTAAAGTCTCTTTTCTTATTTTTTATTTCGGTGAAATAGCTGAGCTATTTAGCACATGTTCTATTATAGCAGATTTCTGACAGGTGTCAAGAAAAAAACTTGACAGACTATAAAATTTTTAAACCATTTAGGAATTTGTTAGAAGTAGGAAATAAATGTTTAAAAGAGGCTATCCGTGAACACTATTTTATACTCAATGAAAATCAAAGAGCAAAATAGGAAGCTAGCCGCAGGTTGCTCAAAACACTGTTTTGAGG
The DNA here is from genome assembly GCF_003428885.1 of Streptococcus sp. LQJ-218. Classification (GTDB taxonomy): domain Bacteria; phylum Bacillota; class Bacilli; order Lactobacillales; family Streptococcaceae; genus Streptococcus. The sequence continues at coordinate 94,846 of NZ_QQRU01000003.1, forward strand.
TTGCAGATAGAACTGACGAAGTCAGTAACCATACACATACGACAAGGCAAAGCTAACGTAGTTTGAAGAGATTTTCGAAGAGTATTAGAAACATTTTATAAAGACCATCAACTCAAGTCCTTCATCTCACCTGAACGAGATTTGGATGCTTGGTTCCTAAATCCCAAGCCCGTTCTCAAGCGAAATATCAAGGATTTTAAGATCGATATCTACTAATTAATTTATAAAATATGAATTAATAGATTCTAAATAGGGGAATAATTTAGTTCTGTAAAAATTAACTTCTACACCTACAAAGCTTATTCTGACAGACTTTATAACAGTCTAAGAAAAAAAGTAGAGATTCATACAGCATCTAGGTTTTCCAAAAATTCTTTATCATCAAATATTATTAACAAAACTATCCAAACCAAATCCGATGCATTGCTTCAAAGAATACTTTAGTTGTTTGACTAGCGAGGGTTTTTATTAAAAATTTTTTTCAAATAATTACCACATTGACACATAAAATTCTTGCTTTCTAAATTTAAGTGTGATATATTTATAACATAACATTTAAATGTTATATATTTATAACACAAAAAGGAGTCTATCATGAAAAAAAGTCAAAAAATGCGTGGCCTCATTGCAATGATTGCCGTAGCTCTCTTTATTGATTTTATTGTTTTATTTGGTTCTAATCTTAGTTGGGGACCCAAGTTAGTTATTACTGGTATTTCAGTGCAAGGTCAAATTGTAGCTATTTGGAGCTGGCTACATATGAAACTATGGTCTCATAAAAGTCAGAAAGGTAAGGGAAAGATTATTTTTGACTTGTCTGCTAAGCTTTACACGATACTTTTGTTTGCAGCAAGCATTTTTTATACAGTAGGAATTTGGGTTGCGACCCCAAGCGAAAGTTCTGGTATTAAAGAATGGATTTTGGGAATGGGCCTCGTTATTGAAGTGATTGCATTTGGTTTTTTCTCTTTAAAAAATGTCAAGGAAACTCCGGACGAACGCTTTTATGCTAATTTAGCAAAGGCAGCTAGCTTGATGTTTGTTTTTATGCTAGGTGCACTGATGATCCTAGCAGTTAGCATTGGATATATAGGGTCTCTCACGCTTTACATGGGCCAGATCTTTATTAGCATAGCTGCCTTGATTTTAATCTTTGCGGTTGTCTATTTTATCTTGGAACGGAGAGGATAAGCATGGCCAAAGAAAGCAAGATTATTACTAATCTCAAATCTGTTCGTGAGTCCACAGGCATGACCCAGCAGGAGTTAGCCGACCTCATCGGCATGCGACGCGAGACAATTCTGCACTTGGAAAATAACCGTTACAATCCTTCGCTGGAAATGGCTCTTAAAATTGCTCAAGTTTTTAATCTGAAAGTAGAAGACCTCTTTGAACTCAGACAGAAAGAGGAAACGTAATTCTTTTCGAGACCTAGCATTCAGTTCATTGATTAATTAGGAATTGAATCCAAAAGAAAAAATCCTTTGAAAATGTGCTCTTTTAAAATATAGTAATTCTTTCGAATTAATGTTTACTAATTGTGATGCTTTACGAGCTTTCTTAAGATCTGGTTCCCTAAATACTTTGAGTACACTTATGGAATTGATGCCCCTAAGCATCTAAAAACTCTGGTGGAAAAAAGTTATGCTGGCATTGAAACGGCTTTTGATTCACTTGACCATCTGAATGCTACTATGAAAAAGAATATTCTGAAAAGCAAGGGAATTACAGGCCTTTCTAAAATGAAGATTGCAGATTTTGACCAAGCCCTTTATGACAACTTTTCAGAAGAGGAATTAGCTAGTCTCTTTTCGATTCGCGGTTATAAAATAACTCCCAAAGGAGAACAAGCTCTCAAGGAACATCAAGCAATCATTGACCGTCATCCAAAGAAAAATCTCTAATCAAGTGACTTTGGGGTTGATTTTCTCTAAAACTGTCTTGTCACTAATATTTGAAATCCCCTTCCTTTTAAGGTACAATGGTAGAAATGAATTTTTGAAAGGATTCCCATGAAAAAACTAGCAACACTTCTATTAATCTCAACTTTTGCCCTAGCTGGGTGTAGCAGCATCCAACGTAGTTTGCGTGGTGATGACTATGTAGATTCTAGCTTGGCCGCTGAGGAAAGCTCCAAAGCAGCTGCCCAATCTGCCAAGGATCTTAAAGACGCCTTGACAAATGAAAATGCCAATTTCCCACAACTATCTAAAGAAGTTGCTGAAGACGAGGCTGAAGTCATTCTCCACACAAGTCAAGGAGATATCCGCATCAAACTCTTTCCAAAGCTAGCCCCTCTTGCGGTTGAAAATTTCCTAACTCACGCTAAGGAAGGCTACTACAATGGCGTTCCCTTCCACCGAGTGATTGATGGCTTTATGGTTCAGACTGGTGATCCAAAAGGAGATGGTACAGGTGGCGAATCCATCTGGCACGATAAGGACAAGACTAAAGACCATGGAACTGGTTTCAAGAGCGAAATCTCTCCATATCTCTATAACATCCGTGGTGCTCTTTCTATGGCTAATACTGGTCAACCAAACACCAACGGTAGCCAGTTCTTCATCAACCAAAACTCAACAGATATTTCAGCTAAACTCCCTACAAGCAAGTATCCAAAGAAAATCATCGAAGCCTATAAAGAAGGAGGAAACCCTAGTCTAGATGGCAAACACCCTGTCTTTGGTCAAGTCATCGAGGGCATGGACGTTGTAGATAAGATTGCTAAAGCAGAAAAAGATGAGAAAGACAAACCAACTACTGCTATCACAATCGACAGCATCGAAGTGGTGAAAGACTAAGGTTTTATACTCAATGAAAATCAAAGAGCAAACTAGCCGCAGGTTGCTCAAAGCACTGCTTTGAGGTTGTAGATAAGACTGACGAAGTCAGTTACATATATCTACGGCAAGGCGACGTTGACGCAGTTTGAAGAGATTTTCGAAGAGTATTAAATCTTAAAAACCAAAGAAATACAGTATCCATATTCGGTACTGTATTTCTTTTACTCTCATTCTTAGGTTAGATTGTTAAAATCCCAGATTTGATCCATCCAGCCTTCATAGAAGTCTGGTTCGTGGCAGACCATAAGGATAGATCCTTTGTATTCTTTAAGAGCACGTTTGAGTTCATCCTTGGCATCCACATCCAAGTGGTTGGTCGGCTCGTCCAGCACTAAAACGTTGTTTTCACGATTCATTAAGAGACAGAAACGAACCTTGGCTTGTTCCCCACCTGACAAGACCTGAATTTGACTCTCGATATGCTTGGTTGTCAGACCACAGCGGGCAAGGGCTGCACGAACCTCTGCTTGGTTAAGTGCAGGAAAGGCATTCCAAACAGCCTCTAGTGGTGTTTGGCGATTACCGCCTTCTACTTCCTGTTCAAAATAACCGAGTTCTAGGTAGTCACCGCGTTCCACTTCCCCAGCGATTGGTGGAATAATGCCCAAGAGAGACTTCAAGAGAGTTGTTTTCCCGATACCATTGGCACCAATAATGGCAACCTTCTGATTGCGTTCAAAGGTAAGATTTAAAGGCTTGGTCAGAGGACGGTCATAACCAATTTGCAAATCCTTGGCTTGGAAGATAAAGCGCCCAGGTGTACGAGCCGGTTTGAAATCAAAGGATGGTTTTGGTTTCTCACTTTGCAGTTCGATAATATCCATCTTATCCAATTTCTTCTGACGAGACATGGCCATGTTTCGTGTTGCAACACGCGCCTTGTTTCGAGCCACAAAATCCTTGAGATCCGCAATTTCTTTTTGCTGACGTTCGTAGGCTGCCTCTAGCTGTGATTTCTTCATGGCATAGACTTCTTGGAACTGGTAGTAATCACCAGAATAACGTGTCAGCTGTTGATTCTCTACATGATAGACGATGTTGATAACGTCGTTCAGAAATGGAATATCGTGTGAAATAAGGACAAAGGCATTCTCATAGTTTTGGAGATAGCGCTTGAGCCAGTCAATGTGCTCGGCATCCAAGTAGTTGGTCGGCTCGTCCAAAAGCAAGATATCAGGCTTTTCAAGGAGGAGTTTAGCCAAAAGCACCTTGGTTCTTTGCCCACCAGACAAAGAAGTTACATCTGTATCCATGCCAAAGTCCATAACACCAAGGGCACGCGCTACTTCGTCAATCTTAGCATCCAAGGTATAGAAATCACGACTCTCCAAACGGTCTTGAAGTTCACCAACTTCTTCCATGAGAGCATCAACATCCGCTCCGTCTTCAGCCATTTCCATATAGAGGTCATTGATACGAGCTTCTGCTTTAAACAGCTCATCAAAAGCAGTACGGAGAACATCACGCACCGACTGCCCTTCAGCAAGAACAGAGTGCTGATCCAGATAACCTGCGGTTACATATTTAGACCACTCTACCTTCCCTTCATCTGGCAACATCTTACCAGTCACGATGCTCATAAAGGTTGATTTTCCTTCACCATTGGCACCGACCAGACCGATATGTTCTCCCTTGAGGAGACGGAAGGACACATCTTCAAAAATTGCACGGTCACCAAAACCGTGACTCAGATTTTTAACTTCTAAAATACTCATTTTAATTCCTTATCTTGTTTTTATGTAATCGTTTATAAAGTAGCCAAGCCAAATAGCCACCCAAGGTATTGGTCCACAAATCATCAATTTCAAAGACACGATTAAAATCAAAGAAAAAGTCCAAGACTAACTGCGTACACTCGATTCCAAGACTCACTAGAAAACTGAAAAAAATCACTTTTCTTGTTTTTCGCAAATTTGGAAGGAGATAAAGGAGTTGGAAAATCAGAGGAAAAAGCAAGAAAATATTTAGGATATTTTGTAGAAAAATCCAACATAATTGTCCAATGTCACTTACCTCACCCAGTTTCCAGAGAGAATTGAAAGGAGTCAAAAGAAAAACCAGGCGTCCAAGATGCTGAATACCTGGAGTTTCCACTCCCAGAGGAGATTGTTCTTGAGGAGTAAAGCAAAAGTAAATGATACAAATGCTATAGAAAATGACTCCCCAGACCAAAACATGATTATACGTTTTCTTCATCATTAAGGATTGACTGCTGCGACTGCTTTCTGGCGATCACGTTTCATTGTATTAGAACGCAATTGTCCACACGCTGCATCAATATCAGTACCATGCTCTTGACGAACCACACAGTTGACCCCTTTTTTCTTAAGCGTATCATAGAAGGCCAGGACGCGCTCTTTAGGACTACGGCTATATTGGTCATGCTCACTAACTGGGTTATAAGGAATCAAGTTTACATAAGACAATTTCTTAATGTTTTTGAGCAATTCAGCCAATTCTAAGGCTTGTTCTACACCGTCATTAACTTCATTTAGCATGATATACTCAAAAGTTACACGGCGATTGGTTGTTTCGATGTAGTACTCAATAGCAGCAAAGAGTTTTTCAATCGGAAAGGCACGGTTAATCTTCATGATGCTTGAACGTAATTCATTGTTAGGTGCGTGAAGGGAAACTGCAAGATTGACCTGAACCCCTTCATTAGCAAAATCACGAATTTTATGGGCCAAACCTGAGGTTGAAACCGTGATGTGACGAGCACCGATAGCCATTCCCTTGTCATCGTTGATAGTACGGACAAAATTCAAGACATTGTTGTAGTTATCAAATGGCTCACCAATTCCCATAACAACAATATGACTGACGCGTTCGTCCTGACCACGCTCATCAAAATACTTCTGAACCAACATGATTTGAGCTACGATTTCACCGTTATTGAGGTCACGTTGCTTCTTAATCAAACCAGAGGCACAGAAGGTACAACCGATATTACAGCCGACCTGAGTGGTTACACAGACAGACAAACCATAGTGCTGACGCATGAGTACTGTCTCAATCAACATACCATCTGGCAATTCAAAAAGATATTTGACTGTCCCATCAGCAGACTCTTGAACGATACGTTGTTTCAAGGGATTGACCACAAACTGGTCATTAAGCTTAGCAATCAAATCTTTTGATAGGTTAGTCATCTCTTCAAATGACTGGACACGCTTACGGTAGAGCCATTCCCAGATTTGATCTGCACGGAATTTCTTTTCTCCTTGCTCCAAAACCCATTCCTGCATGGTTTGACGTGTTAAACTATAAATTGACGGTTTCATTTCTTCTCCTTATTCTCTACTCACTTCTGACGAATGACAAAATGACGTTGTCCCTTGTCCTCTTTCTGAGAATGCTGGTCTTTCTGACGACGTCTATTTTTCTTATCTGCATTCGGTTTTCTCTTGTTTTGAGAAGGTTTCTTTCCTTTTTTAGAAGGTATTTCATCTTCCTTCTTACGCATTTTCTTGTCAAATGATGCTCGCTTAGGTGCTTCATTTTCTAAGACAAAATAGGCACAACCATAACTACAATACTCTAAAAGATAGTCTTGTAAACGACTGATTTTTTCAAGTTTTTCTTCTGTTCGGTTATCCTTGTAAAAACCTCGTAGGCGAAGCTGTTCGTTGCTCCAGTCTCCCACGATATAATCAAACTTGGTTAAGACTTCTGAAAAACGCTGATTAAAAGCCGTCACATCAAAGGCATCCTTGCTATTTTCCACCAAGGAAAAAGCTATCCCTTCCGTTTCGACCTTGTCCCCATGTAATTGGAACTCAGGACCAGGAAACTTGTTATAGTTGTATAATTCAGGTGCAATTTCTTTTCGCATAGATATCCTTTTTTCACGATTACTTAATACTTTATTATTCTACCATAATTTCTAACACTTAGCACGTTTCTCTTAAAAAATGAAAAAAGTCTGACGATTTTGTCAGACCATAATCATATAACCTAAAAAAGAGAAGAACAATTCTTCCCTCCAACTATCATTATTTAGCAGCTGCGTACAATTCATCTACTTTGTTCCAGTTGATTACTGAGAAGAAAGCTTTGATGTAGTCAGGACGCACGTTGCGGTATTTCACGTAGTAAGCATGTTCCCAAACGTCCAAGCCCAAGATTGGTTTTTTACCTTCTGAGATTGGTGTGTCTTGGTTTGCTGTCGAAGTTACTTCAAGTTTACCTTCTTTGTTGACAACCAACCATGCCCATCCTGAACCGAAACGAGTTGTTGCTGCTGCAGTGAAGGCTGCTTGGAATTCTTCAAATGAACCAAATGTTGCATCGATTGCTGCTGCAAGTTCTGCTGATGGAGCTGTTTTCTCAGGAGTCATCAATTCCCAGAAAAGAGCGTGGTTCAAATGTCCACCACCATTGTTAATAAGCGCTTGACGGATATCAGCAGGGATAGATTCTACGTCAGCAAGTAAAACTTCAAGGTCTTCACCAATTTCAGGGTGTTTTTCAAGAGCTGCATTGGCATTGTTGACATAAGTTTGATGGTGTTTGTCATGGTGCAAGTGCATTGTTTCCGCATCGATGTATGGTTCCAAAGCGTCGTATGCATATGGAAGATCTGGTAAGATAATAGCCATCTGTAATACCTCTTTTTCTTTCTATATGAAAATGATAACGCAAACATTCAGTTTTTTCAAGTTTTTTGCTTATAGATAAAGAAATCACTGAAATAATTTCTAATAAAACAAGCAAATCAGCAAGAAACCCACGAAAAGATCATCTTGACGCGGGTTGTAGTTTCAACAAATGTCAATTGACCTGGCTAGCAATCTGAAGGAGTGCCTTTTCAAAAAGGAAACCCTTTTCATAAAGACCTGTCTTAATCTGATAATCTGTCTCAATCAAATAGAAAATAGCTTGCTTCAAAAAGCTAAAGGAAAGTCCTCTTGAATCTCTCAGCGCAAACTTGATTTGATAGGGATTAGGATTGCGTCCGAGAAAACTTCCTAGACTACTTGCAATCTGCGATTCTGTTTGGCCAGATTCCGCCAAAATCTTCACCTGAGTAAAAGTCCGAAATTGCCCTAACATGACAGCTATGAGCTTAATTTCGTCTTCCCCTTGCAAGGTCAAGTCTCTAACCAATTCACGCGCGTGATCCATCTTTTTAGTCAGAATAAACTGAGTTAAATCAAAAATATTGTCCTGCAAGGTCTTAGGAATAGCGTTGACAATATCCTCTTCCTCGATAATAGAATCTGCCTTATAGGACTGTAAAAAAAGGAGATTTTTCTGGATTTCGCTAAATTGAAAACCAGATTTGATAAGGAGATTTTCAAAAGAATGATTGGCAAACTGCAGACCTTCTTTCTGACTCCACTTTTGGAAATACTGGCGCAGTTCTTGTTCTTTAGCTTCTACTGCATCAAAGACCTTGGCATCACGCTTCAGTAATTTAACCAATCGTCTTTTGCTATCCAGCTTTCCTTCTGCAAAGATTAACAACTTGGTTGTTGGGGAAGGATTGTCAAGGTATTCTTCAAACGACTTGAGCTCATCTTCTGTTAAAAAGCGCTTTTTAGCGGTCGTGATATCGACAAAATGATCCAATATCACGATTTTCTCATCCGCAAAGAAAGGAAGGCTGACCAACTCCAGTTCCACATCCTTGTATACTACTTCTTTCATATCAAAGTAGGAAAAGTTGAGGTCAGCAGAATCATAACCAACCTGCTTTAACACTTGACTCTTCATCACTTCAAACTGACCCTGATCTGTCCCTGTAAATAGGCTCAGACTCGGTAAATTTGATAAAGTCAACTTCTCACTTTCTTCAATAGCTAGCATCGTCACTCCTTTCTTCTGATTTTTTAATTCATTTAATCGATATAGCGCAATTTCCCACGGAAATCTTCTAGGGTCTCGTACCCTCTTTCTGCCATGATTGCTTTCAGTTCATTGGTAATGCGGTCAAAAGCACCAACTCCTTCTTTATGGAGGGTAGTTCCTACTTGCACCATACTGGCACCACATAGGATATGTTCAAAGGCATCACGACCAGTCAACACGCCACCAGTTCCGATAATTTGGATTTCTGGATTCAAGCGTTGATAAAAGGCATGAACATTAGCAAGGGCTGTTGGTTTGATGTATTCTCCACCGATTCCACCAAAGCCATTCTTAGGACGAATCACGACTGACTCATCTTCTATATAGAGACCATTTCCAATAGAGTTGACACAATTAACAAACTTGAGCGGATATTTGTTGAAAATAGCTGCTGCCTGGTCAAAGTGAACAATGTCAAAATATGGTGGAAGCTTAATTCCTAATGGTTTTGTAAAATACTCAAAGACTTCTGACAAGATACGGTCTGTTGTCTCAAAATCATAGGCAATCTGAGGTTTACCGGGAACATTTGGACAGGAGAGATTGAGTTCAGTTAGACCACGAAAATCACTCTCTTGAACCTTTTTCAAAATGGTATGAGTTTCCTCTGGAGACATGCCAACTAATGATAAAAAGAAGGTACGATTTGCTTCCTTTTCTTGTAACTCTAAAAGATAGTTTAAGTAATAATCTAAACCATTATTTGGTAGCCCCATAGAGTTGATAGAACCGAGTGGAACATCTTGATAACGTGGTTCCGGATTTCCCTGACGAAATTCCAAGGTTGCTGTTTTAGTGACAAAGGTTCCTGCTGCTGAGTTTTTGACACCTTCCAACTCCTCAACTGTCATACAAGCAACTCCTGCTGCATTCATCAAGCAATTGTCAAACTCAAAACCAGCAATCTGTGTTTTAGTTGATACCATGATTCTGTTCCTCCAGATTCCTTTTATTTTTAATATTATACCATACTTTGACTTTTGCCTTTCAATAAAAGCATTTCAATAGAAAATGTTCGTTATTTATCCATTTTCAGAAAATCTGAAAAACTAAATTGAAAGAATTTTTAGAAAATTTCTGTTTTTTCTTTACAGTAAAAAAAAATTCTGCTATAATGTCTCATGTAATAAAATATGACAACAAAAAGGAGAACGATATGACATCTGCTAAAGAATATATCCAAAGCGTGTTTGAAACTGTAAAAGCTCGTAACGGGCATGAGGCTGAATTTCTCCAGGCAGTTGAAGAATTCTTCAGCACTTTGGAGCCTGTCTTTGAAAAACACCCTGAGTATATTGAAGAAAATATCTTGGCACGTATCACAGAACCTGAGCGCGTGATTTCTTTCCGTGTTCCTTGGGTTGACCGTGATGGAAAAGTTCAAGTTAACCGCGGTTACCGTGTTCAATTCAACTCAGCTGTTGGACCATATAAAGGCGGACTTCGTTTCCACCCAACTGTAAACCAAGGGATCTTGAAATTCCTCGGATTCGAACAAATCTTTAAAAACGTTTTGACTGGACTTCCAATCGGTGGAGGTAAAGGTGGATCAGACTTTGATCCTAAAGGCAAAACTGATGCTGAAGTGATGCGCTTCTGCCAAAGCTTTATGACAGAATTGCAAAAATACATCGGACCATCTCTTGACGTACCTGCTGGTGATATCGGTGTTGGTGGACGTGAGATTGGCTACCTTTACGGTCAATACAAACGACTTAATCAATTTGACGCTGGTGTCTTGACTGGTAAACCTCTTGGATTTGGTGGTAGCTTGATCCGTCCAGAAGCAACTGGTTACGGTTTGGTTTACTACACAGAAGAAATGCTTAAAGCAAACGACAACAGCTTTGCTGGTAAGAAAGTTGTGATTTCAGGTTCTGGTAATGTAGCACAATACGCTCTTCAAAAAGCAACTGAACTTGGTGCAACTGTTATCTCTGTATCTGACTCAAACGGTTATGTCATCGATGAAAATGGTATCGACTTTGACCTTCTGACAGATGTTAAAGAAAAACGTCGCGCTCGTTTGACTGAGTACGCTGCAGAAAAAACAACAGCTACTTACTACGAAGGTTCTGTATGGACTTACACTGGAAACTACGATATTGCTCTTCCATGTGCGACTCAAAACGAGATCAACGGTGAAGCTGCGAAACGCTTGGTTGCTCAAGGAATTATCTGTGTATCTGAAGGAGCTAACATGCCTAGCGACCTTGAAGCTATCAAAGTCTACAAGGAAAATGGAATCCTATACGGACCTGCCAAAGCTGCCAATGCTGGTGGCGTAGCTGTATCAGCTCTTGAAATGAGCCAAAACAGCCTTCGCCTTTCATGGACACGCGAAGAGGTTGATGGACGTCTCAAAGACATCATGACTAACATCTTTAACACAGCTAAAACAACTGCAGAAACTTACGATCTTGATACTGACTACCTTGCAGGTGCAAATATTGCAGCCTTTGAAAACGTAGCAAACGCTATGATTGCACAAGGGATTGTTTAAGATCCATTTGCTTAATCCTCAATCGCTTCGATTGGGGATTTTTATGTTGAATTAAACAGTTGGAACATTATAGTAAACTGAACCAAAAATAGTACACAATGTGCTGTAATCTTCTTATGGAATATTCAATAGATTTTCGTAAAAAAGTTCTCGACTATTGTGAGCAAACAGGTAGTATAACAGAAGCATCACACGTTTTTCAAATCTCACGTAATACTATTTATGGCTGGTTATAAAAGAGAAAACCGGGGAGCTAAACCATCAAGTAAAAGGAATAAAACCAAGAAAGGTTGATAGAGATAGACTTAAAAACTATCTTACTGACAATTCAAACGCTAATTTAACTGAAATAGCTTCTGAATTTGGTTGTCACCCAACTACCATCCACTATGCTCTCAAAGCTATGGGATACACTCGAAAAAAAGAATCACACCTACTATGAACAAGACCCAGAAAAAGTAGCTTTATTTCTACAGAAGGAACTAGCAAGCATTGTCACTAAAAAATGCATCAGGTTATCCTGTGCATTTTTTTTACCAAAATAATCAATCTCCTTTATGACCTAATTCTTCTCTACAAGTTCTTTGGAGCAGAGCAACTGTAAGTATGAAAACCACACATAAAACCGAGATACTTCCCTCAACCCCAAAAACACCACCAGTCTATAAATCTTGACCCGTTAAATTTGTGCTAAATAAACTAAAAGGAACTTTTATCTCACTCATATCCATTCCTAGAGCAATACACGGTACGCTATTTCAAATAAAATGAAATCCACTGCTAAAAGAGAGATTTTTTGTAAAAACACTGAACAATGTAACAAATGAGATAATTGTGAAACCACCATTCAAAGCATGGCCAAATGTAAAGGTAAAAGCTAAGATTCCACTGATGATATACCAGTTAAAGTTTTTCAATAAAATCGTTAAAATTTGACCTCTGAATAATAATTCCTCTACGTAACTTTGTACAACAAATCCGATTATTACTAATAAACATACTGAAAAATTATGTATAAAATAATAGCTAGTATTTACTTTTATAATAAGAAGTAACAAATTTGAATATTGAAAAAAATATATCTAACAAAAGCGACCTAAAGTTCCCACAAATAGTAAGATAGAAAAAACCACTAATTATTTTACAGGAAATGGCATAGAGTAAAACCATAAAAGTTGCTCTTAATGATTCTCTACTTGCCTTTTTTTATAGGTGTATTCTTTATCAAATCATCTTTTTTAACTCTATCAATTAAAATACTAATTGTAAAACAAACTAAAACTACGACACATAAAGTCAGAAGTACTATAATTAAATTGTTTAATTGATATAGGTAAGCTACAAAATTCCCCATAATTGACACAATTATTATAGATACAATAATGGGAACATTAATTGATTGTGTCATTTGGCCTACTAGAATTGAAGTTAACACTACGATAAGTACAAAAAAGCCTGCAAACATAGCTACGAAGATAGCTTTTAACACATATACAAACAAGCCAATTGATAAAACACCAAGAGAGAGTCCTATAAAATAAAAAATAAGATTTTCAAGGAACAAAACAGGAACCAGACTTAATAAACAATGAATAGACAAAGAAATAACTTTACTTAGAAATATCTCAAATCTACCTCCTGGAAATAAAAAGATAATTTCCCTTGCATTTCCAATATAATCTTTTAATAACAAGCGATTTAGAATGACAACACCATAAATAGCAGCAACAGATACTGTTAATGTTGAAGCCAAAGTCATTATGCCTGCAGAGTCAGTTAAAATAGAGTTTTGATCAGATGACTCAAAATGTCCTACCAAACTGAAAAAAATCAAAGCTGATAAGTTGACTAATATATTTGTCCACATAATGCCCCTAAAATAACGACCATGGGTAGTGAACTCATAAATGATCTGTTCCTTCATACACCGTATTCCTCTTTTATTTTTCTATAGAATTGTTCAAAAGTTTCAAAACCTTGTCGCTTAATTTCTAAAACATCTGTATCCACTAAAATTTCTCCTTGCTGAATAAAAATAAGGCGATCGGTTATCTTCTCTAATTCAGCAAATGAATGGCTTGAAATAATAATCAACTTCTCTTGTTTTTTGAAATCCAGCAAAAGATGCTGAAGAAAAAGAATCCCATCTCTATCCAAACCATTAAATGGTTCATCTAGTATCAATATCTCTGGATTATGCAAACATGCTAAGGCAATATTAAGGCGTTGCTTCATACCTAAAGAAAATTTACAAATCATATCTCCTAAGTAAACATTTAGTCCAAATTTTTTTAGATAACTTTCAACATCCACAGATTGACAAGCATAATAACGTGTATGATTGTCAAAAACCTCTTTTACAGTATAAGCTCCAAAGCTATCTGGAAAAGGAAAGACAACACCGACTTTTTTAAGGAATTCGTTATAATTGAAAGAATTTACGATTTTATCGTCGAGAGCAACGGTTCCAGTAGGTTTACTTAATCCCAAAATACATCGGAATAGTGTTGTTTTTCCTGCACCATTATCTCCTATAAGACTATAGACTTGCCCATAGTTCAAGGAAAGGCAGACGTTATTTAATAGCATCTTGTTCTTTACAACTTTTGTTAAATTAGAAACTGTTAACTTACTCATAACTATTTCCTCCTAGATAATGTTATTAGTGATAAAAAAAATCCAAAGCAAGCCCAAACTATTAGTGTGGAAAAATTCTGGCTGTCAACATACTCTAGTCTAAAAATGGATGAACGGATTATCTGACTAGCTGGTACAAAAGGAAAATACTTATATAAAGTTATTGTCCATGAAGGTAGTCTATCTGTTGCATAGATAATTGGAGAAAACATCAATCCACCAATCATAATTAGCTGTGTTACTAAGGGAATAACATTTGTTGGTAGAATATAGGCAATCGCAAAACCAACTAATAACAAGGAAAAAATAATCAATAATACAGATAAGATTGAATTAATACCAATTGAAACATCTAAGCCAAAACCAAATTTGCTAATCAATACACTTGATAAGATTCCTGGTAGACATAATAATCCCCAAATTAATAAATCAGACAACAGTATCTCTACTCTCGAAACAGGCAATGTTTTCTGATATTCGTAAACACCATTTTGCTTAGCCTCACTAACAATTTGAGGTGCTAGCACACAAGTAACAGCAATCACATTTATAGCCATAGCTCCTGTACAAAGATAAGACCTCTCTGCTTGATTAGTTGAATTAGTAATGAATAGAAAACCATAAATGACAGCAAATGATAAAATGATTTGAACCACAACAAAGACTGGGATATAAAACCTGTGACGAAGTAAGCTCCATTTTACTAATCCAACGAATTTAGATAACCTTTTTTGACTATTATTCATTTATGTACTCCTCGTAGTCATCAGAGAGAGTTCTCAACTTTATCTCATAACTAACAATTCTATCTGTTTTCAGTAAATCAAAAATAACCGATATTACCTCTGTAAAACAATCTTCACTGACTGTAAAAATCAAACGTTTTTCAACATCATCATATTTCAAGTTATTATGATTCAAGAAATGAAAAAGTTCCTCTTTATTAACACCTGATAGCGATACTTGATGCTTTAACTGACGAGCATTTTTAGACTCTGATACAAGCACATCTCTTTTAATACGCCCTTTATCAAATAGTAAGTATCGATCAGCATACCTCCCTACCTCAAATAAATTATGACTGACAATGATAACTGTTGTTCCTAAATTTGCAAGAGAACGCAAGTAACGCCATATCAAAGTCCTTCTAAATGGATCAACATCATTAGTTGGCTCGTCCAGAACTAAAATAGATGGGATATCGACGACTGACATCGCAAAAGATGTTAATCGCTGAAGTCCACCTGAAAGCTTTTCGCCAGCTGTATGCTTCCATTGGTTAATCTCTAAGAAATCAATTAATTCTTTGGTACGACTTTCAACCGCTGAAGAATTCATTCCTTTTACAGCACCAATGCATTTAATTGCTTCCTGTACTGTGACTCCCTTAATGGGTACTTGAAACTGCGGCATGGAAGAAACAAGTTCTCTCGCTTTTCCAGGTTGTTTGGTTACATCTACTCCTTTAATATGTATTTTCCCCTCATCTGAGGCTACTGTGCCATTTATTTGATTCAGAAACGTACTCTTTCCAGCTCCGTTATGACCTACAATTGCAACGATCTGACTACTATAAAAAGTAATACTAATGTCATCTGTAACATTTTTTTGACCGTAAGACTTTTTCAAATGTCTTACAACAATAGTTTCTTGTTTCATGAATACCTCACAATCTGTGCTACAAAAAATAAAAGAAGTAATAATAGCAAGATAGTTATAATAGTGCTAAAAATACGACATGCTCTCCATACTATCTTTTCTTTATTTGTTAAAGAATCTCTATTATTATCAAAATTATTTTTCAAGAATGGATTATCAAATAACATATATATCAGTAATCGGCCATCAGTATGTTCTGTAAGTCGTAATTGCCACAATAATCTAAAAATCATAATATAAATGGATATTGTTATATATGGACTAAAAAAATAATCACTTATTAGGTAAAAACAAGACAAGATAATACTGTCAAACAATGGGCCTGCTAAAATAGCCATACTTCTTTCAAAAAGTGGCCAAAGCCAAACATGTGTCAAATCAACTATTGCTACTGATTTCTTCCAAGAAAAACGTAGAACTTTCCCTATATTTGTAACATTATTTGAAAACAAAATATGCATTCCTTCATGTATTATTGTGGTAAACAATGAGAAGAACACTCCAAATATTAGAAGCAAAATTTGGTTCTCTCTACCAAAATCATATTCAAGAAAAGGGAGTTTCGTTATACAAAATAAATTGTAAACTATAGCACCTCCTCCAAAAATGATTGCTAAAATTCTAAGAAAAAGTAAGTAGTTATTATCAGAATTCGGGATAGAGTTACCACTTTCAAAGAAATGATTCTCTTTCAATAATTCAAATAAAGGATCCCCGATTAATTGATGAGGTAACGATTCTATAATAGATTCATCCCATGTAATTTCATCAAAGACTAATAGTTTCGAGCCTGTTGAATAAAGTAAGTAATCATTTTTACGAGTTTTCTTAAAGTAAATTTCTTGATTGAGTGACTCTATAACAATTACTTCAGTATTATTTTTTGTCATAATACCTGAAAATTTCCCATTTTTTAGCATCCCCATTCCCACATGTTGGACAATCATCAGCGTATCTATCCCACGATGGGTGAGTAAACGAAGAGTCGTCCTCGTAGTTAATCTCATATTGTGTACTAAGGCTACTTGGTCTTGCATAGCCTGTCAGGACTCGAACTGCCTCATCAACAATAGCTGCCGTCAATTGAAAAATAGCTGGTGCATAGGCAATTGTCGGTGGATTAAAATCAATATTTCTAAATCCCACAAACTGTTCGACAAATTTATCATCATGCAAAGTATAATGGATATTCAAACAATCAAAGCATCCCGTCACTTTTGGAATGACAGAAAATACCCTACCTCGACTAACCTGCGACGCACCAAACACACAAGGCAAACCTGCTTTTATAATTGCTTGATTTACCGTTTTTTGTGCTTGGAAAGGCGGTTCGTCAATAACACAGATGACCAAATCAATACCTTCTGTAAATTCTAGTACATCTTCTGGTGTCTCAATTTTCTTGTTAAAACCTTCGACATTAATTGTAGAGTTCATTTCCCGTAATGCATTAACAGCTACATCTACTTTAAGTTTACCTAAATCAGACTCTCTATATAGCAATTGCCTACCCAAATTACTTCTTTCAACTCTATCATAGTCGACAACCCGTACTGTTTTTGGCCCTAATCCAGACAGTAGTGTCAAAATGTTCGATCCACCACCCCCAAGGCCAAGTAATAAAATCGAACTGGATCTGATTTTTTCTTGTATATCCATTGGGTTTCTGTCATATGGCATGTATCGACTGAAATACCTAATATTTGGATGGTAACGCTCATCCAAATATTCCAAGACTTTATTAGGTGTTTCTTCAATAAGATTCTCTGCACTAAGAATATCCAATCCATCTACGACATCTTCTGGAGTTAAATCTGGAAAAGTATTAATCATGTGCTTGACTATTTCAGCCATCTCTCTACCATCGAGAACCTTTACCAACTCAAGCAACTTTCCTTCTGGGTCTTCAAACTCAGTTGTAATAGAAAGTTGCGCCCCTATGCGAAATAACTCATCATCTAACTAATATACTGGATAAATTGGTTTTATTCTTGGTTTAATGTATTGAAAGTTCATACTTTACCTCTTCTATAAATCCTGTAAAATAAAAACGCATGAATACCTTTCCATGCGTTAAACAAAATGTTGTACAAAATTATTTAACAAATAGCTAGCTATTTTAACACAATAAAGGCACTTCTACAAACTAATAGCTTGCAGAGGCATATGTAATAACGTCACGATAAATCAGACGATAATCCACCAAGCTGTAGCATTGGCACTTTCAGCCTTACGTACTTTGATATTTTTCATACGCTTTTCATCTCCTTTTTAATTTATCTGATCAATCATTTTAAGTAGGACATGTCCTACCACATACCATTAGTATGTGGTTTGATTTTAACATACCTTTGGTATGTTGTCAACTACTTTTTTAGATTTTTTAATAAAAAATAGTTATAGAAAATAATTTCAAAATGCAATTAACAAAAATTATTAGGCAAGCTATGTATAAGTGTGTTATAATGATTAATTGGTAACTCTATCAACAGTAATTGTGTACTAATTCCATTGACATAAATAAATTGAAAGGAGAGTTATTTTCTAAAATATGGAAAACACTAAAGAAAAAATACTTGAAGTCGCAACTAATCTTTTCTTAACAAAGGGATATGAACAAACTACCATTTCTGATATTATAAACGGCTTAGACGGTTTAACAAAAGGAGCAATTTATCACCATTTTGAATCTAAAGAGGATATTTTTGAAGCAGTTGTCAAAAATATAGGTTTACAGAATAAACTTATTTTTGACAAAATCAAATTTTCCAGAAATATAACTGGATCTGAAAAAATAACACAACTAGTTTCTATTAGTTTAGCTAATACTAATATGGAGACTATAGTTACAATTTCTCCTAAGTTACTGGATAGTCCTAAGTTATTTGTTTCATTTTTAAAACAAATGCAAGAACTCACAATCCCTGATTATTTTTATCCAATTATCGTAGAAGGAGTTGAAGACGGCTCAATAATGACAGACGATCCTCAACAACTTGCAGAATTAATAGCTATTTTACTGAATATTTGGCTAAATCCTTTGATATTTGAAAATTCTAAAACTACTATTGTCTCAAAAATAGATATGCTAAACAAATGCTTGGAAAGCTTCAACATTAAATTTGATTTAAATATGTAAAAAATAATTCTCTTAGTCACATTCTGAGATGATTTCTACTTTCTCATATCCAGATACCTTGACAAAAGAGAAAATAAATCTTCAAAATCTATTTGAGGCCAAATTTAACTTTATTTGGATAGTTTTTATGTTAGAGAGAAAATAGTGATTGACTAATCGTTTACACAAATTTCACTAATCATCGAACTTTATATTCATAATCATCAGTAGACTTTATTATTTGTTTATGTTGTCTATCTGCTTCTCCACCTGATCCAGTTTGAAAGCCAATCTTAAATCAATCTTGGAATAATCATACCTATCTGGTTTGCGATTCTTGGAACTGAGTTATTAATCCAAATTATTCATATCTCACACAGACTACTGCAAAATTAAAAAACACCAGAAAGATAGTTGCATGAAGGCTCTATAATATTTGTAGTGGGTAAATCCTCCATAGATATTATGGAGAGTATTTTGTTGTAGAAAAAAAGTCCCATATGACCTATAATGAAAAGTGACCAAACCATCATTAGAAAGAATCATATGGAACAATTACATTTTTTCACAAAACTACTTGATATTAAAGACCCAAATATCCAAATTATAGATATCATCAATAGCTCGAAACGACTGGCATGCTTACTAGAATTCTCCTTAGAAAACGCCGCTTTAGGTGCTATCGTTGCTCAAAAATGATGGTCGCTGAGACTTCTCTCGTCAAGAAGAATCACCAAATCCCTCGTATCATCAACCAAAAGATTGCTCAGAAGCTAATTGAAAAGACTTCTATGACTGATATTGCTCATCAGCTGTCCATTTCAACTTCAACTGTTATTCGTAAGCTCAATGACTTCCGTTTTAAGCATGATCTTTCTCGTCTTCCTGAAATTATGTCATGGGACGAGTATGCCTTCACTAAGGGAAAGATGAGTTTCATTGCTCAAGAACAGTGATAATCTTAATATTATCACTGTTCTTGAAGGTAGAACACAAGCTATCATTCGAAATCACTTTCTTAAATATGATAGAACCGTCCGATGTCGAGTGAAGATCATTACGATGGATATGTTTAGCCCTTACTATGACTTGGCCAAACAGCTTCGCTTTCGAATTTCTAGGCTCAGGCTGAAACAGTCTCCCAGACTGTTTCATTCCCATGTGCTAAAATCGTTCTTGATCGCTTTCACCCTTCGTTATTCTATTTCTAAACTCAGGCTAAAACAGTCCACTGGACTGTTTTACTCCAACATCTTAGCCGTGCTATGAGTCGTGTGCGTGTCCAAATCATGAATCAGTTTGAACGAAAATCCCATGAATACAAGGCTATTAAGCGCTACTGGAAACTCATTCAACAGGATAGTCGTAAGCTCAGCGATAAGAGATTTTATCGCCCTACTTTTCGTATGCACTTAACCAATAAAGAGATTTTAGACAAGCTTTTGAGCTATTCAGAAGACTTGAAACACCACTATGAACTCTATCAGCTCTTGCTTTTTCACTTCCAGAATAAGGAACCAAAAAAGTTTTTCGGACTTATTGAGGACAATCTGAAGCAGGTTCATCCTCTCTTTCAGACTGTCTTTAAAACTTTTTTCAAGGATAAAGACAAGATTATCAACGCCCTTCAACTACACTATTCTAACGCCAAATTAGAAGCAACCAATAATCTCATCAAACTTATCAAGCGCAATGCCTTTGATTTTCGGAACTTTGAAAACTTCAAAAAAAGAATTTTTATCGCTCTGAACATCAAAAAAGAAAGGACGAATTTTGTCCTTTCTCGAGCTTAGCTGACTTCAACCCACTACAGTTGACAAAGAGCCCTTTTTTGCCCCTTGGCACATAAAAATAAAAACCGCTAGTCCTAAGAATAGCGGTTTAATCATGTTTTTAAGCTACTAATGTAGTCGCTCTATTATTTAAGAGTAACTGAAGCTCCAGCTTCTTCCAATTTAGCTTTGATTTCTTCAGCTTCTGCAGTTGCAACGCCTTCTTTGATGACACCTGGTGCACCATCAACAAGTTCTTTAGCTTCTTTAAGACCAAGACCTGTGATTTCACGTACAACTTTGATAACGCCGACTTTCTTGTCGCCTGCAGCTGTCAATTCAACGTCAAATGAATCTTTAGCAGCTTCTTCAGCACCACCAGCAGCAGCTACAGCTACAGGAGCAGCTGCAGTTACACCAAATTCTTCTTCGATAGCTTTTACAAGGTCGTTCAATTCAAGGATTGAAGCTTCTTTAATTTCAGCAATAATGTTTTCAATGTTCAATGCCATTGTTATTTCCTCCAAATAAGTTTATATTTTATGTTTATATTTTTGTAGCTAGGCTACGCTGCGTAGCTTAAGATTAAGCTGCGTCTTCTTTGTTGTCTGCAACCGCTTTGACTGCAAGAGCAACGTTGCGCACTGGCGCTTGAAGTACAGAAAGGAGCATAGAAAGAAGTCCTTCGCGGTTTGGAAGAGTTGCAAGAGCAACGATTTCTTCTTTTGATGCGACAGCGCCTTCGATTGCACCACCCTTGATTTCAAGTGCGTCAGCAGTTTTAGCAAAATCGTTCAAGATTTTCGCTGGTGCGATAACATCTTCGTTAGAAAATGCTACAGCAGATGGTCCAACAAAAACAGATGCCAATTCTCCAAGTCCAGCTTGTTCAGCTGCACGACGTAAGATTGAGTTTTTGATAACTTTGTACTCAACTTCGCTTCCACGAAGCTCACGACGAAGAACTGTATCTTGTTCAACTGTCAAACCACGAGCGTCTACAACGACGATTGATGCAGCAGCTTTCATTTTCTCAGCTACTACGTCAACTAGTTCCGCTTTTTTAGCAATAATTGCTTCACTCATTAGTGTGTTCACCTCCGTAATTATTTTGCTTGGGGAATTTTTCCAAAAGAAAAACGCGCCCAAACCTAGACACGAAAGTACAATACGCTTCTTTTACATGATACGTTTTGTCCTCGGTAGGATACTTATGAGTCGAGCTCCCCTACTGTCTTAGGCAGTTTTTTCAAACCGTATATAAGTATAGCATAGTCAAAAAAAGAATGCAAGATTTTTGCAAACTTTTTTTAATTTTTTCGTGATTTCAGTGATTTTTCTTTTAAAGTTCCACTGTCAAGACTTGACCTTGCTTCACAACTTGTTCTCCAGCAATATAGACATCATCAATATCACTGGATTTGACAGCATAAACCAGATGGGAAAGCATATTTTCTTGGGGTTGGAGATGGATTTTTCCTTGTGGTTGAATGACGAGAAAATCTGCTTGTTTACCTACTTCCAGACTTCCTATCTGATTTTCTAGTCCTAGAACCTTAGCCCCTTCGATTGTTAGTGCTTTGAGAGCTGTTTCGATCGGGAATTGGCTGGCATCCCCACTTTTCATCTTCTGAAGAAGAGCTGCAGTTCGTCCTTCCTCAAACATATCAAGATTGTTATTGGAAGCAACCGAATCTGTTGCAATTCCCACTGCTATTCCCGCTTTTTGGAGCTGGATTATTGGAGCGATTCCTGAGGCCAGTTTGAGATTGCTGATAGGATTGTGCGCAATAGCCACTTGAGAGGTTGCCAAGCGTTCAATTTCTCTCTCGTTTAGTTCGACCCCATGAGCAAAGACAGACGGATGCTCTAAATAACCCAGTTCTTCTAGAAAGGCGAGGGGGCGTTTGCCGTATCGTTTCAGGATAATTCCTGACTCCTCCTTGGTCTCCGCCACATGGATATGGATAGGAATGTCCAGCTCTTTTGCCATATCTAAGCTTTCTTCCAGCAAGTCTCTACTACAGCTATAAGGAGAATGTGGAGCTACCATAACCTTGAAATTTGTATTTTCACATCCTAAGATTTCCTCTATAATGGCACGTGTTCTGCTTATGGTCTCAGCAGTTGTCTCTGCCTCTGAAGAAAAGAGAGTCGGTGAGAAATAACAACGCATCTTGGAATCTTTCACTGCCTGATAAATCTGCTCAATATCTACACCATTAGGATTATACATATCATTAAAGGTTGTTGTTCCTGACTGGAGCATCTCTGTCAGAGCTTCTTTGACCGCCTTGGTAGTCATATCGGGAGTAAACTCAGCTTCTGCTGGCCAGATATAGTCATTGAGCCATTCATGGAGATTGCTATCATCTCTAATTCCTCTCAATCCTGTCATAGCAGAGTGGGTATGGCAATTGATCAAACCAGGCATGATCCAGGCTCCCTGATAGTCTATAATCTGCTCAGCTTGCTCTATAATCTCTTGCTCCTCTTGGCCGACATAGACGATTTGAGAATCCTTAACAGCCAAGATACCATCCAGATGCACATGGAAATTTTGGTCACAAGTCACGATATTTGCATGCTGATAGACTTTCATTATAGGCTCCTTTTCTAAAAGACAATTTATACTCTTCTAAAATCACTTCAAACCACGCCTGCTTTGCCTTGCCGTAGATATTTGAGCTGACTTCGTCAGTCTTATCTATAACCTCAAAGCGGTGCTCTGAGCTGACTTCGTCAGTCTTTTCTACAACCTCAAAACAGTGTTTTGAGCAACCTACGGCTAGCTTCCTAGTTCTCACTTTAAGTTTCATTGAGTATGACAGTGAATAATTTTTCTAGCTATTGTAACAAAAAAGTCACCCAAAGGCAACTTTTTTTGTCCATAAGATTTCAAAGTAGATAAGATTATTCAGAACTAAAAGCTGCAGCTTGCTGCATTTGGTAATACTTGCCCTTTCTTTCCATGAGTTCCTTATGATTGCCATGCTCCACGATGTCGCCATCCACCAAGACAAGAATCAAATCCGCATCCTGAATGGTTGACAAGCGATGGGCGATGATAAAACTTGTGCGCCCCTTCATGAGTTTTGCAAAGGCATCTTGAACGAGTACTTCAGTCCGTGTATCAATGGAAGAAGTCGCCTCATCTAAGATAAGAATCTTGGGAATAGCCAGAAAGACTCGGGCAATGGTCAAAAGCTGGGCTTGACCAACAGAGAGAGATTCTCCAGCATTTTCCAACTTGGTATCATAGCCTTGAGGTAACTGTTGGATGAAAAAATCTGCATTGGCTGCTTTGGCAGCGGCAATAACCTGCTCTCGACTTGCTCCAGGATTGCCAAAAGCAATATTATCATGAATGGTTCCTTGCTTGAGCCAAGTTTCTTGAAGTACCATCCCAAACTGCTGTCGAAAAGAAGCTCGAGCATAATCATAAATGGAACGACCATCTAGCAAAATATCTCCTGAGTTAATAGGATAAAAACGCATGAGGAGATTGATAAGGGTTGATTTTCCAGCACCTGTCGGCCCAACGATAGCCACCTTGCTACCAGCTGGAATATCAATAGATAAATCCTTAATCAAAATCTTTTCAGGTTGGTAGCCAAAAGTTACATATTTAAAGGAAATAGCTCCCTTGACTTGGTCACTGGTCAAATCTTCTTTACCACTTTCAGCCACCTCAGGACTTTCTAAGACAGCATAGACACGTTCTGCACAAGCGAGAGCACTTTGCAACTCAGCTAACACTGAAGAAATATCGTTAAAAGGCTTGGTATACTGTTGAACATAGTTCAAAAAAGTCACTAAGCGTCCAATGGTCAAGGTAGAGCCTATCATGATACGATAAGCTCCCACTCCAGCTAGAAGGGCATAAATGAGTGCATTGACAAAGCGAGTTGAAGGGTTGACCGTTGAAGAATAAAAGATAGCTGACTGCGAATAACCTGAGTAGTTGTCATTAGCCTCACGCAGCCTTTGGATAAATTCTGCCTGAGCATTAAAGGACTGGATAATCGTCTGCTGGCTAAGCGATTCTTCAATCAACTGAGTCTGAATCCCCCTCGTCTCTGTTTGCTTCTGAAAGAGATGATAGGAGCGTTTGGCAATAAAGCGTGAAATCACCATAGACAGTGGCGTCAACAACAAAACTAAGAAAGTCATGAGGAGATTAATCTGAAGCATGGCTAGAATACTAACCAAAATCATCAAGACGCCAATGAAGAATTGGTTAAAAATCATGGTCAAGCCAGCTGCTAACTGTTCAATGTCTGTGGTTACACGACTGACCATCTCCCCACTGCCTTGCCGATCCACAAAGGCAATCGGTAAACGATGGAGCTTATGGATGATTCGCTCTCGCAAGTCTTTGGCATAAGAAAAGATTAGACGATTGTAGAGGAGAGGATTGACCCACTGCACAAGGGTATTTCCTATGACCACCAAAATCATTTGGATAAAAATCTGCCAAAAAACTGGTGCAGAGCCAACTACCAGGACTTGGTCTATGACCTGTCCAATCAGGATAGGTAGATAAATTGATAAGCCAACTTGGACAATAGTTCCTAGAAAGGCTAGGAAAAGGAGGAAGGGATGACTTGCTAAATCTACGGCTAAACGTTTAAGCGTTTGGTTTGCAGTTTGTCGTCTCATGCTAGTCCTCCTTTCCGTGTTGAGATGCATTGATTTCGCGATAAACTTGACTAGATTTCATCAAGTCCTCGTGCTTACCTATGGCTAGTAACTCACCTTTTTCTAAGAGGAGAATCTGGTCAGCCATCTGTAAAGTCGAGGTTCGTTGAGAAATCAAAATTAAGCTCGTATTTGGCAGATTTTCTCGGATAGCTTTCAAGAGCTTGGACTCGGTAATAGTGTCGAGGGCCGAAGTCGCATCATCTAAGATGAGAAAAGGAGCCTGACGCAAGACTGCTCGTGCGATAGACAGCCTTTGTTTTTGTCCACCTGAGAAATTTCGTCCTCCTACCTCAACTAGGGCATCCAAAAGTCCTTCCTTATCACTGACAAAATCATTTGCTTGCGCAATCTCCAAAGCCTGCCAGAGTTCTTGGTCATATACTTCTTGATTGAAACCCAAAGTCAAGTTGGAACGAATAGTTCCCTTAAAGAGCTCGACTTTTTGAGGCACATAGGCAATCCAAGACCGCCACTCCTCCAAATTAAGAGGACTACGTCCATCTCGATAAAGGTCAATGCTCCCCTTGTCTGCTGTATAAAGTCCAAGGATGAGTTGCACCAAGCTTGACTTACCGGAACCCGTTCCCCCAATGATACCCAGGATTTGTCCTTGAGTCATACCAAAGGAAATATCTCTCAGAGAAGGCTGGGCCGCATCAGGATAGGTAAAGGTTAGTTCTTGGACTTGTAAAACCTGATTGCTGGTAGTTTGCTTTTGTTCTAATTCTGAATGGATGTCTTCTGGAGCTTCGGCAAAGACTTCCTCAATTCGCTTAGCTGAGATATAGGATTGGTTGAGAGAATTTATCAGCATAGCTAGTTTGACCAATTCCACCAAAATCTGCAAGAGGTAATTGATAAGGGCAATGAGAGCACCTTGACTGAGCAAGCCTCCTTGAATAGAAATATAGCTCTGCCAGATAATAAAAAGAAGAGTTCCATTGACAATCAGATAGGTCAAAGGGGTTAATAAACTAGACCAGAAACCTGTCTTTTCTTGTAATCTAGCATAGACTTGGTTAAGAGTTTGAAAAATCTGTAACTCTCGTTTTTCTTGACCAAAAGCACGAATAACTCTCATCCCTTGTAATTGCTGGCGTGTTTCCTGAACTAGTTGGTCCGTTTTCTTTCTGAGACTACTGTAGAGAGGATTAACCAATCGAGAGAGCCCTACAATGACGATGGTCAAAATGACAACCATGACCAAGAACCAAAAAGTCAGCTCAGCTGAGATGCGATAGGCCATAAAGATAGCCCCAAAAACGATAATGGGCGCTCGCAAAAAGAGACGCAGAAATTGATTGATACCAGTCTGAATCTGATAGGTGTCCGAAGTCAAGCGAGTCACCAAGCTCGAAGTTGTCAGCCGGTCTCTGCTGTCCTTGGGCAATGAAAGAATATGACGATAAAGGTCGTTTGTCAGTTCCTTGGTAAACCCAACCGCAGCCTTAGCTGAGTAAAACTGAGCTACCAAGGCCACTACAACGCCAATCATTGCAAAGATAAGGAGCAAACCAATCTGCATCCAGAGATGACCCTGATTTTTCTGGGGCAAGGATTGGTCAACAATTCCAGCAATCACCATAGGAACCAAGAGCTCAAACACAGCTTCTAGTAACTTGAACAAGGGTGCTAAAATTGATTCCTTGATGTAGGGTTTAAAGTAAGATAATAGGTGTTTCATAAATCCCTTCTATTCGTTTTCTAGAAATGAAGAAAGTGGGAAGCACCCACCCTCTATGATTTATTTGTTTAAGTAAGGTAGTAGATAGCCATATCCTGCTTCTTCCATCTCATCCTTGGCCACAAAGCGCAAGGAAGCAGAATTTATACAGTAACGGAGGCCACCTAATTCCCGAGGTCCATCTGTGAAAACATGACCCAAGTGAGCATTTCCTGACCGAGAACGAACTTCGATTCGCTCCATTCCATGGCTGAGATCCTTGTAATAATGAATCAATTCCTTGGAAATTGGACGACTAAAGCTTGGCCAACCACAACCTGAGGCAAACTTATCCTTGGCAAAAAAGAGTGGCTCACCCGTCGTAATATCTACATAAATCCCTTCTTCAAAGGTTTGGTCATAGGCATTGGTAAATGGAGCCTCTGTAGCAGCTTTTTGGGTAACACGATAGGATTCTTCTGATAAGCTTTCCTTTAACACTTCTTGGCTAGGCTTTTCATAGTTAGAGGCATCAATCAATGGCTTCTCAGCATCGGTCACATCGATATGACAGTAACCCGAAGGATTCTTCTTAAGATAGTCTTGGTGATAGTCTTCAGCTAAAATATAGTGGCGAAGTTTCTCCACCTCTACTGCAATCTTTCGCCCAAGCATGCGCTCCTGTTCCTGCACCACTGTGTAGATAGCTGGCAGATCAGTTTCATCTTGGTAATAAATTCCGGTCCGATATTGGCGACCACGGTCATTCCCTTGCTGATTGATTGACAAGGGGTCGATGACACGGAAATAATAAAGCAAAATTTCTCTAAGTGACACTGCTTTCTCATCGTAAATCACTTGAACTGTTTCTGCATGGTCTGTTTCTTTGATCAACTGGTAATTGGTCGTTTCGACTTGACCATTAGCGTAGCCGACACTGGTAGCTAGCACTCCAGAAATGCGTGAAAAATATTCCTCTAAACCCCAAAAACAACCACCTGCTAGATAAATTTCTGCCATCTTTATTTCTCCTTTATCAAGTTTTTAACTAATACTCTTTGAAAATCTCTTTAAACCACTTCAGCGTCCATCTGCAACCTCAAAGCAGTGCTTTGAGCTGACTTCGTCAGTTCTATCCACAACCTCAAAACAGTGTTTTGAGGTTGTGGATAGCTTCCTAGTTTGCTCTTTGATTTTCATTGAGTATAAACTTCTTTTCAAAAAAAGGATAGGAAGCCCTCTGGTCGAAAGTTTCCCCATCCTATCATCTATTCTTTATTTTGCTTCGACACGAACACCTTGGGTGTCAACTTTCAAGTCATGAAGTTTGCCTTTGAAAGGCTGCTTTTCTAATTCTGCCTTAATCGTTGGCATCTTGTCATGAGAAGCCAATACCATAACTGTTGGCCCAGCACCAGAGAGGTAGGTTGCATAGGCACCATTTTCTTTGGCTACTTGCTTAATCGTCGCAAATTCTCTCACCAAGTCCTGACGATAGCGCTCGTGGAAGAGATCTCCTTCAATTGCTTGCCCAGCAGTCACCATGTCTCCTGCCAACAAGGCCGCAACTGCCACATTGGCGATAGAACTGGCCGCAACAGCTTCCTTATAAGACAATTTTTTGGGCAAGACACCACGGCTGTCTCGAGTGCGCAATTCATAGTTTGGAATATAGGCTAGGAAATCACATTCTGGGAAATCTGCTACAATAGCAGAAACTTGTCCATCAACAGAGCTTGCAATAACGAGATTACCATAAATGGCTGGAGCCACATTGTCTGGATGCCCTTCAATCTTGGTCGCTAACTGCAATTTTTTATGGTCTGACAGATTGAGCTGGCCCAATTGATTTGCTAGTTCAATCCCAGCTACAATAACCGAGCTGGAAGAACCCAAACCACGTGCCAAAGGAACATCACTGGTCATTTTCAAACGTCTTGGCTGCAAGTCTGGTACAATTTGCAAAGCAATTTTGAGCAAGAGATTACGCTCGTCATGTGGAATCCATTTGCCAATCTGGTGTTCAATCAACCACTCCTCTCGTTCTTCGCAGACCTCAATTTGAAGATACTTGGTTACAGCTACACCGACCGAGTCAAAACCTGGCCCGATATTGGCACTGGTTGCAGGTACAATAATCTTCATCTTATTCTCCTAACACCTTGAAGGTATTCAAGAGGTCAAATTCTGAAGCTTTGGCTAACTCAGCTGAAACATTCTCAAGTTGTGCTTTATTGATTTTATGAGTAATAATCACAACACGCGCCTTGTCATCTTCTTTACCATCTTGGAGGATTTGCTTGAAGGAAATATCTTGAGCGTTAAAGATTTCAGCCAACTTCAAGACCTGACCTTTTGAGTCTGGAGCCAAGATTGAGAAGTAGTAATTAGCCTTAACATCCTCTGGATTAGCTAAGAGCAAGTCACGGCTATATTCGTTGAAGTCTTTGCCAATGGTACCATCATTTAAGCGACGAACGATACGGACAATATCTGCCACAACACTTGTTGCAGTTGGTTTTTGACCAGCACCTGGTCCATAGTACATAGACTCACCAATACCGATAGATTCTACAAAGACAGCGTTCATTACCCCATTCACGCTAGCAAGTGGGTGTGCTTTAGGAAGGAAGGTCGGAGTTACTTCTGCAGCAATACCTGAAGGAGTTTCTTCGATAGAACCAACCAATTTCACTACATAGCCAAGGTCTTGAGCCACAGCTACGTCTTCTGGTGTGATATTGCGGATTCCCTTGTGGGCTACATCGTCAAATGCTACCTTCATACCAAAAGCAAATTGGCTCAAAATCACCATCTTGTAGGCGGCATCAATCCCATCCACGTCATTTGTCGGGTCGCTTTCTGCAAATCCTAGTCGTTGCGCTTCCGCAAGAGCATCATCGTAAGACCAACCTTCTTCCACCATTTTGGTCATCATGAAGTTGGACGTTCCGTTAACCACTCCAAGCACGCGCGTGATTTTATCAGATGCCAAGGAATTTGCTAGCGTACGAAGAATTGGAATCCCACCAGCAACTGCTGCTTCGTAGTAAAGTGCTACCTTGTTAGCTTTAGCGATTTCTAGCAATTCTGCGCCATGGACAGCCAAAAGATCCTTGTTAGCAGTAACAACGTGTTTTCCAGCTTCTAAGGCACGAGTGATAAAGGTCTTAGCAGGTTCGATACGCCCCATTAATTCCACTACTATGGTAATGTCTGGATCTGATAAAATATCATCCACATTGGTGACAAAGTTAAAGTCATTCCCTGCCGCAAGCAAGCGATTCTTTTCATCTTCATCTTTGACCAACACCTTGGCAACTTCAATTTCTGAATGTGCTGATTGATTGATTTTTTCTCCATTTTCCTTTAGGAGGAAGGGCACGCCACTTGCAACGGTACCAAATCCTAGTAAAGCAATTTTAACTGTCATGTTTATCTCCTCGAAATTTTCTAATATAGTCATTATAACAGAATTTTGTGAAAATTCCTATTATAGTAAATCACTCTTTCAGTCTAGAAAAGAAAAAACGAATCAGACGATTCGCTCTTCTTAAAATCTAGAAATAGCTTTCCAGAAAGGATTATCTAATCTTTTGCAGATTGAGTACGGCATCGTGATTCATCAAGACTTGACCATACTCTTGCAAGACTGAACGACTGATGTCACTATCGTCTGCAAACTCCCGCATACGGGCCAATAGCCAAGCTGGATACGGACTTGGATGATTTTCAATATCTACTAAAATAGTCAAATAATAGCGCTCATTCATCTTGTAGAGTTCAGAAGTTTCCATCTCAAAAGTCACTGTCTTGGCAAAAGCCACCAAGTCAGCTAATTTTTCAAAAGAAAGGATGTAATAGATGTAAGGCTCCTTCTTGTTTTCAATTTCTTGTTCATCCTGCTCTTGCTCTTCTTCCTTGGCTTCGACTTGCTCTAGAGATTGAATCGCTTCAATATCATCCTTAGTCTTGTCCGCGATACTTTTTTCCAGGGTTTTGATAAATTCATCTGGCGACATTTGAGCTAATTCTTCCATATCTGGTAAATCCGATAAGTCTTCAAAATCTAGATTTTGGTCAATCTTTGATTTGGTTACAAAGACATCTACCTTATCAGGTTTTGGAGTTACACGGAAGCTCAACATGCCTGTATCCAAAAAGCTCTCCGGCATCTCTAATTCATCCAAGATAGCATAAAAGAACTCTTCTGTTTTTTCTTGAGGAACGAGAAAGTCAGCAATCTCCATTCCTCGATCCATCAAATCCTCTAAAGACATCGTGATTTTTAAAGTTGTATCACTGATTTGTTTCATTTTCATTGCTAGTAACCTCATACTTTCAGTTCTATCTATTATACTAGATTTTTACGATTTTATCAAAAGAATGAAGCGAGAATATGATATAATACTAGAGACCATTTTACAATACAAGAAAGAAAGTACAATGAAAAATATAAAAGTTAACGCACTGGCTAGCTTACTAGTCAATGTTCTCAATATCGTTTTTCCGCTGATAACTAATCCTTATCTAACTCGGATTCTCAGCAAATCCAACTACGGTTATTTCAATACCGCCAATACCTGGGCTAGCTTTGTTATTCCTTTAGCCGCCTTTGGAATCTATAACTACGGGATTCGAGCTATCAGTAAGGTTAAGGATGATAAAAATAAAATCAACTATGTTTTCTCTAAATTATTCTATTTTTCTCTGATCACTTCAGTCTTCATAACAGCTATCTACTTCCTTTTTATTTATTTCGACACCAGCATTGTCAATCTAAAAATTCTATATTACATCCTAGGGATCCAAGCTCTCTTCCAATTTCTTAATATTGAATGGATGAACGAAGCCTATGAAAACTACACTTTCATTCTCTATAAAACCTTAATTATCCGGATTTCTATGTTAGTTGGAATCTTCACCTTTGTAAAAACAGCAGATGATATTGTTCCTTATGCCATTGTCATGAGTGCCACCACCATCCTAAATTATCTACTTAGTTTTCTTTGGATTAAGAGAAAAGTTTCATTCGTTAAGATTAGTTTTGTGGAATTAACCAGAGAATCTAAACCTCTCTTTACTATGCTACTATTGGCAAATTCCAGTATGCTCTATACTCTGCTCGATAGAATGTTTATAACCAAGGGACCTGATGAAAACTACATTTCTTATTATGCGATTGCTTCTAACATCGTTATGTTAATTGCCGGTGTCCTAGGTGGAGCTATAAACGTAAGCGTTCCACGTCTCGGCTACTATCTTGGAAAAAAAGATTACAATTCCTATAGATCTCTTGTAAATCAAGCAGCATCATTATTCTATTTCCTCATGATTCCAATAAGTATTGGAATTATGATTTTAGGGAGTTATGCAACCGTTATTTATTCTTCTGAAAAATATCTTGAGGCGGGAATCATTACTAGCATCTTTGCTTTTCGAAGTGTTATCTGGGCCATTGAGTTGATTCTTGGTAGACAAATTATATTTATTAATAATCACGAAAATCGTCTAACTGCCTATTACTTTATTGGTGGTGGATTAAATTTCCTACTCAACTGCTTCTTGTATTTCAATAATATATTTTCACCAGTATACTATCTCATTACTACTATAGGTGCAGAAATCATAGTCGTTCTACTAGAAATTCACTTTATTAAAAAATATCAATTACTTGAATTGAAAGAAATTTTCTCGTCTCTTATGCGCTATAGCATTGTCTCACTAGGATTTATTCCTATTTATCTAACTTTTAAAACGGTCTTCCAAATAACGTCTTATACAGTAACTTTGAACATGATTTTCATGATTCTCTCTACCATTGTAGGTTGTATTATCTACTACCTCTTAACACTCTTTATCACAAAAGATAAAACACTACACTATGCCCTAAATCTTGTACTAAGTAAGATTAAAAAAACAACCAACTAATCATTGTTGTTATTAGTAAATTTGCAATAAAAGCGAATTCTTTTAGCTCTTTGTCAACTGTAGTGGGTTGTAGAAAAGTTAAAATCTAGAAAGGACGAATTTCGTCCTTTCTTTTTTGATATTCAGAGCAATGAAAATACGTTTTTGAAGTTTTCAAAATTTTGAAAGTCAAAATCATTTTGCTTGATAAGTTTGATGAGATTATTAGTAGCTTCCAGTTTAGCGTTGGAATAGGATAATTGAAGAGCATTAAAAGTTTTCTCTTTGTCCTTGAGAAAGATTTTAAAAACAGCTTGAAAAAGAGGATAAACCTTCTTTAGATTATCCTCAATAAGTCCGAAAAATTTGTCAGGCTCCTTTTTCTGAAAGTGAAAGTTATTGATCTTGCGAATAACAGTTGAAGTTGAAATGGGAAACTGATGGACAATATCGGTCATAGTGTTCATTTCAATTAGCTTTTGAGCAATCTTTTGGTTGACGATACGAGGGATTTTGTGATTTTTCTTGATGAGAGAGGTCTCGTAGACCATCATTTTAGAGTACTGATAGTATTTAAAACGGCGTTTTCTAAGGAGAATCATAGTAGGCATACCAGTCGTTTCAAGGTAAGGAATCTTAAACGTTTTTTGAAAGTCATATTTCTTCATTATTTTGATATAAGAGTTTTTAATGTCTAATAATTTTGTGATAAAATGTAATTGTTCCATATGGTTCTTTCTATTGAATCTTTTGATCGCTTTTCATTATAGATCATATAGGACTTTTTTTTCTATACAAAAATAGGCTCCATAATACCTATAGGAGATTTACCCACTAAAAATATTTCAGAGCCATTTTATCTCTCTAAACATCAAAAAAGAAAGGACGAAATTCGTCCTTTCTAGATTTTAGCTTTTCTTCAACTCACTACATTTGACAAAGAGCTCTATCAATAGGGAATTTACCCACTACAACTAGTATAGAACCGAAAATTCAAGATCATACTTTCCTTTAATTTGACATAATTTACAAATTATATGTAGCAACGCCTAGAATATTTTTGTTTAGGTTTTTAATTACTTGAAGTTGTTCTTCAAAGTTTTTATATCTAGTTATACCATACTCTTCTACAAATAAAATGTTGTCAGAATCTAATACAGACTTAATGTTATTTATATTTCCAATGACAGTATTTTCTGGCAAGGCTTTAGCATATTGCTTAGAAAATTTATCAAAAACATTTTTATTCGTTGCTATCACTAATAAGTTCTTATTTCCATTCTTATATTGTATAACATCTTTAAAATTAGCTACAGTATCTAATTTCACTACAAAATCTACACCATATTTTTCATAATCTCCAGCTCTATTAATAGTTGGATTAAAGATATACGCTGCTACGTTAACAAATATTACTAAAAACAGAGCACCAATTCCGAGTATAATCACACGAATGAATAAAGTAACTTTATTTACTCCAGATTCTATGTCATTTTTTTCAAGTTCTTTTGAATAAACTGTCTCCAATTTTTCAATTGTGACACCAGAGTATGTCTGTTTATATTTATCAATCAAATAATCCAATTTCTGCTCAATAATATCATTCGCCAATTTACTTGGTGTTAATATTTTTACTGTAATTCCCACATTATTTAATAAAGAATTTACTTCTATCTTTTTGTTCCAAAAATCAAAATTTGAGTTTTTAAGTGTAACCTCAGATGTCATTAATTCTGACGCAATTTTTTTCATATCTGATTCTGATTGGTCATTGAACAAATAAGCTCCATTTAAATTGGCTTGAATCAAACGTCCATAGAAATCACTATATCCTCCAATCGTGTTACTATTAGGAGTTTTAGTTTCAACTTCTGGCGCTATGATCTTATACGAAAGATAACTAGAATAATTACTAGTATCCTTTACAACAGACTTTGTTGTAAGTACTTTATAAGAGTATGGTATAGCTAAACAAAGAAATAAAACTATTAGTGAAATTAGATTTAATACTCTTCTCTTATAAATATTTGCAAATAAATCTGCAATCGAATAATTATCAAACATTATATATCTCCTTTATTATTAACTGTGTATTTTACTTTTCTTTCTATTAGGGTTGCTGCAAAAAATATAACAAAAACAATTCCCCAATATTGCAATGTAACTAAATTAAAGAAACTCTCTGTAAAGCCTCCTCTCGGCATAAAGAATAGATTATTTAAAATTAATAACGTAATACCGAATAATAGTACTCTGGATTTATAAGCTGATTTTATCATAAATATGAAACCTATCCCCATTAGAATACTCAACAGAAATAGTCCAAGCATTCCATAATCAGTATACATTTCCATTATATAGCTTCCACCTATGCCATGACCTGCCAAATAATCCTGTTTCAAAACAATATACGAAATATTGTGAGCGTATCTGTCACTTTCAAGAGCTAATTCTAGACTATTATTAGCACTAGTAAAGGGAGTTCCACCAAATAAAATTCCTAAATTCCCTCTAGTGATATACTCAATTATAGGACTAAATGTATAATTTCTA
Organism: Streptococcus sp. LQJ-218; assembly: GCF_003428885.1. Lineage (GTDB taxonomy): Bacteria > Bacillota > Bacilli > Lactobacillales > Streptococcaceae > Streptococcus. The sequence continues at coordinate 130,061 of NZ_QQRU01000003.1, forward strand.
AACTCTTTTATTGGCAAATTACTTCCATATAAGTATCCCCTTGCTAAAACACCAAAGCTAGTTCCTTGTTTATAGATAAAATCTAAAAAAAGTTCAGAAATACTCATATTCCCAATCCCTGCTCCATCACGGGCATAATTCAAAAATCCCATAACAAGCATCATGATAGGAGCACCTATATAGAACATAGATTTTTCTTTTACACCTATCCATATCCCTTTTTCTGTTTGATTTCTCATAAAATAATAAATAAAAGAAAATATCAAACTTAATACAAATGGATTTCTAGTTCCTATTAAAAGATTAATCACATTCCCAACGACAAACATACCTAACACTATTGTTGAATGACGTTTGTTAGGCTTGGTAGCTAAATAGATACACATAGCATAAACTACAAACGTTGATAAAGTATAGGTAAAATAAGGTAGCTCGCTTTTGAAATCTGCATAATACTCATAATATGATACATTTACTCTATACATTAGCCGTTCGATTAACCTAATTAAATAGAACGGATATGAAATTAGAAATACTGCTAGAGATACTTTTCTTATACTATTTATAAATAATCTAGATTTTTGAGTTTTATAGCCCTCTTTTTTATTATTTTCTTTTTTAGAAATCAATAAACCTCCTATTGTTAATCCAATAATAGAAACAATAACAGCCAAAAATGAAAATCTATAGACATCTTCCTGATAAGTATTTATTAACCCCTGCTTGAAATAATCTATGGTTGGTCTAGACACTAAAAATAGAAAAATTGTAATGTAAAAAATAAGGTGGATTATATAATACTTTATATTGTTAAAACAGTATAGGATACTACTTATAATAAGCATAACTAAAGTTATCAATAACGTAATAATCGAATTGTTATATATATATGCAATACCTAAAAAAATAGTTATAACATAGCTAAATAGCGTAATTAGATAATACACTCTTTTCCAATCTAATATCAAATACTCACCTCATTCCTCTACACGGTAATTAAAAAACATCCCCAGTAGAAACAATACGTTTCTTAAAATTATATAGGTACTCTGATAATTCTAACTCTATCATTTCTACTTCCTCCCTGTATTTATCATCTCTATTGTAAACTTGTAAATTATTCACAGAAATAGCTGGGTTGAAATACTCTAACTTTGCTTTATGATGAACAGAATCTATACCGATGAAATTTTCTATATCTTGTTTTGTTTCCTCATAATTCAAAACCAAATCCTCAAAATTTAATCGTAATGCTAAAGTACTTGTCTTTTTCTCATTTTCTCTCATCATTTTGTAATAATTACAAAATTCCTTAACATCGGTTGGATATGGCACCTCTTGATTTCTTGGCTTCCAAAAGTATTTATTCATTATAAATACATCTCGAGGATCTCTAGAAATTATTATTGGAAATAACTCTTCAATTTTATAATTATCAATTATATTAAGATTATGAGGCAATAAAAGCTGATCTAGAACTATATAGTCTTCTTTATCTGAAATTTCTTTTATTACGTTTAAAATAAATTTTCTACTTTTTTCATAGAAATAATCCGATGTTACCATACTCATTTCTAATTGCACTTGTTTTAGCTTTGTTGTCTTTTTAAAGATAATTCTCTTTATAACTCTCATAAGCCAGGCAATTTTTGAAGGTTTTTGATGATAATACCAAATCCCCTGATATTTACTAGTTATTATAGAATCCAAATAAGATTCTACCACATTCATGAAGTTATGCGATATTTTATCTTTATAATTAGCTATTCCCCAACCATCATAATGATACAACTTTTCCATGAGTTTTCTAAAATTCTTTATGGCTTCATCACTTCTTATAGCATTATTATTATATAGTAATTTATATTCTAAATCAAATAATCCATCGGGTGCATATAAGAATACATACTCAAAGTCTGAATTTTTTGTGTTTATTCCTTCATATTCTTTTAATAAATCTGTCACAGCAGAAGATCCACTTCCCATATAACTCATAGGAACTATGATTTTATCCATATTTTTATCATCCTATAATTCTTTAATGATTTTTTTTATACTAGCAATTTGTTTATCTAAGGAAAATTTATCTACATGTTCTCTACACACTTCCGACTTAATTATTCTATTTTCCTTATTTTTACTAAGTTCTTCTACAATATAATTAGTGATTTCTTCATTGTTGTCTGAAACAAAGCCACATTTTTGAGAATTATATAGTTCATTTGTTCCCCCCACAGGTGTACTAATGAATCCCTTTCCCAAAGCTAAACTTTCGACTAAAACGGTAGGAAAGCCCTCTGCTTCTGATAATAAAATGACATAAGAAGATTTTTGTATGTATGGATATGGGTTTTTAACATAACCCAACATAAAAACATTGTTCTCTAATTGATTATCAAGTATAAATCTACTAACATATTCCTCTAAATCACCTTTGCCTAATAGATATAATTTTTTATCAGGAATCTTTTCAACCACATTCTTAAAAACTTCTAACAGTCTCTTTATGCCTTTTGATTCTTCTATTCTTCCTATATAGATAAGACTATCCTCTTCAAATTTAATTTTCGCATTTTCAAGAGATTTAGCATTGATATCATTAAAATCATATCCATTATATATTAGTTCTATTTTTTTCTTATACTCAGGATAAATTTCTTTGATGGATTCTTCTGTTTTTTCTGAAATAGCTATTATTTTATTAACAGATTTTAGTTTTTTACCTTGTCTAATCCTAGATATTTTATGATTTTGCAAATTATAAATTGTTCCATGGTTCCACGAAATTGTTTTCACATCATCATTAAGTAAATAAACTGGATAAAGATAATTAAAAGCAATCTCATAATCGTATTTTTTTCGAATTATTCTATTTCTAAAAAATTTTGGAAAGAACAAGAACAATTTCCATTTAATGTTTTTAAAAAGACTAGTATTTTCTAAATTTTTAAATACAGGTTCTAATACATTAATATTTTCATCATCACTCACTGCAATACCATGATGATTTATCTCTAAAACATCAATATCATATTCATCGCTTAAGCCTTTAGAAATATTTTCCAGAATTTTTTCAGCTCCGCCCCCCATACTAAATGACCAAGTTATAAACAAAATTTTCTTTTTATCCATACCTCACCTATTTCAAAAGTTTTTTCACTATTTTTTTTTGATTATATTTTATCAAATACATTAGTATTTTTCTCTTTAAAGGTTGACTCTTTAAATATTTATTTTTTATCCAATTTGGATATTTAATTTTAACTTTTTTTAGATATTCATCTAGTAGAGGAGAGGTTTCATCTATTCTTAAGATATTTGCATATCCTCCGTATAAAATATGGTACCAGTTAAAATATTCTAACTCTTCTTTATATTCTCCTGGATAATTTTCTGCATAGTATTCTTCTACACTCTTTACCATAATTTCTATATCTCTTATTTTATTTATAGTAGTGCCACCACGCATAATAGAACCTTCTGTTAAATAATATTTGTATATGCTAAAATTAAAATATTTTGCTTTACTTACATTAGGCCATAATTTTGCCACAAACTCAAAATCTTCATATAAATAGCCACTTTTAAAGGTTACTTTAGTTTTTCTTAAAAATTCTAAATCATATATATAATGCCAGACAGCATTTGTCAGAGTGAAAAGTTTCTTTTCTTTATTAGGAATAAGTATCGTATTTTCTTGTATTCCCATCCTTATAGTCTCTAGTTTACTATTCTCATATCCTACTCTATAATCAAATATATTTACTTCTTCTAATTTTTGATTAGCTATAAATTCTATCGCTCCTTCATCTATCTCATCATCTACATCAACAAACCATAGATATTCTCCACTAGCCTCTTCTAAAATTATTTTTCTTACCTGAGCAATTCCTGCATTATCTTGAGTTACAACTTTTATAAATGATAATTTATCACTATATTCTTTTAATATCGTTTTACTTTTGTCTTTTGAACCATCGTTTACTATTAACAATTCTAACTCTATATTTTCTTTTGTTTTCTCATACTCTTTGAGTATAGAATCTATACAACGGGATATATATTTTTCTCCGTTGTATACTGGTATGCCTATTGTTAATTTCATTCTTTTTTTCCTATTATTTCTTTTATAAATCTATATACTCTTTTAGAATTTCTGTCATCGTATATTCTAAAAAACTTTTCAATTTTTTCTTTGTATCTATCTTCCAAGATCCACTTATTATTAAATTGTTTTTGAATATCTGATATTAATTCATCTAGGGTATCTATTGATTTTCCGAAGCCATCTTTATAGTCATAGTATCCTTCTTCGTACTGACCCTCCCTAAATTTTTTATAATCAAATTGATAAAACAAAACTGGCTTTCTCATATAAGCAAAATCCATAAATACACTTGAATAATCTGTAATTAAAAAAGCTGACTCTTTTAATAATTCTTGTATATCATATTTTTTCCAATCTGCCAATATGATATTATCAGAAGAAGTTTGAAATTCTTGTAAATTATCTTGCATATTTCTATGCGGATAAAAAATTAACGTTAAGTCATTTTCTTCTAAAAAAATTTTTAGGTCTTTACTTAATAAAAACTCATTCCATTTTTTAAAATATTCACTATCTGTAAAAATACTGCCTTCATTAAAGCTAGTTCTAGCTTTAGTGTTTAGGTTTAACCATTCTCTCCATGTAGGCATTGCAAGAATTTGATTATTTTTTACAATGTTATTATGGAGGTTGTCAAATCTAGGAAAACCTAAATATTGTACATACCCACTAGGATAACCAAATTTTTCCTCTATTTCCTTGTACTCTTGTTCTGCTCCACATATAAAGCCACGCATCTTTGTATTTTCATAATATAGCCATTTAGCATCTGAAACTGTTATTCCATGTTGTAAAAACACTTTATTGGTTTTTAATCCTAAATATACTTCCATAAGATTAAAAACAGCTGCGTTAGGGTTTCCTGCTTTCTGTGTACTTACATTTACTCCTGCACTTAGATAATAAATCCAGTGTCTCAAAGACCAAAACTGTATACATTCTCCTAACTCTTTGACTTTTTGAGCATCAGGAGATTTCAAATCAATAACATATATTACATTTTCCTCTGGGTGATTTTCTCTAATATATTTAAACAACCAATAGCCATTATCTCTAGCTTCTTTTTCACTTTCACATATTAGTATTAGATTCTTATTCTTGCGTCTAAAGAAAAGAGAAATAACATAGGCTATAGGAAAAATAAATATAAGAGAAATAATATCTCTTATAGAAATTAATCTTAATTTTTCAAAAAAATTTCTACTCATCTTAGTACCTCCTCATATACGTGCTTATAGTTTAATGAAAATTTCTAACTTATTCTCTTTTTTATTAGAGCAAAAATCTGATGTTTGGAAAAGTAATCCAAAGGCAACACATCCAAGGCCAAACCATGTGGCAAATCCAAATCTTGCTGATAAGGTTTGATACAGGTGGTTTCCTTGTCACGAATGGTAATAAAAAGATTGCGGTCGACAAAATCCTTATTACTCTTTGACAAGAAATAACGTTCATCTGCATAACGAGGCCATAATTCTGCTAATTTCTCATAATCTTTACGAGGCATAAAAAAGTCTAGGTCGTCGTCCCAAGGAATGAAACCTTTGTTTCGAAGGGCACCAATAGCACCTCCACCACAAAGATAACAAAGCAAATCATGTTCTTTACAAAAGGCCACAAAATATTCAGCCATCTCCAGACTTCGAGCCTGAATTGCTTTTAAATCAGTCATATTGTTCATTATTCTTTCTATCGTATCATTTCATTATACCACAAATAAGGGATGAAAATCTATTCCAGACTGTAAAAAATCAAAGCTTGACAGCTAGATAAATAGCCTTCAAACTTTGATTTTTCTATCTTATCTCATTCCCATCTGAGACAATGTATTCTGATATTTGTTTTGATCGACAAGCAAGCCCAAGCCTCCATAGACATCATAGGCATCGACCCAGTCACCTAGTTCTGGAACTGTTAATCTCTCAATGCCATTTTGCGCTCCATCTAGGAAGGATAAACCATTGGTCAATAAGAAACTATAAGGAACATTCGTCGAAGTCATCCCAAAGACCTTACCTAGTGCTTCTGATCCAGTAAAGAGTTTAGTTGGATCCTTAAGTTGCTGCAGAACAGCTGTCAACACTTGCTGTTGTCTCTTGGTACGACCATAATCACCCTCGTCATCATCACGGAAGCGAGAATAATTGAGCAAAGTTGATCCATTCATCTGCTGTTTTCCGACTTTAATCGTCTGGGTTGGAGACTCAGTCTCAGTAGCATGTAAATCATCTCCCACTGTAGCTTCTGTTAGTGGACGCCCATTTAATGTTGAAAATTGGGCATCAATTGTCACACCATCAGGGAAAAGCGTGTCAATTGCTGTTGCAAAGGCCTCGAAGTCTACCAAAGCGTAGTACTTAATGTCCAAGTCAAAATTGTCTTTCAAGACTTGACGAACCATTTCTGCCCCTTTTTGCCCCTCTTGTTCCCCCAACTCATAGGCAACATTTAACTTGTTATCGGACTGCTTTCTCCCGTTAATCACTTGGCTATAACCGTCTATATAAACTAAATTGTCACGCATGAAGCTGACTAGCTTAATTTTTTTATCTGTGCCGCCAATATTTAGTACCATGATAGAGTCTGTTCTCGTCTCAGCACTATTTTGGCCAATCCGTCCATCCGTCCCCATAATCAAAATATTAACCCCATCCTTGGTATCTTGACCATGAAAAACTTCTACTTGAGCTGCCTTAGCATTGGCAGGTTTGTTTGGATCCGCATTTGAATAGCCTTTTAGGAACATAAAAATCATGCCAAAACCGACACAGGCTAGAAGGGCAAGTAATCCTGCAAAAATGCGCCCCCAACGAATCTTACGTTTTTTGGACTTAACCTTTGGAAGAGGATGACTTTTCTGGTATTTTTTTGTACGACTATGGTTTCCATAAGATGGAAGAGGAGACTGATTGACTGATTCCATGAAAGACTCCTCCATATCGTAATTTTCATTATGAATTTCTGGAGAAGTTTCACTACCGCTAGCTACATTTAACTTAGCTTGCAAGTAAGCAAACTCTTTTTTCTCTCGCTCATTGAGGTAATGAATATTCTTAAAAAGATAGTCATAACGCAACTGCTCGTGATAGCTTAAAGGATTTTCTTTACTCATCTTCTCTCCTTTCCATGATCTGATATTAAATAAATAGGATAGGCACCCAGTACTTTATATTGGATTCCAATCGCTTCTAATTCTTTTTGGGCAAAGTGGACTAGATTCTTGTCAGTATAGTCCACATCGATAATGAAAAAATATTCTCCCAGTGCTGTCTTGAGTGGCCGACTTTCAATTTTTGTCAGGTCAATTCCCCGCCAAGCAAAGGTCGACAAGGCCTTATAAAGTGCACCTGGAAGGTTATCAGGTAGGGTCAAGGCCAAACTCATTTTCTCAGTTTGTGTTTTCAAGGGAATACTAGGCTTTTCAGCTCCTAAAACCCAGAAACGTGTGAAATTGGCTTCCATCTCCTGAATATCCTCAGCAATCAGTTTCAAGCCATATTCTTCAGCAGAACTTCTTGGTGCAATGGCTGCAAAAGGCTGGTCAGGATGTTCGGAAATAAAGCGGGCTGCATAAGCTGTACTAGCTGTTACCTCTATTTGAGCCTCTGGATATTGTTCATCGATAAATTTCTTTCCTTGAGCCAAAGCCTGTGGATGAGAAAAAATCTTTTCTATCTTAGTATGACCTGGAACCACCATCAACTGCTGATGAATAGGCTGAACAATTTCTGCCACTGCTTGGATGCGAGCCTGATGAAAAAGATAGTCCAAGGTTTCATGCACACTACCCTCGATAGAATTTTCAACTGGCACCACCGAATAGTTCACCAAGCCTTGCTCATAAGCCTTGATGACATCTGTAATGTTGGCAAAGGCCTGCAATTCCTCATGAGGAAAAGCTGTCTGCACAACGTAGTGTGAAAATGATCCCTTGGGACCTAGATAAGCAATTTTCATCTCAGTTCCTCTATAATTTCCTCTGGGCTTAGCTTGGTCACATCCAAAACCCGACTGGCCACTTCTTCATACCAAGCCTGTCTTTCTTGGAAAAAAGCTGCTAGTTCTTCCTTGCTATTCTTTAGAAAAAGTGGGCGCTGATTGTCCTTATCAGTTGCAATACGTTGATAAAGCGTTTCAAAATCTGCTTTCAGGTAGATGTTATCAGAATTGGTCTTAAGTAAGTCACGATTTCGCTTAGAAATGACCACTCCACCGCCAGTTGACACAACTTGATCCGTTTTTAGTAACTCCGCTAGAACTTCTGACTCTATCTGACGAAAGGCCACTTCGCCCTTTTCAGCGAAAAATTCCGCAATGGACATACCTAAGCGTTTCTCAATCAGAGCATCCATATCAAGGTAATTAGGGTCCAATCCTCTAGCAATTGTAGATTTCCCAGCACCCATAAAGCCTAATAAAACTTTAGCCATGAATCAAGCTCTCCAAATCATCAAAGAAGTTAGGATAGCTGGTATTGATGGCTTCAGCACGGTCAAGCTCTACTTCTCCATCTACAACCAAAAGGGCCGCGATGGCTGTCATCATGCCGATACGGTGGTCGCCAAAAGTATTGACCCTAGCACCGTGAAGTGCTGATTTTCCTTTGATAATCATTCCATCTGCTGTAGGAGTAATATCTGCTCCCATACTATTTAAAGCGTCTGCCACAACCTGAATGCGGTCTGTTTCCTTGACCTTAAGTTCCTCAGCATCCTTGATAACTGTTACACATTGGGCTTGGGTCGCAAGTAGGGCGATAACTGGCAATTCATCAATCAAGCGTGGAATCAAGGCACCACCAATCTCTGTTCCTTTCAAGTCAGAAGACTCAACAGTCAAGGTAGCAGATTTAGCGACTGGGTCAATTTCAGTAACTTCTAATTTTCCACCCATGGCACGAATGGCGTCTATGATACCGGTACGCGTTTCGTTGATGCCCACATTCTTCAGCACCAGACGAGAATTTGGAACAATCAAACCTGCGACCAACCAAAAGGCTGCACTGGAAATATCTCCTGGAACAACCACCTTTTGTCCTGTCAATTTTTGTGGTCCTTGGACTGTGATTTTCTTGCCATCCACACTTAAACAACCACCAAATTGTTGCAACATATCTTCAGTATGATTACGGGTGCACTCTTTTTCGATAATAACAGACTCCCCCTGAGCCTGCAATGCCGCAAACATCAAGGCTGACTTAACCTGGGCAGAGGCAATTGGTAATTCATACTGAATAGGTCTTAGGGTTTTCGTCCCCTTTAAGTGAAGAGGAGGCAGGTCTCGCTCAGTTTGCCCTGAAATGCTAACACCCATTTGTTTCAATGGAATCGTCACGCGGTCCATAGGACGTTTGGAAAGACTGTCATCTCCAAACATTTCTACTTCAAAATCTGCACCAGCAAGAACACCTGAAATCAGGCGAATCGAAGTTCCAGAATTTCCCATATCAAGGGCATTTTGCGGAGCTTTTAAACCATCCATACCGACACCTTGAATGGTAATAACGCCATTTTTATCCTCAATCTCAACACCAAGGTCACGAAAAACTTGCATGGTCGAAAGGACGTCTTCGCCACGCAAAATATCATAAACCTTGGTCTCACCCTCAGCCAAACTTCCAAAGATAATGGAACGGTGGCTGATAGACTTGTCACCTGGAACACGGATACTGCCGTGTAAGTGGCTAATGCTTGTTTTTAATTTCATACTGGACCTCATACTTGCAACACTTTTACCTATTTTATCATAAAAAGCCAGAAATTCCTTAAAAATTCCTGACTTTAGGATAGTTATTTTCTTATTTTAGCAATTCTGAAACTGGTTCGAAAACAATTTTTTCAATGTCAGAAAGGTAAATTGCCAATTGTTGTTGCTTAGTAAAGAATTCTGACAAGAGGCTATTCCCCTGAATCTGCTTGCCAAAGCCTTCCATTTTCGCTTGAAAGGATGCGTCTGGCATTTGACCTGTCTGGGCTAGTTTTTGAATTTCCTCTTGAAAGGCAAGATATTCTGTAAAGATTTTACTTGCCTCAGCATCTGCTGAAATCGCATCTTTAGCTGCTTTAACAGCCTTGTATTCAGGTAATTCGCGTAACCCGCGGCTGAGTTCATTTGCACTATCGTAAATATTTGACATGATTTTCTCCTTATTTGATAACGACTGTATAGTCGGTGTTTTCTGTTATGAGGTGCTCTGCTCGTTCCAAGTCTTGAGCATTTTTAAATGAAATTTGTAGGATCCCGTGAATATCCTCACGGTTTTCCTCGTTGATGTGGATATTAACCAAGGAAGTTCCACGTAGCAGTTCCAAAATCCTTAGGATGACATCTTCTTCATCGGGAACGTCGACATAGAGGTCATAAGAGCTATCCACACCACCACGCTTATGAATTTCCATGGCCTGACGTTGCTCACGTGCTTGGTTAAAAAAATTCCAGATTTGCTCCTCATCACCCTTACTGATAGCTTGTCCAATCTCATCCAAACGCTCCTTGAAATCCGCAATTCGATCCAGAATAGTTTCACGATTGAACAAGAGAATGGAGGTCCACATACCCGGCTCGCTTTCCGCAATCCGAGTCATATCTCGAAAACCACCGGCAGCAAAGCGTCTTGTCATCTCATGTTCTTGAGCATAGATCGCGGTCTGCTCCATGAGACTGGAAGCCAAAATATGAGGAAAATGGCTAATCTGTGAAGTTACACGATCGTGCTCCTTGGCATCAATCTCGATAAAACGGGCATGAAGGCCTGAAAGTAAATCCTTCATTTCCTCAAGTGTGTCAGGACTTGTCAAGCTCGAAGGCGTGAAGATATAATAGGCATTTTCAAAAAGATTGACATCCGCAGAGGCAGCTCCTGTCTTGTGGCTACCAGCCATGGGATGGGCCCCGACAAAGCGAACAGATTTGCCAGCCAAATACTGCTCCGCTGCATCTACAATAGCTGACTTGGTCGAACCAGCATCTGAAATAATGACGCCTTCTTTCAAGTTCAAACCTGCCAACTCCTGAATAAAAGCAATGGTCTGCTTGATTGGCAAGGTCAAGATTATGACATCTGCCAGAGGAGCAAAACTGGCAAAATCATCCGTTCCACGGTCAATTATCCCCCGCTCCAAGGCAATGTCTCTCGAAGCCTGACTGCGATTGTAACCTAGAATTTCGTAATCGGGATGATCGCGCTTGATACCAAGCGCCATCGAGGCACCGATCAAACCGAGACCTGCGATATAGATGGTTTTTGCCATAGAGACTCCTTAATAGTTCTTTGTATACTCACGGTGTTTGGCTACCGCTTCTTTTAATTCCTCTAGGTTGTCCGATGAGAATTTTTCAAGAATTTCCTGCGCCAGAACTGTTGCCACAACAGCCTCCATGACCACACCTGCTGCTGGAAGAGCCGTCGGATCACTTCTCTCCACGGTTGCCTTGTAAGGTTCGTGAGTCTCGATATCCACACTCATCAATGGTTTATAGAGAGTGGGAATGGGTTTCATAACACCTCGAACAACGATGGGTTGCCCATTGGTCATACCACCTTCAAACCCACCTAGATTATTGGTACGACGAGTATATCCGTCTTCTTTAGACCAGAGAATTTCATCCATAACTTGGCTGCCTTTTCGGTAACCCGCCTCAAACCCAAGACCAAATTCCACTCCTTTAAAGGCATTGATAGAAACAACTGCTTGGGCCAATCGCGCATCTAGTTTTCTGTCCCATTGAACATAGGAACCGAGGCCAACTGGAAGACCTCCGACGACTGTCTCCACAACCCCACCGATGGTGTCACCGTCACGCTTGATTTGGTCGATATAATTCTTGATTTCCTGTTCTCTTTCTTGGTTGACAATAGAAACTTCAGACTGGGCAGCTCTTTGCTTAATCTCAGCGACTGTCAGATTTTCAGGTACATCGATTTCCTTACCACCAAAGACCACGACGTGGTTGGCAATCTCCATATCTAGCTCAACTAAGAGGCGTTTGGCCACTGCCCCAACTGCCACTCGCATGGTGGTTTCACGAGCTGATGAACGTTCCAAGGAATTTCGCAAATCATCAAAACGGTACTTGATACCCCCGACCAAATCGGCATGTCCTGGGCGAGGATGAGTGATTTTCCGCTTGCTTTTAAGACGGTCTTCAATGTCCTCCGCAGACATGATATCTAGCCATTTTTGGTGGTCTTTGTTGATGACATCCATGGTAATGGGGGCCCCTGTCGTCTTCCCGTGGCGAACGCCTGAGGTAAAGACAACCTGATCACTCTCAATCTTCATACGACCACCACGTCCGTATCCGCCCTGACGACGTTTCAAATCCTCATTGATGTCCTCTGCTGTCAAAGGAAGTCCAGCAGGAATTCCTTCAATGATAGCTGTCAGACGGGGTCCGTGTGATTCTCCTGCAGTTAAATATCTCATAGGCTCTCCTTATTTTACCAAGTAGTCTTTCATCTCTTCTAAGGAAACAGGGTGAATGCTCGCCGTACCAAGCTCTGGCACCAAGACCAATTTCAAGGTGTTTCCACGCGCTTTTTTATCATGGGTCAAAGCCTGATAAAGCTTGTCAACATCCCATTTTTCATAGTCAACTGGCAAACCAAATTTCTGACACATTTCCGTGATGGACTGGGTCATTCCTTCCGGCATGAGGCCTTTCTCCTCAGCAACCTTGGAAATCTGCACCATTCCCATGGCTACGGCTTCTCCATGCATGACTTTGCCATAGCCGGCAGTCGCTTCTATGGCATGGCCAATGGTGTGGCCAAAATTTAGGTAAAGGCGGACCCCATTGTCCAATTCATCCTCAACCACCATCTTGCGCTTCACCTGACAAGAATGTTCAATCAAGGTCTCTGCATGTTCCAAAATGCTCTCAACAGAACCATCTAGCTCCGTCAAGAGAGCCCACAGTTCTGGATCCTCAATCAAGCCGTACTTGATAACCTCACCCATTCCTTCAATCAACTCTCTTTTTCCGAGTGTTTCAAGGACAAGCGGGTCAATCAGAACCCCATCTGGTTGGGCAAAAGTTCCCACCATATTCTTAGCAAAAGGAGTATTAACACCTGTCTTTCCACCGATAGAGGAATCAACCTGGGCTGTCAAACTGGTCGGAATCTGAACAAAGTGAATCCCACGCATATAGGTCGAAGCCACAAAGCCAGCCAAGTCCCCAACGACACCACCACCAAGAGCCACGATTCCATCGCTACGAGTCAGACCTTGCTTGACTAGAAATTCATAGACCTTCTGAACAGTCGTTAAATTCTTTCGTTCTTCGCCTTCTAAGAAATCAAAAACAGCTACCTGAAAACCAGCATCTTCTAGGCTGAGTTTAACCTTCTCTGCATAGAGAGAAGCTACATGGTTATCTGTTACGATAACCACTTTTTGAGGTTGCCAGAGTTCTCGCAACCATTGACCTGCTTGCGATAGACAACCTTTTTCAATCTGAATATCATAAGGATGATGCGGAATATCAATTCTGATTTTCATAGTAGGTTCTCCTTTTCATTATTGGTATTTTTCTGTCAAGGACTGCCAAATCTCTTCTGTTGGCATTTCTTTACCTGTCCACAGTTGAAAAGCTTCAGCAGCTTGATAGAGCAACATTCCCAGACCATTGACGGCTGGATTGCCCAGGCTTCTAGCCCATTTCAAAAATGACGTCTCAAAGGGTTGGTAAATGATATCTGCCACCAAGAGAGTTTTTGGTAAGACTATGCTTTCAGGAACTGGGGATGATTTGCCATCCATGCCCACACTGGTGGCATTGACTAGTAAGTGCGAATCGGCAATCCTTGATTGCAATTCAGAAAGATCTTCTAAAGCATACAAGTCCACTTTAAAGCCCGTTTGCTCCTGCAACTTGTCTAGGTAAGGTCTTGTTTTTTCCATGGAAACTGAACGAACAAAAACTGAAATCTGACTGACGCCATCCAAAATAGCTTGCGCCAAAATGGATTTGGCCGCACCACCTGCCCCCAGCAGGGTCATCTTCTTACCTGTAATTGTAAAAGAAGGCAAGCTCTTAAAAAATCCCTTGCCATCTGTATTATATCCAATTAAATTGCCATTATCATTGACAACCGTATTAACCGCACCAATCAAGCGCGCTTCATCACTTAGCTCATCCAAATAAGGAATCACCTGCTCCTTATAGGGCATGGACAGGTTGATGCCAAACATCTGGTAGCGACGAATATTGGCCACTGTTTCTGCTAAGTCACTCGCTTCAATCTCCCAAGCTACATAAGCACCATTTGTAGCTGTCGCCTCAAAGGCACTATTGTGAATAAAGGGGGAAATAGAATGCTTAATAGGATTGGCAACAACGGCGGCTAAACGCGTATAGCCATCAAGCTTCATCCAATATCTCCCTGATTTTTTTCATGCTAGCTAGGGAAATCTGGCCTGGGGCACTTGCCTCATCTAGACTAGCAAAGGACCAGCTAGAACCCGTCACATCTGCAGTGATACGAGAGACCTTACCCACCTTGCCCATAGAAATGGTCACATATTCCTGCTCAGGATTGAGGGTTTTAAATCCTCGTGTATAGTTCATCAAGTCTAGCACATCCTGCTCCGTGTGAGCCATGACTGCAACCTTAACAAGTTTTGGATTTAAGCTCGTCAACTCTGACAAGATTTCCATCATATTTTCAGGTGTTTCTTGGAAATTGTGGTAACTCAAAATAAGATTTGGGAAGTCCAGCATCTCCTCAAAAACATCCCTGTAGCTATAGTACTCAAAATCAATATAGTCTGGTTGATAGAGTTGCGCCACTTCCTTGATTAGATGGATATATTCTTCTGGAGAAAGGTCGATTTCTCCCCCTTCAGAGCGAGTTCGCAATGTGAAAACCAACTCACGGCCTGCGAATTTTTCAAAAATAGCTGGAGCTACCTGCAAAATCGCTTCTTTAGGCAGATAGTCGGCACGCCATTCAATGATGTCAGCATCCAGATACCTCGTGGCATCCAGAGCCTGAGCCTCCTCTAAACTTCTTGGCATTACTGAAACGATTAATTTCATTTACTAACCTTCATACTAATCACCTTGAGGTAATTACTACTTTCATCTTTTTTATTATAGGCGAAATCTGCTGGAAGACCGTATTTGTTTAAAATTTGGTAACTTCTTTCTGCAAAGCCTTTATCAATTTGTTCTGTAAATTTCTGGCGGGATACATTGGCAGCATTGGTACTGGCAATGATAATCCCTCCCGGATTTAAAATCTCAAGACTCTGGGAAATCAACTTATGATAATCCTTAGCCACAGAAAAGGTCTGTTTTTTATTCCGAGCAAAGCTAGGAGGATCTAGGACAATCACATCATAAGTCAAGCCTTTTCGTTTGGCATATTTAAAATATTCAAAGACATCCATGACGATAAAACGATGGTCGTCTGTGCTAATTCCATTAGCCTGAAAATGCGCTTGAGACAATTCTCGTGAACGTTTAGCTAGGTCAACCGAAGTAGTCTGGCTTGCTCCTCCCATGGTCGCAGCTACTGAAAAGGCTGCTGTATAAGAAAACATATTGAGCAAGGATTTACCCATAGCTAAACCATCAACCAAGCTACCACGAACCTCATGCTGATCTAGAAAAATCCCAGTCATCAAGCCATCGTTCATAAAGACTTGATACAAGACACCATTTTCCAGAACAGTGAAAAAGTCAGGTGCTTCTTGACCATAAACATGGGCAGATTCATAATCCAAACCCTTAAAGCGAATCTTCTCATAAGTCCCTAACACCTCAGGAAAAACCTGTCTAAAAGCTTCTGAGATAAGCTTGCGAATCTGATAAACATAAGAGTTATACCAAGAAAAGACAGCATAGTCGCCATAAAGGTCCACTGTCAGACCCCCAAAGCCATCACCCTCTTGATTAAAGAGACGAAAAGCAGTTGTCAAATCATCTTGAAAGTAGGCTTTTCTCTTGTCTTTGGCTTGTCTAAACAGCGTTTCAAAGAAAGCTTGATTAAAGGCCACCTTGTCTTTACTGACAAACCAGCCCAAGCCCTTATTTTGCTGAGAAAGGTAGGCAGTCCCAAGAAAGTTTCCATCTTGACTATGGACTTCTACTTCCTGATCCTTGAGATTGATATTCTCAAGATCGCTGGCTTCTAGTAAAACTAGCCCTTTAGCGAGCTTCTTTTCAACCCGTTTGCTGACTCTTATTCTATTCATAATCCCTATTATAGCAAATTTTATGATAATTCTCAAAAAAAGAAACTAGACTTGCTTTTTTACTTTCGTTTTACAAAATGCTACACTAATACTAATAAAAACTTAGAAAGTAAATGTGTAAGAATTACAATAAAAGATGCTCTTCCGTCTTGGAGGAGCATTTCTTTTTATAAAATAAAATTCAACGAAAATCAAAGAACAAACTAAGAAACTAGCCACAGGTTATACTCAATGAAAATCAAAGAGCAAACTAGGAAGCTAGCCGCAGGCTGTACTTGAGTACGGCAAGGCAAAGCTGACGTGGTTTGAAGAGATTTTCGAAGAGTATTAACTTTGAGATTGTAGCTAGAGAGGCTGTACCTGCAATATGTGTCTGTCAAATTTAGTGACAAAAATATTATAGAAGAAAGATGAAGAAATAAATCAGCTTCAGCAGGTATCTGGAAAATTTGTTTTTATAGAGAAGCCTTTTGTTACAAACTCAATATACCATCGATAAATAATATTATAGAAGCAACAATAATTATAATTTCACCTATCTGCATAATCCTATTTCGAACTCTAAATATATGTTCTATCAAAAATACTTGGATCACACACATTATAGGAATTAACGTTTTTGAGACTGAAAAATATCCAAATAAATAAACTATAAACAACAATAATAGAACTATGTTATATTTCTTATTCAAAACATTCCTCCTTATATATTTTTGATTAGCAATTTAATATTTTACAACTACATTCTAACAAACTATGAAAGTATTTTGTCAAATGAAATTTATCAAGCAAGCGACCAACTAGCTCATCTTTTTCCTATTTCTGCCAATATGCGTGACAGATAGTAATGATAGCTAAATATAGCAAGGCCAAGCAGAAGGATAAGAGCTCCTACTCCCAAGCTGATGGCAAAGATAGTGGAGAGAGACTGAACCAAGAAGATGCTCCCAATTACAAGGCCCCCTAGGATTACACTATAAATAAGCAATAGAACCATTGTAATTATGCCATTTGAACGATTCACCAGGTCTGTAATGCTACTCCAATTGGTTGACAGATTTTTCACATCCTTAAAATAATGGTGACAAGAAAGGATGACACTGGCAAGGAACCATGCCACAAGAAGATAAATCATCGAAAGAATGGGCAATCCTAAATAAAGGGAAAGACCAAGTAAAGTCAAGATAGGTAAAAAGGATTGAAAAGCAAATATAATCCAAAATTTCACTTTCACATAACGAGCAAAGTCAAAGGGCAAACTCTTTAGAAAATCAAAATTTTCCCTCTCTAAGGACATGCTAATTGAATGCAGGCTGGTGATATTGTTATTGACAACTGCTATTAACACTCCTACAAAAAACAAGGGTAACCAGTATGGAGGATGAATGTCTGGAACTAACTGAGAATCTCGAATTTTGGAAATCAATCCGATCATCATGAGATAAGGAAGAAAGGCACTTGTAAAAAGCACTGTAATCACGCCAGTTCCCTGTCCCAAGAGAGAAAGGTTATAACGTAAAATCATACGGAAAAAGCCCTTTTTAGTGGTTGAAATTCCCTCTTTACTACGACGTTCTTTTTTGACCTTCTCCTCACTGTTAAGCAGGATAACGTCATAAAAATGAGGAAGAACCTTCTTTTTGGTCAGATAAAGCAAGAAGATAGTTAGTCCTATCCAAGCGAGCAGACCCAGTATGGCTTCTGTCGAAAAAGGCTCCACTGCTATTTTGTAAAAGAGATGAAGAGGATAAAGGAGAAATGGAATGCCTCTAACTCTGTCAACTATATCTCCAGAAGTCGACTGTAGAAAGAAGACAAATAATAAAGGTGCGAGAACCCCAATCCCAATCATCACATTTGAAAAAATAGACTGATACTTTCTGAAGACCCTAGTCTGAGCCATGGAATGTACTGCCACTACCATCACTAAAGTAACAGAGACAAATAATAAGGCCAAGGACAGCAGCATCAAAGGCAAGCCCAGCCACAGAGAAGGAGCTAGCCTAATGTAGAGGACTAGAAAATAAGCTAGGATTGGTACAATTCCAGTTAGAGCTGGCAAGAGAACAGACAGTCCTTTAGCAATTATAATCTCTGATTCTTTAAAAGCATAGGGCCTATAAGATGCCAAGTCCTTACTCTCATAAAAGACATTGTAAAAGGCAGTGAAAGAAGCTGAAAAGGTAAGCACTAGAAAAATAGCAACCATGAAACTAAAATGAACAGGGCTTTCCTCAAAAGGAATACGAAAGGCTATATTACTAAAAAAGATAAGAAATACAAGACTGGAAAAAATGTAAGAACTGAGGACTCTAGCGGAAACATTTACTTTTTTTCCAGGATTCTTAGCCTGCTTCTTTCGTAGGTTAGCCAGATTAGCTTCCTTAGATGAATAGAGGATATTGATATCAACTAATTTTTTAATGACCTTGAGACGCATCTGAAACCTCCTCTTTTCTACCAGCAAGGCTAAGGTAGATACTTTCCAAAGACTGGTCTGGGTGGTCTTTTCTCAAGTCCTCTACGCTACCACAATAAATCAAATGTCCCTTTTTCAAAATAGCAATCCGATCACAGACTTGCTCTGCCACCTCTAGGACATGGGTTGAAAACAAGACTGTCTTGCCTTTTTGCGCATGCTCCTTCATCATCTGCTTCAAATCAAAGGCAGCCTGGGGATCCAAACCAGTCAAGGGTTCGTCCAAGACCCAAATATCGGGATCAGACAAGAGTGCTCCGATGACAAAGACTTTCTGACGCATTCCGTGAGAAAGGGTTTCAATAACCTGATAACGGTTTTCAGCAAAATCAAAAACACTCAATAGCCTAGTTAGACTAGCTTCCAAGTCAGAGCTAGTCAGATCATAGGATGAAGCAATCAATTCCCAAAATTCATTGGCTGTTAAACGCAAAAATAAGTCAGGCGAGTCTGCTACGTAGCCAATCTTTCGTTTAATCGCCAAGCGATTTTCCGATAGCTCCTGACCGTCTACCAAGATACGACCACTGCTGGGTGAAATGATACTGACTAAGGATTTTATGGTGGTTGATTTTCCAGCCCCATTATGGCCAATCAAGCCCATAATCTCCCCATTTTCAATCTGCAAATTGAGATTGCTCAAGGCCTCTTTATCACCATATAACTTACTGACATTTTGAAATTCGATCATGGGATGACTCCTATATTTATGTTTTTTATTGTTATATTAACACTTTAGGACAGATTTATCAACACTTTTGATAAAATAGTCAAAAACTTATTATTCAGTTTTACGCAAACGTTTGAGCTAACCGATACTTTATGATAGAATAAAGAACAAGATTGACAAGTAAGAGGAAACATCATGCAAAATCAAACACTCATGCAATACTTTGAATGGTATCTGCCCCACGACGGCCAGCACTGGACGCGTCTGGCTGAAGATGCTCAACACCTTGCTAATCTCGGTATTAGTCATGTCTGGATGCCACCAGCTTTCAAGGCGACAAATGAAAAAGATGTCGGCTATGGAGTCTATGACTTATTTGACCTAGGAGAGTTTAATCAAAAAGGTACTGTCCGCACCAAGTATGGTTTTAAAGAAGACTATCTACAAACCATTCAAACCCTTAAAACGCAGGGAATTCAACCTATGGCCGATGTGGTACTCAATCACAAGGCTGCTGCTGACCACATGGAAGCCTTTCAGGTTATCGAAGTGGATCCAGATGACCGTACAGTTGAACTTGGAGAACCCTTCACTATCAATGGCTGGACTAGCTTTACCTTCGATGGACGCCAAGATACCTACAATGACTTCCACTGGCACTGGTACCACTTCACCGGTACAGACTATGATGCCAAACGCCGCAAGTCTGGGATTTATCTCATCCAAGGGGATAACAAAGGCTGGGCTAACGAGGAATTGGTCGATAACGAAAACGGTAACTACGACTACCTCATGTATGCCGACCTAGACTTTAAACATCCCGAAGTCATTCAAAACATCTATGACTGGGCTGAGTGGTTCATGGAGACGACTGGTGTGGCTGGTTTCCGCTTGGATGCCGTCAAACACATTGACTCTTTCTTCATGAGCAATTTCATCCGAGATATGAAGGAAAGATACGGTGACGATTTCTATGTTTTTGGTGAATTTTGGAACGCCGACAAGGAAGCCAATCTAGACTATCTTGAAAAAACAGAAGAACGCTTTGACCTTGTCGATGTTCGTCTCCACCAGAATCTCTTTGAAGCCAGTCAAGCTGGCGCAAACTATGACCTTCGTGGTATTTTCACAGATAGCTTGATTGAACTCAAGCCCGACAAGGCTGTAACTTTTGTCGACAACCACGATACCCAACGTGGTCAGGCTCTTGAGTCTACTGTTGAAGAATGGTTCAAACCAGCAGCTTATGCCCTCATTCTATTACGCCAAAACGGCCTTCCATGTGTCTTTTACGGAGACTACTATGGGATTTCAGGAGAGTATGCTCAAGAAGATTTCAAAGAAGTCCTTGACCGCCTCCTAGCCATCCGAAAAGATTTGGCCTATGGAGAACAAAATGACTACTTTGATGATGCTAACTGTATCGGTTGGGTACGTTCAGGTGCTGAAAATCAATCCCCAATCGCTGTCCTTATCTCAAATGACCAAGAAAACAGTAAGTCGATGTTTATCGGCCAAGAATGGGCTAACCAAACCTTCGTAGATTTACTTGGAAATCACCAAGGTCAAATTACAATTGATGAGGAAGGTTATGGACAATTCCCTGTCTCAGCTGCTTCTGTAAGTGTCTGGGCAGTTAATACGATCTAAAAAACTAAGCTAAGTCCACTAGGATTTGGCTTTTTTGTAGTTACAAAAAGACCTACCCAAATGGATAGATCTTTACTTGATTACAATTTACCTGCTACTGCATCCAGCAATTCTTGGATTTTCGCTTGGTTGCTTCCTCCTGCCATGGCCATGTCTGGTTTACCACCGCCACGTCCATCGACGATTGGTGCCAATTCTTTGACAAGGTTTCCTGCATGAAGGTCTTTTCTCTTACTTGCTACAAGGACATTGACCTTGTCACCGATAGCAGCAACTAGGACAAGGAGATCAGAGTAATCTTTTTGTTTCCAGTTATCTGCAAATGTACGAAGGGCACCAGCGTCAGATACAGACACTTGGCTAGCAATGTAACGGTGACCATTGACTTCCTTCACATCCTTGAAGATATCGCCTGCGGCAGCTGCTGCTGCTTTTTCCTTCAACTCAGCATTTTCTTTTTGCAATTGACGAAGTTGTTCTTGAAGTCCTTCTACTTTATGAGGGACTTCCTTGACTTGAGGTGCTTTCAAGGTTGCTGCGACTGCTTTCAGCGCATCTTCTTGTTCACGGTAGGCTTCAAAGGCTTCCTTACCAGTCACTGCCAAGATACGGCGAGTTCCTGAGCCAATCCCTTCTTCTTTAACAATCTTGAAGAGACCGATTTCAGAAGTGTTGCCAACGTGGGTACCACCACAAAGTTCAACTGAGTAGTCACCGATAGTAACAACACGAACTTCCTTGCCGTATTTCTCACCAAAGAGGGCCATTGCTCCCATTTCTTTAGCAGTGTCAATATCCGTTTCAACTGTCTCGACTGCAATTGCTTCCCAGATCTTCTCGTTGACTTGCTGTTCAATGGCACGCAATTCTTCAGCAGTCACAGCTTGGAAATGGGTAAAGTCAAAGCGAAGGAATTCAACTTCGTTCAGAGACCCTGCTTGTGTCGCATGGTTTCCAAGGATATTGTGAAGGGCAGCGTGAAGCAAGTGAGTCGCAGTGTGGTTTTTCATAACACGGTGACGACGATTTGTATCAATTGCCAGCGTATATTCTTGCTTCAAGGCAAGCGGTGCAAGAACATCAACAGTATGAAGAGCTTGTCCGTTTGGTGCTTTTTGAACATTTGTCACAGTAGCAACAAGGTTTCCTGCAGCATCCAAGATTTGACCGTGGTCAGCTACCTGTCCACCCATTTCAGCATAGAATGGCGTTTCCGCAAAGATCAGTGATGCAGTGCCTTCTGAAACAGCTTCTACTTCTGCATTATCAGCTACGATAGCCACTAACTTAGAGGACAATTGGCTAGCGTTGTAGTTGAAGACACTTTCAACTGTAATGTTTTGAAGGGTTTCATTTTGCATTCCCATTGAGCCACCCTTGACAGCTGACGCACGCGCACGTTCTTGCTGCTCTTTCATGGCTGCTTCAAAACCTTCACGGTCTACAGTCATACCAGCTTCTTCAGCGATTTCTTCTGTCAATTCAACCGGGAATCCATAAGTGTCATAGAGTTTGAAGACATCTTGTCCAGCGATAACCGTTTGGCCTTTTTCTTTCAAGTCTGCTACGATAGTTTCTGCAAAGTGTTGACCTGAGTGAAGAGTGCGGGCAAATGACTCTTCCTCGCTCTTGACAATTTTTTCGATAAAGTCACATTTTTCGAGCACTTCTGGGTAGTAGCTTTCCATGATTTTTCCAACGGTTGGAACCAATTTGTAAAGGAAAGGCTCGTTGATTCCCAATTTTTGACCATGCATAGAAGCACGACGGAGAAGACGACGAAGGACATAACCACGACCTTCATTTCCTGGAAGGGCACCATCTCCGATAGCAAATGAAAGTGAACGGATGTGGTCAGCGATGACTTTAAAGCTCATGTTGTCGCCATCTTGGTCATAAACCTTACCAGACAATTTCTCCACTTCACGAATAATCGGCATGAAGAGGTCCGTTTCAAAGTTGGTCTTAGCCCCTTGGATAACCGCCACCAAACGCTCCAAACCAGCGCCCGTATCAATGTTCTTGTGTGGCAGTTCCTTGTATTCGCTACGAGGAACAGCAGGGTCTGCATTAAATTGTGACAAAACGATGTTCCAGATTTCGATATAACGGTCGTTCTCAATATCTTCTGCAAGCAGACGAATACCGATGTTTTCTGGGTCAAAAGCCTCTCCACGGTCAAAGAAAATCTCTGTGTCCGGTCCAGAAGGTCCCGCACCGATTTCCCAGAAATTGTCCTCGATTGGAATCAAGTGACTTGGATCCACTCCCACTTCAATCCAGCGGTTGTAAGAATCTTTATCATCTGGATAGTAGGTCATGTAAAGTTTTTCAGCAGGGAAATCAAACCATTCTGGGCTGGTCAAAAGCTCATAAGCCCAAGTGATGGCCTCGTCACGGAAGTAATCCCCGATAGAGAAGTTCCCCAACATTTCAAACATGGTATGGTGACGTGCAGTCTTCCCTACGTTTTCAATATCGTTGGTACGGATAGCCTTTTGGGCATTAGTAATACGTGGATTTTCAGGAATGATGGTTCCGTCAAAGTATTTCTTAAGAGTTGCTACCCCAGAGTTGATCCACAAAAGAGTTGGGTCATTTACAGGAACCAAGCTTACTGATGGTTCTACTGAGTGACCTTTGGTCGCCCAGAAATCAAGCCACATTTGGCGTACTTGTGCACTAGATAGTTGTTTCATATTGTCTCCTTATTTACTTGTTTAATGTGATTGGCTTTCCAGCATTTCCACATAGTCAATCGCGACACAGAGGGAAATGACTAGGTCTGCATAAGCGTCCTCAAGGACCGTTACATTATAGGTAGAGGTCAGATGGAAGAATTCCTTCTTGATTTCCGCAATCAGCTGATCGCGATCATCCAGCAATTTGAAATTCAAATCCCAGATATTGCCCTCGATACGAAGTCCTAGGTTGTCAAATTCATACTTATCTCTAAAAAAAGTCAACTTCTTTCGGATATAAAAACTATCTCCATTACGGAGCTGAATCTCAAAACGAGGTAGAAAGGTCAAGATTTCTTTACTGATCTGACTGACCTGTTCACCAGTCGCATCATAGATGGTAAAAGTTTTGGGAATCTTAAAAAATGATCCCTCCACCTGATAGGCGATTTCTCCCCTGTTATCCTTGATAGCGAAGCGTTCGCCTCCAAGACGAAACTTTTGTTTGACAAGAAATGTTTTCATCAACACCTCCAAAAATAAAAGACAAGCTCATATCACGAAGGGCGAAAAACCGCGGTACCACCTTCATTCAATGAACTTGTCATTCTCTTGTTCTTATGCAATTGTATGATTGAGTAGCATGACTTCCTAGCTTAGATGGCTCGCAGCACCGCCATTTCTCTGGACTAAGACAAGTGAAAATCAATTCTCAACATTCCTATTATAACGTTTTTTAAAGTCTGCGTCAACTGGAAATGATTCCCATTTAAGAAACCCCATTCCCTATATCTATGCTTACTTTTTCAGGATATATTTTTTCTTACTGCTATCACTCTTTTTATCCCAACTTTTATCCCACATTTTCGAATTGCTAAAGATAGCTACGAAAATATTTGCAAATATAAAGAACCCTATCACCAAATGTATAGAATCCGTTGTTAGGTATTGTCGATCCAAGCCATCCTTTAAATAGAATAGTATAATTGTTTGGTCAACAATCAAAAAGGTTGGCCAGTAACTTTTTTTGAAAAAAGTAGACATTTTCATGATTTGTTACCGCTTTCCATATAGATAAACTTAGTATACTACTAAGAAATAAAATAAGCAAATAGGATAGTAAAAATATACAGTTATATAAATTACGTTCTATTCAAAAAACGAACCAGCTCTAACTGATTCGTTTCGTTACTATCACTACTTCCGATACATTTTAAACTGTAGGAAGAGGTCGCTGTAGATTCCTGTCCATTTATGGTCAAACTTCTCATAAACTTCTAGGTGTTTCATTGTATCTGCATCAGGATAGAAGGCTTTGTCTTCTTTTTTCTCCTCTGGGAGCAATTCCTTAGCTGGTAGGTTTGGTGTTGAATAGCCGACATACTCTGCATTCTTGAGAGCATTTTCAGGCTTCAACATAAAGTTAATGAAGGCATAGGCCGCATCCTGGTTCTTGACAGTTTTAGGAATAACCATGTTATCAAACCAGAGGTTACTTGCTTCTGTCGGAACCACATAGCGTAGATTTTCATTTTTCTCCAGCATTTGGCTGGCTTCTCCTGAGAAGGTCACACCGATGGCAGCATTGTTCTGAATCATGTAACCCTTCATCTCGTCGGCCACAATAGCCTTTATATTTGGAGTCAGTTTGTAGAGCTTATCCACTGTCTCCTCCAACTGCTGGGTATCCTTGGAGTTAAGGCTATAGCCTAGTGAGTTAAGACCTAAACCAAGCACTTCACGCGCCCCATCAAAGAGCATAATTGAGTTCTTATATTCTGGTTTCCAAAGGTCGTCCCAGTGTTCAGGCGCTTCATCTACCATGGTTTCATTGTAGACGATCCCCAAGGTTCCCCAGAAGTAAGGAATGGAGAATTTATTGCCTGGGTCAAAGGACTGGTTGAGAAACTCTGATCCGATATTTTCGATTCCTTCAATTTTTGAATAATCAAGTGGCACCAAGAGGTCTTCGTCCTTCATCTTGTTAATCATGTACTCACTTGGGATAGCAATATCATAGGTCGTTCCACCCTGCTTAATCTTGGTATACATGGCTTCGTTGGAGTCAAAGGTCTCGTACTGGACTTGGATCCCTGTTTCTTCTGTGAATTGCTCCAAGAGTTCTGGATCGATGTAGTCTCCCCAGTTGTAGATAACCAGTTTTTGACTATCTCGGCTATTGATTTTACTATCTAGATGAGTCGCAATTCCCCACAAAACCAGGATAATGGCTACAATTCCTGCTAAAAATGAATAGAGTTTTTTCATGCTTGCTCCTCCTTCTCACGTGAAATGAAGTAATATCCGACAACTAGGATAATACTAAAGAGAAAGACAAGGGCAGACAGAGCATTGATTTCCAGCGAAATCCCCTTGCGAGCACGAGAATAAATCTCGACTGATAGGGTTGAAAAGCCATTTCCCGTCACAAAGAAGGTCACGGCAAAGTCATCTAGCGAATAGGTGAAGGCCATGAAATAACCTGCAATGACAGACGGAGTCAGGTAAGGAAGCATGATTTCCTTGAACATCTGAAATTGACTGGCACCCAAATCATAGGCCGCATGAATCATGTCACCATTCATTTCCTTAAGACGTGGCAAGACCATCAAGACTACGATAGGAATGGAGAAAGCTACGTGACTAGATAGAACCGTCCAAAAACCAAGTGAAAACTTGAGTTGGGTAAAGAGAATCAAGAAGCTAGCACCAATCATAACATCAGGCGCAACCATGAGGATATTATTGAGTGAAAGAAAGGCTTCTTGGTATTTCTTACGAGACTGGTAGATGTAAATAGCACCGAAAGTCCCGATAATAGTAGCAATCAAGGCTGATAGAAAGGCCAAGAAAAAGGTTTGGGTGAGGATCAACATGAGACGACCATCACCAAACATGGTTTTAAAATGGCTCAAGCTAAAACCAGTAAAGCTATTCATATCATCACCAGCATTGAAGGCATAGCCGATCAGGTAAAAGATTGGCAAATAAAGGACGATAAAGACAAAGGCTAGGTAAAGATTCGATAATTTTTTCATCGTTCTCTCCTTTCCTTGGTCACCCACATAGTGATAAACATGGTCAGGATGAGAATCACACCGATGGTAGAACCCATACCGTAATTGTCGTTAGTCAGGAAGTTCTGCTCAATAGCCGTCCCCAAAGTAATCACTCGGTTCCCCCCAATCAAACGCGTCAACATGAAAAGACTCAAGCTGGGGATAAAGACGGATTGAACCCCACTTCGCACACCATTCATAGACAGAGGGAAGATGACATGACAGAAGGTCTCCCACTTGGTTGCACCAAGGTCATAGCTGGCATTGATGAGATTATTATCCATATCATCCAAAACGTTGAAGATAGGCAAAATCATAAAGGGAAGCTCGATGTAGCTTGCGACAAAGATAAATGAGAAATCCGTAAAGAGTAACTGTTGCGAACCGATTCCGATGAATTCCAAGAATTGGTTAATAGAGCCATTCTGACCAAAAATCCCAATAAAGGCATAAGCCTTAAGGAGCAAATTGATCCATGTTGGCAGAATAATCAGCATGAGCCAGAGTTGACGGTGCTTGAGACGGGTCAAAAAGAGGGCTGTTGGATAGCTGATAAGAAGCGTCACTAGAGTTACAATCCCAGCATAAAGAACCGAGTTAAAGCTCATTTTAAGATAGGTTAAGTTTTGCGACGCAAAGTAGGATTTATAGTTTTCTAAACTGAACTGCCCTTCGATGTTGAAAAATGATTGACCGAAAATCAAGACCAGGGGTGCTAAAACAAAGAGCGCAATCCAAAGCATATAGGGCACTACAAAGAGTTTAGAGGTTGTTTTCTTCATCTCTTTCCTCCTCAATAGCGTTAATCAAACCTGCTTCTTGCTCTTCGATTTCAACGTATTCTTCGATACGAGCATCGAACTCTTCTTCTGTTTCATTGAGACGCATGATGTGGATATCTTCTGGTTCAAAGTCAAGACCGATTTCCTCACCCACGATGGCTTTACGCGTTGAATGGATCATCCATTCATTGCCAAGCTCATCATAGGCGATAATCTCATAGTGAACCCCACGGAAAAGCTGCGTGTCAACCTTAACTTGGAGCTTGCCCTCTTCAGGAAGGGTAATGCGCAAGTCCTCTGGACGAATCACGACTTCAACAGGCTCATTCGGCTTCATCCCACCATCGACTGCTTCGAATCGTTTGCCGTTAAACTCAACCAAGTAGTCCTCAATCATGGTACCTGGTAAGATATTTGACTCCCCGATAAAGGTGGCAACAAAGTGGTTGATTGGCTCGTCGTAGATGTCTACTGGCGTTCCAGACTGGACAATCTCACCGTCATTCATGACAAAAATCCAGTCACTCATGGCGAGGGCTTCTTCCTGATCGTGAGTGACAAAGACAAAGGTGATCCCCAAGCGTTGTTGCAATTCACGCAGTTCATACTGCATGTCTGTTCGTAATTTCAAGTCCAAGGCTGACAGAGGCTCGTCCAAGAGTACCACACGGGGTTGGTTAATGATAGCACGCGCAATAGCCACACGCTGGCGTTGTCCTCCAGATAGTTTACGGATGGAACGTTTTTCGAAACCTTCCAACTGTACCATTTTGAGAACTTCCTCTACACGTTGCTCGACTTCTTTTTTGTCAATCTTACGCAAACGCAATGGAAAGGCAACATTTTCAAACACATTCATATGTGGAAACAAGGCGTAAGATTGGAAGACCGTATGAACATCACGTTTGTTGGTTGGAATGTCATTGATCCGTATCCCATCCAGTAAAATATCTCCAGTCGTTGCATCCAGCAAACCTGCAATAATGTTTAGGATGGTTGATTTTCCTGAACCAGATGCTCCCAGCAGTGTATAAAATTTCCCTTCTTCCAACTCAAAGTTGATATCTTTGAGAACCTTGGTGTTGCTGTCTTCAAAAACTTTAGAGACATTTTTGAATTCAATAATTGGTTTTTTCAATTGGCATAAATTCCTTCTTTTTCATAGATTAACAGATCAGGGCTCTGTCAGGCCGCCACTACCTCTTGCAGAGTGTAAAACCACCTGCATACATCTGCACTAACGATAGGCTTTCACCCCCTTTCCATGACATAGCAGCAGCTTTTCAAACACCGCTTCCTACTGGCTTTCACCTAAAATACGGACTTCTCTCTCAAGAGTGACGCCAGAGTGTTCCTTGACTTTTTCAATCACAGACTCAATCAAGTCCTCATAGTCTTTGGCCGTTCCATCTGCGACATTGATCATAAATCCTGCATGCTTTTCTGAGACTTCTACGCCACCGATACGATAGCC
Organism: Streptococcus sp. LQJ-218; assembly: GCF_003428885.1. GTDB lineage: Bacteria > Bacillota > Bacilli > Lactobacillales > Streptococcaceae > Streptococcus. The sequence goes on from NZ_QQRU01000003.1 coordinate 159,167, forward strand.
TTTCAAGCCAGCTTCTGAAATTAATTGACCTGCAAAATGCCCGACTGGACGCTTAAAGACCGAACCACAAGATGGGTATTCTAGAGGTTGCTTGAGTTCACGGAGGTGGGTCAAGCGATCCATTTCTTGCTTGATGATCTGATGGGTTCCTGGAGCTAGAGCAAATTTAGCTGACAAGACAACTGCACCAGACTCCTGAATGGCTGAGTGGCGATACCCGAAAGCCAAGTCTTTGGCAGACAGGGTCTCGATTTCTCCATCCTTGGTCAAGACCTGACAAGACTGTAAGATGTGGGCAATCTCGCCACCATAGGCACCTGCATTCATAAAGACAGCACCACCGACACTCCCTGGAATGCCGCAAGCAAACTCAAAACCAGTCAAACTATGACGAAGGGCAATGCGAGTTGTTTCAATCAAGTTGGCACCAGCTTCAGCTTCAATAGTATAGCCATCAACAGAAACGTTATTGAGCTTGTCACACAAGATGACAAATCCACGAATCCCGCCATCACGAACGATAATGTTGCTAGCATTTCCAAGAACCATCCAAGGGATATTTTCTTGATTTGCAAATTTAACAACGCGAGCCAACTCAAAACGGTTTCGTGGAAAGACCAGATAATCAGCCTCTCCACCTACTTTTGTATAACTATAGCTATGCAAGGGTTCTTTGAAACGGATATCGATTCCTTCCAAGATTTCAAGCATTTTTTCTCTTACTGACATGTCACTCTTCCTTTTACAAAATTCATTCCATTATACCATTTTTAGAGGCATTTGACGACCCTAAAAAATCTTGGACTTATTTTAAACAAAAAAGAGGTTTCTCCCTCTTTTTTCTTATGATTTTTTGCAAAAGATAGCCTTGGTTCCATAGGCAACTAAAACAAGTTCAAGTGCTAGGACAACTTCAACCAAGACTGGATTTGTCAGCCAACCAACTTGGGCAAGAGATGGAGCCAGGTCAACGAAGGCATGTAGACCATAGGCTGCTAGGAGATAAATCCATTTCTTCTGGCGAACAGCTTGGTAAACCCAAACTGTCAAGAGTACTTGGAAACCTAGGGCCAAGATTCGCTCAAAACCAAGCAAATAAATCTGCCAGACTGATAGCGACTGAATAGTTTTTAACATATTTTCAGACAGCAATTGCATGACCTGTGGATTCTGAGTTTGAACTGCCGAAAGTACGATGTAAAGATTAATCAAACTAGTAAGACCAAGGAAAATCAACTCCAAGCCACCATGCCCCAAGCCATAGGCCAAGGCATCTGCCTTTTCCAAACTTCTCTTTTTCTCCAGCCATTTGAAGAAAACAAGGCGAGCAGTTTCCTCAAAAAAGGCTGCCATGGCTAAACCATAGATAATATAGAGAAGTGGGTTGTCTTGCAAGAGTGCAATACTACCGTCTTTTTGAGGATGCAAAACCAAGATATGCACCAGTTTTTCCAAAATTTGTGAGGAGACAAAGAAGGCAACAGCCCCCAAGCCCAAGATAGCTAGATTAATCTGATATTTCTTTTTGGCATACCAAATGCTCCCTATCAAGAAAGCCAGCAACAGCACCATGGTAATGATAATATGAATGGTCATTTTCTTCTCCTATTCTGCCTTTTCAATATCTTTTTTCATCTCGTCAACATTGAACTTAGCAAACAAGTATTGACGATCTTGGACTGGGAAACGTTGGTCCAACTGGTCAACCGCTCCCACCTCGATAATCCCTTCCTTGATGACAAAGTCCATGACATGCCCACCAAAGGTTAAATCATCTGAGATAAAGTGGAGATGGTAACCTGCCACACTAACCCCTTGGAAAATCTCTGGCGTCCAGAAACCAACGATGGTTCCTGCGACATTGTCACGACGATATTCAGGCTGATGAGTTGCGACCTCAGCAAACTTGGTATCTGGTGTTGACTTAGGAATCATGCGCACATGCATATGTAAAAATTCCCCACGAATCTTAATAGAGCGAAAAAGATTTTCCCCATCATAATAAGACTCGATTCGTTCTTCCAATTCCTTATCTGTCATCTCAAAGCGCTGGCGGAAAATAACCTCCGCCTGATGCGGTACCACTGCAGCATAAGGAATAAGGGCATCTGGTGATACTTCTACAATTTCTGGTTGTTCTCCTGAGCCTTTGGCCTGATAGGCCTTGCCATCCAAGACAATCAATTCTCCATCAATGGAATCCAAGGTTCCCAAACCAAGGTCACCATGTTCTAGCAATTCTCCTACTGTCATGGTACCACCATAAAGGCCGGCCATCAAGGCTCCAAGGGTATTGTATTGAAATAATTTCACTGGTTCCTGCACGTTCTTATCCATTCTCTTTCTTGTCTGTTATTTTATAAATCTTACTCCTAAGTATACCACATTTGCCTCTAGATGTGAACGAGAGAAATACTCTAGACATTGCCAAGAAGGAAAAAAAAGGGTACAATGTAACAAAATCAAGGGAGGTCTGGAATGAAGAAACAAAGCAAGTACCAAGAGGTCGTTTACTATTTAAAAAACGGTATCGAGTCTGGACGATTTCCGACGGGAAGTCGCCTGCCTTCTATCCGTCAACTGAGCTTTGACTTTCACTGTAGCAAGGATACCATTCAGAGAGCCTTGCTGGAATTACGGTACGAACAATACCTCTATGCCAAGCCCCAGAGTGGCTACTATGTCTTAGAACAAGGGCAACACCAAGACCTAGAAATCGAGGTTACGGACGAACATGCCAGCGCCTATGACGATTTCCGACTCTGTGTCAATGAAACCTTGATTGGCCGGGAGAACTACCTTTTCAACTACTATGATAACCAAGAAGGATTAGAAGACCTAAGACAGTCCATTCATAAACTCCTCTTTAACCAAGCCCTCTACTGCAAGGCTGACCAACTGGTATTGACTTCTGGAACCCAGCAAGCCTTGTTTATTCTTTCTCAAATATCCTTCCCTAGCCAAGCCAAGGAAATATTGGTGGAACAGCCGACCTACCATCGGATGAATCGCCTCTTGATTGCTCAGGGTCTGGACTATCAAACAATCGAACGAGGCATTGAGGGAATTGACTTGGATGAACTGGAAGGCCACTTCAAAACTGGAAAAATTAAGTTTTTCTATACCATTCCTCGTTTTCACTATCCTCTGGGGCATTCCTATTCAGAGCAGGACAAACGGGCTATTCTGGACTTAGCTGCCAAGTATGGTGTCTATATCGTCGAAGACGATTATCTGGGGGATTTGGACTCCAAGAAGGGCCAGACCTTCCACTATCTGGATACAGAGGAGCGTGTCATTTATATCAAGTCCTTCTCAACCAGCCTCTTTCCAGCCCTTCGTATTACAGCACTCATTCTGCCAAATACTATCAAAGAAGCATTTGTGGCCTACAAAAATATCCTAGATTATGACAGCAATCTCATCATGCAAAAGGCCCTTTCACTCTATATCGACAGTCAACTGTTTGAGAAAAACCGTCTAGCTCGCTTGTCCAATCAGGAAGACTACCAAAAACAAATCGAGGAAATACTAGCTAGCACACCTTGTCCCCTTCCTCATTATCCCCTACACGATGGTTTATTGCTAGACCTCAGACAGTACCCTAAAATCGCCAGTCTCAAACACAGTCAGCTGAGCTTGGACTTCTTTGAAGAGGCTTACTTGGGTGCTTGCCCTTATCAATTTGCCAAGGTGTCCCTAGACAATCTAGAAAATGTTTTAAACTATTTAAAAGCAGAATTGGAATGACTTCCAACTCTGCTTTTTCTTATTGTTCTACTTCTGTTAGGCTTGCTGCTTTTTCAAGATAGCTTTGGTAGGTACCGTCATCCTTGAGTTTTTGGATGACCTTGTCCACCACTTCTTTCAAATCAGCACTATTTTTTCTAAGTGCAACGGCATTGGCTTCGCCGTCCTTCATCTTCAAGCTGACAGTTGCGACAGCTAAGTCAGCGTTTTTAGCAGCATAGCTAAGGGAAACAGGCTCATCCATATGAACAGCATCTACTTTTCCAGCCTGCAATCATTGACAGCTTCACCCATATTAGCTAGGGAAGTTAATTGAGCTTTTGGCAATTGTTCTTTGACCATTGATTCTGGAACAGTTCCTTTTTGGGCTGTAATATTAGCACTTTCAAGACTGGTTAGATCCTTGTATTTTTCTACATCCGCCTTACGAACCAAGAAACTAATCTTGTTTTCATAATAAGGAATTGAAAAATCAAAAACTTCTTTTCTCTCATCAGTAGCGCTAATTCCCGCAACTGCTAGATCAGCCTTACCTGTCTGAAGACTAGTCAAGACATTGTCAAAACTCATGCTTGAAATTTCCAACTTCACCCCAAGTTCATCAGCAATAGCCTGGGCCATATCAATATCCGCACCGACTACCTTGTTTTTTCCGTCAACCAAGGCTTGGAATTCAAAGGGTGCATAGTCAGGACTGGTCGCCACAACTAATTTCCCCTTTTGCTTAATAGCCTCAAGAGCTGACTGAGAACCATTAGAGCCCGACTGGCAAGCCACTAAGAAGAAACTTACAAGCAAACTACATAAAACAAATATCCATTTTTTTGATTTCATAAATAAACAACCTCTCTGTTAATTTTGTATAATTATAACGCTATCCAAGTTGCTTGTCAAGTGTTTTTTGAATTTTTATCTCAAAAATATTTTTTTCATTCAATAAAAGGAGCTGTCAATTGATTTCAAGCTCCTTTTTATACAGAATGAATCTGTTTTATAGTTCGACAATCTTACCTGTTTCAAAGTAAACAACCCATTCACAGATATTCTTGGCATAGTCTCCAATACGTTCCAAGAAAGAAATGACTTGGAAGTAATCACGGCCTGTAACAATGGCATCAGGATTTTTCTTGATTTCTTCTGTAGCCAAGTCACGAATGCTATCAAAGTAATGGTTGATTTTTTCATCCTTTGCTGCTACTTCATAGGCTTGGTCTACTGAACCATTCAGATAGAGTTCAAGGGCTGCTTCGACAAAATTCTTGACATCGCGACCCATTCTCTTGATTTCTTCTTCAACAGCTGGAATACGTTGTTCTCCCTTCATACGAATGGCTGCTTTTGCAATGGAAACAGCATGATCACCCATACGTTCCAAGTCAGATACAGCCTTCAAGACTGTTAGAACAGTACGCAAGTCTTGAGAAACGGGTTGTTGAAGGGCAATCATTTCAAATGATTTCTTCTCCAATTTCACTTCGTATTCGTTTACTTCTGCATCGTCTTCGATAACTTCTTTGGCCAAATCACGGTCATGCGTAACAAAGGCACGCACTGTCCGATTGATTTGGGATAACACTTCTTGTCCCATAGCATAGAACTGGTTGTGCAATTTCTCTAAATCTTCCTCAAATTGAGAACGTAACATCATTTATCTCCTTATCCAAATTTTCCTGAAATATAATCTTCTGTTTCCTTGTGTTGTGGGTTGAGGAACATCTTCTTGGTATCGTTAAACTCGATTAAATCTCCATCTAGGAAAAATCCTGTCTTGTCAGAGATACGAGAGACTTGTTGCATGGAACGCGTAACCAAGAGCATGGTGTATTTATCTTTTAGAGCATACAAGGTTTCCTCAATCTTCCCAGCCGAGATAGGGTCCAAGGCTGAAGTCGGTTCATCCAAGAGGATGATTTTAGGACTGGTTGCCAAGACACGGGCAACACAAACACGTTGTTGTTGTCCACCTGAAAGCCCAATAGCTGAATCATGCAGGCGATCCTTGACCTCATCCCAGATAGAAGCTCGTTGCAAGGCTTTTTCGACCGCTTCATCCAGAACCTGCTTATCCTTAACTCCATTGATACGAAGCCCATAAACAACATTTTCATAGATAGACATAGGGAAGGGGTTTGGTTGTTGGAAAACCATACCGATTTCCTTCCGCAATTCAACCGTATCGGTACGTGGGCTGTAAATGTTGTGGCCGTTGTATACCACCGAACCAGTTGTGGTCACCTCTGGATTGAGGTCTCCCATACGGTTGATAGCCTTGAGGAGAGTTGACTTCCCTGATCCAGATGGACCAATCAAGGCTGTAATTTCCTTGGGTTGGAATGATAAGGAAACACTATTTAAGGCCTTTTTTTGATTGTAGTAAACGGACAGGTCTGACACCTGTAAAATCGCTTCTGTCATACTGTTTCCTTTCTATCCAAAGTGTCCTGTTACGTAGTCATTGGTTGACTGTAGTTTGGCATTTTGGAAAATATTAGAGGTCTTATCATACTCAATCAAGTCACCCAAGTAGAAAAATCCTGTGTAATCACTAGCACGCGCAGCCTGCTGCATGCTGTGGGTCACGATGATAATGGTAAAGTCCTTCTTCAATTCCAACATGGTTTCTTCAAGCTGGGCTGTCGCAATCGGATCCAAGGCTGAAGCCGGCTCATCCATTAAGAGGATATCTGGTTTAACAGAGATAGCACGAGCGATACAGAGACGTTGCTGCTGACCACCTGATAGGGTCAAGGCTGACTTGTGCAAATCGTCTTTGACCTGGTCCCAAAGGGCAGCTTGACGAAGAGAGGTTTCCACAATTTCATCCAAGACTTGCTTGTCCTTAACCCCTGCACGTTCATGGGCAAAAGTGATGTTGCGGTAGATAGACTTGGCAAAGGGATTTGGTCGTTGGAAGACCATCCCGATGTGCTTACGCATCTCATAAACATTGATTTCTGGACGGTTAACATCAATCCCTTGATAGAGGATTTGACCTGTTACCTTGGCAATATCAATAGTATCATTCATGCGGTTGAGACTGCGGAGGTAGGTTGATTTTCCTGAGCCAGAAGGGCCAATTAAGGCCGTAATTTTATTTTTTTCAAATTGCATATCGATGCCCTTAATAGATTCATTTTTACCGTAGTAAACATGTAAATCCTTAGTAGAGAGGGCCACTTTCTCTTCAGGAAAGGTGATGATATGCTTTTCATCCCAATTATATTTTGACATGGCTTCTCCTTTAGGCAGCGGTTAATTTCTTATGTAGGTAGCTTCCGAGTTTGCGAGCTCCAAAGTTAAAGATGAGAATAAAGATGAGGAGCACGGCTGCAGAACCTGCTGATACGATTGTTCCATCAGGAATAGTACCTTCACTATTGACTTTCCAGATGTGGACAGCCAAGGTTTCTGCTTGACGGAAGATAGAGATTGGGCTGGTTACACTGAGAATGTTCCAGTTAGACCAGTCAAGGGCTGGAGCGGATTGTCCTGCTGTATAGATGAGAGCAGCCGCCTCACCAAAGATACGACCAGAGGCCAAGACGACACCCGTCACAATACCTGGAAGAGCTTCTGGAATGACCACATGGACCACTGTCTCCCAACGTGAAATCCCAAGGGCCAAGCCGGCCTCACGTTGCGTGTGGTGAACGTGTTTCAAGCTGTCTTCAACATTACGAGTCATCTGAGGTAAGTTAAAGACTGTCAAGGCCAAGGCACCTGAAATGATTGAAAATCCATACTCAAACTGAACTACAAAGATCAAGTAACCAAAGAGACCCACAACCACTGATGGCAGTGAAGACAAGATTTCAATACAGGTTCTGACAAAATTAGTCACAGGACCTTTTTTAGCATATTCAGCTAGGAAAATCCCAGCCCCCATAGATAAAGGCACAGAGATAATCAAGGTAATGACCAGAAGGAAAAAGGAATTATAGAGCTGAATTCCAATCCCTCCGCCTGCTTGGTAAGAAGATGATTTGCCAGTCAAGAAAGACCAAGAGATGTGGGGCAAACCACGAACCAAGATATAGAGAATCAAGGATGCCAAGATGGCTACAATAATTCCTGCAATCGAGTAGAGGACAGCTGTTGCAATTTTATCTAATTTCTTAGCGTGCATAGTTTTTCTTTCCTCTTTCTTTCGTAATCAATTTAATCACACTGTTAAAGGCCAAACTCATCAAGAGCAAGACTAAGGCCAGTGACCAGAGTACATTATTATCAACTGTACCCATAACAGTATTTCCGATACCCATGGTCAACACAGAGGTCAAGGTCGCAGCAGGTGTTGTCAATGAAGTTGGGACAACGGCTGAGTTTCCGACCACCATCTGAATGGCCAAGGCCTCACCAAAGGCACGCGCCATCCCAAAGACCACTGCGGTGAAAATCCCTGAACGCGCTGCCTTTAAGGTCACGCGCCAGATGGTTTGCCAACGAGTGGCACCCATAGCCAAACTAGCTTCGCGGTAGTGACGAGGCACCGCACGCAAGCTATCGGTTGTCATAAAGGTTACCGTCGGTAAGATCATGACAAAGAGAACAAAAATCCCTGACAAGATCCCAAAACCAGTTCCACCAAAGACACTACGGACAAAAGGAACTACGACCTGCAAACCTATAAATCCATACACGACGGAAGGAATCCCAACTAGGAGTTCAATAGCAGGTTGCAAAATCTTTGCCCCTTTTGGTGAAACCTCGGTCATAAAGACTGCAGCCCCAATGGCAAATGGTGTTGCGATAAGTGCTGATAGGATGGTGACAATAAAGGAACCCAAAATCATAGGAAGGGCACCAAATTGTTTACCTGAAGGATTCCAAGTTTGGCCAAATAGGAAATCAAAGATATTAACCCCATTTACAAAGAAGGTCAACAAACCTTTTTGAGCTACAAAAATCAAAATCATAGCCACAATGATAACAATCAAAGACAGACAGGCAAAGGTCAAGCCTTTTCCTAGTTTCTCTAGACGAGAGTTCTTTGAGGGAGAAAGTAATTTTTTAGCTAATTCTTCTTGATTCATTAGTGACTCCCTTCTATCGCTGTCACCGTTCCGACAGCATCTTTTTCAACCTTCATTTCCTTAACAGAAATATAGCCCATACCCTTAACGATTCCACTTTGCGCTTCATCAGAGAGGACAAAGTTGAGGAATTCTGCCACCAATTCGTCTGGCTGCCCTAAGGTGTACATGTGTTCATAAGACCACAAAGGCCAGTTATTGCTTGTAACATTTTCTGCAATCGACTCATAGCCATTCAACTTCATGCGTTTCACCGAGTCATCCACATAGGCAAAGGCTAGGTAAGAAATAGCTCCTGGTGTCTGGGAAACAATGTTTTTGACCATCCCATTTGAATCCTGTTCTTGACTCTGCACGGCAGATTGACCATCCATGATAACACTATCAAAGGTTGCACGCGAACCAGAACTTGCTGCGCGGTTGATAATGGAAATGGCTAGGTCTTTCCCACCGACTTCTTTCCAGTTAGTCACTTGACCTGTGAAGATGCTACGGAGTTGTTCTGTTGTCAGATTTTCAACATCAACTTCCTTATTTACAATCACTGCCAAGCCCGCTACAGCTACCTTATGGTCCACTAGAGCGGATGCGTTGATACCGTCTTTTTCCTCGGCAAATACGTCTGAATTTCCTACATCAACGGCTCCAGATTGAACCTGAGACAGACCTGTACCAGATCCTCCACCTTGGACGTTGACTGTTTTCCCAACGTGCATAGAGCCAAATTCATCTGCTGCTGCTTCGACCAAGGGCTGAAGAGCCGTTGAGCCAACAGCTGTCATGGATTCTCCACGATCAATCCAGCTAGCACATCCCGCCAAAGAACCTGCTAGCAAAAAAGCCGCAAGGGATAGAGCGAGTTTTTTCCTTTTTTTCACTGTTTTTCTCCTTGAAAATAATGGTGAATGCTGTGAATTTTTTCAACTATTTATTTATGTTTTTCTTTTGAAAATGGGGAGTCAACTAAAGTTAATAGCTTAATTTTACTAGAAATTTGCTCAGTTACCTTGTCCACCAATTTTGACTGAAAATAAAAGACAATTTGAAAAAAATCCATACTTCCACTATAACATAGACAAGCTACTTTGACTAGCATTTTTACTTGAATCTGAGGCCTTTTGGAAAATAATTTTTCAAAACATTTCCAGTCACCTTAGCAAAGCCCAAACCATTTCCTTGAACCAAAACTTGGTACCAACCATTTGGCAGACTTTCCGCCAGCTGAACGGTTTCTCCAGCCACATACTTTACAAACGCTTCTTGGTCAATTTCAACCGACTGCTTGACCTGACTTGGTTTCAAGGCTAGACCAAGAGCAAAACTAGGCTCAAAGCGTTTCTTCTTAAAAGTACCTAGATGCAGCCCATTGCGAGCGATCCTGAGCTTCCCTAAATCTGGCAAGATTTCTGGCAAGAGATAGAGTTGGTCTCCAAAAGTCTGCAAGGTCCCCCTTAGATTGACCTGCAAATGTTTTTGGGCAAATTCCTGCCACAAAGCAACTTGTTCTCGGTTGAGATTACTCTTACTTTCCTTATATTTCGGTGCTGGATTTTCGCCCTTAAATTGTAAATGAGCGACAAACTGACCCTCTCCCTTAAACTGATGAGGATACATCCGAGCCGTTTCTGGCAGGTCAATACCAGCTACCATTCCATTGATATGCTCTACTGGTAATAAATCAAAATCATACTCTTCCAGCAACCATTTGACAATCCCTTCGTTTTCCTCAGGTGCCCAGGTACAGGTTGAATAAACCAATCGACCACCTTCTGCTAGCATGCTCACTGCATCTGCTAGAATTTCTCTTTGAAGACTGGCACATTGACTTGGATAATCTAAGCTCCAATAGTCCATAGCATCTGGTTGCTTACGAAACATCCCTTCACCAGAGCAAGGGGCATCAAGAACAATGAGGTCAAAATAGCCTTTAAAGACCTTGGCCAAACGGTCAGCAGATTCATTGGTCACCACAACATTTGTCGCTCCAAAGCGCTCCATGTTTTCAACCAGAATCTTAGCTCGTTTGCTTGAAATTTCATTGGAGACGAGAAGACCATCCCCTGCTAGATAGGCTGCCAGTTGAGTTGATTTGCCACCCGGTGCAGCTGCCAAGTCTAGGACCTTCATACCAGGACTGGGCTTGGCTACCTGAGCCACCATTTGAGCAGCGGGTTCTTGCGAGTAAACCAAACCAGTAGCATGTTCCGGAGATTTTCCAGATACCTTACCATAGTGGCCCCAAGGGGTTTGAGGAATGGGATCAGAAAAGGAAACTGACGCTTCTTTTAAAGGATTGACCCGAAAGGCCGAAACTGCTTCCTCCTCAAAAGAGGCAAGAAAATCTCTTGCCTCATCTCCTAGTATCTCTTCATATTTTTCAACAAATCCTTCTGGAAATTGCATCTAAGTTCTTTTCCTTTCGTAAATATAGGACTGAATTTCCTCCTGCATCTCAAGAGGTAGCATCATGACCGGCTGTCTGGTTTGAAAATTAGGAGTTTCACCAGAAAGAGTCACAACCCGATAGCCCAGACTTTCCCCTAAAATACTAGCGGCAGCATAATCCCATGGTTGCAGATAGGTAACATAGGTCAACAAACGCCCTGACAAAATCTTGGCAAAACTAATGGCCGCACTCCCATAGACACGAACACCAAGTACCGCTCGACTCAAATCAGCCAGACCCCATTCATTGGTTTCCAGCATACCGCTATTCCCTGCAATGAGAAAATCTCCAAGTGGTTTTGCTTTAAAGGGAGTTAGGGGCCTATCATTTAGACAAACTGGAAATTCCCCACCACCGTGATAACAATCCCCTTTGACCACATCATAAATCAGTCCAAACTGCCCCTGACCATTTTCAAAATAAGCCATCATAACAGCAAAATCTTCCTGCTGGGCGACAAAGTTATTGGTACCATCAATTGGATCAATGACCCAGACCTTGCCCTCTTGAACCGAGGCTCGCAGACAACCTTCTTCAGCACAAATCTTATCCTCAGGATAACGAGACAAAATCTCACCAACCAAGAGTTCCTGAACTTCCTTGTCCAGTCTGGTCACCAAATCCGTTGGAGAGGACTTGGTTTCAACACACAAATCTTCCTGCATGTGGTCAAGAATGTACTGGCCTGCTTTCTTGACAAGCTCTTTAGCAAATTCAAATTTACTTTCCAAGAGAAATCTTTCCTTCCCCTTTTTCCTTGGCAGCCTGAACTGCTCGATAAAGCGAATAGCCACTAACTGTTTCAAATTCTCGTCCCAAACGTTTCTCTTCACTCTTGCTTGGCACGACCACCTTAAATCCCTTATAGGAATCCAGTAGCTTTTTAGCCTCCACCTTGCCTTCATAGGCAGCTTCAACATCATTAAAAAAAGAAAGCACTGAAGCAAGTTCTTCAGTGCTCCACGACAAATCTAGTGGGTAACTATACTGTTTGTTCATTAACTAATACCAGCTCTCATTCTTGCTTCTTTTAGTTCTTGCTTACGGTAACTACGAGGGAGAAAAGCACGAATCTCATCTTCATTAAAACCGATCTGCATACGTTTGGCATCGATAATAATTGGGCGACGCAAAAGACTAGGGTACTGCTCAATCAAATGAAGCAATTCCGATACCGAAATACTTTCTACATCAATATCTAATTTTTGAAAAATTTTTGAACGAGTTGAAATGATGTCATCAGTACCATTTTCGGTCAAGGAAAGAATATGCTGCAATTCTTTTCTTGTTAAAGGACTAGTCATAATATTATGCTCCTCAAAAGGAACTTTATGTGTCTCTAACCAGGCCTTCGCCTTACGACATGAAGTACAGCTCGGTGATAGAAATAATGTAATCATGCTTTTCTCTTCTTATCTATACTTTGCTACTTCTATTATACAAAAAAATAAAGCGCTTGACTAGGTGTTTTTAGAAAAAAAACTATTTTTTTCAAGAAAAATAGACTGTTCGCAAACGATTGACACAATTGGCTTTGGTTCATTCATTCTTAACGATGGTTTCAAATGATATACATTTTTATATAGAGCAATTAAAAACATCTTTCGTTTCACTTCCTACGACTTTTCAGATAAAGATAGCCAAAGAAGCTTTCATAGAAGACAAAAAAGAGGAGGAAGGCATGGAGGAAGAAGGTCTCTGGCAAAATCAAAATAACCGGATCCTTGGCTGGATCAAAAAGCCAGGTATCATCTCCCACAAAGAGAATTTGATGGAACAGAGTAAAGAATTGGTCAAAACCAATCAACACTCCCCCAATACCGATCAGAAAAGGGAAGACAACTAGAGCTAGGAGACTTTTACGATAGAGAGATAAAAAGCCCTTTTTCACAATTCCTTTGACAAAGAAATAAAAACTTGGTAGTGTCACTAAAGCCACTAGCTGCACTAAGTGAAAGAGGTTCTTGACCACCGCAAAGTGGTGCAGACCGGCTGCTGACGAACGAAAATCAGGCATCTGTAAGACCTGACTAAAAGGATTGGTCAGGTAATTCATCAAGATATGAAAGTTGTACTGAATGGTTTCTGGTTTTAGATAAACCCGATCTGTTAAGTTCAGCCACTGAATTTCCAGCGGATAAAAAATCCAAGCCAGATAGATAGTCAGAAGGATCGAGAGTGAGAGGAGAAAGAGCATAGAGCTCCAAAAGGTCAGTTTAGTTTTCATCAAAATCCCACTCCGCAAGACTAGAAACCACATGAGTTGGTACGATTGGCAAATCTGCTACTTCTTCTGCCTTGGTAAAACCTGTCGTCACCAAGAGTGTTGGAATGCCATTGTCAATCCCTGCTCGGATATCCGTCAGATAATTGTCCCCAACCATGATTAATTCTTCACGTTCCAAACCTAAGTGCTCAACCGCCTTGTCCATAATGATGGCATTTGGTTTTCCAATATAAACAGGCTTCACTCGTGTTGCTACTTCAAGAAGCGTAATCAGTGAACCAGCACCTGGCAAAAGACCGCGTTCTGTTGGGATGTTGAGGTCAGGATTGGTTCCGATAAAATGAGCTCCTTTTTGAATGGCAAGAGTTGCTATTGCAAATTTTTCATAGTCGACTTGCCAGTCCAATCCTACTACCACATAGGCTGGATTATCCTTGTCTTCCACATAACCAGCAGCCTTGATGGCTTCCTTGAGTCCGGCTTCTCCGATGACATAGACCGTCTTTTCAAGCCCCAAGTCATTCATATAGTCGATAGTCGCCAAAGTCGCTGTGTAGACAGTCGACAGGGGCGTATCGATATTAAAATTCTGAGCCAACATTTCCTGAACACTTTCAGGAGTGCGAGTTGTATTGTTGGTCACGAAGAGATAGGGAATGTCCCGCTTTTGCAACTCATGGACAAAAGCCTCTCCTGCTGGGATTCGGTCTTTCCCCTTATAAATGGTTCCGTCTAAATCAATTAAATAGCCTTTATATTTCATATTTCCCCTAATCCTTTTTTATTTCTTGCCAAGTGATAATTGCTTGGGCATTGGTCGCACCGTCACTTGTAATCTCATGCTTGCTTTCCAATCCAGTCCGTTCAACAGACGATGTGATCACCCCACCTGGTCGAACTTCCTTGACATACTTGAGGTTGATTTTCTTAGGAATATAGTGGATCAAAAAATCCGCTCCCATGACCTCAAAAATCCAATCCAGGTATTTACTATTATTGACATGACCATTCATATCCAAATCGTAAAAACGGACATGGTAATCCTTGCTGACTGGCTCTTCTAGATTTGCATACTTTGGTCCACGGATCAGTTTTTTATCAAACTCAGACTGGTAAGGAGCCACAATCTCAGGTTCAACAGCATGGACTTTTCGACTATCTCGATCCATGAGAACAAAGGTCGCCATCATATGGATAAGATCCTGACCTGCTTCATCATAAATGGTAAAGCGACGGTAGCAAAAGAGTCGATTGTAGCTCAAAGCTTCTGTTTCAATAGTAATTTCTTCCGCAAAACGAGGCAAACGAATCACCTCAATATCATAGTCTGTGATAATCCAGACCAGATTATAGTTTTCCAAAATGGCCTTATCACTAACTCCCAGTTCAATCGACTGCATCCCTGAAACTTGCAGGGATAGTAAAATCACATCTGGAAGCTTGATATGACCGTTCATATCAGCCATATCAAAAGGAATTTTCATTTTCATTTGATAAGTTAAGCCCATCATCCTACTCCAAAATAAATCGTTCTGCTACCGTGTCTCCTAAAAAGAGACCTCTTTTTGTCATGCGCACGCGATCACCGTCTAGTTGCATGAGACCTTTTTGAACCAAGTCTCTGACGATTTCGCCATATAGTTCATCGAAAGACCGTCCAAATTTTTCCTCAAATCGCGCCATGGAGACTCCTGATTTCTTGCGGAGTCCCAGGAACATTTCTTCTTCCATTTGCTCTTTTTGACTCAGATGTTCTTCTGTGATGCGAGCATTGCCTTCCTCAACTGCACTGAGATAATGACGAATGGGACCATGGTTTTTATAGCGAATCCCATTGACATAGCCAGACGCTCCAGCACCTATGCCATAGTATTCAGCATTGTCCCAGTACATGAGATTGTGACGACTTTCAAAACCAGGCTTGGAGAAATTAGAAATCTCATAATGCTCAAAACCAGCTCGCTCCAGCTCAGTGATGATATACTCAAACATCTCAGCTTCTAACTCTTCCTTGGGCAGGGGCAATTTTCCACGTCGCATACGGTTCATAAAGACCGTATGGTTTTCTAAAATCAAGCTATACAGACTCATATGGGGAATATCCAGTCCAATGGCCTTAGCCACATTTTCCTTAACCTGCTCCATGGTCTGACCTGGCAGTGCATAAATCAAATCAATAGAGATATTGTCAAAACCAGCCAGTTTTAGTCGGTCGATATTTTCATAAATATCCTTCTCCAAATGACTGCGCCCAATCTTTTTCAACATCTTATCATCAAAGGTCTGCACACCTAGCGAAACACGATTGACAGCCGAGTTTTTCAAAACAGCTATCTTGTCCGCATCCAAGTCGCCTGGATTGGCCTCAATGGTCAACTCTTCCAAGACTGACAAGTCCAAGTTTTTAGTTAAGCCATTCAATAACACCTCCAATTGTGAAGCTGACAAAGCTGTCGGCGTGCCACCACCGATATAGAGGGTTCTCAACTTTTGAATATCATAAGATTGAAACTCTTCTAACAGATGTTCCAAATAACTATCTACCGGCTGATTCTTGATAAAAACTTTTGAAAAGTCACAATAATAACAAATCTGAGTACAAAATGGGATGTGCACATAGGCTGACGTTGGTTTTTTCTGCATAGTAATTATTATACCACAAAGACAGGCTAGGAGAAAAAAATCACCATCCCCAGATACATAGTCTGTCCAGAGATGGCGATGGGTTATTCTTCTGTTATGTTAATAACAATCTCTTCTGGTTCATCAAGAGTTTCGACTTTTTCTTGCCATTGCTCCTTGAGATTATTAAATCGATCTTTTGATGCTTCTGTCGCATGACGGGCACATGATTTGGCTTGAGCAAGTACACTGTCTACAGTGATTTCACCTGACTCAACCTGTTCTTTAGTTTTAAGAACAAAATCTGTAGCCTGCTCCTTGACTTCTGTCAGTTTTTCACAGACCTGCTCCTTGGCATACTCCGGATCTTCTCTCAAATCAGCTAGAAAATCTTGAGCTTGACTGCAAACTTGTTTGCCCTTGTCACTTGTTAAAAACAAGGCAAGAGCTGTACCTGAAACGGTTCCTAAAAGGATTGAGGATAGTTTAGCCATAAGAATTCTCCTTTTTTATTTTTTGAAAAATTTACTTGCAAGACGAAGAGCTGACAAACTTGCACCAGTCTTCAGTGTTTTTGAACCAGCTGATGAAGCTTTCTTGCTCAAGACACGCGCTTGGTCATTGAGGTCGGAAACAGATAGAGATAAATCTGCAACAGCACTAAAGAGTGGATCAATTGTTGCCACCTTGACATTGATATCATCTGCCAAGACATTGACCTTAGCCAACAATTCATTGGTATGATGCAAGGTCACATCCACATCTGAAGTCAAGGTTTTAATCGTCTTCTCTGTTTCATCGATAACACGTCCAAGCTTTTGTACAGTAATGATTAGATAGACTAAAAATACAATCAAAGCAAGGGCAACAAGAATATATGCAACTTCTAACATTTAATTTTCCTCCTCTGTAATATAGTAAGGGGCCTTCTTTCGATTTTGATATAGAATGATAAAAATACCCAGTCCGATAAGAACAACTGAAAGCCATTGAGACACTCGAAGGCCAAAGAACATGAGACTATCTGTCCGCATACCTTCGATGACCATACGACCGAAACCATACCAAATCAAATAGAAAGCAGTGATATGACCTCGTCTGAGGCTCTTCCATTTTCGTCTGAAAATCAGAATTAAGGCAAATCCAAGTAGATTCCATAGGGACTCATAAAGGAAGGTCGGTTGACGGTAGCTCCCCTCAATATACATCTGGTCACGGATAAAGCCAGGTAGATAATCCAGATTATCCACTGCCGCACCATAAGCTTCTTGGTTAAAGAAATTACCCCAGCGTCCCACACTTTGGGCAATCATGACGCTAGGCGCCGCAATGTCTAGAAAATCCCAAGTATTGATGAGTTTACGATCAGCAAAGATATAGAGCACAAGGGCCCCTGTTATCAAACCTCCGTAAATGGCCAAACCACCATTCCAAATGGCAAAAATTTCTCCTAAATTCTGACTATAGTAATCAAAACGGAAAATAACATAGTAGAGACGAGCTCCTAAAATAGCCAAAGGAAAGGCTATCAAGATAAAATCTAAAATATCGTCTGGTATGATCTTCTTTCTAGGCGCTTCTTTCATGGTCAAATAAACCGCAAGAATCAAGCCCGTTACAATACACAAGGCATACCAACGAATGGCTAGAGGTCCTAGATGAATAGCAATTGGATCAATCATTAGGCACCTCATTCTGAGCAATGAGATTTGTCAAACGTTCTTCGAACAAACGAGTCGCATCAAAGCCCATCTCCTTGGCACGATAATTCATGGCAGCTGCCTCGATCACGACAGAGATATTACGACCTGTTTTCACTGGAATACGGATACGAGGAATGGCTACGCCAGAAATTTCTATTTCCTCTGCATTGTTTCCAAGACGATCAAATGTCTTATGCGTATCGTAATTTTCCAAGTAAACAGCCAGCTGGACTTGTGAAGAATCTTTGACCGCACTCGCACCGTAGAGACTCATAACATCGATAATCCCAACACCACGAATTTCAATCAAGTGTTTCAAAATCTCAGCTGGTTCACCCCAAAGAGTAATCTCATCCTTGGCAAAGATATCGACACGGTCATCAGCTACCAAGCGATGACCACGTTTGACAAGCTCTAGTCCTGTCTCACTCTTACCGATGCCACTATCACCCTGAATCAAGACACCCATCCCATAGATATCCATCAAGACACCGTGCACACTCGTCCGTTCTGCCAAACGAGAATCCAGATAACTAGATAACTCTCCAGATAAACGACTGGTCGCCGTACGGCTGGTTAAAATGGCAATCTTACATTCTCTTGCTGCCTTTAGCATCTCCTCTGGAACTACCAAACCACGAGCAACAATGACCGCAGGTGTCTCAGGTAAAAACATTTTTTTCAAGACCTGGTAGCGGTTGTGAGAGGACATCGAAACAAGATAAGACCACTCCTTCATCCCCAAGAGTGGAATCCGCTCTGGCGTATAGTAGTCAAAGTAGCCTGTCAATTCAAGACCAGGTCGCGTAATGTCCGCAGTATTAATTTCCTTTTCAAGTAATTCTGGTTCGCCATAGACAATGTCTAGTCTAAGCTTTTCAATCACTTCTTTTACTAAAACCGACATCATTTCCTCCTTCAATCTAGTTCTTTTTACTATTATATCAAATTGTAGGAGGATATTTGAGATTTTTGCAAGCTTTGAAGTATTTATTTATACTCAATGAAAATCAAAGAGCAAACTAGGAAACTAGCCGTAGGCTGCTCAAAACACCGTTTTGAGGTTGTAGATAAGACTGACGAAGTCAGTCACATATATAATCCAAGGCGACGTTGACATGGTTTGAAGAGATTTTCGAAGAGTATTAAAAGAAAAAGGACTAGATTTCTCTAGCCTCTCATTTCTAATTAGAATTTTTTACGTTTACGAGCTGCTTCTGATTTACGTTTACGTTTTACAGAAGGTTTTTCATAGAATTCGCGTTTGCGTGTTTCTTGAAGAGTACCAGCTTTAGTAACCGCACGTTTGAAACGACGAAGTGCATCGTCAAGAGATTCATTCTTACGTACTACTGTTTTAGACATTTTTTTCACTCCCTTCAAGTTCAAGATTTATTCTATTTTACACGTAAAAGGAATAATTGTCAAGAAAAAATGCAGGTTAATTTTGATTTTTTTCTCTATTTATACAAGTCTTCAAAACATTCAATTGTAAAACTGAAGGGGTTGTTTTTTTATTTTTCAAGTAAGCTGAGCGCTTCAGCATCTGCAATAATCGTCACATCTGGGTGGTTTTGTAGGCTACTTGCTGGTAAGTTCTCAGTCACTGGACCAGACACGGTTCCGGCAATAGCTTCTGCTTTTGATGCACCATAAGCAAAAAGAAGGATTGACTTAGCATCCAAGATATTTTTAATCCCCATTGAAATAGCTTGGGTTGGAACGTCTTCGATCTTGTCAAAGAAGCGTGCATTGGCTTCGATGGTAGACTGGTCAAGTTCTACTAGATGTGTTTGACTGTCAAATGGAGTACCTGGCTCGTTAAAGCCGATGTGTCCATTGCGACCAATTCCCAAGATTTGGAGATCAACTGGATGGTCAGCCAAAATTTGATTGTAGCGTTCAACTTCAGCTTCAGCATTGTCCTTAACACCACGAGGCAAGAAACTTTCTTTAAATGGTTTTTGGTTGAACAAGTTTTCTTGCATGAAGTGACGGTAAGACTGAGGATTGTCTCCATCAAGGCCTACATACTCATCAAGGTTGACACTGGTTAGATTTGAAAAATCAAGGTCACTCTCAACAATTTTCTTGTAAAATTCAAGTGGACTACTTCCTGTCGCAAGTCCTAGCGTTTGAGCTCCATTGGCCAATTTTTCCTTCAAAATTTCAAAAGCGACTTTTCCACCTTCGACTTGGTTTTCAACTTTAATAACTTTCATTCTTTTATCCTCCGTTTTAATCTATATTTATTATATGGTATAGACCAATTTTTGTCAAGTGAAAACGGTTTAATTTCTAAAAAAAGAGCGTCCAATCTTGAAACGTGTTATAATGGATAGGATTAGAATTTAGAAAGAATGAACAGATATATGAATACAGCTGATTTTGATTTCCACTTGCCTGAGGAATTGATTGCCCAAACACCCCTTGAAAAACGAGATGCCTCTAAACTCCTCATCGTCAACCGTGAGACGGGAGAAATGCAGGATAAACACTTCCACTCTATTATCGATATGCTGGAACCTGGTGATGCTCTTGTTATGAACGACACCCGCGTTCTCCCTGCCCGCCTCTATGGTCAAAAAGAGGAGACAGGTGGTCATGTGGAACTTCTCCTGCTCAAAAATACTGCTGGTGACGAGTGGGAAGTTCTAGCTAAACCTGCCAAACGCCTCAAGGTCGGTACTCGTGTTAGCTTTGGTGATGGTCGCCTTAGCGCTGTCGTTACGGAAGAATTGACTCACGGAGGCCGCATTGTCCGCTTTGAATACCAAGGAATTTTCCTAGAAGTTTTAGAAAGTCTGGGTGAAATGCCATTACCGCCTTATATCCATGAAAAATTGGATGACCGTGAACGGTATCAAACCGTTTACGCCAAAGAAAGTGGCTCTGCTGCAGCACCAACTGCTGGACTACACTTCACGAAAGAACTGCTAGCAGAAATCAAAGCTAAGGGTGTTCATCTGGTCTATCTGACTCTTCATGTCGGGCTTGGAACTTTTAGACCTGTCTCTGTGGACAATCTGGACGAACATGAAATGCACTCAGAATTCTACCAACTTTCTGAGGAAGCTGCTGTCACCCTTCGCTCTGTTAAAGAAAACGGTGGTCGTGTCATCGCTGTCGGAACCACTTCTATCCGCACCTTGGAGACCATTGGTTCCAAGTTTGATGGGCAAATCCAAGCAGATTCTGGCTGGACCAATATCTTTATCAAACCTGGGTATGAGTGGAAGGTCGTGGATGCCTTCTCAACCAACTTCCACCTGCCAAAATCAACTCTGGTCATGTTGGTTTCTGCCTTTGCCGGCCGTGAATTGATCTTAGATGCCTACCACCATGCCATTCAAGAACGCTACCGCTTCTTTAGTTTTGGCGATGCCATGTTTATCTATTAATTTTCATAATCAAAAAAAGCGCATATTATCAAGGTTTTATAAAGCCTGATAGTATGCGTTTTGTAATGGATAAAAAATGAGTTAATCTATTCTAAAGCTCGGATCTTTCCAACTCTGGACACTGGCATTGATAACTGCGCCGACAATCAAAATCTTAGCGATGAGAATAAACCAGACCATCATGACCACCACGACAATGGAACTGAAAAAACGGACGTCCACTAGATGGTTGACATAATTGTTAACATAGGCTGAAAAGATATTGAGTAGTGAGACCAAGGTCAACAAGACAAAGACACTACCTGGTAATACAGAGCGAATTCGTCGAACCTTAACATTTGGCAGGAAATAATAAAGCATGACCAAGACAGCAAAAATCAAGGAATAGACCAAGGGACCTGTTAGGTCTTGCAGATAATCAAAAAGAGGACTATCCGATTTCCAGTAGCTTTTGATAAGGTTGAGAAGCATGCGGCCAAAAACGCTTAGAAAGAGAGCCAAAGCAAAGAGGATTTGCAAGCCAAAACTGACAAACAAACTCATGAGCTGATGGGAAATCATGCCACGATTTTTAGCTACTCCGTAAGCTTTATTAAAGGCTTTCTGTAGGAAATTCATGGATTTTGAAAAGGTCCAGATGGCTGACAAAACCGCAAAACTCAATAACCCTGTTGACGGTTGGGTCAGCACTTCTGTAATAATCTTTGCGACCACATCATACATGGTATCGGGCAAGTATTCATTGACAACCTTTAAAAAATTAGAAACTGGAATTTGAAAATAGGGCAGGATATTGACCACCACCAAAAGCAAGGGGAAAATCGAAATCAACCAATAGTAGGCTACTGCGACACTGGTCAGCTCACTCTCTGATGCTTGATAATAATGCAAAAAGGCTTTTAATAAAGGCTTGTCTATCAGCTCTTTCCACCACTTCTTCATGTCACACTCCTTCATTTACAATCTTAATTAATTTCTTCTTACCAATTCCATCATATCATAAGGCAGGGTATTGGCAGCTTCCTTCAAGGAATAGTTCTCTAAGTTATTTACATTTTGCCGTAATTTCTTGGCATACTTGGTCGTAATCAATCGTTTTTCTTCATATTCGAAAATCAACTTGCGCTCCAGATAATAGCCTCTTAGCATCTCATCGATATTGTTGGGCTTGACGCGATTGATAACCCGTTCGACAAAGGCACCACTGGTAATAATAGCTGTTTCTCGGAGACGAGAATCCTGCACGAAGCTGATCAAAGAACTCTTATAAACCCCTTTAAGGTTCTCCAAACTTTCGATAATCATCTCAGTATTTTCTAAATAGAGCTCTGCAATTTGGTCATAGTCAATGTCTCTGAGTTTCTGTGATTCTTCATTTTTCCAACTGCGAAAGGTCTTACCAAAGGTAAAGACTTCGTGAAGGAGAAAACGTAAAATTCGTAAGGAAACGAGGAAATAATAGGTCAATCGTGAAACAAACTTGCGATTGATGCTTTGTTCCATGTTTTTCAGATAACGTTGGTAAACTCGATAGGCACGGTCACTCATCTTGTCCTCTTCGTAAGCCTGTTCTAAACCATCACTTTCAATACTGAGGATGAGAAGTTTCAAGGCCTCCCAGTCTGCTTGAGCTCCCTTATTTTCTTGACTCAGAATGAGATTTTCAATACGTCCATGATAATTGTCAATAGCCGCATAGAGGGGAAGTTTATTTCTAGTGCATTCCAACTCTTTTTCTAACTCTAGCGTCACTTCATTCAAAATGCTGATATGCATGAGATAATCCTTGCTTTCTTCCTGTTCATCAGAAAGATGAGGAAGAACCACGAGGCCTGTTAAAAAGCTTACAAGCGTCACACCTGCAACAAGGAAAAGCAAGAGAGGATACTTCTGTTCTAGATTACTTGGTATCAGAAGGATCGTAGCAATGGACACCGTTCCCTTGACACCTGAAAAGGTCAAGAGAAGCATATCCTTCATATACTTATTTAGCTTTTTCTTGAGACGTCTGGTTCTATAGGCATAATAGCCATAAATCATGACAAAACGAATGGCAAAGAGGACAAAGGTAAGAGCGACAAGAGATAGCAATAAGAGTAAGGGATTATAGATTGGATTGGTCAAGATAGGTTCTGCTATTATTTCCAACTCCATCCCTAAAATCACAAAGACAGAACCGTTAAGCATAAAGTTCACTGTATGCCAGACTGTCTCGGTCACCGTATCCACTTGGGCTTCGAGAAGCGTAATTTTCTTAAACCGGCTTGCCTTTAAAATCCCCGCAACTACAACGGCGATAATCCCTGAAACATGGACTTCTTCTGCCAGGAAGAAAGTCACCAGAGGCAAACTCAATTCTAATAAAAGTTCGCTAGCAATATCCGTTGCTCGCACACTCAGCAAAAAGGTATGGAGGAAACGGTTGGTCATGGCTGTTAAAAAGCCAATCAAAAAACCTCCTAGAATTGAAAAGAAGAGTGAACTACTAGCTTGCCCAAGGGAAAAAGCTCCTGTTGTCCAAGCTGTCAAAGCTACCTGAAAGGCAACCAAGCCAGAAGCATCATTCAAGAGTCCTTCACCCTTAAGAATATTGGACACACGCTTAGGAAAGCTAAACCGCTCCGAAAGAGAAGCAAAAGCTACCAAGTCCGTAGGTCCAAGGGCCGCCCCAACAGCCAAGCAAGCTGATAAGGGAAGGCTAAGCCAAAGTAGATGGGCCAAGCCACCCAAACTCAGGGTCGAGATGAAAATCACTGGAAATATGAGATAGACAATGATTCGCCAGTGTTTTAAAATAGCTGTAATATCAGCTTCTTCCGACTCTCGGAAAAGCAAGGGACCGATAACCAGGGCCAAAAACAACTCTGTATTGAGGTGAAAGTCGGTATTGGGTAAAAAGAGACCAATCACAATTCCTAAAAGAATTTGCACCAAAGGAAGAGGCAAAAAGGGTAAGAGCTTATTGGTTGTACTTGAGACAATCAAAACCAGCAAAAATAGGATGAGGTAAATCAGTAATTCCACACATGTCCTCCTTAATCTTTTTTACAGCAAGATTCAAATATCTCCTTTTGCTCTTTGATTTTTTGGTCAATCTTGGAACAGTCTTTGTGCTCAATTTTTTTCTGACACCGTTCCATTTCAAGAGCAACTAATTTTTTCTTGATTTTAAGCATTTTTTTACTCATATGCGCCTGATCTAGCGCATCCACCGCTCGTTCGTGGTGGGGTGATTCAACGAAATTCTGGCGCATAGCATCCAGCTTTTCACGTAGGTATTGTTTATCCATGTCTATATCTCTCTAATTTTTCAATCATCACTAAAAATGGTGGGTTGTTAACTTGGTTTACAGTTCGGTAAATGGCAGCTGTGTACTCTTGTTGGTTCAACTGGCTAACAAACTCCAAGACAGCATCTTTCTCGAGGTCGCCTCCTTCATGACCATAGTAGATCATGATGGCAATCCGTCCTCCTTTGACAAGTAAATGACACAGCTTTTCTAAGGCTTCGATAGTAGTCTGAGGTCTGGTAATGACAGACTTATCAGCTGACGGCAGATAGCCCAGATTAAAAATCCCTGCCTTGGCTTCTGTCACAAACTGGTCCAGTGTCTCATGACCTTGCAAGAGTAACTGGGCATTTGTCAGGCCAGCCTGATGCAAACGTTCTTGGGTCTTTTCCAAGGCTTGCTCCTGAATATCAAAGGCATAGACTTGCTTAGCTAGCTTGGCTAGAAAAAGCGTGTCATGACCATTTCCCATAGTTGCATCCACTACGATATCCTCTTTTGTCACTACCTCAGCCAAAAAATCATGTGCAATCTCAAGTGGTCTTTTCATTTTCAAACTCCTGTTTTACAGCCTTGCATCCTTGAACACTTCCACGACGTCGCATTTCAGCTTCAATAGCATTTAGCACTTCCCATTTATTGAGGCTCCACATAGGACCAATCAGCATATCTCTAGGTGCATCTCCTGTGATTCGATGGATGACGATATGTTTAGGAATGATTTCCAATTGGTCGCAGATGACCTTGACATATTCGTCCTGACTCATCAATTGCAATCGTCCTTCGTGGTAATCTCGTTGCATCCGTGTATTGGTCATAAGATGAAGCAAGTGCAGTTTAATCCCTTGAATATCATTATCCGTGACACAGCGACGGACATTTTCAATCATCATCTCATGAGTCTCACCAGGCAAACCATTGATCAAATGGGAAACAATCTCAATCTTGGGATACTTTCTCAAACGCTTGACCGTTTCCACATACAATTCATAGGAGTGGGCACGGTTAATCAGATCAGAGGTTGCTTCAAAAGTGGTCTGTAAGCCTAATTCTACCGTCACATGCATGCGCTCCGATAAGTCAGCCAAATATTCAATGGTTTCGTCTGGTAAACAGTCTGGCCGTGTTCCGATGTTGATGCCTACTACACCTGGCTCATTGATAGCCTGCTCATAGCGCTCTCGGATGACTTCCACCTTTTCATGGGTGTTAGTAAAATTTTGAAAATAAACTAGATACTTCTGAACATCCGGCCACTTGCGGTGCATAAAGTCAATTTCCTTATAAAATTGTTCACGGATAGGCGCATCCGGTGCTACGATAGCATCTCCAGAACCTGAAACCGTGCAAAAAGTACAGCCCCCATGAGCCACAGTCCCATCACGATTGGGACAGTCAAACCCCGCATCAATAGGAACTTTAAAGGTCTTTTCTCCAAAAAGTTTTCGATAATAATCATTCAAGGTATTATAAGATTTCATTACTTTCATTATAACAAAAACATTCACAATCTCAAAAGCTTGACTTTCCTATAAATTCCTCTATTTCTCGTTTCCATTAGCCATTTTTTATGATACAATATGGGTATGATTTTAATGAAATTAGCATCTATTTTATTATTGATACTGACCTTAGTCGTCTGCATTATCATAACCAAACTTTTTAGATTAAAAAAACTAGGACGAAACTTTGCGGATTTGGCTTTTCCAGTCTTGGTATTTGAATATTACCTTATTACAGCTAAAACCTTTACCCATAATTTTCTCCCTAGACTGGGACTAGCCCTCTCACTCCTAGCCATTATTCTCGTTTTTTTCTTCCTTCTGAAAAAACGCAGCTTTTACTATCCTAAATTCATCAAATTCTTCTGGCGTGCAGGATTCTTATTAACCCTTGTCATGTATATCGAGATGATTGTTGAATTGTTCTTAATGAAATAGTCCAATCCCTAGAAAGTTAAGGCCTAGGGATTTTTATACTCAATGAAATGGAAGTAACTATTTCCACAATAAAACGCATAATATCAAAGTTTTTCAACACCTGATATTATGCGTTTTGTAATTTTAAAGACTTTTTCTCAGCCTCAATACATTGTTTTAACTTTCATCAAAACAAATCAGTTTTTAAAGATCTCTAATCTTCTTTTTTTTCCTTTAGTGGCTACTAAGCCTGCACTCAAACCTAGAAGAGCTAAACCTGCTGCTACTGCTGCCTGTTCTGCCTCTGTTCCAGTGTTTGGCAAGTGATTCTTTTCATCTTGCTGGGCTTCAACTGAACGTGAGCTCACTTGTTTTACATCCATTTTCTCAGTTTCTACTTGTTGTTTTGTAGATTCTTGAGATTCTGGTTTTTGAACTTCTTGATTTTGTGGCACAGACTTACTAGCTTCTTTAGAAGTTGCTTTAGGCTGTGCTTGAGGGGCTGATTTTGTATCTTTTATCGCTGTACCAACCTCTATGATACGGTTTTCAGCCATAACTTTATCATAGCTTTCTTTCTCAGTTCGCTTGCCATTTTCTACTTCAATCAAGTGAACACGAATACCTTGTCTTCCTTCTTGGAGGATACGAGTTTCACCTAGATATAACTTGTCAGACTTACGTTCTTCAATCTTGAAGTCAATTGCTTCTTCTTCGATTACAAGTTCTGGTCTGTTAAGGACTAGGTTCTTCACTCCATCTTCTGGGAGGGAGGTTCCTGGTTTGGTTCCAACCAAGACGATGCGGTCTGTTGGAGTCTGTATTACTTCACGGAATTTTTCTTCCTTACTTCCACTAGGATTAACCGCTGTATAGATACGTTCCTTACCAACTTTACCTTCTTGTAATAGACGAACTTCTCCTTCAAACAGAGTATCGTCTTTTTGTTCAAGAGTTTGGAAGTTTAATTCTTTGTCTACCACTTCAAGACTTGGCAAATCATATTGAGCAGGTGCTACAAGTTTTCCATCTATCACTTTTTCCTTAGTCAATTTAATCCGGTATTCTTTGACATTCTTACCACTCTCTGATACCAGACGGACTAATACAGGAAGATTTTCATTTCCACTATCCACAATTGTAAATGTGACTTGATCTTTCCCTTCTACAGTGATTTTTGGACGTTCCCCTTTATAAATCAATTCATAGTCCAAACGATTTTCAGAGAAGTCAGGGAGCTCTTTACCATCTACTAAAATTCTTCCCTCTGTGCTCTCTTTTGCAAGCTCACTTGGTGCTCGGAAACTTAATTCAGTTAAAGCAACCCCATTTTTATCTGTTTTTCTATCCATGCGCCATCTCATAGCTTTGGTAGTCACAGGTTTAAATGTCACATTAATCTCGTCTCCAGCTTGAATTTCTTTGTCTGCGTAATAAGGAACAAGTTCCCAATTATCAGGGTTATTAAATGGATGATTTGATTCGTAGCTGTAATTTGAATAGTAAACCGGAACATCAAAGTCAGGACCGATGTATCGTTCCAATACAAGTTTAGCTGGGGCATCTGTTCCACTATCTGCAAAGAAGTTTAGTTTAGCCTGTGAAACCTTTCTATCCACAATTTTACCATTCTTTTTAAAGATAACACCAACTGATACTTCTGGATTAGCGGATGGAGTAGCGGACCAGTTTGTCCAACGGTTGTCTTGATTTCGGTCATTATCATTTAAATAGTCTACACGGTCGTTCGAATTATCATCCAAATCATTAGTAGCTGAAGCAAAAGCCTGACTATGAGTAGCAAGATAATCTGGATTGTCAGAAAGTGATCTACCGACCTTGTCCGTTACTCGCACAGATAATTCTACTGGGACTTCACTACCAACCACATGGCCTTTAATTGTATATTCCCCAGCTTTGTTTAAGGTAGAAGCAGGGACTTGTTCCCATTCAACTGCCAAATCTTTTACATCATAACCGCTCTTACCTGCGAAATAAACTGGAACCTTATT
Organism: Streptococcus sp. LQJ-218; assembly: GCF_003428885.1. Classification (GTDB taxonomy): domain Bacteria; phylum Bacillota; class Bacilli; order Lactobacillales; family Streptococcaceae; genus Streptococcus. The sequence continues at coordinate 187,570 of NZ_QQRU01000003.1, forward strand.
TGGCAATTCCAAAGGTTGACCTAATTGCAACAATTGAGACTGTTTGGCAGCAGCAATTGGTTTACGAGCCAACAAATCTCTATCTTTTGTAAAGTGAAGGTTGTATTCTCCAAGAATATCGCCATTTTCTGCTTTCACAATAACACGGACAGGATCGCCCTCTTTCACACTAGGAACCACTGTAGCAAGTCCATTATTTGTGATACTAGCTGTTACTTCTGGAATTTTTCCATCACTATAGTCTAAATAGTAATCTGTTAAGTCTGGATTAAAGTGAGGAAGATCTTTTCCAGCCACCTTAATATTAGTAGTTGCCTCTTTAGCTGGTGCTACCTTTTTAGAGAAAACTTGTAATTCTGTAATTGATGTTCCAAGTTTATCATCAGCTCTTGTCATGCGAATACGTACCGCGTAGGTATCCACCTTGTCAAAACTGAAATGATTCATTCCTCCAGCTTTTAACTGATCTGGAGCCTTAAGATTTGTAACTGGTTTCCAATTTTTACTGTCATTAAATACGTGGTTTTCACCCTCTACATAACCAGGATTCTTCGGTGTAGTTGGAGCTTTTTCACCAACATAATACTCAATGACGTAAGACTTTGGAGTACCTACACCACTATCTTCATAAAAGGCTACATTCAAGTTATCAACCGAACGTTTTGTCAAAATACCTGAATCCCCAAATAGCACCCCTACTGAGGCTTCTTCAGAACGTTTCCAGTTTGACCAACGATTTGCAGGCTGGTTACCGTAAGAAATCACTTTATCATTTACATTAGATACTGGGTCATAAGAATGAGAATCTGATGCAAAGGCAAGTGGTAATTCTGAACCTGTCCATTGATCTGAAATATTCTTCCCAATTTCTGTTTGACTCGATACACGAACATGTAATTTCGTGGTTAGTTGTGTTCCTTCTACATGACCTGTTACAGTAAAGATTCCCTCTTTTGCATATTGGCTTGCATCAATAGTATCCCAAGCTACCTTAGCTGAAGATACTTGGCCATTTGACTAATAAGTTCGGACACTTTCTGGCAAGGTTGGTGCCTCAGAAATTGGTGTTGTGATGCTCACATCTTCAACTTTTACAATTCCTTCTACTGATATTGACGCACGCGCTTCTTGGTTCAATCCTTCAACCTTACCAAGAACTTCAAAAGTATGATATTGATTTAACTTTTCAGCTGGAATCGAATCCCAAACTACCTTATGAACTTTTGGAAATCCTTTATCGTACTCAACTGTTACTGTAGATGGAAGATTTGGTGTTTGGTGCAAATCTGTCACAAGGCTAACTGGGCGAATGGCCTGAACAACTTTATCTTCAGTATTTGCTGTAATCGTTAGAGGTAGTTCTCCTTTTGCACCTTCATATTGAGCTTGTAAAGTGAGACTACCCGGTTTATGCAACTCTAGCATTCCCTTATTAACAGAGACTACTCCCTCGCCTTGGCTTGAGAAAGTCACCTTTTCAGTTGGTAAAACAGCTTCAGTTCCATCCTGATAACGGGCTAAAACTGTCACTTTAACAGTTTGATCTTCTTTGAGGCTAGCAGCTTGATCCACTCTGAGACTCAAACTTTCAATTTTTGGAGAATCAACAAGGAACTGAACAGCATAGGTTTGTAACTGTCCCCCATCTTTAGGCTGAATGTAGATACTAGCACGCATTCCATTGGATTCATTTGCCTGAATCACGTTTACATCGGCATTTTCAGCACTAGCACTGACTTCTGGAATTTTTGCACCATAAGAAAGTTTGTGATAATGTACAGGATGCTCTTTTGAAAGTTCCGTAACACTTTCACCACCTACTGCTATAGTTGGTGCAACTTGAGCCAATTCCTTACCATCATCAACTATCAAAGTAGCGTGGATGGTTCTATCTCCTAATTGGCTAGTCATCTGAATATGTGCCCCTGGAGTAGATAACTTCTCTTTATCTTCTGGTGAAATTTCCCAATTTTCAACTTCATAATTGTGAATACGACCATCTGTTGAGACAAGTGAAACAAGTTTATCCACAGAACTCAAGTCTGTTCCAGGTGTAATGCGTTTAACAGCTGGAAGTTCATTTGCAATTGTAAGTACTTCGACACGAGCCTCAACTTCACGCCCATCAGACATACCTTTTACAGTTACAATTCCAGCTTGACTGACATCTGCTTGAGACCAGGTTACAGGACGTTTTTCACGACTACCATCACTATATACAAATGGCACTGTCTGAGGCATTTTAAGTTTTTGTCCTAAAACTGTACGTACTTTTGGTATTTCTGTGCCTAAAACAGTTTTTTCTGACTGGTCTGACTTACCTGTAAAAATCGTAACTTGATCTGATTTCAACAATCCCGAATAAGCTGTAAGGGTAAATTTACCTGCTTGATCAGTCGATTTAACAATCGCTACCCCTTTACCATTAAAGGCTCTACGAATCCAAGAACCATCTGCTTGTTCTTTATACCGTTCACGACTAGCTTGCTCACCATTATCCACACCAACCAATTGACCTTGTCCATGAAGTTGGAAGTGAACTAGATTGTTAGCAGTTGGCACAACATTGCCCTTACTATCTACAATTTCATAATAGATATAAGTCAAATCTTTTCCATCTGCAGCGATAGCGTTCTCTTCCTTAACCAGACGAACACCAGCAGGCTCACCAGCAGTCACTATCTTATCTCGAGCAATTTCCTTACCAGACTCATCTCGAGCAACTGCTTCTAAAGTTCCTGGTTTATAAGCAACTTTCCACTCCAAATATAGTTCGTGAGGATTTTCACCTTCTTGGTATGTACGACCATCACTCGTTTGTTTTTTGTTGAATTTTTTAAGACCTAGTGACTCATTATTTAAAAACAACTCAACACTAGCAGCATTGGAATAGGCTCTAACCGGGATTCGATTTTCAGCATCTGCAACATTGTCTGCCAATTCAGTCTTTTCCCAGTTCCAATGAGGAAGTAAATGAACCATTGGTTTTTTCTTAGCAGAAACCCACTGACTTTGGTAGAGATAATAGTCATTTTTTGGAATCCCTGCGGTGTCTACAATACCAAAGTAAGAGCTTTTTACAGGTGTACTATTTTGATTGTGCCATGGAGTTGGTTCTCCAATATAATCCGTACCAGTCCAAATGAATTGTCCAGCATATCCTGGATGATCTCTATCGAAAGTCCATGATGCTGTAGCAGTTTTACCCCAACCAACACGATCATTACCATAATCGGATTGTTCGTAATTACGCCAATATTGGTTACTTCCTACCCACTCACTCTCTGGATGGAAATAACTTCCTCTTGTACGAGTTGCTGAAGATGTTTCTGAACCATAAATGAGCCATTTCGGATGTTTTGCATGAAGAGTTTGATAATTTTCTTCCGAGTAATTCAATCCAACTGCATCCAGTTCATCTGCAATCTTTTCATGATCTCCAGTTCCATCTCCGAAACGGAATTTATCAGCTCCCATGGTTACATAACGTGTATTATCAACAGATTTAATCACTTTTACTAAGCGTTTGACAGTTGCTAGTGAATGGGCTTTCCCATCTGCTTCACCGATTTCGTTACCAATAGACCACATAAAAACAGCAGGATTATTTTTATCTCTTTCTACCATTGTTCGAAGATCGTAATCAGACCATTTTTCACCTTTTCTTGCTTCAGGGTGGGTAGCATCTTTTTCAAAGAAACGACCATAGTCGTATGGTTTCTTACCTCCATACCAAGTATCAAAAGCTTCTTCTTGTACAAGCAAACCGAGCTCAGCTGCAATCTGCAAAGTCTGAGGACTTGCTGGGTTGTGAGTCGTACGAATCGAATTCACTCCCATTTCCTTCATCTGTTTCAGACGACGGTATTCAGCCTTATAGTTCTCCTCTGCTCCAAGCGCTCCATGATCATGGTGCAATGAAACACCGTGGAACTTGATGTGTTCACCATTTAAAGAGAAACCTTGGTCTGGAGTCCAGTTATAGTAGCGATAACCAAATAAATCTTTCTTAGCATCTACAAGCTGACCATCCTTGTAAACACGAGTTACCATCTCATATAAAGCAGGTTTGTCAGATGACACTGTCCACAATTTTGGTTTTTCAACTTCTAATGCTGAATCCAAATGAAGTGTTTCCTTAGCTTTTAGAGTTTTACTCTCAGTTCGAACAAGTTCTGTAACTGCCTTACCACCTCGTTCAAAAATTTGATACTCCGCTACAATTTCATGGTCTTTATTGTCTGTATTAACAATTTTACTGCTTACTTGGGTTTCAACTTTTCCTCCTTGTTGACTTTCTAGTTTTGGAGTTAAAATAGTTGTTCCATTTTTTTCAACATGAACCTTGTCGGTTACCTGCAATGATACGTCTCGATAGATACCACTTCCTGAATACCATCTACTACTTGGTTGCTTATTAACTGCATGAACAGAAATGACATTTTCTCGTCCATCTTTATGGAGATAGTTACTAATATCATATGAAAATTGATTGTAACCATTTGGATAGTGACCAACTAGTTGGCCATTGACAAATACTTGTGAATCCATGTAAACACCATCAAAGGTTACACGAACATCTTTATTCAAGTCTTTTTCGTCTAATTTAAAGGTTTTCCGATACCAACCATCTCCACCGTTCAATTGACCGCCTTCGTTTTGAGCTGGTGAATCATGGTCAAAATCAAAATGAATACTCCAGTCATGAGGAAGATCCATTTTTTTCCATGAAGAAATATCTGCGTCTGGTTTTACAGCTTCCTTTGCATTGGCATTTAGTTTAAAGTGCCAATTCTGGTTGAAAGAAATATTTCTATCTTCAATTAACTTATCAACTACTTCATTCGTAGCAGATTTGAATTCTTGCTTATCTTTTGAAACAGAACGATCTTGTGATTCTGCTTTATTTGTTTCTTCAGATTCCTTCTTATCCTCAGGTTTATTTTTATCTTCAGATTTATCCGTTACCTCAGTCTTATTTGTTTCTTCAAGCTTATTGCTATCCTCAGGTTTGTTCCTTTCTTCTGTTTTGTTCTCGACTTCAGCCTTACCTTCTTCTAAAGGAACTGGTTGATGATTGGCAACTGAAACCAAAGGTTGATCTGCTTGAGGTTTTACTACAGCATCACTACCATCCGCATTTTCCTTTAGAGATACATTTTCAGATGTAACAGGTTGCTCACTGGATTTTTCAGATATAACTCCTTCAACTTTATGTTCATTTGAAATATCAGTAGCTTCCTTATTTTCAGGCTGGTGCTCAGTCCTATTTATCGCCACAATCTCTTCAGCATTTTCGTTGGCATATACCGAAGAAGATAGACTAACGCTCGCCCCTAATAATAGAGCACATGTCCCTATAAGCACCGAGCAAGCACCGACTGAAAATTTTCGAATACTATACACTCTTTTTTTGTTCCAATTACCTTTTTGCATATAATCCTCCTTTTAGCAACCGCTTTCATTTTATCTGAGAGCAATCTACTTATTATCATTATCTTATAATACGATTTTATAACCAATAAAAAATTTGTCAATCGAATACAGATAAAAACAATGTTTTGGATTGGTTTTTATAAAAATTGGAGAATTTTTAAAAAGTATTGAAGTAGAATTTATTATAATAAAAATGATATCCGACTTTCTTTAAAATTTTAAGACGGAATAGTTTTTTATTATCCCAAATAGAAAAAATTTTTCTTAAAGATTTAAACATATAAAAAGAGCAAACGAATAGTTCAGTTTTTTCCTGATTTCATTAACTCTTAATTCTTATTTTATCTTATAAGTTTTGATTAAATTCACCGTATTACTAAACCTTAATATCCAGCTACATCATGTCAAATCGCTATTTTAAAATTCTTATTTTCCTTCTTTAGCAGGAAAGATTTATCCAATACCAATGCAATTTAGTACGCCCGCTCCAATTACCAAGCCACTTGAAATTGGCAAAAGGTTCAAAATTGCATTCGCAATAATAAAGGTAACAATCAAACACATGAGACTAGCCTTGTAGTCTTTTTCAAAAGATTCTCTAGAGTGAAAAGAGGAACAGCCCTACCGGAAACAGTGACCAAAGGTTGACATCTAAACTTGGTCATCCAACAGAACCAAAATACACTACTGTCGCTGCTACTAAAAATACAATTCCCAATAATTTTTTCATTTCTTTATCTCCAATTTCTTTTTTAGGAACTTTAGTTATCCGATAGTGACTCCTCACGTCCCTTACAAAAAAGATTATAACAGAGGTCAGTGTCAAGAACAAGTGCTTTTGCCTATCTGGTCTCTATCTCTGTCTAAATGGTTCAATAATTAAGAAAAAAAGAAACCCAGTAGAATGAGTTTCTTCACTTTGCCGATTGCAGGGCTTGAACCTGTGACCTAGGCTTTACGAGTGTCTTGCTCTAGCAACTAATACTCAATGAAAATCAAAGAGCAAACTAGGAAACTAGACGCAGGCTGCTCAAAACACTGTTTTGAGGTTGCAGATAAGACTGACGAAGTCAGTCACATATATACGGCAAGGCGAAGCTGACGTTGTTTGAAGAGATTTTCGAAGAGTATAAGCTAAATCGGCGATTGCACTTACAATATAGCACTCTGAGAATAGGTGTCAAGAAATTTTCATCTCTATTAAAAAAAGCCTATCCTGAGACAAGGCTTTGATAGTATTCAACTTAAGAACCTGCACTTTCGTAGGAATCTAAGCCCCTATCCCAAAGTTTAAGGGAAATGACAAAGAAAACAAGGGAAATCAACATCAAACCTCCGATGTTAAAGATTACATCCTTGTCCTGCAAGAAATAGCTAGCAGGATAGTAGGCCGTAAAGGCAAAAGGCACGATAAAACTAATCAACCAGCGAAGGACTGAATTGTAAATGGAAATGGGATACTTGGCAAAATCATTAAACATATAGAAAATGTAGATCATGGCGCCTGACTGCTTGGTCCAAAAAGCAATACTGGCTGTCGCAATTTTCAAGGAAGTATAAATCAAGGTCGCAAATGGTATGCAGACTAGGAAAAGCAGGAATTTTGGAAGAGTCCAAGCAATGCTAGTCACTGTTGTTCCCAATAGGATACCACCGACCAAGAGTTCTCCCAAAGCATCAATCTGAAAAGTCTCAACTAGAATATGAAAGAGAGGATTGATAGGACGAGTCAGATACTTGTCAAACTCACCTTTTCGGACTAGGCGTTGCCCTAATGCCCAGAGATTATCAAAAAAGAGATGGTCCAAGCCCTTGGGAATCAAGGAAAAACCATAGATAAAGGTAATTTCTTGAAAAGTCCAACCTTCTAGGGATGGGATGTGTTGAAAGATGACATTGAGAAACAAGAGGTTCAAGCCTTGAGTCAGAAATACTCCCAGTACTCCAACCACAAAATCCACCTTGTATTCCATGATTTGTTTGATGTATTGTCTGATAAAAATCAGATGCATGCGTTGATATTTTTTCATCCTAACCTCCTTGAATGGTGATAAATGACTGGACTCGTTTCCAAATCAACTGAGACAAGCCCACCATCACTAAGAGCCAGAAAAACTGCAAAGCGAGCGCCTGAAGAATCTGACTGGCATCGTATTTCCCAACAATAATCATGACCGGAGTGTAAATCAAGGATGAAAAAGGCAGGAAGGACAGAATATCTGAAACAACCTTTGGAAAGAAAGCCAAGGGAATCAAACTGCCAGACATAAAAGCCACTATGGAAGTCTTAAGTAAGTTGGAACCCCATAGATTTTTAAATACAAAGGCAGAAAATCCAAAGCAGATATTAAAGAAAAAGTTAATCAGATAGGCCAGCGTTAAGCTAAAAAGATAAAGGGCAGTTAATCCCAGCACTTCTACAATACCTTGTCCAGATACGATTTTCATCAAAACAATGACACTTAAAAATGGCAGTCCAACGCTGATAAAAATCAACCACTTGGATCCCAGTTCGGTAAAAAGATAAGAGGCTGCAAAATGCACTGGTCTCAACAAGCGCATGATAATAGAGCCATCCTTGACCTCCTCCCCAATCATAAAAGAGCTATCAGACCTGGTCAACAGATTGGTCACAAAACTCATGATGATGTAGAGGGTGATATCTGCCATACTGAATCCCTGAATCAAAGACTCCTGGGAGGAATCAAAGACTGCCTTCCAGAGATAAAAAGCTACAAAAGCTCCCATGACATCGCCAATCCGATAGAGAATAAAGTTGACTCGATAGGTGATCAACTCCTGAATTCCTGCATTGATAAAAGGTTTATAACGTCTCCACAATTTGACCATCTTAGAGCTCCTTTCGATAGAAGCGGCGGATAATTTCCTCGATATCCGTATCCACCATCTTCAAATCGCGGATTTCAAAATCAGACAAGGTCTGCTTGATAATATCAGCTGACTGGTAGTGTGAACTATCAAATTCAATGTTGAGAATATTCCCCTGTCTATCAATGCTCATATCAGGTAGACCTTCATAATGAGAAACGAGATGACTTTGGCCTGGTAGCAGTTCAAAGGACAGCGTCTTCATCTTTCCAAAGGTTTCCTTGAGTTGGCTAACCGTTCCATCAAAAATCTCTCGCCCCTTGTCAATCATAAAAATCCGATCACAAAGTTGTTCAATATCGCTCAGGTCGTGAGTGGTCAAGAGAATAGTTGTTTCTTCCTCTTGATTGATTTGGGTAATAGCCCGACGAATGTTGTCCTTAACGGACACATCCAAACCAATAGTCGGCTCATCTAAAAAGAGAACCTTGGGATTGTGAAGCAAGGAAGCCGCAATATCCGCCCGCATCCGTTGACCCAGTGAAAGAGTCCGCACAGGATCCTTGATAAATTCCTTCAAATCCAAGACTTCATTCAAAAAGTCCATACGCTTATGGAAGAGCGAGTCTGGGACATCGTAAATTTCTTTTAAGACCGTGTAAGTCTCTTGCAGTGCCAAATCCCACCATAGCTGGGTACGTTGTCCGAAAACGACTCCAATATCCTTGACATAATCTTGGCGATTATCCTGTGGAATCTTGCCATTAATCCGACAAAAACCAGATGTCGGTTTTAAAATCCCTGTCAGCATTTTGATGGTGGTCGATTTCCCAGCACCATTTGCCCCGATGAAGCCTAGAATCTGCCCCTTGGGCACCTCAAAGGTTAAATCCTTGACCGCTTCAAAGGTCTGCTTTTCAGGATGAATAAAGGAACGCAAAGCCCCCTTCAGGCCCGGTTCCTTAACAGTCTTCACAAAATTTTTCTGAAGATGTTCCACTTCTATCATTGCCATATCTAAATCCTTACTTCTTATTCCTTCTCAAGGTTAATATTACAGAAGGCTTTATACCAACCTATTATAATCCAATAAAAAAAGGAATGCAAGCGCTTGCCTACAGTTTATGAAATTAGAGATTTTTCTCTTAAAGTAATACTTTTAATCAAAAATTCTGGTTTGATAATTTCTTAAAACACCAAAAAACCCACCCAATGGGCAGGTTTCATCTGTATTGTTCAGCTAGATTAAGCTTTACCTTCTGAACCGAATACGTCGATACGTTCTTCAACTGATGCTTGGATAGCTTTTACACCGTCAGCCAAGAATTTACGTGGGTCGAAGAGTTTTTTCTTGTCGTATTCTGCTTCGTTTGCTTCGTAGTCACGAGCAAATTTACGAGTTGCGTTAGCGAATGCGATTTGGCATTCAGTGTTAACGTTAACTTTCGCAACACCAAGTTTGATAGCTGATTGGATTTGCTCATCAGGAATACCTGATCCACCGTGCAATACGATTGGGAATCCTGGAAGAGCTTCTGTCAATTTTTGCAAGTGGTCAAGGTCAAGACCTTCCCAGTTTGCTGGGTAAGGACCGTGGATGTTACCGATACCAGCTGCCAAGAAGTCGATACCAGTTGCAACCATTGCTTTAGCGTCTTCGATTGGAGCCAATTCACCTTTACCGATGATTCCGTCTTCTTCACCACCGATAGTACCAACTTCAGCTTCTACTGAGATACCTTTAGCGTGTGCTTTTTCAACAACTTCTTTAGCCAATTTAAGGTTTTCTTCAACTGGAAGGTGTGAACCGTCAAACATGATTGAAGTGTAACCAACTTCGATACACTCAAGTGCATCTTCGTAGTGACCGTGGTCAAGGTGGATAGCTACTGGTACAGTGATACCCATTGACTCAACAAGGTTAGCGATCAAGTTGCGAGCAACTTTATAACCACCCATGTATTTAGCAGCACCCATTGAAGTTTGGATCAAAACTGGAGCTTTTTTAGCTTCTGCTGCGCGCAAGATAGCTTGAGTCCACTCAAGGTTGTTTGTGTTAAATCCACCAACTGCATAACCGTTGTCACGAGCTGCTTGGACAAATTTTTCTGCTGAAACGATTGCCATTTTATCAGGCCTCCTGTATATTTTTATGGGATATCCCATTTACATTGTTCATTTTATCACTTTTTGATAAAAAAAGCTAGTTTTTCCCGTAGTTTCGATTGAATTTCTTCTAGCTTCATTTATGTAAACCCTTTCTCTCCCTAGTCTTGGTAGACTTTTGGAAAAGCTATGAAGAAGGTCAAACGATTCTCCTGCATCTCAAAATGATAAGGTAATTTCTCGTGTTCTAATAAACTTTTGACCACAAAGAGTCCCATTCCCGAACCCTTGACCTTGCGACTAGCATTGTCAGAAAAAGACTGGGCCAGTTTTTCTTGTTCTTCAGGACTAGAGCTATTCTCGATAAAGAGTTCTCCTTCTCTTTCTCCAATGCGAACCAGGCCACCTGGAGTGGAGTGCTTGATAGCATTACTGATGAGATTCGATAGGATTAATTTCATGACAGATGGGTTTATGTAGGCCTGCTGATGGGTTAGGCTAATGTCTACCTGAAGTTCTCTCTCCTTAGCTAGCAAGGCATAATCCTTAACCAGACTTTGCGTCATCTGGTGTAGATCAATTTTTTCCCTATCATCTCGTAATTCCTGTACAGACGAGAGAGAAAGTATCTGGAGAACGTGGTGATTGAGCTCATCCACAATACCTAAGGCTACTCCCAGATAGTGGTCTCTATCCTTATAACGACCGACATTTTCTTTCATATTTTCGATCAGGATTTTCAAACTAGCCAGGGGTGTTTTCAATTCATGAGAAGCCCCTCGTAGGAACTCGACTTTCATCTTCTCCAGCTGGAGAATGGCTTCATTCTTGTCATGCAAGTCCGCAATGACAGTCAAGAGATGCTGGTAAAGGCTATTGATTTGTTCTTTGAGATCACCTATCTCATCCTTAGAGTCCACACGCAACCGCACTTGGGCATCCAAATCCATCATCCGACGAGTCACTCGCTTAATTTCTAAAATCGGGGCAACAATGGTCCGAGCATAGATATAGGCTACCAAGAGGGAAATCAGAAAGGATGCCAGTAAGGTATAGGGAAGAAATTGGAGACTGATTTGCTCTGCTTCCTTTTGCAAATCCATGGAAGCTAGAAACTGGAGAGTCATAGTACCACCGTCTTGCGTTGTCACCTCACGTTCCTCGATAAAGAGGGAGGTGGTCTGGCGATTCGCGTCTAGTGGAAGACTGTCCTTGACTTCTAACTTATCCTCGGTCATCTCGCCCTTAATGGCCCCCTTGATATCACTAGTCTGGGAATACAAGTCTAAGACTTGCTCGATACTCTGCCTGTCTTTCCCTTCTAGGGACTGGGCAATGGCTGTTGCTTTCTGACCAATGGTTTCCTGACGGTGGCTCAGATAAGTCGAAGGAAAAAGAAAATAAATAGCTAAATGAAGGCAGATAACCAGAACACTAAAAATCGAGAAGGTGTAGAAAAATATTTTTGTAAATAAACCTGTTCGTTTCATTTTCGCTCCAATTTATAACCAACATTGCGCACAGTGAGGATGCAGTCCAAGCCTAGCTTTTTCCGCAGTTCCTTGATATAAACATCAATGACACGGTCAAAGGGAACCTCATCTGTCACTTTCCAGACAGCATCAATAATCTGAGACCGGGTCAAGGCCCTTCCTTCATTTTTAACCAAATAATCAAGAATTTCCAACTCTTTGGCATTGATAGCTACTTCCTCACCTGCTAGACTTGCACTGTAGCTTTCAAAGTCCACCTTGGTATCCTTATAAGAGAAGATTCGTCCTGTATCGTAGTAGCGCTTGAAAATAGCGTCCACCCTCACTTTTAAGAGGGACAGAGAAAAAGGCTTTTCCAGATAGCCATCTGCCAGAGACGCAAAGGCACTCATCTTGTATTCCTCATCCTGAAAGGCGGTCAACATCAAGACAGGAACCTGGCTGGTTTTGCGAATCTCAGCTAGCACTTCTAGACCATTGAGCTTAGGCATCTGGATATCCAGTAAAACCAAGGCTACTTCATAGCTGGAAAATTTTTCCAAGGCTTCTTGCCCATCTGCCGCCTCAATGGTTTCATAACCACAATCCGTCAAATAATCACTGACCCCCTCACGGATCATTTCTTCATCTTCTACAATTAAAATTTTCATAGAAAAACGTTTCACATTCCTTTAAATTTCTTGTAAATTATCTCAGTTTCATCCTGAAAGAAAGAGGCCTTAGCAAGATGAAACAGATAAAAATGCTACCTATATTATACCCCATTTGGGGGAGAATAGGTAGCAAGTTTGTTATTCGCTATCCAGCAAGAGTTCTTTTGGTTGTTTTCTGAGGAGATTGCTTGAAGCAAGCGCCATAACGAGAACCACTAGAACCAAGGCAAGGACAAAGACGATGATAAAGTCTGATGTCTGAATAGAAATATCTAGGCTCGACAAGGTCTTGCTAAAGCCATCTACTTCAGCACCACCACCAAGGTTAGAGGTTTGAGCCGCCTTGCTAGCCTGTTTGGCAACACCTGAAGTGACATTGGCAAGAACAGTATTTCCGATTGCACGCGCTGTGTAAGTAGCTAAGAAGTAAGCAGAAACAAGAGCAGGGATGGCAATCAAGATGGATTCAGTGATAAATTGACCCAAGATACTTGCCTTCTTGAGACCGATAGAGAGGAGAATTCCCACTTCCTTACGGCGGGCGTTGATCCAAAGGCTAAGCAGGAGGGCAAGGAGAAGAACTGAGAAACTCAAGCTACCCCAGAAGAGGAGGTTGGCCATCTTGTACATACCAGAGATGGATTGCTCAAGAGCTGGGTAGTTAGATGAGCTCTTAACGAGAGTGTAGCTCTTCCAGTTGATACCGCTGATACCATTCAACTCTTTCATGACGTCATCTAAGTTCTTGTCTGCTGTTACAAAGAAGGTTGCGTCCCCATAAATGGCTGTATCTTCTGTGTATCCATAAAGTTTTGCAGCAGTGTGAATGTCTGTGATAGCTGTGTTTTCATAGAGTTCTTGTGAGTAGGTTACTGCTGACTTATTGTGACCATCAAAGAGTCCCTTGATTGTCACTTCGACTGTTTCCTTGGCTCCTTTTTCATTATCGGCATCATAGATATTGGAGTCCAGTTTAACCTTGTCTCCTACTTTCCAGCCGTATTTGTCTGCCAAGTCCTTGTGCAGGAGAATCTTGTCCTTGTCGTCGTTGGTTAAATGCTCTCCTTCGACCAGTTTATAAGAACCAGAGACAAACTTGTCTTCTTTAGAGGAGTCATTGACACCTGTAATCATCAAGCTACTTCCAAAATGTTTGGCACGGTCAGGTGTCAGATTTTTCTTGGTTTCTGGCGTTTCGATCAGTTCATATCCAGTCAAATCTCCGATAGCGTTGATGCGTTTCACATAAGACTCGATGGCCTTATTTTCCGTAATTTTTTTGATATCTTCACCCTTGATATTCCCAGCACCACGTGGCGTTCCTTGATTGACGCGACGATTGATTTGCATGGAGAAACTATTGGTGATATTTTTAAAGGTCTCCTGAGAAGCCTTGGCAGTAGCTCCCTTGATTGACAAGCCAACCAAACTCAAGCTCGCCATAAGGAGAATAATCAGGAAGATGACAATCGATTTGAAAAACTTCCTTGTAACGTAGGCAAATGCGTTGTGTAACATAGGTTCCCTTTCTAGATTTGATTTAATAATTCTATCAAAACAAGCTCATCTTATTTTGTAGTGTTGCGAGTTTCAGTCAGTTTCTTGTCCTTCAACTCAAGTGTAATATCTGACGCTTGCGCCACTTCTTTACTGTGCGTAACGACGATTACACATTTACCAGTTTTCTGGGCAAGTGATTTGAGCAATTCGACAATATCTCCAGCAGTCTTAGGATCCAGATTACCTGTTGGCTCATCAGCCAAGATAACTGGAGCTTCTGATACCAAGCTACGAGCAATGGCAACACGTTGTTGTTGACCACCTGATAGCTGGAGAACATTTCGCTTGATCTGACTTTCATCCAGACCAAGTTCAAGAAGTGTATCCTTGCTTGCCTTTTTGTTGACCAAGCGGACATTTTCCAGTGGAGAAAGATAATCTATCAAGTTATAATTTTGAAAGACCAGGGAAATATGGTGCATGCGATGGTAAGAATATCCCTTATTCCGAATGTCCTCTCCTTGGAAAAGGATAGAGCCTTCAACAGGACTATCTAGACCAGCAAGGAGGGACAAGAGAGTGGATTTTCCTGCTCCTGACTCCCCAATAATACTGTAAAATTTTCCAGGTTCAAAATTATAATTGATCTGATATAGGACTGCCTCAGCAGTGTTCTTATAACGATAAGTAACATCTTGTAATTGTAATAAAGTCATGATTTCTCCTTCTTAACTAATAGATGATAAAATTTCTTTAGGCGATTTTCTAAATAAGAATAGGAAACAAAGGGCTACTGACAAGCAACTAATCAACAACAGAAAGATATAGGATTCTGCAAACGATAGGATGCTGGTTGATAGACTGCTTGCTTTGGCTAGTGTATCTTGTAAGCTTGCCTGATCTCCACTTGCTAACAAAGTTTGGAGTAGGTAAGTTGTGATTGCATTGCCTGAAGCAAATGCTGGAAGCAAAGCACCGAGAGAGACCAAAACTACCTCTAAACAGAACTGTAGGAAGATCGAGCTCTTGCCTTTTCCAAGTGCCAGTAAAATCCCCACTTCGTAGACCCTTTCTCTCAACCAGAGAGACAAAACCAAAATTAAGGCACCTGCTCCAGCTATCAACATCCCATAAAGGAAGATGGTGAGGAAGGTTTGGAAGGTAGCAACTGAATCTTTGATTTGTTCAAAGGCCTTGTTTTCCTTTTCGACTTGATATCCTTGATTTTCCAAGGCCAAGTTTTCTACCTGCTCCATGAGTCCGTCCATTTCCTTAGGATTTTCTACATAGAAGCGAGCTGCACTGACTTGAGCTTCACCATTACCCAAAAGGCTTTGGCTACTTTCATAGTCTGTAAAGACTTGGTTTTCACTGAAGTCTGAAGACAAGCCTGTGAATTTCTCCTGTTTTTTACCAGAAAAAATGCCGATAATCTCAAACTCTACTGTTTGTCCTTTTCCAGCTTCTGACTGTCCAGCATCCAAGCTAATCTTGTCATGAAGTGAAAGACCGTTCTTCTTAGCCAAATCTTCGTGGATAAGGATTTTCTTTGCATCTCCTTTTTGAAGGTGTCGCCCTTCTTTTAAGTTGAAAGCTGAACTGGTAAAGGTCACATCCTTGGATGAATCCTCAAGAGCCGTTAAGCTAACCAAGTTCTTGTCCGCAGCTGACAAATCATCACGTTCAACGCTCTGCTCGCCACTCACTGCTTCCTTGTCTTTTAGTTTTGCGATGGTTTCGAGTTCAGGAGAAACAGTTTCTAGTCCCTTAATCTTGCTTACAGATGCTAGGTCTGACAACCTGAAGGTCTGACCATTTTCTATCTTCTTAATAGAAAAAGAGGTATTCAGAGATTTGTAAAGATTGGTTTCTACTGTCTTGTTGGACTTCATCAGAGTCAAACAGGCTGAAATTCCAGCCAATAGGACCAATAAAATCAGAAATAAAATAAAACTTCTCAGTCGTTTTCTGCTGACATAAGCCCAAGCTCTTTGGATTGGATTCATTTGTCACCTCCATATTTGTAAGACTATTATAAAATCTAAATATGAAATGTTTATGAAATACAAAAAAAGAGCAAAAATTTTTTTGCTCTACTTGAATTTGATAAAAAAGAGCTAGCCTAAGCTAACTCTTATCCTATGCGGAGAGAGGGACTTGAACCCTCACGACCTAAAGCGGTCACAGGATCCTTAGTCCTGCGCGTCTGCCAATTCCGCCATCCCCGCGTCGATTACTTTACTAGTATATCAACTTTTGGGAATCTTGTCAACACTTTTTTTCAAAAATTTTTCATTTCATCAATCAAATTACTCTGAAATTTCATTTAGATTTTCATCTACCAACTTAGCCCCAAGTGAATTTTTGAAATGACCTAGGGCAAATTGATGATTTTCAGGCCAGATGGAAGCAACAGCTGGTTTAACAATCTCGATATCATATCCTAGATTATAGGCATCTATAGCTGTATGAAGGACACAGATATCCGTCAAGACTCCGGTTAAAATAACTGTAGAAATTCGACGCTCTCTCAAACGAATATCCAGGTCAGTCCCTGAAAAAGCTGAGTAATGGCGTTTATCCATCCAAAAGATACGGCTATCTGAACCATGCTCTTGATAAAAGGTCCCCAAATCTCCGTATAAATTGCGTCCACTAGTCCCAATCAAATTGTGAGGAGGAAATAGCTTGCTTTCTGGGTGGAAACAATCATTTTCTTCGTGAGCATCGATGGTAAAGAAGATGTAATCTCCACGTTCAAAAGCCAATCGAGTCACCTTGCTAATGGCATCCGAAATAGCCTGAGCTGGAGCACCTGCTGTCAGCTTCCCACTATCAGCCACAAAATCTTCTGTATAATCAATCGAAATTAAAGCCTTAGTCATTAGTAATCTCTTTTCTTTACTTCTTCAAAAATATCTGAAATCAAGACCTTAAGATAGGTTCCCTTCATTCCAAGTGAGCGACTTTCAATAATCCCTGCAGACTCAAGTTTACGAAGGGCATTGACAATCACAGAGCGGGTGATTCCGATACGGTCTGCAATCACAGATGCGGTCAACTGCCCTTCATTTCCATTTAATTCCTCTAAAATTGCTGAAACAGCACGAAGTTCAGAATAGGAAAGAGTATTAACCGCCATGGTAACAGCCGTACGGCGACGGATATTTTTCTCATCTTCTTCACGCTGGAAATTAAGGAGTTGAATCCCAACAACGATACTTGCAATCTCAACAAGGATCAAGTCCTCATCTTCGAATTTTTTATCATTGCGCCAAATAATCAAAGAGCCAAGGCGAATCCCTGATACATGAATCGGTGCAATGGTCGTCAAGCCATCTGGAAAGTCAGAACGACTCTCGACAGGGAATATACTCAAATCATGATCAACTGTCAGATTAGCTTCTGTATCGTAGATCATGTTCGCACCTTGAATGTAGTCATCCGGGAAAATCTTAGTTTGAAAGAATTGTTCCACGCGATCTGTATTGGTTTTGTAACGCATAAAATAGCCAAGGAGACGTCCCTTGCTATTAACGATACAGGCGTTACAGTCAATAATATCTGCCAATTGACGGGTAATTGCATTGTAGGGAAGTTCTTCCTGCAACTGCTCGTCTGAACGCTTCAGGATAGAAGTAATTTTTCTAGTTTTTTCTAATAAATGTGCCATTTTTCACCTCGAATTTAATCGCTATCATTATAACATAAACAGCTTGAATTTTCAATTATTATCTGAAAATTGCTTATTTATTTGCAATTTGAAAAAACAAGAATATTTTTAATTAAATTGCTTCTTTTCTATTGACAAGCTCCCTTTTTCTGTGAATTCTAACTTCACAAGGAGATAATATTTATCTTCTTTTTCTATTCGGTCTTCTTATATAAAAAAACGATTCATTTTGAACCGCTTTTTCTTATTTATCGCCCTTGTTACGAATAACAAAACCTGTTTGTTTTTCGCTTGAAGTATTGCGTGGTTTTTTATTGTCTTTATTACGATAACGTCTGTCTTTATCAAAACGATCATTGCCACGACTTCCTTTTTTGAAATCATCACGACGACCACCACGACGGTTGTCTCCTCGGCGATTATCACGACGGTCATCCCCACGACGGCCTCCACGACTTCCCTTACCTTTACCACCGAAGCCACTACCTGATGGTTTAAACGGTAATGGTTTTTCACGCGCAATCTCCACTTCAGGCAGACTATCTGGATCTTGAACAGTCAGACTCAAGATATACATTGCCAATTCTTCTGGAGTAAATTCAGCAGCTAGTTTACGAGCATCCTTGCCAAATTTCTCAAAGTTGGCACGAATGGTTTCATCTGCAAAATCACGTTCGATTTTCTTGAGAGCTACCTGTTTTTTTGCTTGGAAGGCTTCTTCTGCACTTGCAGGTTTGAGACCTTTCATGCGTTTCTTAGTCAAGTTTTCGATGATTTGGAGGTAGCCCATTTCATTTGGTGATACGAAAGTAATAGACTGACCTGACTTACCAGCACGACCTGTACGCCCAATACGGTGAACATAACTTTCAGGATCTTGTGGAATATCGTAGTTGTAGACATGAGTCACACCTGAAATATCCAATCCACGCGCTGCAACGTCTGTCGCAACCAAAACATCAAGATTGCCATTTTTAAAGTCACGAAGGACACGAAGACGTTTGTTTTGGTCTAAGTCTCCATGAATTCCTTCGGCACGGAAGCCACGAATTTTAAGTCCACGAGTCAATTCATCCACACGGCGTTTGGTACGACCAAATACGATAGCGAGTTCTGGTTGCTCCACATCCATGAGACGAGTCATAGTATCAAATTTTTCTTGCTCCTTGACACGGAGGTAGTACTGATCAACCAATTCTGTCGTCAATTCCTTGGCAGCAATCTTCACATGCTCAGGTTCTTTCATAAACTGAACACCGATACGTTTGATGGCATCTGGCATAGTTGCTGAGAAAAGCAAAGTTTGACGACTTTCAGGGACACGAGAAATGATCGCTTCGATGTCTTCTAAGAAGCCCATGTTGAGCATTTCATCTGCTTCGTCAAGGATAAGAGTTTCAATATCTTGTAATTTCAAGGCCTTGCGTTTAATCAAGTCCAAGAGGCGACCTGGAGTTCCCACTACGATATGGGCACCAGATTTAAGAGCCTTAATTTGTTTTTCAATACTTGATCCGCCATATACTGAGCGGACTTTGACTCCCTTACTACGACCAAAGCGGAACAATTCTTCCTGACTTTGGACAGCAAGTTCACGTGTTGGAGCGATAACCAAAGCTTGGATGGTCGCTTCTTCTGTGCGGATTTTTTCAAGGGTAGGCAAGCCAAAGGCTGCAGTTTTTCCTGTACCAGTCTGAGCTTGACCAATAACGTCCTTGCCTTCAAGGGCCAAGGGAATGGTTTGTTCTTGGATAGGACTGGCTTCAACAAAACCAGCTTTTTCAATCTCTGCTAGCAAATCAGCAGACAAGTTTAATTCATTAAATTTCACGGTATTCTTCTTTCTAAAGGTGGTGCGAAGCCACCCTATAGGGCTTAGTTTATACTTTTCTTTTTATGACGTATTTTCATATACTGGATACAAAATCGTGTTGCCTCTTTTCCACAAAAGAAAAGTACTGTTTTCTTTGCAACCTATATAGTATAACACAAGACCAGAACAAAAGATAGCCTAATTTCTCTAGAAAATCATGTAAGCGGTTTTTGACTCTCCTTTTTGATTGAACGACCTAAATAATAAGACAAAGCCAAGGCTATACTATATAAAATAATAAAAACGAACAAGGTTTGTGTGTAAGAATGAGCTATTTTATATGTCTCTGCTAATAAAATAGGCCCTGCTAAACCAGCCATTGCCCAAGCTGTTAAAATATATCCATGCAGAGCAGCCAACTCCTTGGTTCCAAAAATATCACTGAGATAAGCTGGAATCAAAGAAAAACCAGCTCCATAGCAAGTCATCAAAATAGACATAGCCACTACAAATAAAACGGAATTTGTAAATAGCCAAAGTAAGAGCGAGAAGAAAAGATTGACAAGCAGTAATATACTAAAGGTTAGAGGACGACCGATATAGTCAGATAAACTCGCCCAGAGCAAGCGACCAAATCCATTGAAAATCCCTAAAACGCCCACCATTACTGCTGCATGACTTGTAGACAAGCCAGCCATCTCCTGTGCCATTGGCGATGCTGCTGAAATTAAGCCTAAACCACAAGCTATATTGATAAAGAAAATAATCCAAAGTATATAAAACCGATTGCTTTTCAGAGCCTGATTCGCAGCCATTCCTTGCGTCAAAGAGGCTGTTTTTTCTTTCCCTGAAACAGATAAAATTGCAAGCTCTTGCTCATTTGGACGCTTAATGAATTGTGAAGCTAGGAGCATGATAATAAAGTAACTTGCACCTAAAATATAAAAAGTTTCTACAAGACCTACCTTTGCGATGAAATGTTGCGCTATGGGACTAGTCAATAAAGAAGCAAAACCAAATCCCATAATCGCTAAACCTGTTGCGAGACCACGCTTATCAGGAAACCATTTTATAATCGTTGACACAGGGGTAATGTAGCCTGCTCCCAAACCAAGCCCACCTAAAATGCCATAAGCGAGATACAACAACCACAGTTCCTGACGGTCTATTGCAAATCCTGTTAAGATATTTCCACCTGCGTACAGAAAAGCAGATAGACTTCCCATGACTCTCGGACCAAATTTTTCTACCAAACGCCCCATAAATGCAGCCGATAATCCCAAACAAAAGATTGCCAGACTAAAGGCGAAGGCAACAGAAGCCTGATCCCATCCCGTTTTTTCAATAATAGGATTGCGATAAACACTCCAAGCATACGTGGACCCCAGCATTAAATGCAAAATGACTCCAGCAAAGGCAATAACATAACGATTCGATTTCATAAATCCTCCTATTTTCGAACATTTATCCTATTTTATATAAAAAAAGATAGGATTTTAGTTTATCAAGATTGTTGAAAAATTACTAGTTTTTTGCCTGGAAAGCGTTTTTATATTTTCTTTCCTTTTCGTAGCAGAATTGTGCAAAAGTTTTTTTCTTGTGCTAGAATGAAATGCGAATAGGAGGAACTCTAAATGTTAACTTATGATTTAATCGTTATCGGATTTGGTAAAGCTGGTAAAACACTAGCAGGTAAATTGGCTTCAGCTGGTAAAAAAGTTGCCCTTATCGAACGTAGTAAGGCTATGTACGGCGGAACTTGTATCAACATTGGTTGTATCCCAACTAAGACCTTGTTAGTTGCTGCTGAGAAAGACTTGTCTTTTGAAGAAGTGATTGCTACCAAAAACACTGTCACTGGTCGCCTTAACGGTAAAAACTATGCTACTGTAGCTGGTACAGGCGTTGATATCATTGATGCTGAAGCTCACTTTGTTTCTAATAAAGTCATCGAAATTCAAGCTGGTGATGAAAAACAAGAACTAACTGCTGAAACAATCGTTATCAACACTGGTGCTATTTCAAACGTCTTGCCAATTCCTGGACTTGCTACAAGCAAGAACGTCTTTGATTCAACAGGTATCCAAAACTTGGACAAATTGCCTGAAAAACTTGGAATTCTTGGTGGCGGAAATATCGGTCTTGAATTTGCTGGCCTTTACAACAAACTTGGCAGCAAGGTTACAGTTCTAGATGCCTTGGATACTTTCCTACCTCGTGCAGAACCTTCCATCGCAGCTCTTGCTAAACAATACATGGAAGAAGATGGTATTGAATTGCTTCAAAACATTCATACTACTGAAATCAAAAACGATGGTGACCAAGTGCTCCTTGTAACTGAAAACGAAACTTACCGTTTCGATGCCCTTCTCTACTCAACCGGACGTAAACCCAACGTAGAACCACTTCAACTTGAAAACACAGATATTGAACTAACTGAACGTGGTGCTATCAAAGTAGACAAACATTGTCAAACAAACGTTCCTGGTGTCTTTGCAGTTGGAGATGTAAACGGTGGCCTTCAATTTACTTACATTTCACTCGATGACTTCCGTGTTGTTTACAGCTACCTTGCTGGAGATGGCAGCTACACACTTGAAGACCGTCTCAATGTACCAAACACTATCTTCATCACACCTGCACTTTCACAAGTCGGATTGACTGAAAGCCAAGCAGCTGATTTGAAACTTCCATACGCTGTTAAGGAAATCCCTGTTGCAGCAATGCCTCGTGGTCACGTAAACGGAGACCTTCGTGGAGCCTTCAAAGCTGTGGTTAACACTGAAACAAAAGAAATTCTTGGAGCAAGCATCTTCTCAGAAGGTTCTCAAGAAATTATCAACATCATCACTGTTGCTATGGACAACAAGATTCCTTATACTTACTTCACAAAACAAATCTTCACTCACCCAACCTTGGCTGAGAACTTGAATGACTTGTTTGCGATTTAAGTTGAGCTTAATCGTATCTAACAGCCCTCTGAGGGCTGTTTTCATTTCTGCGAAATCTCATACTCTTCGAAAATCTCTTCAAACCACGTCAGCTTCACCTTGCCGTATATATGTTACTGACTTCGTCAGTTCTATCTACAACCTAAAAGCAGTACTTTTAGCAACCTGCGGCTAGCTTCCTAGTTTGCTCTTTGATTTTCATTGAGTATCAAATCTGTCTTTTCCCTCTTTTGTGATATAATAGAAACATGAAATTAAAAACTACTTTGGGCCTTCTTGCTGGGCGTTCTTCTCATTTTATTTTGAGTCGTCTTGGACGTGGAAGTACGCTCCCTGGAAAACTTGCCCTTCAACTTGATAAAGATATTTTACAAAACCTAGCTAAGAACTACGAGATTGTTGTGGTCACTGGAACCAACGGAAAAACCCTGACAACTGCCCTCACTGTCGGCATTTTAAAAGAGGTCTATGGTCAAGTTCTAACCAACCCAAGCGGTGCCAACATGATCACAGGGATTACAACTACCTTCTTGACTGCAAAATCGTCAAAAACTGGAAAAAATATTGCTGTCCTAGAAATCGACGAAGCTAGTCTCTCACGTATTTGTGATTACATCCAGCCTAGCCTTTTCGTCATCACCAATATCTTCCGTGACCAGATGGACCGCTACGGTGAAATCTATACGACTTACAACATGATTTTGGATGCTATTCGGAAAGTTCCTACTGCTACTGTTCTCCTTAATGGGGACAGTCCACTTTTCTACAAGCCTGCAATTCCAAATCCTGTTCAGTATTTTGGTTTTGATTTAGAAAAAGGTCCAGCGCAACTTGCTCACTACAATACTGAAGGTATCCTCTGCCCTGAATGTCAAAGTATTTTGAAATATGAGCTCAACACTTATGCCAACTTGGGAGCTTATATTTGTGAAAATTGTGGATGTAAACGTCCTGACTTGGACTACCGTCTGACAGAACTGGTAGAGTTAACTAACAATCATTCTCGCTTTGTTATCGACGGTCAGGAATATGGTATTCAAATCGGCGGTCTCTACAACATCTACAACGCCCTAGCTGCAGTAGCCATTGCTCGTTACCTCGGCGCTGATTCTCAACTGATTAAACAAGGATTTGACAAGAGTCGTGCTGTCTTTGGACGCCAAGAAACCTTCCATATCGGTGACAAGGAATGCACACTGGTTCTTATTAAAAATCCTGTTGGTGCTACCCAAGCTATCGAAATGATCAAACTAGCTCCTTATCCATTTAGCCTATCTGTCCTCCTAAATGCCAACTATGCAGATGGAATTGATACTAGCTGGATTTGGGATGCTGATTTCGAACAGATCACTGACATGGACATTCCCGAAATCAACGCTGGCGGTGTTCGCCATTCTGAAATCGCTCGCCGTCTTCGAGTAACTGGTTATCCAGCTGATAAAATCACTGAAACAAGTAGTCTGGAACAAGTTCTTAAAACCATTGAGAACCAAGACTGCAAGCATGCTTATATCCTTGCGACCTATACTGCTATGCTGGAATTTCGCGAACTGCTGGCTAGTCGTCAGATTGTTAGAAAGGAGATGAACTAATGGTTTATACTTCACTTTCCTCAAAAGCTGGCAATTACCCCTATCAGCTCAATATTGCCCACCTCTACGGAAATCTCATGAATACCTACGGGGACAATGGAAACATCCTCATGCTCAAGTATGTGGCTGAAAAGCTAGGAGCTCATGTGACCGTTGACATCGTTTCACTTCATGATAACTTTGACGAAAATCACTACGACATTACCTTTTTCGGTGGCGGTCAAGACTTTGAACAAAGTATCATTGCAGACGACCTACCTGCTAAAAAAGAGAGCATTGACAACTACATCCAAAACGACGGTGTGGTTCTCGCTATCTGTGGTGGCTTCCAACTATTGGGTCAATATTATATTGAAGCTTCAGGGAGACGCATCGAAGGACTAGGAGTCATGGGACATTATACCCTCAACCAGACCAATAACCGTTTTATCGGTGACATCAAGATTCACAATGAAGATTTCAATGAAACCTATTATGGATTTGAAAATCATCAGGGCCGTACCTTCCTCTCAGATGACCAAAAACCACTGGGACAGGTTGTCTATGGAAATGGAAATAACGAAGAAAAGGTCGGCGAAGGGGTTCATTATAAGAATGTCTTTGGTTCCTACTTCCACGGACCTATCCTCTCTCGTAATGCCAATCTAGCTTATCGCCTCGTCACTACTGCTCTCCGAAAAAAATACGGTCAGGACATCCAACTCCCTGCCTATGAGGACATTCTCAGCCAAGAAATCGCTGAAGAATACAGTGATGTCAAAAGTAAGGCTGACTTTTCTTAAACAAAGTGAAACTATATCAAAGAACTCCGTTATCTTGTCGGAGTTTTTTTGTCTGTTCTTTTACCCTTCTCCCTTGCATTTTCTCTCATTTTTTGCCAAAATAGAAGGGTAGAAAGAAGGTAGCATATGTCTAAATTACAACAAATCGTAACATATCTTGAATCAGAAAAGCTAGACGTCGCTGTCGTATCTGACCCCGTCACAATCAATTACCTCACTGGTTTTTACAGTGATCCCCATGAACGTCAAATGTTCCTTTTTGTTCTAGCGGATCAGGAACCCCTCCTCTTTGTCCCAGCCCTTGAAGTGGAGCGTGCAAGTAGCACTGTTTCCTTCCCAGTTGTGGGCTATGTAGATTCTGAAAATCCATGGCAAAAAATGAAAGATGCTCTTCCACAACTTGACTTCAAACGTGTCGCTGTTGAGTTTGACAATCTCATCTTGACCAAATATCATGGTTTAAAAACCGTCTTTGAAACCGCTGAGTTTGAAAACCTCACTCCTCGTATCCAACGTATGCGCCTCATCAAATCAGCTGACGAAGTGCAAAAAATGATGGTTGCAGGTCTCTATGCGGACAAGGCTGTTAAGGTTGGTTTTGATAATATTTCTCTTGATAAGACTGAGACAGATATCATCGCTCAAATTGACTTTGCCATGAAACGTGAAGGTTATGAAATGAGCTTTGATACCATGGTCTTGACTGGTGATAATGCCGCAAACCCGCATGGCATTCCAGCAGCAAACAAAGTTGAAAAGGATGCCCTTCTCCTCTTTGACCTCGGTGTCATGGTTAATGGTTACGCATCAGATATGACTCGTACAGTCGCTGTCGGTAAGCCAGACCAATTCAAGAAAGACATTTACAACTTGACTCTTGAAGCCCAACAAGCTGCTCTTGACTTTATCAAGCCAGGAGTGACCGCCCATGAAGTGGACCGTGCTGCCCGTGAGGTCATCGAAAAAGCTGGTTACGGCGAGTACTTCAACCACCGTCTCGGTCACGGTATCGGTATGGATGTCCACGAATTCCCATCTATCATGGAAGGAAACGACATGGTCATCGAAGAAGGCATGTGCTTCTCTGTTGAACCAGGTATCTATATCCCGGGTAAAGTCGGTGTCCGCATCGAAGACTGTGGCGTTGTAACTAAGGATGGCTTTGACCTCTTTACAAGCACCAGCAAAGACTTGCTTTATTTTGATTAATATTTATCTAATACTTAATTAATATTTATCTAATACTTAATGAAAATCAAAGTGCAAACTAGGAAACTAGCAGCAGGTTGCTCAAGGCACCAATTTAAGGTTGTAGATAAGACTGATGAAGTCAGCTCAAAGCACTGCTTTGAGGTTGTGGATAGAACTGACGAAGTCAGTTACATATATCTACGGCAAGGCGACGTTGACGCAGTTTGAAGAGATTTTCGAAGAGTATAAAATCTTCCCACAATAAAACGCATAGTATCAAGCTTTCAACACCTGATACTATGCGTTTTTCTTATTTGAAAGACTTTTGACTCAGCCTCTTTACTTAATCTTCTTGATACTTTGACTAAGAATAAATCCTACAATCATCCCTACCATATTTTGCATGAAATTTGGTAAGATTTCAGGAAGGGCTGCCGCCCAGCCATTCATCAATGTAGAACCCAAGGCGTAACCCCCTACCATGGCAATTGTTGCTAAGACAAGGCCTAACCACTGAGTTTTTCCTTTAAATCCTGCGAAAAATCCCTGCAAGCCATGGTTGACCAAGCTAAAGAACATCCACTGAGGATAGCCTGATAAGAGGTCAATCAAGAAACCTGCTAGTCCTCCGACTACAGCCCCTTCACGACTACCAAAGTAGAAGGCTGTAAAGAAGACACCCGCATCTAAAAGAGTTAGAATTCCTGTCGGTGTTGGAATTTTTAAGAAATAACCTAGAACCACAGAGAGGGCGGTTAATAAGGATACAAGGGCGATTTTAGTTGTTTTTGTTTGCTTCATATTGTCTTACTCCATACTGATCTGCTTGTGCAATGGCACGATAAACGAAAGCCTTAGAACTTTCTACTGCTGGCAAAAGTTCATCACCTTTGACCAGGTGACTGGCAATGCTAGAGGCAAAGGTACAACCTGCACCAGCATTTTGTCCTTGAATAACGGGATTTTCTAGGACTGTAAAGGTTTGTCCATCATAAAATACATCTACAGCCTTATCCTGACTAAGGCGATTGCCTCCCTTGATAATGACTGCTGGCGCTCCTAATTCATGCAATTTCTGCGCTGCCGTTTTCATGTCTTCCAAGGTTTTAATTTCCTGACCAGCTAATAATTCTGCTTCAGGGAGATTAGGCGTAATGACACTGACATGAGGGAAAAAGCGAATCAACTCTTGACATAGCTCACTTACAGCTACGTCGTGCGTTTCCTTGCAGACCAAGACAGGATCCAGAACTACAGGCACTCCTGGGCGTTGCTTGATAAAATCCAAGGCCTTCTCAGCTACGCTGACAGTTGGTAAAAGACCAATCTTAATTCCCCCAAACTCTACATCATGCAAGCTATCTAATTCATGTTGAAAAATGGTATCGTCAGTCGGAAAGACCTCAAATCCCTTTTCTGTCAAGGCTGTCAAGCAAGTCACTGCTACAAAGCCATGCAAGCCGTTCAAGGTATAAGTCGCCAAATCAGCGGACAAACCACCACCACTAAAAATATCATTTCCAGAAAGTGCTAAAATACGATTATTCTTCATAACAAATCTCCTTTAAATACAAACCATTTGGTGCTGCCGTTGGACCTGCAAGCTGCCTGTCCTTTTTCTCCAAGATGAGGTCAATCTGCTCTACTGGCATGCGGTTATTGCCGATTTTGAGCAGGGTCCCCACCATATTGCGAATCTGCTTATACAAGAAACCATTTCCTGAAAAGGTAAAGGTCAAAAACTGGCCTGTCTCATCAACCCTAAGACTAGCTTCTGTAATAGTACGAACCTTGTCCTCCACACTAGACCCAGAGGCTGTAAAGCCGGTAAAATCATGGGTTCCCTCAAGCTTTTTGATTGCAATCTGCATGCGTTCCACATTGAGCGGATAGGGAAAGTGAGTAGCATAGTGACGACGCATCGGATTTTTAGGACGGCCCCTATCTACGATAAATTCATAGGTCTTACTGTGCTTGGCATAACGGCAATGAAAATCACCCGCCACAAGCTCAATTGAAATCACATCAATATCTTCAGGGGACTGAGTGTCCAGAGCAAAACGGAGCTTCTCCTCATCCATCTGATAAGGTAAGTCAAAATGAATGACCTGTCCAAGGGCATGGACCCCACTATCCGTCCTACCAGCACCATGAACAGTAATGGCTTGCCCTTTATTTAACCTAGTCAAGGTTTTTTCAATTTCTTCCTGAATACTACGCGCATGAGGCTGGCGCTGAAAACCAGCAAAGGCGTAACCATCATATGAAATAGTTGCTTTATATCTCGTCATAACTTCTATTTTATCAAGAAAATAATCTGTAAACAAGGTTCTAAAACAAATATTGTCTGGGTACAGAATTTACAAAAAGAAAAACTTAGGAATCAATCCTAAGTTCTCTTTTGAAGTAGGTACATGACAAAGATAGAGGTTAGAATTAACCAAGATCCTAAGATAGCAAAGACCAACGTCCCATTTTGTGTTAGTAAGCCAATTGCACCTAGAACAAATGGGGTCATAAAGGCTCCAAAACTACAACCTAATACAGCAAAGGAAGTTGCTTGATTGAGGAGTTTAGCTGGAATTTGCTCAGAGACAAGTTGAAAGACTGTCGTCAAGGCTACACTGTAGGCAAATCCAGCCAGAATACTTCCTGCCATTACCACCCACAAGGATGGAGACAGGGCAATCACAATTTGTCCCAAACCAAAGGTAATACCAGACCAGAGAAGCAATTTCTCTTTAAAGATAGAAATCAAGAAAGAAAAACTCACACCAGCCACAATCCCGATCAACTGCATGACACTAAGAACAAAACTAGATAACTGGGCATCTCCTAGTCCTCTTTCCACCATCAAACTTGGAATACGGATGGTAATAGCTGTATTGGTACAAACTACAACCGCCGCTTCAATAGCTAGGATAAAAATCAAGCCTTTCATTTCCCCAGTTAAGCGACTTGCATCCTTCTCTTTTTTCTTAACTTCTTTCTTTTCTTTTCCATAAGGAACAAAGAGCAAATAAAGGATCAGCACCAAAAATCCAGCACTATAGGCTAGGAAGGTCGCTGTCCAACCAAAGGCCAACAACTGGCCGACTGCCAAGGTAATGAGAGAAGCTCCTACTACCTCTGCAGAGCCACGTAGCCCTAGCATCTGTATTCGCGTTTTTCCTTGATAACGTTCACTGATAATCGAAATGGCCTTGGCATTAATCATCCCAACACCCAAACCAAAAAGAATCCGTGTTCCAAAGACAAAAGGATAGGCTTGGTACCAAAAGGGGGCCGTTCCACTGAGTGATAAAATCAGCAATCCCAAACTAATCTGTAAGCGCTCAGGAAATATTTTTTCTAAGAAACCATTTAGCAGTAACATAATCATAATTCCAAAGGATGGCAAGCTTGCCAAGAGCTCAATTTGTTCCTTAGGATAACCTTGATAATAGTCAAACATGGCTGGCAGGGCACTCGAGATGGAAAAGGAGGTAATCAAAATGAGGGAGAGAGCCAAAATACTGGCCCGTTCTAAAAATTGTTTCATGAAATCTCTTTCTATATTTCTATTAATCTTCTACTTTTTTGATAAGTATCAAACAAGCAAGAAAAGAAGAAGCCTCTTTCGTGTATAGACTCCTTCTTAAACTCGAAAATGAATCTCTTGTGTATTAGAATGACTTCCTCTTGATTTGCTTAATAAAGTAGAAGATTAATCCTGCTACCATATAGGCAACAAAGATAATCAGACACCACTTGAGCACGACATCCCACCCCTTGTTCACATTCAAAAAGAAGTAAGGGAAGGGACTATCCTTAGAATTAGGAACATCAAGCTTCAATATCAAGCCATTAAAAAGAGCAAAAATCATATACAGCAAGGGTAAAATCGTCCACACAACTGGATCCCAGATTTTGTATTGACCCTGTTTGTCAAAAAAGAGGGTATCTGCTAAAAACCAAAGCGGAACGATATAGTGGCAAAGGAAATTTTCTAGAGTATAGAAATTAGGCGCAATAGGCGCTAAGAGGAAATGGTAAATCACACAGGTAATCATGATACTCATGGTGACCCCACCTTTTAAGCGCAAGAGACTTGGTCTTTGCCAGTTTTCACCTAAACGGCTCATAGCCTTTAGGAGATAGAGCGTAAAAATCGCGACTAAGAGGTTGGACAGCACCGTATAATAGAGCAGCATCCCAAATCCACCATGCTTTGCGATTTCAAGATAAACTCCCGTAAAAGCCGCTAAAAACAAGAAGATACGGCTATAAAATACTAGTTTGTAGTTCTTTGACATACTTAAATTTTCTTCACAAACTCTGATTTGAGCTTCATGGCACCAAAGCCATCAATTTTACAGTCGATATTGTGGTCACCTTCTACAATACGGATATTTTTCACACGCGTCCCTTGTTTCAAATCTTTTGGCGCACCTTTTACTTTCAAGTCCTTGATGAGAGTTACTGTATCACCGTCAGCCAATTTATTTCCGTTGGCATCGATAGCGACAAGGCCTTCTTCTACATCTGCAACTTCAGCAGGATTCCACTCATAAGCACACTCTGGGCAAACCAGTAGGGCACCGTCTTCATAGACATACTCTGAGTTACATTTTGGGCAATTTGGTAGGTTGTTCATGTTTTCTCCTAATAATCATTCACTATTCTTTGAAAATCAAAATTTCTCGAACAGCAACTATTATACCTTAAAATCAGTATTTTGACAAATATAGAAAAAACCGATATCAATCTATCGGCTTTTCTACATTTACATTCTTTTTTCAGCTTCTGCTTTGATTTTTTCAACTACTTCTTGAATATTCAAACCAGTTGTATCAAGGTAGACAGCGTCCTCTGCTTGTTTGAGAGGTGAAGTCTCACGATGACTATCCTTGTAGTCACGCGCAGCGATTTCTTCTTTTAGCGTTTCAAGATCTGTTTCAATTCCCTTGGCAATATTTTCCTTGTAACGGCGTTCTGCTCGTTCATCAACAGAAGCTACTAGGAAAATTTTCAATTCTGCTTGTGGTAATACAACGGTTCCAATATCGCGACCATCCATAACAATCCCGCCTTGCTGGGCGATTTCTTGCTGGAGAGAAACTAGTTTCTCACGAACTTCAGGAATTGCTGCAACAGCAGAAACATGATTGGTCACTTCATTTTCACGAATAGGATGAGTAATATCCACATCCCCTACAAAGACAAGCTGTTCTCCCGTTTCTGAGCGTCCAAAACTGATTGGATGCTGGTCCAATAAGGCTATGAGTTCTTCAACTTGTTCAACTCCTAATTGGTTCTTGAGAGCCATATAGGTCGCTGCACGATACATAGCACCTGTATCTAGATAGGTGTAACCAAAATCCTTGGCAATAATCTTTGCGACTGTACTCTTACCACTTGAAGCAGGACCGTCAATAGCAATTTGAATTGTTTTCATATCAACTCCTATTTGATTTTGACAACATCACCTGGATTAGCAAACCAAGATCCTGAAGCCATATGGCCAGGATTCAAAGCCTCTAACTGAGCAATCGAGATACCTGCACGAGCGGCAATGGCTGCTTCTCCTTCTCCAGCCAAGACTTTTGTAGTTCCTTCTGAATCAGTTGGATGTTCTGAGCTACTAGATGACTCTTCTACCTTCTCCTCTGAACTAGAAGCTGCCTGCTCTGAACTACTACTAGAAGTAGAAGAAACTTGCTCTACTTTTGTATCTGAATCGTGAAAATCTTTCAAGGCTGCCGTGCGATTACTCTCACCCGATGAAAGATAGATAAGAACAATAATCATCACGACTACAATCACAAAGAAAATACTTGCTAAAATCGTCAAGATACGATTAGCCAACACTCCTCCACCTTGTTCTCTCTTACGACGTTCTGTTCTTGTTTCTTCTTGATTCTCATAAATATCTTCTTGCCACGGTTCTTTTGCCATACCTTACTCCTTGTTTTTTTTTACTTTTCTTATTACAATATAAATATGAAAATCACACTTATACCTGAACGTTGCATTGCCTGTGGGCTTTGCCAAACTTATTCTGAATTATTTGATTACCACGATAATGGAATCGTGCGCTTTTACGATGACCCTGATCAACTAGAAAAAGAAATTTCTCCTAGCCAGGACGTCGTAGAAGCTGTTAGAAACTGTCCGACACGTGCCTTGATTAAAGATTAACTCTACTATCGACAAGAACGTTCTACTTCTTCTAGTTTAGCATATTTCCATGCAAAATTATAGTCTTTTTTCTTTATTTTTTTCTGTAAAATCAGGAAGTCCACTTTTTTCTTTGATAAGATAAAGTGGTCTTTTTTTGGTCTCTAGATAAATCTTACTAATATACTTGCCCAGAATCCCAATGGTCAAGAGTTGAATTCCCCCAAGAAAGAGAATGACAGCCATCAAAGAGGTCCAACCTGATGTCGGATTGCCCAAAATGAGAGTTCGAACCACAACAAAAAAGGTCATCAGCAGAGAAATAAAACAGGATAGGAGACCAGCCACAAAGGCTATAATCAAAGGAAAATCCGAAAAATTAACAATTCCTTCAATGGAGTAGAAAAAGAGTTGTCTAAAACTCCAACTGGTCTTGCCAGCCTGCCTTTCGACATTTGGATAGTCCAGATAGTGGGTTTTAAAACCGACCCAGGCAAAGAGTCCCTTCGAAAAACGATTGGACTCGGTCAAGCTTAAAATGGCATCGACTACAGGCCTTCTCATCATGCGAAAATCACGGACACCTGATGGCAGGTCAACAGGACTAATTTTTTGCATGAGGTGGTAAAAGAGATCAGCACAGAAACTACGAAAGAAGGGTTCTCCCTCACGACTGATTCTCCGTGTTCCAACACAGTCTAAGTCTGCATTTTGGTCTAGTAAAGCTTTCATCTCAAGCAACATACTCGGAGGATCCTGGAGATCTGCATCCATCACCACCACTAGGTCTCCTGTCGCATATTGCAAGCCTGCATAGAGGGCTGCTTCTTTGCCAAAATTTCGAGAGAAAGAAATATAATGAACTGCCGTATTTTGCTCCCGATAGGACTTTAAGAGTTCCAAAGTCCCATCGCTTGAGCCATCATCGACAAAGACATACTCGATTTCTACTCCCAACTCAGGAATCAAAACTTCCAAAGCCTGATAAAAAAGAGGAAGTACTTCCTCTTCGTTTAAACAGGGGACAATGATTGACATCACCATCTTAGTCTTCAAATCCATTTGGATGCTTGCTTTGCCAACGCCATGCGTCTTCACACATTTGGGTGATGCCTAGTTCTGCTTCCCAGCCCAGTTCTGCTTTAGCTTTTGCAGGATCTGAATAGCAGGCTGCGATATCCCCTGGGCGACGTTCTACAATGCGGTAAGGAATTGGACGTCCCACTGCTTTTTCCATGTTTTGGATAATTTCAAGAACTGAGTAACCTTTACCTGTTCCAAGGTTATAAATGTTTAGACCTGAACCTTTTTGGATTTTTTTCAGAGCTGCGACGTGACCTTTAGCCAAATCAACAACGTGGATATAGTCACGAACACCAGTTCCGTCTTCCGTATCGTAATCATCTCCAAACACTTGCACTTGCTCTAATTTTCCAACGGCTACTTGCGTCACATATGGCAAGAGATTGTTTGGAATACCGTTTGGATTTTCTCCCAAATCTCCACTCTCATGGGCTCCGATTGGGTTGAAGTAACGAAGTAAGACCACATTCCATTCTGAGTCTGCCTTGTAGATATCTGTCAAAATTTCCTCTAGCATAAGCTTAGTGCGGCCATATGGATTGGTCACTGAAAGTGGGAAATCTTCTAAGATTGGTACTGTGTGGGGATCTCCGTAAACTGTCGCAGAAGAACTGAAGATGATGTTCTTACAGTTGTTTTCTTCCATGACCTTCAAAAGACTAAGAGTTCCAGCGATATTGTTGTCATAATAGGCAAGAGGGATACGGGTAGATTCACCGACAGCCTTCAAACCAGCAAAGTGAATGACCCCTGTTGGTTCTTCCTGTTTGAAAATGTCACGAAGAGTATCTGTATCACGAATATCTGCTTCATAGAAAGGCACTTCAACTCCTGTAATTCTCTCAACAACTTCTAAACTTTTACGATTGCTATTGACAAGGTTATCCACCACAACAACCTGATGACCTGCTTGGATTAACTCAATAACAGTGTGGGTTCCGATAAAACCTGCTCCACCCGTTACCAAAATCTTTTCTTGCATCTTCTTTCCTCGATTCTCGGATTATTTTTTCTTATTTTACCATTTTTGATAGGGAATGTCATTTGCCATCCTAGAGGGTAGGATAAAATTTCAGTAAAATGCTTATACTCTTCGAAAATCTCTTCAAGCCACGTCAACGTCACCTTGCCGTAGATATATGTAACTGACTTCGTCAGTTCTACCCAAAACCTCAAAGCAGTGCATTGAGCGGCCTGCGGCTAGTTTCCTAGTTTATTCTTTGATTTTCATTGAGTATTATTCGCTTTTTACTCGTTTGACATAGTTTTCAATTGGGTAGTTTAGAGGGTCCAAGGTCAACTCCTTGCCTTGGATTAGTTGAGCCAGATGGTAGCCAATGATAGGACCAGTTGTGAGTCCTGAAGAACCCAATCCACTAGCAGCATAGACACCTGCTAATCCAAGTACTTGCCCAAAGAAAGGGGAGAAATCACTGGTATAGGCACGGATTCCCACACGCTCAGTTCTTGAATTCGCTTTAGATAAAACTGGATAATGGGGCAAGGCTACCTCCTCCATTTTCTGGAGCAAGGTTTCATCTACCGTCAAATCAAATTCCATGTCATTTTCATGAGTAGCTCCTAGGGACAATTTCCCACCTGCAAAAGGAATCAAATCCCACTCCCCTTCTGGCATAACAACAGGATAAGCTTCCATGTCTTGGGCAAGTTGATAATCTCGGAGTTGCCCCTTTTGGGGACGAACATCTACTTCATAATCTAAAGGCTCTAACAGGTGTCCCAACCAAGCTCCAGTCGCCAAAATAACCTGATCAAACACCTCTCCGCCAATCTGGTAGCCTGATGCTAAAGGTGTCAGAGTCACTTTTTCTTTCACCAGCTTGACCTGACTGGCTTCTAGCAAACGAGTGACTAAAAGCTGACCATCCACTCTTGCTCCACCAGAAGCATAGAGCAAGCGATCAAATCCCTGCAAACCAGGGAATAATTCATTTGCTGATGCTTGGTCCAGAATGGCTAATTGCCCTATCAATTGAGATTCTTCCCTGCGCTGGAGGGCTAGTTGATAGAGTTCTTCCAACTTAGTTTCATCCTTTTTCAGGAGAAAGACTCCCGAACGCTGGTAAAAGTCGATTTCTTGCCCCGACTTCTCTAAATCAGACAACAAATCCACATAAAAGTCAGCCCCCAAGCGCGCCATCTTGTACCAGGCTTTATTACGACGTTTGGAAAACCAAGGACTGATAATTCCTGCTGCGGCCTTGGT
Source organism: Streptococcus sp. LQJ-218 (assembly GCF_003428885.1). Lineage (GTDB taxonomy): Bacteria > Bacillota > Bacilli > Lactobacillales > Streptococcaceae > Streptococcus. Next base: position 223,058 of record NZ_QQRU01000003.1, read on the forward strand.
TGCCTGACCTTTTCCATGGTCAAAGACGGTTACCTCTAGGTCACTTTCTTTCGAGAGGTAGTAGGCAGCAGTTGCCCCTACAATCCCTGCTCCAATAATGGCAACTTTTTTCATTGTGTTCACTTTCTAACTAGATATGGTGGAAAGGATTGGTCGATGCTTGACTAGGTACAATATCGATTGCCCAGCCCTTTTCTTCCTTCCATTGATTAAGAAGCTCTGCAATTTTTTCTACAAATAAAACTTCGATATAGTGGCCTGGATCTAACGCTAGCAAACCATCAGACAACATATCTTGAGCTGTGTGGTAATAAATATCTCCAGTGATATAGACATCTGCTCCCTTAGCTAAAGCATCTTTATAAAATGACTGCCCGCTACCACCACAGATCGCCACTCTTGAAATAGGCTTCTGCCAATCATTCTCTTGATAATGCACCATTCGAAGACTATCTAGACCAAAGACTTTCTTGACATGTTGGGCCAATTCCCCAAAAGTCTGAGGCTGAATATTTCCAATACGTCCAATCCCACGTTCAGAACCTGTTTCCTGCAGATAAGTCGTCTCCTCAATGCCTAGCATCTGACAGAACCAGTCATTGAGACCATTTTCAACAATATCAATATTGGTATGGCTGACATAAACTGCAACATCATGCTTGATCAGATCAATGTAAATCTGATTTTGCGGACGGTTGGCTACCAAGTCCTTGATGGGACGGAAAATCGGCGCGTGCTTGACGATAATCAAGTCCACACCCTTTTCAATGGCCTCTGCCACCGTCTCTTCACGAATATCGAGAGCCACCATGACGCTTTGGATATCCTTGTCTAAAGTACCAATTTGTAGGCCACGACTGTCTCCCTCCATGGAAAATTCCTGAGGGCAAAAGGCCTCGTATGCGTTAATTACTTCACTTGCTAACATGGAGCACCTCCTTAATGGCTTGAATCTTATCTACTAGAACTTGACGTTCCTCCAGATTTTTGTCTGGAATTTGTCCGAGAGCAAATTCTAGCTTAACAGCTTCTTTTTGCCATTTTTGGACAAAGACTGGGCTGACTTCTTTGGACAAGAAAGGTCCAAAGCGAACATCACTGGCAGATAACTTCATTTGTCCTGCTTCCACTACCAAAATCTCGTAAAACTTACCAGCTTCTTCTAGAATGCTTTCTGCCACAATCTGGAAACCATGGTCTTGCAACCAAATGCGCAAGTCGTCTTCACGATTATTGGGCTGGAGAATCAAACGCTCTACATTTGCTAGCTTGTCCAAGCCTTCTTCTAAAATCCTGGCAATCAAACGACCACCCATACCTGCAATGGTAATGACAGATACTTGGTCTGCCTCTTCAAAGGCTGCCAAGCCATTGGCTAAACGGACTTGGATTTTCTCCTTTAGGCCGTGAGCCTCAACATTTTTAACTGCAGATTGGTAGGGACCTTCCACCACCTCACCTGCAATGGCACTTTTGATTTTTCCTCTTTCGACCAAGTCGATCGGCAGATAAGCATGGTCACTCCCCACATCTAGTAAAATGGCATCCTGTGGCACGAAGGAAGCCACTAATTCTAATCTCTTTGAAATCATCTTCTCTCACTTTCCAAAACTCTATTACCTCTTATTATACCACATTTCAGCTAGCAATCTTACACCTAAAAAGACCGCAATCCACAGATTGCAGCCTTTCTTTATTTTCTAGCTTGATAGCGACTAGTCAGGATGAAAATCACGGTAAAGATCAGCATCATGGCTCCATAAACAGGTAATGTTTGTCCAGTCAAGGTTGAAATTTCAAGCAATTTTTGAATTATTGGGAAAAGAGCTGTAGCTAGGAAACCTCCTACAGACCAGACAATCAAGAGAACACGCCAGAGGGTAAATGGCATACAGGCTCTAAATACAGATAAGAAACCAATTGACCCCAAGAGATAATAGAGGAGGGTTGACATTTCTAACTCAGACCAGCCTTGGCTACTTCCAAATAGTTTCACGAAAAGAACGCTGAACACAACCATGAGAGCACTTGGTAGAGCACGAATCAAGGATTTTCTGAGGAAGTTTGGCTCAACTGGTTTGATATTTCGCTCAAAAGTTAGAACGAATGGTGGGAAACCTTCCACGAACTGGTCGATCATGGTAATCTGAATCGGGATGAAAGGGAAAATCAAAATCCACTCAGACCGACCTAATAAAGCACTAGCAATACAAATGACTGCGAGCAAGAATGAGTAGATGGTCTTTATCAAGAAAATTGGTGCAATATGAGCAATGTTATTGACCACGCGACGACCCTCAAAGAGAATCTCAGGAACATCATTAAAATCAGAGTTTAAGAGAACCAGATTGGCAATCTGACGGGTCGCAGGATCTCCCTCAGCCATTACGATAGAACAATCCGCCTCGCGAAGAGCCAAGATATCATTGACTCCGTCCCCTGTCATAGCCGTTGTATGCCCTGCTTTTTTCAGCGTTTGGATGATGAGTTTCTTTTGATGAGGGGAAACACGTCCGAAAATAGCTGTCTCTTCAGCCACAGCAATCAATTCCTCATCCGTAATTTTCGAGCAATCTACATAGCTGTGATAGTCCGCAAAACCAGCCTTCTGGGCAATACTGGATACAGTGACCGGATTGTCACCAGAGATAATTTTGAGTCCCACTTCCTGAGAACGAAGATAGTCCAGGGTCTCTGCTGCCCCTTCTCGAATAGGATCTAAGATTTCCAGCAAGGCTAGAGCCTGAATATCAGAAGGTTTCTGTGGTTTGTGAAGGTCCAGTTTTTCCTGACTGAGAGCCAAGACCAAAACACGTGACCCTCTCTCCAAGGCCTCTCTGGCTTCTGGGACTTCAGAGTCCAGCAACATCTCAGGCGCCCCTAAGAAAACTGTCCCCAAACCGTCCAACTCCATAGTCCCCCACTTACGGTCGCTTGAGAAGGGGAGATTGGAAATCATAGGATAAGCAGCTTCTCCCACAAAACGCTGTCGAATGGCCTGAGCTGTTGGATTTTTATCATCACTATGAGCCATATAGCTGGTCAAAATGCTGGCAATAGCCTCTTCACCGTAAATTTCCGTCAGTGGAAGAATAGCCTCTACCTGCATCTTTCCTTGGGTGATGGTGCCCGTTTTGTCCAAACAGAGCATATCCACGCGCGCCAAGGTCTCAACAGAATACATCTCCTGCACCAAGACCTTTTTCAAACCCAACTTAATCACTGCAGTCAAGAGCGAAGTAATGGTCAAAAGGGCAATTCCCTTGGGCAACATTCCCAGAAGGGCTGTCGACGAATTTACAACGGACGACTTAAGAGGCAAGCCTTTTAAAAGTAAGGCTTCCAGCAAGAGAGCTAGACCAAAAGGAATGATAATTTTCCCAGTAAAACCTGCTAACTTGTCCAGCGATTTCATGATCCGAGAGTTAATGGGTTTAACGGTCTTGGCTTCCAGCATGAGTTTGGCAGCATAGTTGTCGGCACCAACATGGTGAACTTGAGCTAAAACTGACCCACTAGCTAGGAAACTTCCTGACAAAAGCAAGGCATCCACTTCCTTTTGCACTAAATCACTCTCACCCGTCAACATAGCTTCATTGACTTCCGCAAAGCCTTCCAAAACCCGCGCATCACTAGGAATCTGCTCCCCAGCAGAGAGACGAATGACATCACCCAGCACCAATTCTTCTGGATTAAGAGCGACTTCTTGGCCATCACGAATGGTTTTAACTTTTTCCTTGGTCATAAGATTGAGCTTGTCCACCATGTGTTTGGCTCGTAGTTCAGTCACAATCCCTGAAAAAGCGTTAAAGCAGATAACAGCAAAGAAGACCAAATTGCTCCAAGCCTGTACAAAGGCTAGCGCCAAAGCAATGGCAAAGTTCAAAGCGTTAAAAAGGGTAAAGACATTTCGTTTGATGATTTGCCAAGTGCTGGTACTAGCCGAAGCAGTAAAATCATTGACCAAGCCCTTAGCCTGTCTTTCCTTGACTTCTCTTTGGGTTAATCCCATAATCTTATTTTTATCCATAAATTCTATCATATCATTTTTTCTAAAAGAATTCTAATTCTATCCAAAAACTATCCACTAATAACTGAAAAAGTTTGCCTGTAGTCTTTCGATAAGGTATAATAATAAAAGCAATACAATCGAAGGAGATTTCATGTTTTATACTTATTTGCGTGGACTAGTCATGCTGATTTTGTGGTCCATCAATGGCAATGCCCACTATCACAATACGGATAAAATTCCTAATCAAGATGAAAACTATATCCTCGTCGCACCTCATCGTACCTGGTGGGATCCTGTTTACATGGCCTTTGCGACCAAGCCAAAACAATTTATCTTTATGGCTAAAAAAGAACTCTTTACCAACCGTATCTTTGGCTGGTGGATTCGTATGTGTGGTGCCTTTCCTATCGACCGTGAAAATCCTAGCGCTTCTGCCATCAAATATCCCATCAATGTTCTCAAAAAAAGTGACCGCTCGCTCATCATGTTTCCAAGTGGGAGCCGTCACTCAAACGATGTAAAAGGTGGCGTAGCTCTGATTGCCAAGATGGCCAAGGTCCGTATCATGCCTGTCACCTACACAGGTCCTATGACTTTGAAAGGCTTGGTTAGCCGTGAACGTGTGGATATGAACTTTGGAAATCCTATCGATATCTCAGACATCAAGAAAATGAATGATGAAGGGATTGAAATGGTTGCAGACCGTATCCACGCAGAATTCCAACGTTTGGACGAAGAAACCAAGCAATGGCACAATGATAAAAAACCCAATCCACTCTGGTGGTTTGTCCGCATTCCTGCCCTCATCCTTGCCATTATCCTCGCTATCCTAACCATCATCTTTAGCTTTATTGCAAGTTTCATCTGGAATCCAGATAAGCAAAGAGAAAAACTTAGTTAAATACATACAACAATCCCTTGGCTTTTGCCAAGGGATAAATCTTTTATTTGATTTTCCATTTTTGGGCCAACCAGCTGGAAAAAGTTAGGAATCGCTCAGCTAATTGTTCATGGTGTCCATAAGGATCAAAGACAAACTGACCGTTCGGATAGCGTTTCTGAAGACTGGTATAAATCTGCTCAGCATAGGCTGGTGCTTGAGCCAAACGATTGGTATGATGGGCTCCTTCTGTTTGACCGTTCTGTAAATACAGTAAACAGTCCAAATTTTTCACATTTTCTTCCTTGCAGTAAGCCACAAAATCAGGGTACCAAAAGGAACCGCAGATCGAAAAGACACAGGAAACCTTGTCAAAACTGAAAAGACTATAGACTGCCGCCAAGCCACCTAGTGAATAACCTCCGTAGGCAAGGCGAGTTTCGTCCAGACGATAAAGCGACTGCAACTTATCTAAAAGACCTCCAAATAAATGATCATGATAGTCGTTGGCCTGACCTCCAAAATCTGGAGCTCCATCTCTCAGAGCAGCTGCCTTCCAGGGAGTGTAGTCGTCTAGGCGATTTTTAGAGGTCAAGCCCACTAAAATCACAGATTCGGAAAGGGACGATAAGAAGTCCGAGTTTCCATCATTCAAGAGAATCGCTGGATAGGTTTGATTGGGATTGTAGTTAGAAGGAAGGCTGACCTTGACTTGGATTCCTTCCCAATCAAACTCATTATTTATTGATAAAGTCATTAATTTTCTCAAGGGAATCAATCACTGCTGGACCATAGTCCATCAATTCATCGTAAGAGATAGTCATGATTTTTTGATTCTTAATGGCAGGTACGTTTTCCAAAACTTCATTTGCTTTCATCAACTCTACTGCGTTGGCATCCAATTTTTTATTGCGGTCACTAGTTACATAGATAATCAATTCAGGATCCATTGACACGAGGTTTTCTAAGGTCAAGCCTGATGTTCCAGTGGCCACGTTGGTATAACCAAGTTGGTTCAGCAAACTTTCTTGCAAAGCAGACTTGTAAGCACCGAAGGTTTCGTCGTTATAAGCAACCATAATCAAAGCCTTTTTCTTTTCACCTTGGCTTGCTGGATTGGCTTTCTTAACAGCGTCAATTTTGGCTTGTAATTGGGCTGCGTATTCATTGGCCTTGTCCTGCACATTAAAAATCATTCCAAGATTTTTGACATCTTCTACGATATTTCCCAAATCTTGCTGAATCGTTGAGAGAGAGGCTTTTTGCGTATAGACTGGGATTTTATTTTCATTCCAAGTGCTAACTGTCCCCAAGGATTTTTCAGAAAACATCATGTTTCGCCCCATCACCGCATCTGGCTCATAAGAAAGGACTGTCTCTTGTGACACTGTTTTTTTATCCCCGATTTGAGGAATAGCTGCAATAGCGTCCTTGTATTTGTCCGTCACAGCATTATCAGGATTGAGCATGCCAGCAATTTTATCCTTCAGCTCTAACTCCAATAAGATTTCAGTGGTTGAAAGATTGTTGGTGATAACTTTTTCAGGGGCCTTGTCAAAGACTTGTTCGACTTCATTTCCCTTAGCATCATAGGTTTTAACCGTTAGTGGATAAGTCGTCTCTGTGCTCGCCTTTTGACTTGTTTCTGTGCTAGATTGTGTAGTAGCTTTTTCTGTAGTAGTATTGCCACAAGCTGCCATGGTTAGGGTAGCTACTGTCACGAGTAAAATACTGAGTGTTTTTTTCATTTTGTTTTCCTTTTCTTTCTTATAAATAGTGAATCATGGCTTGCTGATCCTCGGTCCAAGTCACCTGACTTTGAACTCCGTATACAGTTTGCAATGACTCAGGTGTGATGGTCTCCTTTGGAGTCCCTTGGTAAAGGATTTCCCCCTCTTTCATCAGATAGAGATAATCCGAATAGCGACAAGCAAGTTGAATATCATGCAGGACAGCTAGAACATTGACCCTAAGCTCCTTCACAATGGCCAACAAGTCTAGCTGATACTTGATATCCAGGTGATTGGTTGGTTCGTCCAGGAGCAAGAGAGTCGGTTCTTGCGCCAAGGCTCGGGCTAGTAAGACTCGCTGTTTCTCTCCCCCTGACAGGGACGAATAGAGACGAGTTTTCTTCTCCAGCATATCCACCTTAACGAGGGCATCTCGAACGAGCTTAAAATCCCTTTCCCTTTCCTTCTGTAAAAAAGTGAGGTGAGGAGTTCTTCCCAGCAAGACGATTTCCTCAACTGTACAATCAAACTGCAGCTGGTTAAACTGGGTCACAACTGCCATTTGCTTGGCTGTTTCTTTGAGTGACCAATATTCCAGCGGCTTTCCATCTAGGCTTATCAAGCCTTTGTTCGCCTTTTCCTGACGATAGAGGAGTTTAAGAAGACTGGTTTTCCCACTTCCATTTGGTCCTAGTATCGTGTGAAATTGATGCCCCTCAACCTTAAGAGAAACTCCTTTGAGGATTTTTTTCTCTCCTAGTCCAAAGTGGACATCCTGACAAATCAAGTCCATATCAGCCCCTCACCTCCCTTCGCCTACCTCCAACAATGTAGATAAAGAAGGGGGCACCTACTAAGGCTGTAAAAATACCAATAGGCAACTCAGCATTTTGAATGATGGTACGAGAGAATACGTCTGCCCAAATGACGAAGAGGGAGCCTAGCAAGGTTGCAACAGGAAAAAGCCTCTTGTAATTCGTTCCCACTAACCCCCGAGCTAAATGTGGAGTAATCAGACCGACAAATCCAATAATCCCACAGGTTGCCACTAAGACTGCTGTCAGCACAGCCACCATGGTCACATAAAGATACCAATAAAAGCGTAAGGGAATCCCCAAAGTTAAAGCAGCCTCATCTCCCATCATCATCGCATTGAAAACACGATACTGAGTAGAGAAAAATAGAAAGGCCATTCCTACTACTATAGTTGGCAGGACCAAGTCTACCCAGGAAGTCCCAGCGAGCGAGCCCATAGTCCAAAACTTAATGGTCATCACACTATCCGCATTAGCACCGACTGAGATAATAAAGTTTGAAAAAGCCAGAAAGAGAGCATTGACCACCGTTCCTGATAAAATCAGACTGGAAGTCGTCATCCTTCCCTGCATAGAGGCAATGATGAGAACAGCAATTGTTGCCAAAATAGCTCCAAGAAAAGCTCCAAGGCTAATCATCACTTTTAAACCAAGAATGATGCTCAAGGTTGCCCCTAGAGTTGCACCAGCAGATATTCCTAAGACGTAAGGCTCTGCGATGGGGTTGTTCACTGTAGACTGCATCACACTACCACACATAGAAAGACCTGCTCCTACTATCAGACCTAACAATACTCGAGGGAATCTCATGTTCCATACAATGGCAAGAGTAGACTTGGAAACCTCTCCTATCTCCAGAGGAAATCCCAACCTGCTCAAAATAATCCGATAGGTATCTCCTAGATTAATCGCAACGGATCCCATAGAAACTGCTAGAAAGAGAGAAATCCCTAAAATACCTAGCAAGATACCTAAAAGTAACATAAATTGCAGGTCTTGTCGGCTTCCAGAAAATTTGGAAAGCATGTAAACCTCCTTTGATAGAATATTAAAAATTTAGAAAATTCTCATGAAAAGTATACCATATTTTCAACTAGGTAACAAGCTGAGAACAAATGAATATAGTTGGTTTTATTGTGCTAGGAAGCATGAGCAAAGATAATACTTGAGTATATCAAGGTAAGACGACAACATAAAAAGCCCTCTGAAGTCAGAGAGCTAATTTGAGCTCGGGCTAAAAACCTAGTGAAACAAAAAAATCTACACGATCAGAAAAGTCTCTATCGTGCCATTTTCATACATGATGTATAGTCCAAGTAGAATGAATACTACGGGCACAATGATTCGCTCGTATTTTTCAATTGTCTCGGATATTAACGGAATAGAGGATAACACCCGACTAATCTCGCAAAAGATAATTATGCCGATTACAAACACAAGCAACGCCACGAGGGTCTGTGACCAATCTAACGAAGCAAAATAAGGTATATAGATACCTAAATTATCTCCGCCAGACGCAATTGTCAGCAATGTAACTGTCCAAAACAGTTGATTTGACTTGCTTTGTTTTAATCTTTCAATAATTTCTTCCTCTTCTTCCTCACCTTCTCCAACAATTGCAAAGCGAATCCCTAAATAGATAGGGATTAAACCGAGCAATCCAACCATCCATTCTTCAGGCACGAAATTAACGACATAAGCAGCAACTAAACTCGCCCCTACAAGTAAGCCTGTGCCTAGATATTGCCCCGCATAAATATGCCATTTCTGTTTATTCTGTGATAATTGTGCAAATAAAATAATTAAAATAATTAAATAATCGATACTGGTGGAAATATAAACACCAATAGCAGATATGATTGTCTGTACCATAAAAAAACCTCCTGTATTAGTCAGCAATAAATCAGCAGATTTTAGGAGAGCACAGACACATTAATTTAGCTATCGCTAGTGGGTAATGTCGAACATAGGAAAGCATTTTACTCCTCCTCAAAATGTAGTTACAAAGTAATTTCTCACTGGAATTCGGTGACTACTTCCATGTAAAGTATAACATACTATACTATACTTCGTAAAGTATGGGCTCTCCGAGTAGCTGCGCACCCTTATGGTGCAATTAGCTGATACCATTTGAGGTTTTTGTAGGCTCCAACATTGTGACCGATAAAACCTCAAAAAAAGGCCCTCTGAAGTCAGAGAGCTGATTTGATCCCGGGCTAAAATCCTAGTGAAAAAGATGAAACTCCCTGTGTTCATCGAACACGGTGTCGTTTCCCTATTTTCATACGGATTTTTGATGCCCTTAGCATCATGATTCTTGCTGGATAAACCGTTTATAGACTAGGCGACGAGGCGAAGATTGTACAAAAATGTTAGTGAAACAAAAAATCTCCCCAAAGGGAGATGATCTGGTTTATTTTACCTTACAGTGCTAGGAACCGTAACCGAAGATTATACTTGAGTATATCGAGGTAAGGTGACAAAAATAAAAAAGCTACTCAACTAGAGTAGCCTTATTTTCAAGATATGCTTAATTGAACACAGCCTAAGCACTTGGCAAAAAAGATAAAATCTCCTAGAAACTGAAGTTTCTTCGTCAATTTTCCTATTTTTGCTTTGTACTTTTGACGGCCTTTGTATCTTGAATTAACGACGAAGTCCAAGAGAGTTGATCAACTCACGGTAACGGTTAACGTCGTTTTTACGCAAGTATGCAAGCAAGTTACGACGGCGACCGATTTTCTTCATCAATCCACGGTAAGTAGCGTGGTCTTTTTTGTGTTGTTTGATGTGTTCGTTAAGGTGGTTGATTTCCCAAGTAAGGACAGCAACTTGAACCTCTACTGAACCTGTATCACCTTCGTGACGTGCATATTGTGCAATGATTTCATTTTTTTTCTCTTTTGAGATTGCCATGATGTTTCTCCTTTTTATTTGGCTTCATCCGAGTGACAGGTTGGCATGCCTGTAACCAAGAAGAAGTTATTTGTCTTTACGACATTTCCTATTCTACCAAGAAGAAGCATCTTTGTCAACTGATTTACTGTTCTTACCGCAAATGTGCTATAATAGTTATAGGAAGGATATCTAAGTAAACATCTTGAAAAGAGAGGTGATTACCATGCGTAAATTTTTCAAATATCTCCCCTACTATCTGGTCATATTTTTCTTTTATTGGCCACTTTATGAGCTGTTATTACGGACTATTACTAAAAACTATATCTTGAAGGAGCTCACCATCAGCAACGTTATTATCTTCTCTCCACTGGTGACTTTCATAGTATCACTATTCTACTCTTATCGTTTCAAGTTCTCAGTTTGGTGGTTCATTGGAATTGGGATCCTCTTTTGCTTTACCATCATTACTTTTGGAGAATTTATCCTTCTCTACTTCCTAGTCTATGAAATCTTTGCCCTCGCGGGTATGGCTGTCGGTGTCGCTATTAAGAATCTAGTGCAAAAACTGAAAAATAAAAAACTTTCACAAAAACCTTGAAAAATCTCGCAATCATGCTATAATAATGCATAGAGACAAGTCACTTAGAACCTTTCTATCAGAGAGTGCGTGGTTGCTGAGAACGCATAGGAAGACTATACTGATACTACTCTACTGACTTTTATGCAAACATAAAACGGTGGCCACGTTAGAGCCAATCAGAGGTGTCCCTCTTTTTTGAGGAACATAAATGAAGGTGGAACCACGTTGCGACGTCCTTTTTAGGATGTCGCTTTTTTGTTTTTCTTTATTTAAAACTGCAAAATAGGGAAACACTTCTGCTTTAGAAATTATTGATAACTAATATAAGGAGAACATCATGATTAAAATTACTTTCCCAGATGGCGCTACTCGTGAATTCGAATCTGGCGTTACAACTTTTGAAATTGCCCAATCCATCAGCAATTCCCTAGCTAAAAAAGCTCTTGCTGGTAAATTTAACGGCAAACTCATAGATACTACTCGTGCTATCACTGAAGACGGTAGCATCGAAATCGTAACACCTGATCACGAAGATGCCCTTCCAATCTTGCGTCACTCAGCGGCACACTTGTTCGCTCAAGCCGCTCGTCGTCTCTTCCCAGATATCCACTTGGGTGTCGGTCCAGCTATCGAAGATGGTTTCTACTACGATACAGACAACCAAGCTGGTCAAATCTCTAACGAAGACCTTCCTCGTATCGAAGAAGAAATGCAAAAAATCGTTAAAGAAAACTTCCCATCTATTCGCGAAGAAGTAACCAAAGATGAAGCGCGTGAAATTTTCAAAAACGATCCATACAAGTTAGAATTGATCGAAGAACACTCAGAAGACGAGGGTGGTTTGACCATCTACCGTCAAGGTGAATATGTGGATCTCTGCCGTGGCCCACACGTCCCTTCAACTGGTCGTATCCAAATCTTCCACCTTCTTAACGTAGCTGGTGCTTACTGGCGTGGAAATAGCGACAATGCTATGATGCAACGTATTTACGGTACAGCTTGGTTCGACAAGAAAGACTTGAAAAACTACCTTCAAATGCGTGAAGAAGCCAAAGAACGTGACCACCGTAAACTTGGTAAAGAGCTTGACCTCTTCATGATTTCTCAAGAAGTTGGCCAAGGACTTCCATTCTGGTTGCCAAATGGTGCGACTATTCGTCGTGAATTGGAACGCTACATCGTAGACAAAGAGTTGGCTTCAGGCTATCAACACGTTTACACTCCACCACTTGCTTCTGTAGAACTTTACAAGACTTCTGGTCACTGGGATCACTACCGTGAAGATATGTTTCCTACTATGGATATGGGAGATGGGGAAGAATTCGTTCTTCGTCCAATGAACTGTCCTCACCACATTCAAGTCTTTAAACACCATGTTCACTCATACCGTGAATTGCCAATCCGTATCGCTGAAATCGGAATGATGCACCGTTACGAAAAATCTGGTGCCCTCACTGGTCTTCAACGTGTGCGTGAAATGTCTCTTAACGACGGTCACCTCTTTGTGACTCCAGAACAAATCCAAGAAGAATTCCAACGTGCCCTTCAGTTGATTATCGATGTTTATGAAGATTTCAACTTGACTGAGTACCGTTTCCGCCTCTCTCTTCGTGACCCTCAAGATACTCACAAGTACTTTGATAACGATGAAATGTGGGAAAATGCCCAAACCATGCTTCGTGCTGCCCTTGATGAGATGGGCGTTGACTACTTTGAAGCTGAAGGGGAAGCAGCCTTCTATGGACCAAAATTGGATATCCAAGTTAAGACTGCCCTTGGAAAAGAAGAAACTCTTTCTACCATCCAGCTTGACTTCTTGCTCCCAGAACGCTTCGACCTTAAATACATCGGAGCTGATGGTGAAGAACATCGCCCAGTTATGATCCACCGTGGGGTTATCTCAACTATGGAACGCTTTACAGCTATCTTGATTGAGAACTACAAGGGTGCCTTCCCAACATGGCTTGCACCACATCAAGTAACCCTCATCCCAGTATCTAACGAGAAACACGTTGACTACGCTTGGGAAGTAGCTAAGAAACTCCGTGACCGTGGGGTTCGTGCTGATGTGGATGAACGCAATGAAAAAATGCAGTTCAAGATTCGTGCTTCACAAACACAAAAGATTCCTTACCAATTGATCGTTGGGGACAAGGAAATGGAAGACGGAACTGTCAACGTTCGTCGCTATGGACAAAAAGAAACAGAAACCATGCCGGTAGATGCATTTGTAGAATTGATTCTTGCTGATATCGCCAACAAATCACGAGTTGAGAAATAAGGGATAACATTCTAGCTAGCTAAAAAGCAACAACTATTTGTACTGCACCCCAAAAGTTAGACAGAAAAAATCTAATTTTTGGGGTGTTTTTATTATGAAATTAACTTATGAGGATAAAGTTCAGATCTATAAACTTAGAAAGCAAGGATATAGTATAGAGAAGCTTTCAAATAAATTTGGGATAAA